>CAMOEI010000030.1 GCA_946612115.1 uncultured Caryophanales bacterium | reverse complement strand
TGATTTTTTCATAATAATAACTTCTTTCATCTCCTATTATAACACACCAAAGCATTTCACCTTAGTGACATGTCTTACCATCAATAAGATAAAGATAAACAAATACATAACATATTGAATTGTTTCAATAACCGAATAGGCTAAAAAAGCAGTAATTGCAAGAATAGAAATAAATGTTAAATCTTTGGATTTCTTAAATGTTTTAAAGGCCATAACATAGGCGTAAATAGTTAAACCTAAATAACCCGCAACAAAAGGAATTCCACCTTCTCCTAATACCCCAATAAAAGCGTTATGTGTTGGCAAGACATAGCTATTATGTCCGTGCACATTAGTGAGTATTAAATTTATAATTCCAAATCCTCTACCTAAAATATAACCGTTATCTATTTTTAATATTGCAAAGCAATCCTTATAAATATCCACTCGAGATTCTAAGGTGCCACTATTAGTGATCATATCTAAAGCGTGATGTAAGTGAGGCAAGAAGCTTCCTTTTAAAGCAATAGTAATTCCAAAGATAACACCTACTCCAACAATCAAAGTGGAATATAAACAAATTAGAACTATGTTTCTCACCTTATGCTTTTTAAAAGTAATGATTAAGCGATAATAAACAAAGATGATGAACACTAAAACACCTAAAGCGATACTTCCTCGACAATAAGTTAACATTAAGTTAAGTAAGAAAAATAAAGCGATAGGGTAATACCACCAATGAGGCTTAACCGCATGAGCGATAAAAGCAAAGATGATACCCACTAACATCGCCATACCTACAGCATTAGGGTTAATCATATATGAAATAACTGGAGTTAATGTTCCCTCTTTATAACCAAATAACACTAAGAAATAATTAGCGATATTCTCATATTCCTTAACATAGGAATAAATAGCGATAGATGTGACAAAGGCAAAGACGATATAAGATAAGACAATTAAAAAGCCATATGAGTGGAATCTTCTCGATAAGACAAAGATTCCAGAATAGATAAAAGTCATCATCATCACTAATTCGTAGACGAAGATGATTTTATTTTCATATCTAAGACTCACAGTAATCTCATTAAAAGTGAAACTATCTTTAGATAGAATGATTGGAACGAGTCCCACAATAGTGAGACCAATAAACAACAACGTAATAAGCCAGTGGGCTTTATTTTTTCTAATTGCCTCACCCACTAAAAAGCAAATAAAGGCAATCATTCCAAAAGAGAAAATAAGTGTTGCAGTGCCAACAGAGAAATTAATCTTGCTTGGATCTTGATGGAACATATACATTTGTCCATAGACCATAAAGATAATAAAGGCCCCAACTCCAACTAGTAAAGCGAGGTCTGAAAATCTAAATCCATTTCCCTTTTGCATAGTCATTATTGTAATTTATTTATGTTTTTAAGAAAACATTTATATAAAAATTGTAATGGACTAAAATTAATAGGAATGAATAAGAGCAATATCATCAAAGGAAAATGTGTCGATCTCTCCAGTGAAGGAAAAGGGATTATTAAGACTGTCTATGGAGTCATTTTTGTCGATTCTTTATTAATTGGAGAAGAAGCCGAAATAGAAGTGACTTATGTCCGTAATGGAGTGGGGTATGGCAAAATCAAAAAACTCCTCTCTTTTTCTAAAGAAAGAATCAATCCACTTTGTCCAATTTCTACAGCGTGTGGAGGTTGTACATTTCAAAATGCCTCTTATGAATACGAACTAAGATACAAAAAGCATAAAGTCGAAGAAGATTTAAAACGTATCGGCCATATCGATAACGTAAAAGTTAACGATGTTATTGGAATGGAAGAACCATATTACTATCGAAATAAGATTCAAATTCCATTTGGTAAAGATCGTGGTCACATCATCTACGGCTTTTATAAATCTAGAACTCATAAAATTATTCCAATTAAGCAGTGCTACATCGAAGATAAGAAAGCTGGTCCAATCTTGGCTGACATCGCTAAGCTGATGGAAGAATTTAGAATTGAACCATATGATGAAGATCGTTTCACTGGAATCATTCGTCACGTTTTAATTAGAACGAGTAAACTCACTAATGAAGTCATGGTGGTTCTTGTTAGTAATGTTGAATCATTCCCAGGAAGGAATAATTTCATCACTAAATTAACTAAACTTCACCCAGAGATTTCTACAGTTATTCAAAACACAAATAAAAGAGACACAAATGTCATTTTAGGAGAGAAAGAAAAAGTCCTATTTGGCAAAGGTTTTATCATTGATGAAATACTAGGTTTGAAGTTTGCAGTGTCCTCAAAAAGTTTCTTTCAAGTAAACCCAATTCAAGTCGAAAAACTCTACAAAACCGCCTTAAATTTTGCAAAATTGAGCAAAAATGACGTTGTTTTAGATGCTTACGCTGGAGTGTGCACCATTGGACTACTTGCTAGTAAAGATGTGAAAAAAGTGATCTCAGTAGAACTAGAAAAATCCGCAGTGATTAACGGAATAAATAACGCTAAAAGAAACAACATTTCTAACATCGAAATAATTAATGATGACTGTACAGATTACATCAATAAAGTGCTTCCAAAAGTGGATGTTGTCATCATGGACCCTCCAAGAAAAGGAAGCACAAAAGAATTCATTAATGCAGTTAAGAAAATTAAACCAAGTAGAGTTATCTATATCTCTTGTGAACCATCAACCTTAGCGAGAGACTTGGAATTATTCAAAGACACATTCAACATTGAAGAAGTTCAACCAGTGGATATGTTCCCAAGAACTTTTCATGTTGAGACTGTAGCGTGTCTACGACTAAAAGAGTGATAACATCTATCACTTATTATATTCATATAATAAATCATTAATAACAAGAAGAA
>CAMOEI010000029.1 GCA_946612115.1 uncultured Caryophanales bacterium | reverse complement strand
AGAGAATCTAGTGCCGCTTTAGGTAAAAAAGTTAGAGAAGGAATGTCGATTGAAAAGACTTTAGAGATTCTTCTTAAAGAAGCTAATTCCTCTTTAAATAGAACCCCTGAACTTTTACCAATTCTTAAAGAAGTTGGTGTTGTCGACTCTGGTGGAACTGGTTTAGTAAGAATTATCGAAGGTATGTATTTGGCCTCTATTGGTCAATTCGTTAATCGAAATACTAAAGAACTTAATGCTTCTAATATCTCAATGGCGGCTGCTAAAGCCCTTGATGAAGAAGAATTTGGATACTGCACCGAATTTATCATGTCATTAGGTCCTGATTCTGTTAAAAAGATTTTTAATGAGAAAAGATTTACCGAATGGCTATCTAATCACGGTAACTCACTAGTGGTTGTTAAAGATGATGACATCGTTAAAGTCCACGTTCATACTTTAACTCCTGGAGAAATTTTAAATTACGCTCAACAGTATGGTGAATTCTTAAAACTCAAAATTGAAAATATGACCGAACAACATCACGCTTTAGAAAGTGGTGCTCAAGTTGAAGCTCATACCGATTTAGTTGAAGAAGAAAAAGAGGAAGAAGATATTGCTGAAAGCTCTGAAAAAGTCGAAAACGCGATTGTTGCTGTTAGTAGCGGTAGCGGAATCTCCGATTATTTTAAAGAACTCGGCGTTAATTATATCGTTAGTGGTGGGCAAACAATGAATCCATCTAGCGAAGATTTCTTAGCAGTATTAAAAAAGATCAATGCGACAAATATCTTTATCCTTCCAAATAATGGCAATATTGTAATGGCTGCTTCTCAAGCTGCAGATATCGCTATGGAAGAAGGTAAAAACGTTTATGTTATTCCTTCTAAAACCATTCCTCAAGGAATTATCGCGGCGATGAATTTCTCTAATGAATCAACTCCAGAAGATAACCTTAAGAATATGAAATATTCTTTAAAACAAGTTAAATCTGGAGAAGTCACTTTCTCAATTAGAGATTGCGAAATTAATGGACTAAAAATTGCTAAAGACGACTTTATCGGAATTTTTGCTAAAGATATCGTTACAGCGACTAAAGATAAATTTGAAACTCTTCTTAATCTATTAGATCAAATGATTGATGATGATAGTGCGATTCTTACTATCTTCTTAGGTGAAGATGTTAAAAGAGAAGAGATGTTTGAAACTAAAAAAGCCATCGAGGCTAAATATCCAGATTTAAATCTTGATATTAAAGAAGGAAATCAAAACGTTTATTCCTTCATTATCAGTGTGGAATAGCAATCGTTTGATTGCTTTTTTCTTATATGGAAAAGTTAACTAAATCCCCTAGATTAAATACTTACTTATATAAGATGGGAATCTATTCTTTTTATGATGTGATTAATCATCTTCCAAGAAGATACGATGATTATTCATTAACCGAAGAAAAAAATTTAGTGGATAAACAAAAAGTCACTGTTTTAGCAAAGGTGATTTCTCTTCCTAGAAAAGTTATCGCTAGAAGAATAAAGATTGTTACTTTTGATATCTTGACCGATAAAAAGACAATGTTTAATGTTGTCGCTTATAACCGAGAATATTTATTAAAGACCATAGAAATAAATAAGTATTATACGATTACAGGTACTTACGATAAGAAAAGAAACTGTATTAATTTAGTTAATTGCTATTTAGGAGAGTTATCTAAAGATAAAGTTCTTCGACCAGTCTATTCTCTTCCTGAAGGATTCGCTAATAAAGATTATGTCGCATTAGTTAATAGAGCCTTTAATAATGTCGAAGGACATATTTATTCTTATGTACCATATCCTTTCAGAAAGAAATATAAATTAATCTCTAGAGAAGAGGCTCTTAAAAAAGCTCATAATCCTGTAACTAGTGAAGATATTCGACAATCTTTAAGATATCTAAAATATGAAGAAGCTTTAGAGTTTTCTTTTAAGAACCAATTAATTAGAGAAGAAAATAAATCTTTATCTAAGATAAAGAAAGAACCAATTGACTTATCTAGCTGCAAAGAGTTTTTAGATACTCTTCCATATGAATTAACTGAAGATCAAAAAGTGGCTTCAGAAGAAATAATTGAAGACATGAATCAATCTTCTTTGATGTACCGATTACTTCAAGGAGATGTTGGAACAGGTAAAACGTTAGTCTCATTTATCGCTTTATACGCGAATCACGTTAGAGGTGACCAAGGTGTAATTATGGCCCCTACTGATGTTTTAGCCAAACAACATTATGAAAACGCTAAAAAATTATTTAAGGATACTAAACTAAAAATTGCTTTATTAACTGGTAGCACTCCGCAAAGTGAAAAACGCATTTTATATGATGATATTAAAGATGGATATTACGATATTATTATCGGTACACATGCTTTATTTACTAAGGCCGTTCAATATTCTTCTTTAGGATTAGTAATCATTGATGAACAACATCGTTTTGGAGTTAACCAAAGAAAAGCTCTAATGGATAAAGGAGAACACGCTGATTTATTAATGATGTCTGCTACCCCTATTCCTAGAAGTTTAGCCTTATCGATTTATGGAGATTTATCGATCTCAACTTTATATGTTTTCCCTAACGTTAAAAGAGATGTTAAGACTAAAATCGTCTCTAGTGATGATGAATTAATTTTCAAAACTTGTGATGAAGCTTTGAGCAATAATCGGAAGATTTATGTAGTTGCTCCTGCGATTGAATATCGCGAAAATGGCAAATACTCAGTTGAGCAGCTTTTTGCCCGATTTGTTATTAAATATGGCGCAAAAGTCGGACTTTTGCACGGAAATTTGAAATCTAACGAGAAAGATGAAGTCTTAAATAATTTTGCTTTTGGAGACGTCGATCTTCTTGTTACCACTCAAGTTATTGAGGTTGGCATCGATGTTAAAAGTGCGAACACAATGATTATTTATGACGCTAATAATTTTGGTCTAGCTTCTTTACATCAATTAAGAGG
>CAMOEI010000028.1 GCA_946612115.1 uncultured Caryophanales bacterium | reverse complement strand
GTTGGCTTATTATTGTTATATTTAATTTCGTTATTTTCATCACCTAAAAGAGTCTCTAATTCATCATGAACAATCTTGGTGATCATTTGACTAGGATTTAATTTAGTTAAAACATCTTGTCCAATAGCCTTTTCTTTGACATTAGAGATGAATTCTTTAACAACTTTGTAGTTTACATCAGCTTCAAGTAAAGCCACTCTAATTTCCTTTAACATTTCGTCCATATTGGACTCAGTTAAACGAGCTTGACCACGCAAGTGCTTAAAGATTCTTTGAAGTTTCTCACCAAGTGCTTCAAATGCCATAATCAAGTTCCTCTTCTATAGCGGAAATTTCATCAATTTCGCTGCAATTCAATGCTTTTTGCTTGAGTTTTGATGTAATTTTCATAATGTTTTCATTTCTTTTTAATACGTGCATTTTATCTTCAAATTCATCTAATTTCTTACTAGCTTTACTAATCGCATCTTCTACCGCACTACGAGAAACATTTCTAGATTCTGCAATCTCGCTAATTGATAAATCATAGATAAAATAATCACTACCAATTTCTCTTTGTGAGTAGGATAAAAGACTACCATAAATAGACATCAATTTAGAATAACGGATTTTCTTCTCAATTTGTTCCATTATCTTCTCCTTCACAAAGCCCATAAATATAGCTTTCTAAATCGAATTCTTTTAAATCATCTAGTTTTTCACCTAATCCAATAAATCTAACAGGGGTGTGTAATTCATCTCTAATCGAAAGAATGATTCCACCTTTACTAGTGCCATCCATTTTAGTGATGACTACACCAGTAAGATTAGTGATTTCAGAAAAAGCTTTTGCTTGAACAACACCATTTTGTCCTGTTGTTGCATCAATAATTAAGAATGATTCATGAGGCGCGTCGGGAATAACTTTAGTCATGACTCTTTTTAATTTAGACAATTCATCCATTAAATATTGTTTATTTTGTAATCTACCAGCAACATCAACAATGACTAAATCATAATTTTCTTTTTTAGCTTTGCTAAGCGCGTCATACGCGACAGAACTTGGATCAGAATTATATGGTCCTTTAACTAATGAAACGCCTAATCTATCACTCCAGATTTGAAGTTGTTCAGCCGCTCCTGCTCTAAAGGTATCACAGGCGGCTAATAAAACTTTTTTACCCATATTTTGATATCTATGAGCAAGTTTAGCGATTGTGGTGGTTTTACCAACTCCATTAACTCCAACAACAAGTAAAACAGTTGGGACGTCATTAACAAATCTAACATCAGTTAATTGTTCGCCTTTATCCATATATCCTTTAAACATATGGTCAATTAATATTTCAAAGATTTGTTCAGAATCAGTAATCTTTTTAGCTTTACTTTCTTCTAAGACTTCTTCAATAATTTGTAGAGTTAATTTGACTCCAACATCACTTTCAATAAGAATTTCTTCGAGTTCTTCAAAGTATTCTTGATTAACTTTTTTATATTTCTTATTTAAAACTTTGAGCTTATTAGAAAAATTCTGGCGAGATTTCGCCATACCTTCTTGATAGGTTTCAACTTCGTCGGTCTTCTTTTTTGAAAACTTTTCTTTTAGAAAAGAAAATAAGCCCATTAAATACTCCTTTTGCTCAAGGCATCTCTTGCAGCAGCTTCTTCAGCGGCTTTTTTGCTTTTTCCAATTCCTTTGCCTAAAACGATATTATTAAAACTAACTGACACGACAAATGTACGGTCGTGAGCAGGGCCATATTCATCTTCTAAGTTATATCTAACTGAGTCACGATATTCGGCTTGGATATCTTCTTGAAGTTTTGTTTTTGGATCGATGATATCATCTGGATCAAATTCGTCCACTAGAGGTTGAAAGAATTGATGCAAGTATTTAGAAGCAACTTCTAATCCTAAATCCAAATAGATTGCTCCAGTAACTGCTTCAAAAACATCTTCTAAAATCTTATCGCTCTTTTTTAATTGCTCTTGGGTAATAGAGTGTCCGATATTGATATATTTGAATAATTCAACTTGTCTAGCTAAAGAAGCTAAAGATTTAGAGCAAACTAAATGACTTCTTAATTTGCTCATCACACCTTGATCAAGATTAGGATGGGTTTTGAAAATAATGTCAGCGGTAACAAAACCAATGACACTGTCACCGATAAATTCTAATCTTTCATAGTCTTGATGTTTTGTGTTGTTCTCATTATTGCAAGAAGGATGAGTCAACGCTAAATCGTAAACAGAAGTATCTTTAGGAATGATATTCCTTTCTTTAAAGAAAAGAGCGGTCTTTTCAGTCATTATAGTTTCACTCCTTCCTTAATTTTATTAACAATGTCACTATCGACTAATTTTTTAGCGACATTCAAAGCGCATTCAAATGAATATGCATCACTATTTCCATGAGCCTTAACTACTACTCCATTAACTCCAAGTAGCATTGCTCCACCAGTAGACTTATAGTCCATAGTTTCACTCATTTCTTTGATGCCTTTTCTAACGTGTAAATAGCCAATTTTGCTCCATAAGTTTTTCTTAAAGGCATTTTTCATTAGTCCCGCCATCATCTTGGCCATACCTTCACTCGATTTAAGGAAGATATTACCAGTAAAGCCATCAGTGACAATAACATCAGCGTCTCCGTGAAGCGCATCTCTAGCTTCAACATTGCCTTTAAAACATGGATTATCTTTTAATAATTTATACGCTTGCTTACTAGTTGGAGATCCTTTACCGGCTTCTGTGCCGTTACTTAATAAGTAAACTTGAGGATTTTCAACATTAAAAATGTATCGAGAATATAATTCTCCCATTGTCGCGAATTGGACTAATTCTTCTGGAGAATTTTCATTGCTCGCGCCGATATCTAAAATAACAGTTTTCTTTCCTTTAACTAAAGTTGGGAAAGGGGCCACTAAAGCAGCGCGATTAACTCCAGGAATAGTTTTTAAAATTAATGTTGCAGCGGATAAAAATCCGCCAGTAGAGCCACAAGAGATAATCGCATCAATATCTGGATTATCTTTCGCGCTATAAACCGCTTGATACATCGAAGAATCTTTCATTCTTAAAACATCTAGAGGTCCTGCTTCCATTGGAACGATATTTCTCGCGTCCACAATTTGACATTTTCCTTCTAAAAGTTGAAGTTCTTCTTTTTTACCATAAGCGATGATTTCTACATCGCTATTTTTTAAGAGGAAATTTATAATCGCTTCAACGATTGGTTGACTTCCGTTATCTCCACCTAATGTGTCTACTGCTATTTTCATACTTAAATACTATATCATTTATTAAAGGTAATTCAAAACCTTAGGTTTTATTTATACTTTTATCTTATCCATATCATCAATAGAGTATTTGCAGTGTTTGATGAATACTTGATAGTCTTTATTATCTTTATCCGCCATAATCGC
>CAMOEI010000027.1 GCA_946612115.1 uncultured Caryophanales bacterium | reverse complement strand
GATTTAAAATTAATCACAAGTAGTCTAGGAATCACTGTTGAAAAACTTGCTAATAATATCGGTGTTGCTAGAGAAACATTATCAAGAATTGAAAACGGATCAATCGAACCTTCTGATGATCTTTTAGAGAAAATATACTCTTTTGCTTATCAATCTGGAATTGAACTAAATAAGGCCAAGGTTAATTACTATAGTAAACATCATGAAGTCTTAGTGTTTCATGGAAGTAAAAATATAATCGATACACAAATCTCATTAGATTATTCACGTAAATCAGTTGATTTAGGCAAAGGCTTTTACACCGGAGAAAACTATGAACAATCACTTGATTTTGTTTGCAACAACAAAAGCCCAATATATATCATCGATGTCGATTTCAACGCATTAAAAATTAAAACTTTTGACCTTTCTATAGAATGGCTAATGGCTATTGCATTTAATAGAGGTTTATTAAAAGAATTCCAAAATTCAAAATATTGTAAGAACCTTGAAAAAGAATTAGATAAATATGATGTGATTATTGCCCCAATAGCGGATAATCGGATGTTCAACATTATTGAAAGCTTTTCTGACTATCAAATTACTACCGAACAGGCAATCCACGCTTTAAAAGCACTTTCATTAGGGAATCAAATTGTTTTCAAGACTGAAAGAGCAATCAGTCAAATAAAAATATTAGAGCAACTATATGTCTGTAAAAGTGAGCGAGAACAGGCATACAAGACAAAAATTACCAGAATCAAAAGAACAAACGATTATATTGTAAATGCTTATAAGGAACATTTAAGAGAAGGGAAATATTTATCGGAGGTTATTAAAGATGGGGAGTATTGATTTTAACGGCATTTGCTTATGTAAAATGCAGGCATCTTTATTTGAAAATTATTCTGATTTTTGTCATTATTCCCCTCATATTTTCGTGATGAGGTTTATGAACAGTAAACTTGCTGAAAGATTTGATGACATGCTTATTTTAGGAGAAGTGTCCTCAAATGAAACCTTTGTTGAAGAAATTAATGAGCAATATGGGCAATCATCTTTTGGTAACCCTCATTCCGTCTCACCTGAAGTCCTATATTGGACTGGATATATCTATAGATATTGGTGCTACAAATATAATATTTCTTCAAAACTTCTAATTCAGGCAGTTCATCCTAAAATGCTCTTTAATAGATACGTTGTATTTCACTCCATGGATCCTGATTACGCAATTAATCGAATCATTGAAGAGGAAGGAATCTGCTTCCCTATAAAGAAAACATTAGAAGAGCTATTAGAAGAGAACTTAAATGAAGCAATAAAAGGATATCAGAACAAATAAAATATATTTAATTGTTGATTAAATAAATTATCTCGTGATAATATCATTCACGTTAACTTACTTAGAACGACATACGGTTCTAGGCGGAAGGAGTAAAAAACATGAAAAAGGATATCCATCCAAAATATTACCGCTGCAAAGTCACTTGTGTCTCTTGCGGAGCAACATTTGAAACCGGTTCCACTGAAAAAGAAATCAGAGTGGATACCTGCAGCAATTGCCACCCATTCTACACTGGCAAACAAAGATACGTTCAAGCTGATGGCCGTATCGACAGATTCAACCGTAAATACGGACTTAAATAAGATAAAATTAACCGGGTTACCGGTTTCTTTTATATAATAAAACTATGAAAAAGAGATTTTATATTACCACCCCAATTTATTATCCAAGCGCCAAGCTTCATATCGGTCATGCGTATTGCACAACCTTAACCGATATTTTTGCCCGTTCCAAAAGAGAAAGGGGCTATGAATGCTATTTCCTCACAGGCGCGGATGAACACGGCTTAAAGATTGAAAAAAACGCTGAAGCAGCAGGAGTTACTCCTCAAGCATTCGTCGATAACATCGTCGAAGGATTCTATAAGCTTTGGGATTTATTAAAAATTAGTAATGATGATTTTATTAGAACCACCCAAACTAGACACACTGAAACAGTTCAAAAAATCTTTACAAGAATGCTTAATAAAGGAGATATTTACCTTGGTAAATACGAGGGTTGGTATTGTAGATATTGTGAATCTTTCTGGACTGACACTCAAGCTGGACCAGATAAAGTATGTCCAGACTGTGGTCGACCAGTTCAAAAAGCGGAAGAAGAAGCCTATTTCTTCAAAACTAGTAAATATGTTGATTCATTAATGAAATTCTTTGATGAGAATCCAAAATTCCTCATCCCAGAATCTCGTAAAAATGAAATGATTAATACCTTCATTAAACCTGGTTTAGATGATTTATGTGTCAGTAGAACATCATTCTCATGGGGAATCCCAGTAGTGGAAAATCCTAAACACGTCGTCTATGTTTGGTTAGACGCTTTAACTAACTACATCACCGCTTTAGGATATGATAGTAAAGATGATTCCTTATTTAAGAAATACTGGGAAGATGAAGAAACTGAAATTATTCATATCTTAGGGGCAGATATCACTAGATTCCATGCGATTTATTGGCCAATGTTCCTTGAATCACTTGGAATTAGAAAACCAGATCGAGAATTCGTTCATGGACTACTTATGATGAAAGACTCTAAAATGTCTAAATCAAAAGGAAATGTCGTTGATCCATATCCACTTGTGGAAAAATATGGAGTGGATGCGGTGAGATATTATCTTGCTAGAGAAGTTAACTTCGGTAGTGATGGTAGTTTCTCTCCTGAACAATTCGTTGAAAGAATCAATGTTGATCTCGCTAACGCGTATGGAAATCTACTTAACCGCACCGTCAGCATGATTAATAAATACTTCCAAGGCACTATTCCAGCCTATCAAGGTCAAAAAACTGACTTTGATGGAAGTTTAGAATCAATGATTGAACTCACCATTGATAGCTATGAAAAAGCCATGGATGACTTAAAGATCACTGAAGCGCTTACTTATGTTAATGAGTTGGTCAATCGTGCAAATAAATATATCGATGAAACCACTCCATGGGTTTTAGCAAAAGATAGTGAAAAAGTAGATGAGCTCGCTAGTGTTATGAATCACCTCTCAAGAGCCTTATTTGTCGCTAGTAGACTATATCACCCAGTTCTTGTTACTGCTTCTGATAAAGCCTTTACTCAACTTGGATTAAGCGAAGAAAAAGCGCTCTATGAAAACGTTCACGATAAGCACTTACTTGATAACTTAACCGTGAATAAGGGTGAGCCATTATTCCCAAGATTAGACCCAGTCGTTGAAGTGCCATTCATCAACGAACTAATGAGTGGAAATAAATAAAATCCAACATAAAGTCGGCAATTTGCTGACTTTTTTTGTTGATTTTTTTATTTCAAATTGATTTAATAATAGCAGATGATTTGGCGGAGCCTGGTCCTCCCATGTCCAGAAATCAGGTAAGAAATTACTTGATTGACAGAATCATCTTTTTTTATTTTTGTAGAGGCTTCTAATATCCAAATCATCCAGTTCATCAATTTCCCACCCTTTGACTATTCTTCCAAATGAATCCTTATTAGCTTCTTTAATTTCAGCAATGTAAAACGAGTCTCTTTGATCCTTAGGATTTGGGTTCTTTCTCAATTGGATAACAGTATAGCTTTCCACTTTGCCAGAATGAGTTATAAGGACGTATATTAACACATTACCCTTTTGTAAAAACACATAGGCCGGGTGTCTTTGAATCATCTTTTTCTTTCCATTTATTACTGCTTTTATTGCTTTAAATCTAAATTCTTTTTTTCTCTTTAATTGAGCCTTTTTATTTCTTTTTTTCATAATAATCTCCAATAAATGTTTTGTTTACGGCAGACAAAACAATGTTTATGAGGTTGGTGAGTTTCCTCTTATTTATTTAATAGGGCGATTTTTCGGAATTTTTAAAAAATTAACCAAAATATTTTTTTGAAAATAAAAAAGACCTATTTATAGGTCTGATTATTGCTATTCACTTAAGAAAAATAAAGCTAGATTCTTATTTAATCTTAATTCCTTCTTTTAATATTTCTAATGAGATTGGGTTATTAGATGCTATATCACATAGTCTTAGCAAATCAACTTTCTTATGTAGAGCTGTTCTAAATTCTTCAATCAAATTTAAAAACGCCAAACCTGTTAAATCTGTTCTTATTAATAAATCAACATCACTATTCTCCCTAGCTTCATTTCTGGAATAGCTTCCAAAAAGAAAGCAATAGGTGATGCCGTTTTTCTCTAGAACGGGTAAAACAGAAGATTTAATTTGGTCGATAGTTAAAATGCCATGTTCCTCATCAATCTTTTTCTTATTGATAAGATCTTCAAGAATCTTGTTATATTTATAAAGATCAGAATATTCTTCCTTATCTTCATATCTAACATAAGTTCTTAAAGGAACTCCGACTAATAAGGCAGCTTCTTTTTGTGTTAGGCCATATGATCTTCTAACTTCTTTTAATCTCATATTTATATGATATACGATTTGGCATTTTTTTCAAATAAAAAATACGCCATTTTGGCATATTTCCTAAATTAAATAAATGCCACTTTATTCTTCTTTGGTTTCTATTTCCTTAACTTCAGAACAGTAAAGAACCATTACTGGGAATAAGAAGACATAGACTAGATAATGGATTGCCTCGATAAATGAATATAAAACAAAACTTAGAACTCCTAAAGTCATCGCAATAGTGAGCCCTGGATTCTTTTTAAAACATTTGAAAATGATAACGCTCATATAGCCAAGGAAGGCTAGATAGGCAAATAATAACCAAATACCGCCTTCTGCAAGTAAAGTAACATAAGCGGAATGCCCAGGGAAAACAGGATCATTATGGCTAGCGATATTCATCGGCATTAACATTAAGTTATATGTACCAAATCCTCTACCGATGAGCCACCACCCATTTCGAAGTAATTGATATGAGTTATCCCAAATCATCATTCTCGTATCTAAAGTAGAGGC
>CAMOEI010000026.1 GCA_946612115.1 uncultured Caryophanales bacterium | reverse complement strand
TGGCAGGGGTAGTAGGAATCGAACCCACATTAACGGTTTTGGAGACCGCTGTACTGCCTTTGTACGATACCCCTATATATCTAGGTGATTGTCACCGAGATATGATTATAAACTACGTAAGACAGAATTTACAAGAGACATATCAACTTGTCCCGCGTAATTCATCTTGAAATGTTTCATAACGCTTGGAACAGATTTATCTTCTAAAGAATTGATGATATCTCTAATTTCTTGTTCGCTTAATTGCTTTGGTAAATAAGAAGATAATACTTCTTCTTGTTTAGCAATATCACTTACTCTTTCAATATTATTGACTTTAACATATCCTTCTTTTTCATCGGATAATTCTTTTAAAGTCTTTTGAATGATCGCTAGAAGTTCTTTATCTCCAATTTCTTTACCAGCGGCTTTAGCTTCAACTTCTTGAAGTTTATATTTGCTCATAACGACACTTAGAACACCTCTAGTGACGTTATCTCTTTCTTTCATCGCTTTGATATTATTAGCTTTAAGTTCATCGATTAACATAAGGTTATTCTCCTTTGCTCCACTATTATAAATGAATAGCTTATTTAAATAAATAAAAATCCCCGTTTTCACGAGGATTAGTATTTTAACTGGTGATCCCTAAGGGATTCGAACCTTTGACCCACTGATTAAGAGTCAGTTGCTCTACCAGCTGAGCTAAGGGACCAACTAGCGAAGATAAATATAACTGATTTAAGTGTCCAAATCAAGGAATTCATTCGCAAATGAAGATATCATGTTCTATTCTTTTTACAATAAATTGCTGCCTTGACTGATTATTTTCAATAATTCCTTCAATAATAACCTGTTGAAACTCTCCGCTTAATGTAGACAGTTCATCGGTGTAACCTAAATACCTATTTTCAGATATTTTACTCTTAATATAAACACCAATTCTCTTGTTGATATATTCTTTTCTAATCTTAGAGAGTCGGTTAATAGAAAAATCATTTAATTCTTTCATGAAAAATGGAAGATCCTTTTTTAAAGTTAAAAAAATAATGCCATCGTCCACGCTTCCATAACCATGAACTATTCTATTTCTAACTGCGACAACTTTTTGAATATTGTCGTAGCCAAACGACATTTTAAAAGATTTAGATAATTGATTAATCAATTCACCTATTTGGAAGAAATTGAATAAGATCGCTTTCCTTAAACTACCAGAGGATGAAAATTCTGATACTGAACCAACTCTAGCAAACTCATCTTTTAGTTCATCGTATCTTTCATTTATATGAAAAATTAGTGCAAAATCACGACCTTCGCTCATATAGTTGAATCTTTTCTCTTTGAATTTGGCTCATTAACTGTTCATCTTTATTTGGTAATAATAAGTCAGTTTTCTTGCCAAGTTCTTTTTCAAGTTTTAATTGAATTTCAGTCAAATCAAATAAGCTGAACTCATCATCAACCTCTAAAAATAAATCAATGTCACTTCTATTTGTTGCGGTGCCTTTTGAATACGATCCGAAAAGAGAGACTGTTTGAACCTTTTCGCCATATTTATTCATGACTTCATCAATACACTTTTTGATAAAAACAATAGAAGGTAGATTGTTTGGTTTATATTCAAGATGACTTCTAATATAAATTGGGATTTTCCCACGATTAACAACATCTTTCATTGAGGCCTCAATAACTTCAGACATAGTGTAGCCTTCACCAGTAACAATCTCTTGAAATTGTTCCTTCAATTCCTGATTTAATCTTAAATTAATTAACGTATTCTTATTCATAACTTTATCATATATTTTGTAAAGACATTTGTAAAGACATACATAAATAAAAATAAAAAACCCCAAGAATTAAACAAGGGGTGTTTTACTTTAAAGTAAATATTATTTATGTCTTCTACTAATGTGTTTAATTAACACTTCAATCTCATGAGCGAGTAATGGGACAAACGCTGCTGCAGCAGTAATGAGCCATTCTTTCCAAGATAGAGAACTGGTCTTGAAGACATCTTGAACTCCAGGAGTGAGAACAACAAAGAATTGTAATCCAACTCCAGCCACAAAGGCTAAGGCCATCATCCAGTTTTTATTTTTAAAAACACGGAACGCACTATGTTCAACACTAGACATACAAACCATGTGGATTAATTCGGCAAATCCTAACGCGGTAAATGACATTGTTTGAGCTTGCATTAAGATTGCTGGATTAGTGTCTCCAATATGAGCAATACCTTCAAAGGTGGTAATTCCGTTAAGCCAGAACGCACTTAAATAGGCGATGATAACTGCTAGAGTGATAAACGCTCCATGCATAATGGTGTCTCTTAGTCCACCATGAGCGAAGATTGTTTCATTAGGATTTCTTGGCTTTTCATTCATGATACCTGGGTCTTTTGGATCCATACCTAAGGCAATCGCAGGTAAGCTATCAGTAATTAAGTTAATCCATAATAAGTGAATCGCGATAAATGGAGTTTCAAATCCCACTAAGATGATGAAGAACATGACGAGAACTTCAGCGATATTACTACTTAATAAGAAGATGATTGTCTTCTTAATATTAGTGAAGATTCCTCTTCCTTCTTCAACAGCCTTTTCAATAGAAGCGAAGTTATCATCCGCTAAAACCATATCAGCAGCACCTTTAGCAACATCAGTACCAGTAATACCCATCGCAATACCGATATCAGCCGCTTTTAAGCTTGGCGCGTCATTAACCCCGTCTCCAGTCATTGCACAAATATGTCCATTCGCCTTAAAGGCTTTAACAATATTAGTTTTATTTTCAGGAGAGACACGAGCGAAGACTCTCACTTTCTTCACTAACTCTCTAAGTTCTTCTTCAGATAAGTTATCGATATCTTTACCCATGACACATTGATCAATACTATCCGCAATACCTAATTCTTTTGCAATTGCAAAAGCAGTGTCTTTATGGTCACCGGTAATCATAATTGTGGTAATACCAGCGGTTTTAAATTTACTAACTGCAGGTTTAGCTTCAGGTCTAGCTGGGTCAATCATCGCCACTAAACCAACAAAGACTAAGTCTTGTTCATCAATCTTATCTTTATTGTTATACGCTAAAGCGAGAACACGTAAGGCTCTAAAGGAGAATTCACTATTGATTTCATAGATATGATCGATATCTTCTTTAGTGATTTTTCTTTCTTTACCGTTTTCTAAAATCTTAGTGGTTCTAGAAAGAATAGAATCTAACGCACCTTTGGTGTAAGTAATAGTTCTTCCTTCTTCTTGATGTTTGGTGGACATCATTTTTCTCACAGAATCAAATGGTAATTCATCAATTCTAGGAGTGGATTCTTCTAAATCCTTTTTATGCATATCAAAGTCGTTAGCGAAGACCACTAAAGCGATTTCAGTTGGATCACCAAATAATCCTTCGTCAACAGTCGCATTACTACATAATGACATACCTTTCGCTAAAAGTTTTAAATCATTATTAGTGTGACTCTTAGAGAATTCTTCTCTTTTGAAATATTGTCCGTCAACATAAGCTTCTAAAACAGTCATCTTATTTTGAGTTAAAGTACCTGTTTTATCACTACAAACGATTGAAACCGCTCCTAAAGTTTCAACGGATGGTAACTTTTTAACAATCGTGTTAACTTTAACCATTCTTTGAACACCAATTGATAAAACAATAGTGACAACCGCTGCTAATCCTTCAGGAATAGCGGCAACTGCTAAAGCAATGGCTTCTAAGACTGCATCAATCCATTTATCAATATTAGAGCCGTTACCTCTAACTAAAATCCAAATAACTTCGATAATTAAAACCGCAATAACGATTGCTAAAGTTAAAATTCCTAAGAACTTAGATAATTTATCTAAAACCTTTTGAAGAGGTGTTTCTTCCTCTTCTTCAGTATCAAGCGCTTTTGCGATCTTACCGATTTCGGTATCCATGCCAGTTGCAACAACTATACCTTTACCTCTACCATAGCTAACAGGTGTGGACATAAAGGCCATATTCACTCTATCGCCAATCGCCACATCTTCACTAAAGGTGATTGAACTATCTTTTTCCACTGGAACACTTTCTCCAGTTAAACTAGATTCATCACATTTTAAGTTAACCGCTTCAATTAAACGGAGATCCGCACCTATCGTATCTCCTTCTTCTAAGACAACGATATCGCCGATAACGAGTTCACTAGATTTAACTTTAAATCTTTTACCATCTCTAATAACTGTTGATTCAGGAGAAGATAATTGCTTTAAGGCCTCTAAAGAGGTTTGGGCTTTAATCTCTTGAACAGTCCCAATAATCGAATTAAGAATGACAACCGCTAAGATGATAATAACATCTGGCCAGTCTCCAACATTTAAGAAGTCAAAACTTCCATGTTTAATTGTTTCATAAGTAGAAACCGCAATTGTAATAGCAACTGCTCCAAAAAGGACATAAATCATTGGATTAGCCATTTGTTCAAAGAAGATTTGAATCCAACTCTTCTTCTTTTGTTCTTGAAGCTTATTAGGGCCAAATCTTTCTAATCTAGCTTTAGCTTCTTCACTGGTTAAACCTTTTTCTTTGTCACTTTCGAGTAATTTTAAAGAATCGTCACTACTCTTTTTAACGAAGTTTTCTTGTTTGATATTCTCTTCCATAAAAAAATTCCCTCCGGTGTTTAGTGGATTCTAAGGTCTTGCTCCTAATCGGTCCTTGGTCCGAACTCACTATTGTGAAGTTGTGTTGACGAATTCAAGGATTCACTACTCCCCGTTTAGAATAACTGTATGTATATTATCAAATTATTTCTATTATTGAAATAACAAACTAAATATATGACTCGTAATGGATGAAATGAAGAACATAGCGATTATTAGAATACGCCATAGATACCACTTTTATTTTTCAAGATTGTTTTGAATGAAACTGTTATCTTTGTTTAACGTTTCAATATATTTTCTAGAATAATTCATCAGGCATACTCCTTTCTAATGGCACCATTAATTTCCACTTAAGTACTAATTTAGAG
>CAMOEI010000025.1 GCA_946612115.1 uncultured Caryophanales bacterium | reverse complement strand
AAAAAATCAGCAATCCCAATAAGCACATATCCTTCTGGATCTCTCATTTCTTTGAATGGCTTATTAACAACAAGTATTTTTTGAATAGGGTCTTTCAAGTGGCTATATGGTTTCTTTTCTCTTTCCAATGTTTCATTCTTTGATATGTCATCTGCCACTTGAACATAAAATATCCTGTTTCCTTTTGTGGCCAAAAAATCTATCTCATATGTTTTTTTAACATTCTTATTATCTTTATTTCGCTCCACTCTTTCATAAGTTCCAACATTCACCGAATATCCGTTATAAAGAAGTTCATTAAATATAATATTTTCCAGCATATGCCCTTCATCTGGTTTAGAGAAATTGAGTCTTGCGTTTCTTAGACCTAAATCTGTGAAATAATATTTTCTTAATGCACCAATTTCATTTCTTCCTTTAACATCATATCTGGTGGCTTCTTGGATAATAAATGCATCGACAAAGTAATTTATGTATTTAGTAACAGTGTCCTTATCAATTGTTTCTTTTTTGATGCTTTGATAGGTGTTTGATATTCTTTCGGAATTAATTAACCCCCCAACTGAATCACTGATAATATCGCACAGCTCATCGAGAGCTTCACTTTTGTTGAGCTTATTGTGTTCTAGGATATCACTAAAATATGTTGTTTTGAAAAGACCTTTAAGGTAGTTCTTTCTTTCTTCTTCATTCTCTTCTAAAACCGCTAAAGGCATACCACCATATGTCATGTACTCATTTATCATCTCTGGGGCATACCCTTTTTTATAGTTAGCGTATTCTTCAAATGATAAAGGAGATAGATGGATTCTTGTTGCTTTGTCTCTAAACTCGGTAACAATATCATTTGAAAGCATTTTTGAATTACTGCCGGTGACATATAAATCAATGTTAGGTTCTCTAGAAAGACCCAATACAACATCAACGAAGGTGATGACGTTTTCGTCTCCATCTTTCGCTAAGATAATCTGTCCATTAGTGAAAGCAGGATTGATAATTGGCAAAACTTTTTGAATTTCATCCAAAATGACATAACAATCAATTTTCCCTTTACAATGCTCTCTAACATACTTTCCTAATGCAATAGGATTTCTTAATTCGGTGTTTTTATCATCATCTAATTCAACAACCAAAATGTTCTTATCGCTGACATGACACTCCTCTTTGAGATACTTGGTGTATATATCCTTAAGGAGATAAGACTTTCCGCATCTACGGATACCAGTAATAACCTTTGGAAATCCGTTATTTTTTGTATTAATAAGTTGATTTAAATATTTTGTACGTTCAATCATAAAATCTCCTTTTTGGTTAATTGCTACCTTTTTTTCGATTTCATTATATAACTTGATATTATATTCTTTCAAGAATAATCAAAAAAACAGCATATTGTCGTCACCTATTCAACTTTGTATTAACGGATTATTATATTAATATAATAAACGCAAAGAAAGCTTGCGTCTTTTAAGCATATCCTATTCCCTGGTACGGGGTGTCTTGTAACAGGGAATGCGTATTAAAGAAAAATGTTAAAGACATATTAAAACACCAACCGCCCTTTTATCTTGGTAAGTTGGTGCTTTTTTAATCCTATTTATTGTCTTTGACTCGGTCCTCCATGAACCACATTACATAACCACATTCAGAGCAGTAGTAACATTTACCTTGATGATGAACGTGGCAATCTGTTAAGGTGTCTTTGACTTCAATAAATTCTTTGTTGCCGCAAACAGGGCATTTAATTTCTTTCATATAACTATTTTCTCCTCAATGTTCTTTTCTTATTTATTCTAACTTTTCTTAATGTTTTCTTAATGTTTAACTCAAAATATTATCGCTCCAAGAGAAAATAAATGAAAAATCATTCATGATTTTGTAATATTAGAATAATCTCATGTAATCGAAGTAAAACAAATGGAAGAGTTCTTACATTTTCTTCAAGGTGAAATGGAAGTACCAGGAATTTTTTCTTGGTTTCATTTACTAATGTTAATTCCAATTATTGGATTAACTATTTTTATCTCAGTGTTTTTTAAAAACACTAGTGAGAAGAACTATAAGAGGATCTTATTCATCTTCTGGATTATTTTAATTGTCTTAGAAATCTTAAAACAGATACTTAAAGCTTTCCACTATGGTAGTCCTTCATATTGGGAATATAGTGTGAGAGATTTTCCATTTTCTATTTGTTCAATGGTTTATTATTTCGTTCCAATCATTTTATTTGTTAATAAAGAAAAACATCCGCATATTGTGGATGCAGCGATTGGATATATGTCTTTTATCTCTTTAGTCTCTGGACTTGCAGTTTGTGTCTACACAGATATGGTGATGTCTAATCTAATTTATACGAATGTTCAATCTTTAATTCATCACGGCTCTCAAGTTATCTTAGGAGTGTTTATTTATGTATGGAATAGAGAAAAAATCTCTTTTAACACGGTTTATCGCACCTGGATTGCTTTTTTAATCACAGTAGTGATCGCGATTATTATTAATGTTAGTTTCTACCCTCATTTCATCAATATGTTCTTTATTAACCCTACGAGGATCACAAATTTACCAATTGGTAATATTGTTCAAGAGAAATTGGGCTATCCTGTTTATCTATTATTATTTGTTTCTTTAATTTGTTTATTAACTTATCTCACTTATTTAGTGGAAAGTTCAATTTATAACTTAATCAAAAAGAAAAAAGCAGCGGGACCCGCTGCTGATAATTAATTTATTAATTAATATTGATTATTAACAATACGATATTCAACTTTACAGTCTAGGCAAAGATAAACATCCCAGGCAATTCTACCCATATCGTTTTTACTGACTAGTTTAGTGTTAGTGTGATGACATAATGGACATCTTCTTGGGTTTCTAGTATCTCCATCTGGAACACAGGCTCCACCACTAACAGCGTCTAGTTGCTCTTTACTTAGTTCAATACCTTCTTCTTTCGCTAAAGCTAAGATTTCTTTATTTGATTTACATTTATTTAATTTTTCAATTTGTTCTTTGGTTAATCCCTTTAGTAATTCTTCTTTCATACACTTCTTTTCCTTGTTTTGATTCATTCTAACATTTTGCTTGTCATAAATGTGTCACAAGGTTTTATTTAGGTTACTGGCTTATTACATTTATTTTTAAACGGCAAAATTCATAAAAGTTGCACTAACTATTGCGTTTTTTGCCGATTAGTATAAACTAGAATTATGAATAAATACATGACTATTAAAGAAGCATCCATATTATGGAGCGTATCCGAGAGAAGCGTCCGTAATTACTGCGCCTTAGGTAGAGTTGAAGGCGCTATTATGGAAGGTGGAGTTTGGAAAATACCTGCTGAAACCAAAAAGCCAGTTAGGATTAACGAAAAGGAAAATAAAAACTATCTCTTAGAGAGATTAAGAGAAGAAAAGAAATACGGAATAAAAGGTGGTATCTACCATAAATTTCAAATTGATTTAACTTATAACTCTAATCATATGGAAGGTAGTGAGTTAACTCACGATCAAACTAGATATATTTTTGAAACCAGAACTATTGGAGTAGAAAATATTAACGATACTTTTAAAATTGATGACATTGCTGAAACTGTAAATCACTTCACAATGATTGATAGAGTGATTGATTTTGCCAATTATGAATTAAGTGAGGCATTTATTAAGGAACTACATAGGATTTTAAAAACTGGAACATCTGATTCTAGACTACCTTGGTTTAAAGTTGGTGACTATAAAAGAAGAACAAACGCTGTTGGTGATATAGAAACCACACTCCCTAGATTAGTACCTCAGGAAATGAAAAAACTTGTTGATGAATACAATGAAAAAGAAAACCACACTCTTGAAGAAATCGTTGAATTCCATGTTAAATTTGAAAGAATTCATCCGTTCCAAGACGGCAATGGAAGAGTAGGACGTATGATTGCATTCAAAGAATGCCTTAAAAACAATATTGTTCCATTTATCATTTTGGATAGTAAAAAGATGTTCTATTATCGTGGACTTAAGAATTGGAACAAGGAACGTGGCTGGCTTATCGACACATGTTTAGATGGACAAGACACAGTTAAATCATATTTAGATTACTTTGGAATTCGATATTAACTAACAAGAAATACACACAATTCAAAGCTGCCTAAAAGGTAGCTTTTTAAATATTATTTCTTCTTTGTGGCAGTTCTGTGACAAGGCTTGTGATAGATTAATACCAGCAAAGGAGAACTTTGAAATGAAAAAAGAATTATTAAAAGGTTTAACTGATGAACAAATCGCTAAAGTTAAAGAATGTAAAAACCACAAAGACCTATTAGCCTTAGCAAAAGATGAGGGAATCGAACTTACAGACGAACAACTCACCGCTATTAGTGGTGGAGGAGCCTGTAGCGTTGTTTCAGATATTGGAGATTTTATCAATCCTTTTGATTGCCCTGAATGCGGAAGCAACAAAGTTGAAGCAGTGAAAGGCAAAGGTAATCTATTCCAATGCCAAAGTTGCGGATTTAAATGGAGAGAGTAAGAGATTCTGTGAAAAAAGAATTATTAAAAGGTTTAAGCGAAGAACAAGTTGCCAAAGTTAAAGCTTGCAAGAGCCATGAAGAACTCTTAGCAATAGCTAAAAAAGAAGGCATTGAATTAACTGACGAGCAACTTGAAACTATTTCAGGTGGTGGTTTATGCACGAGCGCCCCAGCATTTACTTGCCCAAAATGTGATTCCGGTAACGTTAAATGGAAACGGGATGTCAATGGCTATATGTGCGAATGCAAACACTGCGGCTATGAATGGATGGAAGATTAATTTAAGAAACAATTAGTTTAAATATTACAAAGATAAAAGGTTGGAATTGCCAACCTTTTTTGATGCGCTATTGCACTTTTAGTCTTAGACTCACTACAGTCTCAATATGTACCTAAATTAGATATGTATAGCCTTTTACTGGTGAAAATAACAAATGATATCCTTTTTCCACTACCCGAAACAAAGTATGGCAAGCCTATTCAGGCGTTTGGAAACAGATTTTACAAATCAAGACTATTTTGGTTTAGTAAGAACTCCTCTAATGAAATTATTAGAATGCCATCTTTGTTTGTGTAGCTTAACAATGGTTTATTAATGACTGCTATTTTCTTAAAAGAACCAGGAACGGCTAGTAAGGCATCGTATTCATTAACAAGATGTTTGCCAACAGGTACTTCATCCATTACTTGGATGTAATACTCTTTGCT
>CAMOEI010000024.1 GCA_946612115.1 uncultured Caryophanales bacterium | reverse complement strand
GATCAATTAGAGCAAATTGCAAAGCAAGTTGGTGTACCTGTTGTTAATAAAGGAACCAATATTTCTCCTGTTGAGATTTCTAAACTTGCTAAAAAGCAAGCTTTTGATGATCACTATGACGTTTTGATTATCGATACCGCTGGTCGAATTGCTATTGATGAACAACTCATGAATGAACTTAATAACATTAAAAAAGAAGTTGAACCAGATGAAATTCTATTAGTAGTTGATGCAATGAGTGGTCAAGACGCTGTTAATGTTGCTAAGGCCTTTGATGATTTATTAGATTTAACTGGTATTGTTATGACCAAGTTAGATGGTGACGCTAGAGGTGGTGCAGCTTTATCTATTAAACACATGACTGGTGTGCCAATTAAATTCTCTGGTGTTGGTGAAAAGATTGATGAATTAGATATTTTCCATCCTGACCGTATGGCTGACCGTATTTTAGGTATGGGCGATGTCATGACTTTTGTTGAAAAAGTCCAAGACGAAATTGATGAAAAAGAAGCTAGAAGAGCAGCTCATAAGATGATGAGCGGTAAATTTGATTTAGATGATATGCTTAATCAAATGAAACAAGTTCAAAAGCTTGGCTCTTTGGGTGGATTGTTAAAACTTATTCCTGGAGCACCTAAAATTACTCCAGAACAGCAAGCTTTTGCTGAAAAAGAAATGAAAAACTTCGAAATTATCATCAATTCAATGACATTCGAAGAAAGACATAATCCAGAAGTTTTACAATATTCTCGTAAAATAAGAATCGCTAATGGCAGTGGAAAACAAGTTAGCGATGTTAATCGTGTCATAAAGAAATATGAAGGCATGAAAGACATAATGAAAAAGATGGAGCAGTATAAAAAAAGTGGCAAGATGCCACCTGGAATGAATGGAATGGGTGGATTTGGAGGTTTCTAAGTTTATTTTATAAACTTTTTACCCTTTTCAATCGCTGCGAGTTCCCAACTCGCTTTTTCTTTGCCTTCCTCTAATAACTTTTTATCTTGTTTACTTAAAGTAACTTTTTCAAATAAATCAGGACGATTTTCTTTGGTGAGGTTTAAAGACTGCTTTCTTCTCCATTTTTCAATCGCTTGATGATTACCGCTATAAAGAATATCTGGAACTTTATCTCCGTTAAAATCGTATGGTTCTGTATATTGAGGATACTCTAATAAACCATTTTCAAAAGATTCTTGTTCTGTTGACTCTTCAGCGATTGCTCCATCGAGTAATCTAATAATTGAATCCGCAATAACCATGCTACCAAGTTCTCCACCAGTGAGAATATAATCACCAATTGATACTTGTTCATCTACATATTTATTTACGCGTTCATCAATTCCTTCGTAATGTCCACATAGTAGGATAACATGATCTTCTTTTGATAACTCTTTTGCTTTATTTTGAGTATATGTAGATCCTCTTGGGGATAATAGAAGAGTTTTAGAGCTTTTTGTCTTAACTTTTTTAAGTGCATCAACGATTGGCTGGCACTTCATAATTAGGCCTGCACCTCCTCCAATTGGTGGAGTATCTACTCTTCCGTATTTGTCCAAGGTAAAATCACGGATATTGACAATCTCAATTTCAACAACGCCTTTAGCAATAGCGCGTTTAATAATTGAGTTGGTGGTAAATCCATCAAACATTTCTGGAAAGAGTGTTAAGATAGTGATTTTCATAGCAAACCTTCAATAATTTCTGCAAAAATAGCTTTCTTTTCAATATCTACTTTTATTATAAATTGTTTAATAAATGGAATAAAGAAGTCTGGACCTTTGCTTCTTGAGACTCTTAAAGTTAATTGCGCAGGAAACTCTTCAACTTCTTTAACTACACCAATTTCTTTGCCTGCTTGATCAAAGACTTTGCAGCCTCTTAAATCGCTATAGTAATAGCTACCTTCATCAAGGTCTTTATTATTTTTAACGACTTGTACTTCATAACCCTTCTTAGACTGTGCAGCATTGATATCATTAACCTCTTCAAACTTGACAAAATCAAATAATCCAGAGTGTCTAAATGAAACTACGGTGTATTCTTCTTTTGCATTGTCTTGTGGGTTAACTAAAAACGCCTTATTTCCAGGTTGATATCTCTTATTTGCTTGGTTAGTGGTGGAATAGATTTTAAGAGTTCCATCTAAACCAAAGGTGTCATTAATTGTTCCGAGCTTTAAGTATTCCATAAATTAGAAAAAAGAGTGAATTACTCACCCTTTTCTTCATCGAATGATTCAAATTTGAGATGGACGTGTTTGTTTTCGCTTTTGCCAGCGATACTAACGACCTCTCTTAATGAATTTGCAATAATTCCTTTATGACCGATTAATCTAGCTGTGTCGTTTTTCTCAGCAACGATGAGAATGACTACATCATTACTGCTTTTTCCTTCTTGAATTCTAATTAGAATCGAGGCTGGATCTTCAACAATGCTATCGATCAAATTGTGGATGATCTTCTCGTAATCCATAGGATTATTTTCCTTTTTTTGCTTCAACAGCTTTAGCGTTGAGACCTTTACGGTTGAACATTGCTCTAACTGTATCGGATGGGGTAGCACCTAAGGCTAACCACTTTAAGGCTAATTCTTCATCGATAACGGCGTTTTCAACACCCTTTTGTGGATCAAAATAACCGATTTGTTCAATGTATCTTCCATCTCTAGAATATCTGCTATCAGCGGCAACGATTCTAAAGAATGGGTCGCTATGACGTCCAATTCTTGTTAATCTAATTTTAACTGCCATGTTAGTTTTCCTCCTAAATCGCTCTACTATAGTATGCCTATAAAAATATGGTGTCAAGCAAAATTGCTATACACTTAAATTTTTCTTTTTATAAATAAATAGTTGCAAACTTTTTTACTCATGGTAATATTAACGAGCATGTTTTAATGCTACGGGTGCTCCGCTGTCGAAATTGAGAATGAACACCAAGAGAACAAATTATCTTAGGAGGCGTAACAAATGAACAACAGATTAGTTGAAGAGATTACCGCATCCCAACTCAGAACAGATTTACCAGAATTCAAATCTGGTGACGAAATCAGAGTCTCTGTTCGTATTATTGAAGGTAACAAATCCAGAATCCAAGCATTCCAAGGTGTTGTCATTCAAAGAAGAGGTGGCGGTGTCAATGCTACGTTTACCGTTCGTAAGATGT
This sequence comes from uncultured Caryophanales bacterium, assembly GCA_946612115.1. GTDB lineage: Bacteria > Bacillota_I > Bacilli_A > RFN20 > CAG-826 > UBA2450. The sequence goes on along the minus strand of CAMOEI010000024.1, from coordinate 2,525 downwards.
CAAGTGGCATCGGTGTTGAAAGAACTTTCCCAGTCCATTCCCCATCTATCGCGGGAATCGAAGTCTTAAGACATGGTAAAGTTAGAAGAAACAAGATTACTTACATCCGCAAACGTTCTGGTAAAGCAGCACGTATTAAGGAAGTTCTTTAATAAGAATCTTAATCAAAAGGAAGTCAATAGGCTTCCTTTTTTGTTGTCATTTATTACATAAGCGCTTAATATAAAAGCATGGAAAGCAAAGCTAAGAAACCTTTTAATAAAGCAAAGTTTTGGGCGTTTTTCACCCCAACACTTTATTTAGCTTTTGCCGTTATTGTTTGCGTTGTTGGAGCGTATATCTTCAATTCGTATTACTACACAACGATCTATGTCAGTGGATCTTCAATGCTACCTACTTTAGTTGGAGGAACATCTGATTCTAATTTTAGAAACCACTACGGGATTAGTGATACATCTAAGCAAGCAATCAACAATCTTAAAAGATTTGATGTTGTTGTTACCTTTTACCCTTGGACAAAAGATGATGATGTTTACAAGATTAAAAGAATTTGGGGTTTACCTGGAGAAACAATTAATCTCACATACAATTCTTCCGCTAACGAATACACATTTACCGCTACTAAAAGCGGCAAGAATGTAAACCAATATAAGTCCGATGTTAGTCAGATGTCTTTTGATTTAGGTGGAAAAGAAAAGTTTGTCAGTAATGTGACTACATTTAAAGATGGAAAAAGAATATTCCACACTAGACTTGGTTCTTATAGACAAATTCATGATTACACACTTCAAAACGATGAGTATTTCCTTATGGGAGATAACTGGGGTGGAAGTAGTGATTGCTACACATTCATTATCGAAGGTGGTTCATCCACTAAATTAACTAAAAAGAATCTTCAAGGCAAAGTTGTCGCTATTGAAGGTACTGCTACATATAACACTCAAACCAAGAAACTTGAGAACAAAAAGAAATTCAGTAAAAGGATGTTTAACTTTTAGTTATGAGTACACAAATTCACTGGTTTCCTGGACATATGAAGAAAGCCTTAAATGAAATTGAGGCCAAAATTAAACTCGTTGATGTGGTCATCGAGATTTTGGACGCTAGAGCGCCTATTTCATCGATCAATCCTGATTTTGAAAAACGAATTTCAAATAAAAAGAAACTAATTGTTCTCTCTAAATATGATCTCGCTGATGAATTAGTGACAAAAAAGTGGGCGGAACATTTTAAAAAAGAGAATCAATCAGTTCTCGTTTTAAATCTTAATGAACCTAAAGCTACTCAAATGATTTCTAATGAAATAAATAAATTAGGCGAAGAGAAAAGAAAAAAAGACGCTAGCAGAGGAATGAAACCTCAACCGATTAAATGCATGATTATTGGTGTGCCTAATGTTGGTAAATCTTCCTTAATTAATCGACTAGCAAAAAGAAATGCTGCTGGAGTGCAAAATAAACCTGGTTACACTAGGGGTGAACAATATATCAAAGTGAACAAAGATTTCATTCTTTTAGACACCCCTGGAGTTTTACCAATGAATTATGAAGATAAGACTAAAGCCACCCATTTAGCGTTATTAGGTTCGATTAGAGAAGATATCCTTCCAAATGACGAATTAGCGAGGTTTTTAGTGAAATTTCTATGCAAAAACTACCCAAATTCTTTAAAATCACGTTTTGAGATTGATGATTTATCTGACCCTGAATTAGTCTTTGACGCTATTGCCAAAAAGCGTGGATTATTAAGAAGTGGAGAGCCGGATTTAGATAAAGCACATATCCTTTTACTTAAGGAATTTAAGGAAGGAAAACTTGGTAGAACTTCTCTAGAATCTTTATGAGTTTAGATTTAGAAAACGAATACTACAACAAAGATATTCAATACATCGCTGGATGTGATGAAGCTGGAAGAGGATGTTTACTAGGTCCAGTAGTTGCTGGAGCGGTTATTCTTCCTCGTGATTTTCATTCAGATTTAATTAATGATTCTAAGCAGTTAAGTGAAAAACAAAGAGAAGAAGCCTATCAAATCATTAAAGATAACGCTTTAGCATGGGCGGTAGTGGAGATTTCTCCAGAAGAAATTGATGAAATTAATATTTACGCAGCTAGTAGAAAAGCGATGGAGATGGCGTTAGCAAAGTTAAACCATAAATATGACTTTGTTCTTACTGACGCGATGAAACTCACTAACGGTGATCCTCATGAAGCAATAATTCATGGAGACGCTAAAGCGATGTGTATTGCGGCCGCCTCCATTATGGCGAAAGTGACTAGAGATCATATTTGCTATGAATTAGATAAGAAATACCCACAATATCAAATTGCAAAACATAAAGGATATGGAACTAAGTTACATTTAGAGCTATTGAAACAATATGGACCTGTTAAAGGACTATATCGATATAGTTACGCTCCTGTTAAGAAACTATTTATTGAGAAAGTTTCTCTATTCTAAAGTTATAAATATTAGACCTACTTTGTAGGTCTTTTTTATTGAGTGAAAAAAAGTTTGGGAAATTT
>CAMOEI010000023.1 GCA_946612115.1 uncultured Caryophanales bacterium | reverse complement strand
AAGGGTACATTTTTAAATCAAAATATCGACCACCAAATAATGTAGCTAAGTCACTTGAAAGCATAAAAGCATTTGATCCAGATAAATAAATATCAAACCTTTCTTCCTCGTATAAACTATTAATTACTCTTTCAAAACCTACACATTCCTGTATTTCATCAATAATCAAATAATTAGGAACACCATCAACATAAGCTTTATCAACATAATCATATAAATTATCAGGTTTTAGTAATGATTCAAATTTCTTAAGATTCAGTTTAATACGAATTACGTTTTTATTATCTTTGTCATTAATCAAATAATCATAAAAGGCATCGAGTAGTTTTGATTTACCACTTCTTCTCACACCAGTGATAATTTTGATATCCGGAATATCCTTGACATTAATTAGGTTTTCTAAGTAAAAAGGTCTTGTGATAAGCTTCATATTTTTATCCTCGACTACATTATATATTAATTCCCAATTTTAAGCAATTTTTGATTTTGGGAAATATAAATACATATCTTTTTATAAATAAAAAGGCTTTAGATAGAAAATAAAAATCCCCAATTTATATCAGGGATTCTTGCGCTTAGATGGTGCTCGTAGTCGGAGTCGAACCGACACGGACTCACGCCCGGCAGATTTTGAGTCTACTGCGTCTACCAATTTCGCCATACGAGCAAATGGAAACTATTAGATATTTTGGATTAGTTTCCAGTTTTTGACAAGTCTAGATACTTCTTCTTTTGCTTCAGTATCACTAATCTTGTTACTTAAGTAATTATAGATTAATGTTCCAATAGCCTTTGCATCGCTTTCTGTACATCCTCTAGTTGTGGTTGCAGCAAAGCCAATACGAAGTCCACTAGTTTCTTTTGGAGTTAACTTATCTCCTGGGATCATATTCTTATTGGTGGTCACTCCAATACTTTCTAATTTCTTTTGGGCTTCTAATCCAGTAAGACCAAAACTATCAAGAGTGTTTAATAAGAATAAATGATTTTCTGTATCAGTAGCTTTCGCTCCTAAACTTCTAAGAGTCTCACTACACACTTTAGTGTTTCTCACTAAATCATCAACATATTTTTTGAAGTCTTCGCTTTGGGCTTCTTTAAAGCAAATCGCTTTTCCAGCGATCACATGCTCTAAAGGTCCACCTTGATAAAATGGGAAGACAGCACTATTGATCTTCTTGATGAGTTCTTCACTATTAGTGAGGATTAAACCCCCTCTAGGGCCTCTTAAGGTCTTGTGAGTAGTAGAAGTCACAATATCAGCATAAGGAATTGGAGACGGGTGTTTATGAGTGGCGACTAGTCCTGCAATATGGGCCATATCGACCATCATAGATGCACCAACTTCATCACATATTTCTCTAATCTTTTTAAAATCGATGATATATGGGAAAGCAGAGAATCCACTTAAGATGACATTCGGTTTCTCTTTAATAGCGATTTCTCTTAATGTTTCATAATCCATCTTTCCTTCTTTGTTAAGTGGATAGAAAACAAATTGATAAAAATGAGAGGAAAAAGAAACAGCACTGCCATGGGTTAAGTGTCCTCCATCATTAAGGACTAAGGAGAGAACTTTTCCTCCATTAGGCATTAAGGCTCTATACGCCGCTGCATTAGCTTGAGAACCACTATGAGGTTGAACGTTAGCGAATTTACATTCAAAAAGATTGCACGCTTCTTTAATCGCGATTCTTTCGATTTCATCGACTTCTTCACATCCTCCATAATATCTTCTTCCAGGATATCCTTCCGCATATTTATTAGTGAGAATGCTACCCACTGCTTCTCTAATTTCTTTAGAAGTATAGTTTTCACTAGCGATTAGTTCGATTCCATTATTTTGTCGATCTTGTTCTTTTTGAATTAGTTCAAAGATTTCGTTCATACTTTTTCCCTCATAAATTGCTAATAATCTTATCACAACATCAAAATAAAAAGATATTAAAATATCTACATAATTGTGTATTATAGTAGTTGAGGTAAAAAGTTATGAGACTAAACATTAGAAATAAATGGATTTCTCTTAGAGGTGGCTCAAGAGTCACTGATGAGAACGAAAACGAAATCTATTACGTTAAAGGTAAATTCTGGACATTCACTAAAAAGAAATTTGTTCAAACAATGGATGGAGAAGTTCTCTATGTCGTTAGAAACAAATTCTGGCAGTTCTTCACACATTACGCGATGATTTATGACAAAACTGGTAAAAACGAACTCGCTAGATTAAGAAGAAAAATCTTCTCTTTCCACGACCATTACGATGTTACTTGTGATTTAGGTAAATTAGTCATTAGAGGAAATTTCATCATGCACGATTATCACATCACTTTAAACGATAAAGAAGTCGGTCATGTCGCTAGAAACATCTCATTAAGAGATAGTTACACTTTAGATTTAGATGATTCCTTAGATCCAGCCTTCTTCGTTGCTTTAGTAATCGCGGTTGATAACATCACTGACCAAATTAAAGAAGAAGCCGCTTCAACAAGTTACACTAACTAAATAATAGAATTAACTGGCCAAGTTTATGGACTTGGTCTTTTAATTTGTCTAAAATAATCTTCATATGAGAAAAGATGACTCTTATGTTAAATCTTTAACCACTACTTATCGTAGAGTGCTTTGGTCAAGATTTGTTAAAGGAATAAAAGAATATCAACTATTAAAAGAAAACGATCACATCTGTGTTTGTATTTCTGGAGGAAAAGATTCCTTTGTTATGGCAAAGCTTTTCCAAATCCTTCACGAATATAGTGATTTTCCTTTTGAAATCACTTACTTAGTGATGAATCCTGGATATAACAAAAAGAATCTCGATTTAATTAAAAAGAATCTCAAAATTTTAGATATTCCTGCAGTTATTGAAAAAACAGATATCTTCAAAATTGCAGAGCTACAAAATAAATCTCCATGTTTCTTATGTGCAAAGATGAGAAGAGGGGCCTTATATAACCTCGCCAAAAAGTATGGTTGTAATAAGATTGCTTTAGGACATCACTATGATGATGTTATTGAAACAACCTTAATGAGTATGCTTTCTAGTGGTAACTTCCAAACAATGTTACCTAAATTACATTCAACGAATTATCCTGGAATGGAACTAATTAGACCAATGTATTACATTAGAGAAAAAGATATCATTGCTTTTGCTAAAAGAAATGAATTAGAGTTCCTCCACTGCGCTTGTAGATTTACTGAAGAAGACGCTGATATCAATAAAGAAACTACTTCTAGAAGAAGAGAAATAAAAGAGCTCATCAAAGAACTAAGAAAGAAGATTCCTCAAGTAGAACAAAATATCTTTAAATCCGCAGATAATGTCACTCTAGATATGATCTTAGGATATAAAGAAAAAGGAGTGTATCACTCCTATTTAGATAAATATGATGAGAAGGAAGAGAAATAATCCTCTTCTTTTTTTATATTTCTAATGTTCTGTTATTTTAATAAATCAGCAAGGAAAATGGTGCCTTTTCTCTTTTGCTTTTTTACCCTCCGGTATTCTTTGATAGCCCAAACAATATCATGAGAACAAATGTACTTCTCAAAAGATTCATAGCCCTTTACTTTTTGTTTGACAAATTCTTTGGGACCGACGACACTTTTTGATTTCAAATACTCACTATAGAGTCCTTCACATAAAATGATTAGGATTTCTATCTCTGGTGTTGTGGAAACATCCACTATTTGAATATGCTCTTTTCTTATTTCGCCAAAACAAGAAGTGTCGAATTCATCCGTTAGTGTATCACCTATGCGATAAAATAAAATGTCTTCATCTGGATTTAAAACATTTAAAACCGGCATAATCAATTTAGGTTGTCTTGCATGAAAAGGGCGGTGATCAAGAATGTCATCAAACCCAAAAACAAGCAAATTGTTTTTCAGCAAATATGACATTAGATCAACTTCGCAGTTTCCTTCGCAAACGACAACTATCATATTAATTGCCTCTATTTCTCAAAGAATCCTTTAATTGAATTAAATGATTATAATTAACCATTGTGTCAAAGGTGTTTTGGTTGAATTGTGCGCTCTTTGTCATGTCCGTTCTGACATTATAGTCAGTATGCATATTTTTAATACTAATGATGTCGTCAAATCTATGAAGGACGTTAACGTTGTCACATCTGCTACCTGCATCAAGCAATTCTGAATAATGTGTGGAATAAATGATTGAGCCATCTTTTTTATTAATGCTCTTGTCATTAAACATAAGTAAAAGATTCTCAATAAGATTTCTATTAAAACTTCTTTCAATTTCGTCGACAATAATATGTCCACCATTGAAAAAAACAATAATTGAAATTGCGTAAAGATTAATTCCTCTCACAGTTCCTGCAGAAAGATATTTTTTGAGTGTTAAAGGGTCAACTCTTGTAGGTTCGATGCTAGAATATCGCTTAAACAAATAAGAACTAAAGGAATTGTTTTCTTCTTTAATAGGCTTTATGTATTCAACACTATCATCAAAAAGATGAAGCAAATCTAAGAATATTTTTTCTCCAAGGAAATCATAAAATAAACCAAAGTATACAGTATTATCATTTAAAATATCCGCAGAAAAATTAAAGCCTCCATCATTAGCATATTTGTTTACAATAGAAGTGTCTCCGCCGATATTAGGAGCGAAAGAATCAATTTTAAAGAAGGCTGCATTAGAAAGGTCTTTGCGATAACTCTCTTTGTAGGTGGTTCTAGTTAAAGACTCTTCTACAATTTTCATAAAAGGTTTATCAGCTAATCCATCATTTAAAAAACTCGCCACATAACGATAAATGTATGGTTTAACGTAAAATAAAACGTCGATAGAAAATGGATCGTTATATTCAAAGTAATCTTTTTTGAGTCTGCCAGAATTCAAAATCTCAAAAACAGCCATTATCAAATCAAGTACCGTTGTTTTACCAGAAGAATTTTTTCCGATAAACACAGTTTCGATTGGATAATAGAATTCACTATCTAAAGAGATTAAATCAACGTTTTCAACATCTTTATCAACTCTTGTTTTAGTTAAGAAGTTAATTTCAAAGTTCTTTTCGAGCATTCTGAAGCCAGAAGTAGTTTTTAATTTTAAAAGTTTCATATTTTACCACCTGATATCATTATATCTATTTTTATTAATTTTTCAACTTATAAACAGATTTTTCGTTTATATTCTTATTTTTTAAGATTTTTTAGGGTCATTTTTAAGATTATGGCCTTTTCGAGACCTTGGAAAACAGTACTAATATTATGTTTTTTCTAATTACAATATCCGGCGCAAACTTTCACAAAAGTAAAAGAAGCTATCACTCCTATCTAGATAAATATGATGAGAAGGAAGAGAAATAATTCTCTTCTTTTTCTTTATCAATTCGTCACACAGTGTGTGACATTTTTAATCAAACAAAAAAGGAGCAAAGATCCTAATTCATTAAATGATGTGATATCTCTTTATATCAAACTTGTCTTTAGGTTTACTACTTCCTTCTTCGTAACCAACATATATCGCGGAAAAAGGAGTAATCCCTTTAGGAAGATCTAATACATTCTTTATTTCTTCTTGGAGTTTCTTATTTGGGTATATTGCACACCAGACACTTCCTAAACCTAATTCAGTAGCCTCTAGTAAGATATTCTCTGTAGAAGCACTTAAATCACAATAGGCTAAATCGTGAGCGGAAAAAGGTAATGTATGACTTTCTTTAACACAAGTAATGATAATGATTGGAGATTTATATTTACCAAAAGGCATCGCCTTTCTTATCTTAGATTTATATTCTTCACTTTTAACAATATAAAACTCCCATGGTTGTTTATTCATCCCACTAGGAGAAGACATCGCTGCCTCCATTAGTAGTTTTATTTGTTCTTCACTAATTTCTTGATCAGTGAAACT
>CAMOEI010000022.1 GCA_946612115.1 uncultured Caryophanales bacterium | reverse complement strand
TGCAATTCTTAAGTTTTTTTGATTAACTTGCCATGTTGACAATCTTTAAGATTTCAGCAATCTTTTGTGGGACTTCTGAGAAATCTTTAGTGTACTTATTAGCATCAAAAGTTTTAGCAGGATTGCTCTTCACTGAAGCATCATAGCTAGCCACTAATTTTGCTCTAACTTCTTCTGAAGGAACTTCTTCTTTAACATCAACTTTAACTTCGATTTGTTCTAAGGCTGAGTTCTTACTTCCATTAGATTTTCCAGACTTAAGAGAGATACCAATCTCGCCTGTGATATTTTCATCTTCTTTTCCTGAAGCTTCAGCAATATCTTGAAGTGTTGAGTTAACAGCAAATCCAAATGATTTATCAGAATACTTTTTAACAGTTGGATGTAAGCCAGAAATAACTTCAACTGCTCCATCTAATTCTAATTTTGCGGAACTAGTTGCATTAGAAAGTAATGGGATTAAATCATTAGTCACTGGAGCGGTTGAAAGCTTAAGCATTTTTCCACTAGTGACAGTTTCAGTTAAATCAACATATCCTTTGCGATCTTTGCCAAATAAAAGATTTAACGCTGTGTCACCAAATAATGCTGGATCATAGCTATCTTTCATAACGAATTTAGCAACGGATTGAAGATTTGATTTTACTGATGGACTAGAAACATCGAAATATCCCATGAACTTTTCAGCGCCTTCTACAAAGTAGGCACTAAGAGTTAGCTTGGAAAGAATTGTTGTTTTAACGCCATCAACTGTTGCTTTGAAAGTTAAGTTCTTTAACTCAACTGAGAAAGTCTTATATTGTTCTTCCATGCTTTTAACAGCAACACCAATTTCTGCAGCAACTTCAACATCACTTAAAACACCAAAGTCTGTTTCTTCGGAAAGGTTATGAACTTTGACATCGGCGGAAAGGTCATATCTAAAGACACTGACTCCATCAAATGTAAGTGCGCCATCAAGTGTGTTTTTGATTGCAGCTTTATAATTTTCTTGGTCAGTTTCTTTAACGACTGTTCCTCCACCAGGAAGATCAGTTTGTGTTGGAGCTTTTTTTGGACCAGATTGACTACAAGACGCCAAAATAGCGACCATTGATAATGCAAGTAAACTATGCTTTTTCATAATTATCACCTCTATTAATCAATGATAACTATTTTTTTCGCTCCTTCAAGTGAAGAAAATATTTTTTCTTCTGGTTTCTTACTTAATTCAAATAATGATGCGGCAAAATTGCCTTTTGTCCCATTTACATATTTCTTGATTGAACCGGATAAAATCTCGTTAGCCTTAATTTCTAACTCGTCTCCAGCCTTATGAAGGAGTAATAATCTCACTCCATTTTTCTCACCTAAATCAATATTTGGATAATTTACTGAATTAACAATATTTCCTTTTTCAAGATATTGTCTAATTTGAGAGGCCGCCATAAAGGCACAATTATCTTCGGCTTCTTCTGTAGAAGCACCTAAGTGAGATATCGCGATGACTCCTTCAGTATTCGCACTCTTATAGTTAGGGAAATCGGTAACATATCTTCTAACTTTTCCACTAGCGAGAGCTTCTTTCATATCATCATCATTAACTAACGCATCTCTAGCAGCGTTAATAACAATAACTCCATCTTTGCATTTCGCTAATGAATCCTTATTAATCATTCCCTTAGTTGCGTCAAGCAAAGGAACGTGAACTGTGATATAGTCACTTCTTTTATAAAGTTCATCTAAATCAACAAACTCAACTTCTTTTAGAAGTTCAGCGTATCTTTTCTTATTCGCTTCACTTAACTCTACTCCGACGACTTTCATGCCAAGTTTACTAGCAGCGTCAGCGACTAATGAACCGATTGCACCACAGCCAATAACACCTAATGTTTTGCCCATGATTTCGGTTCCCGCGAAAGCACCTTTAGCTTTTTCCATAGATTTATTAATGAGTTCATCTTCTTTATTAGCTTTGACCCACTCCATAGATCCGCGGATATCTCTAGCCGCAAGTAACATCATTGCAATTGTTAATTCTTTAACTGCATTAGCGTTAGCGCCTGGGGTATTAAAAACAACAATACCTTCTTCAGCGTATTTATCTAAAGGAATATTATTAACTCCTGCTCCTGCTCTAGCGACACATTTAACAGATTTTGGTAAATCTATTTCATGCATCACAGCGCTTCTAACTAAAATAGCATCAGCAGAAGCTATAGATTCTACAATTTGATAATCCTTATTAAAAACGCTATTAATAACTGGGGAGATTTTATTTAAACAATGAACCTTTGGCATTATTTATGAGCCTCCTCAAATTCTTTCATATAACTCACAAGAGCTTTGACTCCGTCAATTGGCATCGCATTATAAATACTCGCTCTTAATCCACCAGTGGATCTATGACCCTTAAGGTTAGTGAACTTATATTTTTTAGCGCCATCTAAGAATTCAGCGTCTAATTCATCACTTGGAGTTCTAAATGTGACATTCATTAATGAACGCGCTTCTTTATCAACACTAGCTTTAAAGAATTTAGATGAATCTAAATAGTCATATAAAATTTTGGCTTTTTCTTCATTGAGTTTTTTACGTTTTTCTAATCCACCAGTCTTAAGTAACCACTTAAAGACTTTTCCACACATATAAATGCCATACGTAGCAGGTGTATTATACATACTGCCATTTTCTACATGAATATTGTATTTAAGATAAGCAGGTAACGCTAAATCTTTGCAACGTTCCACTAAGTCATCTCTAATGATAATGATAGTGACTCCAGCAGGACCAACATTCTTTTGTGCTCCGGCATAAATCATTCCAAATTTCTTCACATCAATTGGTTCGCTTAAGAAACAAGATGACATATCACAGATTAATGGAATATTTCCTGTTTCAGGATATTCTTTAAATTTAGTTCCATAAATGGTGTTGTTATCACACATATAGACATAGTCTGCATCTTTATCAAACTTTAATCCTTTAACATCAGGAATATAGGCAAACTTTCTATCTTCACTACTAGCGATAACATTAACTTGGCCAAATAGCTTAGCGTCCGCCATCGCTTTTTTAGTCCATACACCAGTGTGGATAAAATCTGCTTTCTTATTAACAGTCATTAAGTTCATTGGAATCATTCCAAATTGAAGTGTCGCTCCTCCTTGAAGGAACAAGACGCGATAATTATCTGGAATGCCCACCAATTCTCTTAAGTCAGCTTCAGCTTCATCAATAATTTGTTGATATACTTTGCTTCTATGACTCATCTCCATAACGGACATGCCACATCCACGATAATCAAGCATTTCTTCCGCAGCTTCTTTTAATACTTCTTCAGGTAACATCGCTGGTCCAGCGGAAAAGTTATAAATTCTTGCCATAATAATCTCCTTTATTTAATTCTTTTGGCTTCAAGATAATATCTTTTTTCATTTGCGTGCCCCATTGAGAAAGATTTTCTTGGGAGCACTTTATCTTTTGCGAGATAGTCAAATAAGTCTTCTTTTGTTAACGCTGGCATAGCAATAGCAAGAGAAGAATCTGACTTACTTGCAACATTAATTAATTCATCTTCATCATGAATAAAATCGATCTTTATTTCTGGATGAGACTTCATATATTCATCAATAAAAGATTGAACAGTTAAATACGCCATAGGGGCGTTTTTTGGCATTTTTAATGGCTTTTTGCCGTCTTTTTTCGAAAAAGTAAATGAAATATAGTCTCCATCCACTACTTTACGAAGTCCATTTTCAAACTTGTCATCTACGTTAAAAAGTACGCGATGAATTGGTTCAAAAATAATGCCATCATCATATAGATTATTCGCCTCAACTAAGGCGTATCTAGCAGGATGATTTTCTTTTTCTGATTCGCTTAAATTCACTTTAATTTGATCCCAGTGAGCTTTTGCGGTGGCTAAAGAGTGATTGCCATCTCCAACAATGAATAGAAGTCCATTTTTCACTAGCTTATTAAACTTCTCAATAACTTCATTCGTGTTAGTGACTTTATAGCCTCTAATATGTCCACCATCTTTATTGAGTTCAAAATCATAAACTTTTTCTAATTCATTTCTTTTCTCATAAAGTTTTTCAACAATTGTCTTTTGAGGATCATCAAATAAAACTAGAACATGTGGAAGTTCAACTTCGGCATCTTTTCTAATTTTTAATCTTGGTGGAATTCTTTCCACGATTGTGGCTTCACTAGCCTTAATAAGGGCCTTATTTCCTTTTTCATAGGAATAATCTTCTAAATCAATTGAGATGACTAATCCTAGTCTTCTAACTCCATAAGTTGTAAGACGTTCCACTAATACGAAACATTCACCAATATCCACTAAATCATTATTTTTTAGATATTTAGAGATATTCGAATTAATGTCTCTAATATATTCGTCATTATTAGTGTTTTCTAGATAAGCTTCTGGATAAATCATGTGAAAAGTCGAGACTTCATCTCCAATATATTCACTAAGTGAATTCCAGTAATCTAAATTACTTGTAAATTGGTCGCAAGCAATGACAGCGTAGCGAGACATATCCACTCCTTTTTTAGGAAGTAAGATATGAGGTGCTTTCACTGTTTTAATCATTAGCAAACTCCTTGAGCGAGCATCGCGTCATAAACTTTTAAGAATCCTGCAATGTTTGCACCTAAAGCTAAGTTACGAGGTTGACCAAATTTTGTAGCGGTCTCATGACATGCTTTAAAGATTTTCTTCATGATTTCTTCTAACTTTTGATCGACTTCTTCAAAAGTCCAACTTAAATGCATCGCGTTTTGACTCATTTCAAGTCCACTTACGGCAACTCCACCAGCGTTACTGGCTTTGCCAGGAGCAAATAAAACATTGTTGGTGTTGAAATATCTAATCGCTTCAACATCAGTAGGCATATTCGCGCCTTCAACGACCATATAGCAACCATTTTTCTTAAGAATTTCTGCTTCTTTCAAAGCGATTTCTCCTTGAGTTGCGCATGGTAGAGCAATATCGCATGGAACTGACCATAATCCTCTAGGACCTTCAATAAATTTCGCTCCTTTATGTGTTTCTGCGTATTCTTTTGAGAACATTCCTTTCTTTTTAGAAAGTTCAACGATATAAGGAACATCTAATCCGTTAGGGTCTGCGACATATCCATCAATGTCACTCATACCCACTAAAACCGCTCCTAGTTGATGAGCTTTTTCAGCAGCCATACCACCGACTTTTCCACATCCAGAAATAATAATTTTCTTTCCTTTGAAATCGGTGTTGAAATAGGTCTTTAACATTTCTCTAGCGTAATAGAGTAAACCGTATCCAGTAGCTTCTGGTCTAGCAAGAGATCCTCCATAGGAGATGTTCTTTCCAGTAAAGACTCCACTCCATTCATTGCGGAGTTTTTTATACATTCCAAACATGTATCCAACTTCTCTAGCGCCGAAGCCTAAATCTCCGGCAGGAACATCAGTGTCAGGTCCGATATGGCGATACAATTCACTCATAAATGATTGACAGAATCTCATGACTTCTCCATCGCTTTTTCCGCGTGGGTCAAAGTCCGCGCCACCTTTACCTCCTCCCATAGGGAGACCAGTCAAACTATTCTTAAATGTTTGTTCAAATCCTAAGAACTTAAGAATTGATAAGTTGACTGATGGGTGGAATCTCATACCACCTTTATATGGTCCGATTGCAGAGTTGAATTGGACACGATAGCCAGTATTCACTCTGATTTTTCCTGAATCATCAACCCAAGGTACTCTCATTTGGATGACTCTTTCAGGGACGATTAATCTTTCTAAGATAGAATATTGTTCAATTCTTGGATCTTTTTCCACAAGGAAATCCATTGAATCGAAAAACTCCTCGACTGCCGATACGAATTCTTTTTCATGGCCATACTTGGTCTTTACTTCATCGAGAAGTCGGTTTAAATATGCACTTTTGTACATAATTCCTCCTTTGAGCGCAATAAAAGATTGTTGGGGACAACAAAAAAACTTTATATAGCGTTCTTTACAAATTCATTTGCGTATATATGATAACATTAGCACGCGCATTATTAAATTAAAGAAAAAATCCTGCTTTTAGCAGGACTTTCATAATTTTTCCTTAGAAAATTAATATAATTGGTGAGTTAATTCTGTGTACTCTTTATAGAGTTTTAAGCAAGCTTTACGGTCTAATTCGATGACGAGTTTTTCTCTTTCGCCAGGTTGTTGCATCTTGTAGAACTTAGCGTCTCTAAAGCCAATTTCTTCAGTATCAAAGATGTTACAACCATAATAAACTTTTTCAATGTTTGCCCATAGAATTGCGGACATACACATTGGGCATGGTTCCCCGGTTGTGTATAATTCACAACCACTTAAATCAAATGT
>CAMOEI010000021.1 GCA_946612115.1 uncultured Caryophanales bacterium | reverse complement strand
GATTGTTCTCGTCATAATCCTAGCGATTATCCTCGAAATAAAAAAAGACCACCATTAAGGTGATCAAACATCCATTTATAGTAAACCATGGTGGTCCATATTTGTCAACTGCCCTCTACATATTATTGGATGTTTTTAACATCCGGAAAGGAGGCTATATGATTAGTCAAAGAGAGCTCCTGCTTGCGATGTCGTATAAACACTCAGGAGATTGGCAGAAGATTTATGAAGATTGCGTATTGAAAAATATGCCAACATTGGAAGAGATAAATCTTGCGAAAAAAAGAGTCAGATCAGGATATATCACAATCCTTGATCCAGATTATCCTGAATACTTAAAGAAATATTATCGCCCTCCATTTGTCCTTTATTACCATGGAGATATTTCTTTAATTAATAGTCCAAAAGATAATTTATCAGTTATCGGATCTAGAGATTGCCTGCAAGAAGATATTGATCTCACTAAAAAAACAATCAAAGAATTAGATAAAAAAACCGTTATAGTTAGTGGACTAGCAGAAGGTATAGATGGGGCCGCTCATGAAGCAGCGCTTGAAAACGATTTGAAAACTATCGCAGTGCTTGGAAGTGGAATAGAAAAGTGTTACCCACCTATAAATATTAATATATATAAAAAGATAAAAGAGAATGGGCTGGTTATCTCGGAGTATCCTGGATATTTTTCTGGTAATCAATTATCTTTCCCTGCTAGAAATCGAATTATTGCGATGCTATCTAGAGCAACATTAATTACTTGTGGACTTAGACACAGTGGAACATTTATCACCGCTGAATGGGCACTTATGTTTGGAAAAGTAGTGGGATGCATCCCTTCAAGAAACTTTGGAGATTCGGTTTGTAATCTATTAATCAAAGAGGGTGCTTACCTCATTGAAGACGCTAGTGATGTGAAAGAATTAATGAGTGGAAAAATATATTAGGGAAAGTTAAATAATCTTGTTTATTTAAGAAAATATATATGTTTTTTGTCTGTTGACTAAGGGCTAATAAATGTTGAATAATTACAGCCGGTAGAAGGCTATGAAGTTAGTAATCGTTGAATCACCAACCAAATGTGAAACCATCAAAAGATATCTCGGAGAAGATTATCTAGTAAAGGCTTCATATGGGCATATACGCGACCTAGTTACCAAAGGTAAAGGTGGTCTTGGTATTGATATTGATAACAATTTCACGCCTACGTATGAAATAAATAAAGACAAAAGAAAAGTCGCTTATGAACTTCAAGGATTAGCTAAATCCGCTGATGAAGTAATTTTAGCTACCGACCCTGATAGAGAAGGGGAAGCAATCGCTTGGCATTTAGCGACAGTGCTTGGTTTAGACATTTCTAAAAACAAAAGATTAGAGTTTCACGAAATTACAAGAGACTCAATTAATCAAGCGATGGCTCATCCTAGAACCATCGATATGGATTTAGTCTATTCTCAAGAAACAAGAAGAATGTTAGACCGTATTATCGGCTTTAAATTATCTTCTTTATTAAATAAAAAGATCCACTCAAAATCCGCTGGAAGAGTGCAATCTGCAACTTTAAAGCTTGCTTATGATAGAGAAAAAGAAATCGCTGAATTTGTTCCTGAAGAATATTACAAGATTAACTGCAAAGTCTTAATCGATAAGAAGGAATATGATGTTTCTTATGATTCTGGTAATAAAGACGAAAATAAGATTTCTTCTTTAGAAGATGCGAATAAAATTTTAGATTTACTAAAGAGTAAAGAACTCACAATCACTTCAGCCTCTAAATCGATTAAAGTCATTGAAAGTAAACCCCCTTTTACAACATCTACTCTTCAACAAGAAGCCTTTAATAGACTTAAATTTAAGACTGATAAGACTCAAAAAGTTGCTCAGTCATTATATGAAGGTATTAATGTTAATGGAGAACATGTCGGTTTAATCACTTATATGAGAACTGACTCGATTAGACTTTCTCCAACTTATATCGCTAGAGCGAAAGCTTTTATCGAAGAAAAATATGGCAAAGAATACCTTGGTAGTCCAAAGCAGTTTAAGGCAACTGGATTAACTCAAGACGCTCACGAAGCGATTAGACCAACAAGCAATCACCGAACCCCTGAAAGTGTTAGACAATACTTAACTAGCGATCAATTTAATCTTTATAGATTAATCTACAATAAAGCTCTTTCTAGTTTAATGAAAGGAAAGAAAGTAGAAGTTTTAACTCTTGGCTTAGAATCTAATGGAGTGAAATTTAAACTTGAATTTAATCACACTCTATTTGGAGGATATGAAATCGTCTATAAAGATGAAGAAGAATACGTTGAATATAAGAAACTTCCAAATTTAGAAGTTGGAACTGTTCTTCCTATTTCCTTTCTTGAAGTCGAACAAAAATTCACTACCCCACCAAGTAGATTCTCTGAAGCGAAAATCGTTAAGCTCATGGAAGAAGTCGGTATTGGTAGACCATCTACCTACGCTTCAACATTATCGATTTTAAAGAAGAGAAAATATGTCGTTGAAGAAAAAGGAATTCTCCAAGTCACTGATCAAGGAATGAAAACTGTTCACGTCCTTGATAAATATTTCCCTGATATCGTTAATGCGAAATACACTGCGTTAATGGAAAAAGATTTAGATAAGATTTCCGAAGGAAAAGAATCATCTACAGATGTTTTAACTAACTTCTATAATCCATTTATTGATCACTATAACAAAGTTAGTCAAGTGATGTATAAAGATGAGCAAGTTCAAGTTGGAAGAAATTGTCCTAAATGTGGCTCGCCTCTAGTGTATAAAGAAGGGAAAAACGGTCAATTTATTGGCTGTTCCAATTACCCAAGTTGTAAATATGTTGAAAAGCAAAAGAAAGAACTTGTCTATACCGGAGAGATGTGCCCAGTATGTGGTAAACCACTCGTAGAAAGAACTGACGCTAAAGGAAAAACATTTGTTGCTTGTAGCGGATATCCAAGTTGCACCTATACAGTTAAGGAAGCAAGAAAAGTCGAAGGGCAAAAAGAGATTAAATGTCCAGACTGTGAAACCGGAATGCTAGTTAGAAAACTTGGAAAATATGGTTATTTCCTTGGCTGTACAAATTATCCAGAGTGTAAACACATGGAAAAAATAAACAAAAGAGCGCGCAAATAAGCGTTCTTTTTTGTTAAAATGATTTTTGATGAATAAATACATTGCAGATTTTTCTCAATATTTAAAAAATATTCGTAACTACTCTAATCAAACTGTCGCTTCTTATGAAAATGACATTGAGAAGTTTTTCTCTTTTATTGAAAAAGAAGATATTAAAGTCGAAGAAGTCGATAAAATCGTTATCCGTAATTTCTTAACTGAAGAACTGAATAACGGAGTGAGTAAAAGAAGCTGCAAAAGAAGATTGTCTGCGTTAAAGCTTTTCTATAAATATCTCGTTAATCATGATTTAGCGTACTCAAATCCTTTTGTCACTATTGAATCTCCTAAAACTGATAAGAAGTATCCAAAGTTTTTATATGATGACCAAGTTAGAGAAATCTTAACTGAGAATAAAAAAAGAACTGATTATTTAGCAATAAGAGACCAGGCTATTTTAAGCACTTTATATTTCTCTGGTATAAGAGCGAATGAACTTTGTTCATTAAAAATGAGTGATTTATCACTCAATCAAAGATTAATAAGAGTGATGGGAAAAGGGAACAAAGAAAGAATTGTTCCAATTACTCCTGAATGTAAAAATGATATCGAAAATTATTTAAAAAACCTTCGTCCTGATTTGCTCGCTAAGTCATTAAGGGCAGTTGATGAACGATTAGTTTTTCTCACAAAAAGTGGTAGACCATTAAATGATCGTGAACTCGAATATATCTTAGATAGCATCGAAACCAAAACCGGAACCTTTGTGGGATTACATCCACATATTCTTCGTCATAGCTTTGCCACTCATCTTGTTAATGGTGGAGCGGATTTACGTGTTATTCAAGAATTACTTGGTCATGAAAGTATTAATGCGACACAAGTTTATACTCATGTAAGTGAGAAGGCGATGAAGGAAGCTCACTCGAACTTTCACCCTCGAGCACATAAAAAATAAATAATATTTTTCTTGGTAATATCTTTTCTCTTTGGTATTATTATACCGCTGTATTTACTATACAGACTACACACACCATGGATTCTACCCCATTGTCTCACGCAGTGAGGGCTGGTAGTTGGAAGTGGTGGAGGAAAAAACATAAGGAGGCTCAAAATGAGCGAAGAAAAGAAAGAATTAGTTGCAGAAGAAGAAGCTCCTGCAGCACCTGCTAACCCAATGGAAGCAGTTATGCATGATCCTGATGCACCAGTTATCACCATGAAAAAGCTTTTAGAAGCTGGCGCACACTTTGGACATCAAACAAGACGTTGGAACCCAAAGATGAAGAAATACATCTATGGTGCCCGTAATAGCGTCTACATCATCGACTTACAAAAGACAGTCGACTTAATCGTTGCCGCTTACGCAGCAATGAAAGACATCGTCGAAAAAGGTGGAAAAGTCCTCTTTGTCGGCACTAAGAAACAATGTAAGGAAGCTGTTGAAGCTGAAGCCTTACGTTCTGGTAGCTTCTACATCACTAACCGTTGGTTAGGTGGAACTCTCACCAATTTCAGAACCATTCAAGGCAGAATCAAATTCTTAAAAGAACTTGAAAGAAGAGATGAAGAAGGAGAACTCGACTTATTACCAAAAGTTGAAGCTGCTCAATTAAGAAAAGAAAAAGAAAAACTCGCCAAGAACTTAGAAGGTATCAAGGAAATGAGAAAAGTTCCTAACGCCTTATTCGTCGTCGATCCAAATATGGAAAGAAACGCTGTTCTTGAAGCTAGAAAATTAGGAGTCCCAGTCTTCGGTATCATCGACACCAATAGTGATCCAGATCTCGTTGACTATGTCATTCCTGCAAATGATGACGCCATTAGAAGTGTTGCTCTCATCTTAGCGGTTATCGCTGATGCGATCGTTGAAGCTAAAGGTGGAATCCCAGTGGTTGCTTACACCAAAGATGAAGGTGAAGATATCACCATGAAAGATGTCATCAAACAAACAGATAAAGAAAACGCTGAAAAATTAGCCAAGATTCGTGCTGAAAGAGCGGCTAGACAAGAAGCTTATGAAAAAGAACAAGCTTTAAGACAAGCCTCTCACGATAAGGCTGCTGCTGTTGCTAAAGAGCAAGATGAATTAGCAAAAGAAAAAGCTGCTAAAAAACCAGCCGCAAAAAAACCAGCTGCCAAAAAAGAAAAACCAGCCGAAGAAGCTAAACCAGCCGAGGAAAAATAATATGGCAGAAAGCTTAATTGATTTAATCAAAGTTCTCCGTGATCGTACTGGAGCAGGCCTTATGGACTGTAAAGGTGCTCTTCTTGCTAATGATTGCGATATTGAAAAAGCAACCGATTGGTTAAGAGAAAAAGGCTTAGCGAAAGCCGCTAAAAAAGCAGATCGTATTGCTGCTGAAGGTTTAGCCCTTGCAGTGACTTGTGAAAAATGCGGTAAGACTGTTGTCGTTGAAGTTAACTGTGAAACTGACTTCGTCGCTAAAGGTGATGCTTTCCGCAAATTAGTGGAAGACGTTGCTCATGTCTTATTAAAAGAAGAACCAAAAACTATTGAAGAAGCTAAAGCTTTAACACAAGACTTATTCACTGATGCGACAGTCAAGATGGGTGAAAAATTCGATTTAAGAAGATTCACTATCATTGAAAAGACTGACAATGTCATCGGTAGTTACATCCATATGGGTGGTAAGATTGCTGTCGCTGTTTCTTTAACTGGTGGAGAAGGTGAAGTTGCAAAGCAAATCGCTATGCACATCGCTGCTAACAATCCACAATACATCACTGTTAATGAAGTTCCTGCTGATGTTAAAGAGCACGAACTCAGCGTTCAAAGAGAAGCTGCTAAAAACGATGAAAAACTCGCTAATAAACCAGCAGCGGTTCTCGATAAGATTCTCGAAGGTAAAATCAACAAATACTTTGCTGAGATGACCTTAGAAGCTCAACCTTTCTTAATGGATGATTCCAAAACTGTTGGACAATTCTTATCTGATAAAGGTATTAAGGTTTTAAGCTTTGTTCGTTACCAAGTTGGTGAAGGTATCGAAAAGAGAAAAGATGACTTTGCTAGTGAAGTCATGAGCCAAGCAAAATAAATTCTTGAAAGAGACACAATTTTGTGTTTCTTTTTTTATAGGAGGTCCTTTATGTATAAACGTGTTTTACTAAAGCTATCCGGTGAAGCTCTCGGAGAGAGAAATAGTGATAACATCATTGATGTTGATTCCCTTAAATCTCTTTGTGAGGAAATTAAAACCCTTCATGATGATGGAGTAGAAATCGCTATCGTTATTGGAGCGGGTAACATTTGGAGAGGAAGAGTCGCTGAAAAAATTGGAATTGAAAGAGTTCCTGCTGACTTTATGGGAATGCTCGGCACTGTGATTAACGCAGTTGCTATGAGTAGTGCCTTAAAGAAATTAGGTGTTCCATCAGTCGTTTACAGCGCCATCCCTGAAATTAAAGATGTGACTTTTGCCTACGATGCTGATAAAGTAAAAAGAGACTTATCTCAAGGAAAAGTATGTTTCCTTGCTGGAGGAACTGGAAAACCATTTTTCACCACTGATACCGCTGCTACCTTAAGAGCGTTAGAAGTGGAAGTTGATGCCATCTTAATGGCCAAAAATGGAGTTAAAGGTGTTTACGATAAGGACCCAACTAAATACGATGATGCAAAGTTTTATTCCGTCATTACTTATGATGAAATGAAAAAACTCAACATCGAAATCATGGACCAATCAGCGATTGATCTAGTTAAAGACACAAATATTGAAATTCTCGTGTTTTCTATGCAAAACCTCGATAATTTTAGAAAAGCTGCTAACGGAGAAAACGTTGGAACTGTCTGTAAGAAGGAGAAATAATATGGACGATTATGCTTTAGAAGCCCAAGAGAAAATGGGTAAATGTATCGAATCATTAAAAGGAAATTTAGCCACCTTAAGAACAGGTAGAGCGAGCCCAAGTATTCTTAATCACAT
>CAMOEI010000020.1 GCA_946612115.1 uncultured Caryophanales bacterium | reverse complement strand
CTTTTGCTTTCAACTAAATTCTTTGGAATTTAAAACTTTGAAGTCGCAAAATGCGGCCTCAAATATTGGCAGAGGTGGAAAACAAAAATTACCTTTTGTATATACAGAACATGGGATTATTGCTTTAGCTGGGGTACTTAAGAGCGAAGTCGCAGATAAGATGAGTGTTGAAATAGCTCGAACATTTATCCAAATGAGAAAGTTATTCCTAAATGACGGTGGCTATCTTATTGCTCTTGCCAAACTTCAAAATAGGCAGATTGAATTTGAAAATGAAGCAAACAGAAAATTTGATGAAATATTTAAAATTATCCACAAGAATGATTATCCAAAAGAAGCGTTGCTCTACTCTGGCCAATTCTATGATTCATTTGAACACGTTTCAAAATTGATTTCAAAAGCAAACAAAAACATTGTTCTTGTTGATCCTTATTGCGATGAAAAAGTTTTTGCTTATTTAAAACACAAAAAACAACAAGTTAATGTAGAAATCTATAAAAGCGACAAAACATTAATTCCGGCAGATGAAATGACTATTTTTGAATCACAATATGGGAAAATTACTATCACTATCAAAAATGATATACATGATAGGTTCCTTATTATTGATGAAAACGAATGTTATTCACTAGGAACATCGTTAAACCATATGGGTAAAAAATTATTTTCAATTATCAAACTAGAAGATAAGAAAACTATTAAGGCTCTACTTGATAGATTGCAAAATTAGCTAATCACTAAACTAAACAGGATTCAAAAATAAGAGATTCTCTCTTTTATCTAACATTGATTCTTTGTATCATAATAGAAGTGGTTAAAATCTAAAGGAGAGACCTTATGTCAAAAGCGGATCAAATCTTTATTGAGAATATGAAAGACATCATGACTAATGGTGTCTGGGACACTGATTTAAATGTCAGACCTCACTGGGAAGACGGCACTCCTGCCCACACAGTGAAGAAGTTTTGTATCGTTAATCGATATAACTTACAAGAAGAACTACCAATTCTCACTATTAGAAGAACCGCTTTTAAATCTTGTTTAGATGAAATCCTTTGGATTTGGCAAAAGAAATCTAATAACATTCATGATTTAAATTCTCATATTTGGGATTCCTGGGCGGATGAAACTGGCTCAATCGGTAAAGCCTATGGCTATCAATTAGGAAAGAAAGCCATTTATCCAGAAGGAGAATTTGATCAAGTCGACCGCGTTCTTTACGATTTGAAACATAATCCTCAATCTAGAAGAATCATGACTAATATTTATAACTTTGAAGATTTACATGAAATGCATTTATATCCATGTGCTTATTCAATGACTTTTAATGTTAGTGGAGACACTCTTAACGGGATTCTTCATCAAAGAAGTAATGATATGTTAACCGCGAATAACTGGAATGTTCTTCAATATTCATTACTCTTAATGATGTTTGCTCAAGTCAGTGGACTTAAAGCCGGTGAACTTGTTCATGTTATCGCAGACGCACATATCTATGATAGACACATCGATTTAGTGAAAAAAGTCATCGCTAAACCTCAACATAAAGCTCCAAAACTTTGGATTGACCCAAATGTTAAAAACTTCTACGACTTCACAGTGGATTCCTTTAAGTTAATCGACTATGAATATGAGAAGTTAGAAGAAAAGATTCCGGTAGCGATATAACAATATGATTAGAAGTATTCTTAACTGCGACAAGAAGTGGGGAATTGGTAAACGCAATGGTTTACTATTTTCTCTACCTTTAGATATGAAATTCTTTAGAGAAACCACGAAAGGACATGTCGTGGCGATGGGGGAAAATACTTTGTTATCTTTCCCAGGAAGTAAACCACTCAAAAATAGAACCAATATCGTTTTAAGCGCTGATCCTACTCATAATTATGAAGGAGTGATCAACGTTCACTCTTTTGAAGAATTCTTAAAAAAGATTAAAGAGTTTAGTGAATCAGAAGATGTCTATATCATCGGAGGAGCCTCGATATATCATCAAACTCTTCCTTATGTTGAAGAAGTTTATCTCACTAAGGTTAACGCAGACGGGGAAGCCGAAGTCTTTTTTGATAATTTAGATGAATTAGAAAACTTTGAAATCATTAAAGAAAGTGAAACATATTTAGATAACGACATCGAAATTAAATTTGTGACTTATAAAAATAAGGCTCCTAAGGCGATTTAAGATGAACGAAGTAAAATTGTACTTTAAAAAGATAATTCCTTTTCTAGAGGGCTATTATTGGGATTTAAACCCGGTTTTTAAAGCGAGAATCGATTCGGCGAAAGATTTAAGAAGAAAAAGTGAAGTCTATACCGCTTATGTCGTTCTTAAGAAGTTAGGCTTATTAAAAGATTTTAGATATAACGGTCATATTCCTACATTAACCAAAGGATTTATTTCTTACACTCACGATGGAGAATATCTCGTTATGGCTTTATGTAGCAATGAATCAATCGGAATAGATTTATCTAAAATAGTGAAAGTTGACCGTAAATTATTAAAGCAAACAGGCTGCAAAGATTTAGATACCTTCCATAAGAAATGGACGATATATGAATCATTTTCTAAATTAAGCGGATTAGGCACTGATGTCTTATTAAATAATCTAGAAATCGATTTAGAAAAGAAGGAAGTTTATTACTTGTCGCATAAAGTTGAAATCTATCTTCACCAGGAAAAATTTGAAGATTATTATCTAGCGATTATGTCGATGAAAGAGTTTGAAATCAAAGAAAGGAATTTTCTTTAATTAATAGTTGAAACTATTTTTAGAAGATTATATATTTATTAAGCGACTTAGTTGCCGACTTAGCTCAACCTGGTAGAGCAACTGAATCGTAATCCGTAGGTTGCAGGTTCAATTCCTGTAGTCGGCACCAGAATGGGTATTTAGCTCAGCTGGGAGAGCATCTGTTTGACGTACAGAAGGTCGGCGGTTCGATCCCGTCAGTACCCACCAAAAAAGTCTATTAGGACAATCCATCTAAAGGTTGTCCTTTTATTTTATAAAGTTTATAATTGAGTAGATGAATAAAAAACTTGTCGTCTTCGACATGGACGGGACGCTATATCTAGGAGATAACCTTTTTGAAGGTGTTCGTGAATTATTTGAGTATTTAGATAAGAAGCATATCGACTTCGTCTTTTTCACAAACAATTCTTCCCATGATTTAGATTCTTATTACAAGAAGATGTCTAATTTTGGAATTAGATGCGATTTAGAAAAGAATTTCTATTCTTCCGCGGAAGTTACAATTGGACACTTAGAAGATTTAAAAGCAAAAAGAATTTATGTGGTGGGAAATAAATGTTTCTTAGATAAACTATCTAAACACTTCGAAATAGTGGACCATTTTGATAAAAACGAATCTATTGATGCGGTGGTCTGTGGATTTACCACTGAACTCGTTTATCAAAGTCTTAAAGACGCTTGTTTATATTTAGAAACTAAAGATGTTCCTTTTATCGCCACAAACGGGGATTATCGCTGCCCAATTGAAGATGGGCTATATATCCCAGACTGCGGAGGGATGATCGAATGGATGAGACTAGTTACTGGTAAAAAAGCCACAGTCTTAGGTAAACCTAATCCAGAGATCATCGATTACCTCGCTAAAAGATTTAATGTCGACAAAAAAGAAGTCTTAGTGGTTGGAGATCGACTTTATACAGATATCTTAGTGGGAGTTAATGCAGGAGTAGACACTTTGTGTGTCTTAAGTGGAGAATCCACTTTAGAAGATGTTAAAGCGTATCCTCATAAACCAACATATATTCTAGATAGTGTTAAAGATCTACCGGATCTGTTAGAGAAATAAGGAGGTTTCTTCATGGAACAGGTTAAAAGCGAAAGCAAACCATTGAAGCTAAACGTCAAAAGAACCATTTGGATTGGCTTGGCGTTCTTTGGGATTTTATTGGTGTGGCAACTTTACAATAGTTATTGTTCACCAATGCTATCATTCCTTTTTGTTAGGCACGATTATGCTGACCTTATTAAAGGTCATGAAAATCTTGATCTTAAAGGATTACTGGTAGAAGGCATTATTGGAGAGCAACAATATCTCGATGTCCAATGGAAAGTCGGAATTATTATGGCGCTTGATAATATCGCTGCGTTATTTATTATGCCTTTATTTGGGATTTGGTCGGACAAGACAAAGTCGAAATTAGGTAAGAGAATGCCATATATTATTGTTGGTTCTGTCATTACCGCAATCGCCTTACCATTTATTCCATTTTTCTTCTCTAATGGAGTTGCAGCAGAATCTGCACAATTAGTTGGAATGACTGTTGGAATGATTTCAACGATGGTGGTCATCATTATGTTTATGATGTCTTATCGTTCTCCGGCAGTTAGTTTGATGCCAGACTTTACTCCAAAACCTTTACGAAGTAAGGCAAATGGTTTAATCAACATTGTTGGCTATGTTGGAGGAGCAATTGGTTCTGTTTTTGCAATTGTTCTTCCGGTTACACAATATATTGATGGAACAAATAGATCTCTTTGGATGTTAGAAATCCCATTTTTGGTTTGCTCGGTAGTGCTACTTATTTCTTTAGGATTGCTCCTTTGGAAAGTTAGAGAAAATAGATTGCATCTTGAATTAGATGATGAAATTCGCAGATACGATAACGCTGGTGAGTCAGCAGAACAAGTTACAACCAATGCAAAATTATCAAAAACAAATGTTAGAAATCTCGCTTTAATTTTAATTGCTGAAGCATTGTGGTTTATGTCTCTTAACGCTATGGAAACATTCCAAACCAATTTCTCGATGTTCTGGCTCAATACATCATCTAGTGGTGGCGCAATTATGACGATTGTTAGCGGAGCTGCATCAGTTGTAGGCTTCTTAGTTGCTGGTAAGATTGCAGACAAAATTGGACGTAAATGGACTATTTTTATTGGAATTTGCGTTGTTGCTGTTTGTTATTTATGCTTTGCATTCTTCCCGAAAGCCACTGCCGAAGAAATTGCAGCTCATCCTTTCGAAAGCAAACTTCCTTTCTTGTTCTTCGTTTTACTTCCAACAATAGGTCTGGGAAGCAGCTTAATTCATATATGCTCATTCCCTCTTGTTACCGATTACTGTACAAGTGATAAATTAGGAAGATACACATCTTTATATTACACAGCCAGTATGTTGGCTCAATCCGTCACCCCAATTGCAATTGGTTTCATTTTCAGAATGACAAGTTGGATTGCATTACCAATTTACAGTGCTGCTCTTATGGTTGCTGCTGGGGCTGTATTCTTCTTTGTCAAAGCTCCAAAATCAAACGATAAAGTTAAGAATGCTTCCGGCTTAGATGCTCTTGGACAAGACGATTAATTATGAATAAAAAGAAATTCGCGTCATTAATTGATCCAAAATTCTCTGAAGGAATCGCTCACCGCGGACTTCATAATGAGAAATATACAGAAAACGGATTAAAAGCTTTTCAAAATGCGATTGATCATAACGTTGCTTTTGAATTTGATATCCATCTCACAAAGGATAATGAGCTTATTGTCTGTCATGATCCAGATTTAATAAGAACTACTGGGAAAGTTGGAAATATTGAAGAGCTAACTCTTCAAGAGATTAGAGATAATTATACACTCCTAGATGGAGGGGTTATCCCTACTTTACAAGAAGTTATTGATTTAAATCATGACCAAGTTCCAATGGTTATTGAATTAAAAATAGTTAATAAAAACTATAAAGAACTCGATAAGGCCTTTAGACCATACTTATCTCAATTTAAAGATAAATCAAGAGTGATGATTATCTCTTTTGATCCGAGAAGTTTATGGCCACTTAAAAAAGAGAAATTCCCAATGAGTTTCTTGTTAACTCCTGAATATCGTCCAGCGTGGTTATTTAGACACTCAATCGCCTCTATTGATATCGATAAAGAATATCTTAAAGAACCTTCTAGAAGAAGATATGCGAAAAGACATTACACGAATGTCTGGACCATTGAATCTTTAGAGGAATTAGAACCTTATAAAGACTTAATCGACACGGTGACTTTCCAACATCTCGATGTCGATAAAGTTAGAGAGTGGTTAAAAAATAAGTAGGATTTAAAATCCTACTTTTTTAATTCTTCTTTGATTTGTGTGGTGCTGATTTCAGGAGTTCTTCCTAAATAGACAACTTCGACACCTTCTTTTTCAAGATAGTCGAATTTACCTTTCCAGTCATCTCCGATAACAAAGACATCAACATTATATTCGTGTACGTCTTTGATCTTTTGATCCCAGTTTTCTTCTGGGATAACTAAATCGACATATCTAATGGCCTCGACAAGGGCCTTTCTTTGCTCATATGGGAAATAGGATTTTTTACCTTTAATCGCGTTAAATTCATCAGTGGAAACCGCGACGATTAGATAATCTCCTAGAGCCTTCGCTCTTTTTAGTAAATTGATATGACCATAATGTAATAAGTCAAATGTTCCGTATGTAATTACTCGTTTCATTTTTTTACCTTCGATTAATATATTAATCTAATTAAATATTTTTGGGTATTAGAAAATAAATATGAACAACCATTCATTTTTATGTTGCAAATATGAACGGACATTCATATAATAGTAGCGAGGTAAGAAATTATGTTCGTTGATGAAAAGATTATCCTAAAGATGCAAGATACATTAAAAATCGCCGGAGATGCGACTAGACTTAAAATCCTTTTTTGTTTATTAGATGAAATGGAAGACTCCGGTAAAGAAGTTGAGAAATGCGTTAATGACATCGCTTTTGCGGTGAATGCTTCTCAATCTTTAGTCTCTCATCAACTCAAAGTTTTGAAGGACAGTGATTTCGTCAAATCTAAAAAAGAAGGAACAAAAATCTATTATTCCTTAAAAGATGAACATGTTAGAGAAATCTTAGCGATCACCTTTGAACACGTGACGGAGGAAGAGTAAAGATGATTAAGAAGGTTTATCATATTTCAGGCTTTGACTGCGGTAACTGCGCGAAAAAGACTGAAACTCATTTATCTAAAAGAGAAGAAATTGAATCAGTAAGCTTAGATTTCGCTCAAGATCGTTTATATATCACTTTTAAAGAAAATGAATTATCTAGTGAAGAAATCATGAAGATTATTAAAGAAGTGGAGAGCGATGAGTTAGAATTCTATCCTTTAGATAAAAAACTAATTAAAAAGAAATATCATATTTCTGGATTTGATTGCGCGAACTGCGCTAAAAAAGCCGAAGCCCATTTAGCTAAGGCTAATGGGATTAACGCGTGTTCTTTAGACTTTGCTCAAGATTCTTTATATATCACATATGAAGATAAAGAAAAAAGCATTGAAGAATTAAGGGCAATTATCAAAGAAGCCGAAAGCGATGATATTGAACTATCTTCTGTAGAAGATAAGAAAAAGAAGACTACCTATTTTGATAAGTCTTTCTGGATTTTAGTCGCTAGAATCGTCTTTGTTATTGCGGTGATGATTGTTTCTATGACTGCTTTAGCAGATGAAAAATATTTCTGGGTTAATTTTGGATTATATCTCGCTAGTGTGGTTATTATCACCTATGACATCTTCTGGAAGTTTATTCTTCATGTAATTCACCTTGAAAACCCAATTGATGAGTATTTGCTCATCTCATTAGCCTCTATTGGTGCATTCACTATTGCGACAGTCACTAAACATAGCCATGATTTTATGGAATCCACAATGGTGGCGATGTTTTGGCAAATTGGAAAGATTATTGAAGGCTACGCCACATATAAATCTAAACAAGCTATTTCTGGAGCGGTCTCTTTAAGAGTGGAACACGCTAGTAAAGTAGTAAACGGAGAAGTAATTGAAGTTTCTCCTGAATCTTTGCAGATTGGTGATGAAGTTATCGTTACCGCTGGTGAGTTAATCCCAATTGATGGAGTTATTTCCAAAGGAAATGGTTTTGTTGATATCTCTTCTTTGACTGGAGAATTTGTTCCTGTAGAAGTTAAAGAAAAATCTTTAGTCTATTCTGGATGTGTTTTAAAAGAAGGCACAGTCTATATCAAAGCCAGCAAAGAATATAAAGACAGCACAGTTAGTAGAATTCTTGAACTTATCTCTAATAGTGGAGAAAAGAAATCAAAAGCTGATCAATTTGTCACTAAGTTTGCTAGATGGTACACTCCAATTGTTTTTGTGGTTTCTATCTTAACTGGACTTATTGGAGGACTTATTACAAAAGATTGGTCTAACTGGGTTATCCTTGGCCTTAAAATGCTAGTTGTGGCTTGCCCATGTGCGATTGTTATTTCAGTCCCACTTGCCTATTTCTCTTCAATTGGATTAGCGAGTAAAAACGGTATTGTTATTAAAGGCACATCTTATCTAGATGCCTTATATGAAATTAAGAAAATTGTCACAGATAAAACCGGTACTTTAACTGAAGGCGTCTTTGAGATAACGAAGGTTAATGGAGAAGAAGAGCTTTTACCTACTTTAGTCGCAATTGAAAAGATGTCAAATCACCCAATTGGAAAAGCTATCGTTGAAAGTGAAAACAGTAAAAATAGTGGACTTTTAGTAGAAGATTTTGAAGAAATTGCTGGAAAAGGCGTTTCTGGAATCATTGATAATCAAATCGTTTTAGCGGGCAATGCGAACTTATTAAAGGAATATAACATTGAATTTTCTCCTGTTGATGAAATGGGCGTTGTAGTTTATTGCTCTAAAGGAAATAAATACCTTGGTTATGTCGTTGTTAGCGATAAAATTAGAGAGGAATCCAAGGCTCTTGTTAATGATTTATCTAAAGCAAATATTGATTTAGTTATGTTAACTGGAGATAAGGAAAATAATGCAAAAGAATTCGCTAATGAACTTGGTATTAAAGAGTATTATTCTGAACTACTTCCTGATCAAAAAGTTACGATTTTAGAAAAGCAATTATCTAAGAAATATAAAGTTGGCTTTGTTGGAGACGGCATTAATGATGCGGCTTCAATTAAGCTTGCAGATGTTGGTTTTGCAATGGGTGGAATTGGTAGTGACGCGGCAGTTGAAAATGCGGATGTTGTTATTATGAATGATAAGCCAAGTAAAATCTTTGACGCGATTAAGATCGCTAAAATTGCACGACATACATCAGTATTCAACACTATATTTGCTATTGCGGTTAAATTTACTGTTGAAGTCTTAGCGGTTACATTTAACTTATTAGGAAATCCAGGCGCCATCCCAATGTGGTTAGCGGTTGTTGCCGATACTGGATTGACTGTTTTATTAGTAATTAATTCTTTATTAATTCTATATAGAAAAATTAGACATTAAGTTGTTTAATATTCTATATGCCCCTATAACTCAACTGGATAGAGTGTCAGACTTCGAATCTGGAAGTTGAGGGTTCGAGTCCTTCTGGGGGCGCCAATGCAAATAAATTGCCTGATTAATTTCAGGCTTTTTTATTGTCTGAGCCAGTCTGCAAAGGCTGAGCGAGTTAAAACCCCCAGATAGTCTGGG
>CAMOEI010000019.1 GCA_946612115.1 uncultured Caryophanales bacterium | reverse complement strand
AATTCATTAATCCATTTTTCTTTTGGATATTCAGTCCAAAGCTCACAGTTAAAAATCGCATTTTGTCCTTCA
The DNA here is from genome assembly GCA_946612115.1 of uncultured Caryophanales bacterium. GTDB lineage: Bacteria > Bacillota_I > Bacilli_A > RFN20 > CAG-826 > UBA2450. Next base: position 9,458 of record CAMOEI010000019.1, on the reverse strand, counting down.
CCAATAATACATGGATGAGGAATATGAGCGTCTTTAGTTGAGATTGTCTTAGCGACTAATCCTCCTAATCCTTGCTCTTTAAGCCAAAGCATTTTCTCAGCATCGCCAACAAGTGGTCCAGCCGCAGGCATTAGAGGATTTTTTAATACTAATCCATCAAACTTTGTAGTTAGGTCCATATAGTTTTACTCCTTTACTCTTTTCCAGAGTTCTTCGCTATATTGCTTTGCAATGTTTAATTCTTGTTTTAATTTTTTAGACACTAAAGCGCCATTTCTAACGACTCTTTTTCCGTTAATATAAACATCTTCAGGTCTAAAGTTTGGATATAATCCATAAAAGACATGTCCGAAAGCGTTATTTTCATTCATCTCAGTAAATGGGGTATAAGGAACAATTAAGAAATCAGAGACGTAGTCTTTTTTGACTTTTCCAACTTTGATATCTAATCTTTTGCCAACATAATCATATGCGGTATTAATCATTTTTAAGATATCGCCAATATTAAGTGCGGTCGGAGATTCATTTTTTAAATGAGTGAGATATAAAGCGTTTTGATATTCGATTGCCATAGAAGATGATAAGCCGTCATTGCCAATCATCACTGGAACATTCATATCGATGAACTTTCTAATATCAGTAATTCCCACTGCGTTATTCATGTTACTTGTGGTATTAACCACCATATAAGCTTTACGGTCTTTAACAATCTCTAATTCTTTTTCCGAGATATACACTCCATGAACAATCAAGGAATCAGGATTGATAAGTCCATATTTATCTAATCTTTCAATAATTGTGGTGTGATGTTTCTCTAAGCAATCTTTAACATCCATATCACTTTCAGCAACATGAATATGGATTGGGGTGTCACCTAATTTTCGAGAAATCTTTTTCAAAGATTGATCGCTTAATGACATTTGAGCGTGCATTCCAAATAAGCCACTTACAAAATTGGTATGGTTCTTTTTAGCAAAGCTAGCATTCTCTTTAATGCAGTCATCAATATTAAATCTATCACTAGATTCAAAGCATAAAATGCTTCTCATTCCCACGGTGTTCACGAGTGCTTTTTTTAAAGCGGTCAAACTACCAACGATTTCTGTTCCACTTGCGTGATGATCAATAACAGAGGTAACTCCATTAAGAATAAATTCGCTTCCCGCAGCGATACCAGAATAGTAAGAAATCTTATTATCAATCTTGCTATCTAATTTCCACCACATCTGATCTAAGATCTCTTGGAAATTATGTGGATTAAACGGCAAGGCTAAACCTCTAGCAAAGATGGAATAGATATGAGCGTGAGCGCAAACAAATCCAGGCAAAAGGAGTTTGCCTTTCATATCGATAAGTTCATATCCCTTGTTGACGAAGTTTTTCATTTCTCCAACTTCGATAATCTTTTCATCAAAAATGACAAAACCATTTTCGATATAGTTTTGATAGTCGTAGATTCTTACATTAACTAATGCTCTCATAGAATTACCTGCTTATCGGCGTCAATGAGTTCACCTTTTCCTTCGATAAACTCACCATCTTTTAAAACGAATCTTCCTCTAACTAAAGTTGACTCAACTTTTAAAGAAACTTTCATATTTTCATAGATTGAATAGTTCGCTCTTCCATGTGGTTTACCAATTGAATTAGGGGCATAGGAAACAACCACTAAATCGGCGTAATTTCCAATTTTTATCCCAGTTTTGAGGGAAAAATCTTCAATTTTTGCAATATTTGTAGACATTTTTGCGATGACTTCATCACCAAACATTTCATTCATTAAAACATAGCTAGATTCAATTCCACCCACTCCTAAAGGCATACCTTTAAGTTTGGTATGACACTGTTTATCTTCAAAGTTAAATGAGCAGTGATCAGTGCCAATAGCAGAAAGATATTTGAAGTTACTAATAAGTAATTTTCTTTCTTCTTCACTTCTTAAAGGTGGGGCGAATGTATATAAGTAACCTTGCTCAGTTTGTAAGATGTCTTTATTAAAGAAGAAATATTGTGGGCAAGATTCGATAAAGATATTTTTACCTAAATGAGATTTGTATTTCTTAACGATTTCATCTAGTGTTCTTCCACTAGAGCAGTGAACCATATATAAGTTTCCACCTGTTTGAGCGGCGTACTTACATAATTTAAGTGCTTCACTAGTTTCAGCTTCACTACTTCTAGCTTCTGCTAAATCTTTATAAGTGAGATTTTCATCCCGATTAATCATTTCATCATTTTCAATATGCGCTAAAACGAGGAAGTGATAACGCTTAGATAATCTCAGTAATTTCTTGATGTCTTTATCATATGTTCTTCGATGAGTTTCAGAATAAGTTGTGAATAATTTAATGGTGTTCATCCCTAATTCTTTCATCTTTAAAACATATTCTTTTAAATCTCCATCAGGTTCTCTTATACAAGCGTGGAAATGATAATCAACATTACATTTTTCAGCGAGCTTTTTTCTTTCGTAGAAAGACTTCTCTAATTCTGCTGCATTTCTAGTTGGATCTAAGAAATCAATGATTGTGGTTACTCCTCCATATGCTGCCGATTTACTACCATAGTAAAAATCATCAACACTAGTGATTGTTCCGCAGTTAAGTTCAAAGTGAACATGTGGATCAATAAGACCTGGGATAACTTTCTTATTGTTGATATCGTAAATTTCTTTTGCTTCAGGCTTATCTAAACCTAAATAGGCAATTCTTCCCTCTTTGATTCCAATATTTTGAGGGTAGAATTTATCGCCTATATAAACAAAACCGTTTGTAATGAGAAGATCTAACATAGTTATTTTTTTAATTCCTTAAGACCTTTAAGGATCTTTTCTGGAGTAATTGGTAAAGAATGAACTCTCACTCCTGTTGCATTATAGATTGCGTTACAAATAACCGCTGGAGGGGTATCGATACCAATTTCACCAACTGACTTCGCACCAAATGGACCAGTTGGTTCATATGAATCAGCAAATTCAGTTGTTAATTTGTAAATTTCTTTATGGGTTGGGATGTGATAGTTAAGGAAGTTATTACTAAGTAAGTTACCTTTCTTATCGTATTTCACAGCCTCAAAACACGCCATACCTAAACCTTGGACCACTCCACCTTCAACTTGCCCTCTAGCAAGCATTGGGTTAATGGTGGTGCCACAGTCTGTGACAGTAACATAGTTGACTACTTCATATTCACCAGTTTCTAAATCAACTTCCACTTCAGCGTAAGCCGCCATAAATGGAGGAGGAGAAACGTGACCATAGTAACTTTCAGTTACTGAGACTTGATGTAAGTCTTTATTATATAACCACTGGATAGATAAATCATTTAATGTAACTGACTTATCCTTAGCGGTAAATGTTGTTCCATCAAATTCAACTTCATCTTCTTTGACGTTTAAATATTGAGATGCTTCTTTAATTAATCTCGCTCTCATTTTTTGAGCGGCTTTCCAAGCTGCGTTACCAGAAACATAAGTTGTACTAGAAGCATAGGCTCCACAATCAAATGGAGTTAAATCTGTATCGGAAGAATAAATTAAAACTTTATCCACTGTAGTTTGCAATTCTTCAGCGACGATCTGAGAAATAATCGTATCACTTCCTTGACCAATATCAGTGGCCCCGACAGTGACCATATATGATCCGCCATCGTTAAGCTTAATAGAAGCGCTACCCATATCGATAAATGGAATGCCGCTACCTTGCATAGCAATGGCCATGCCGTATCCTCTAACCTTATGGTCATTAATAACTTTTCTTGGATAGTTATTTTTCCAATCGATTAATTCTGCACCTCGAGAGATACAATATGGAAGTTTACAAGATTCCATAATCATCGCAGTGCCTTTGGTACCTTCTCCCATAATCTCAAAGATTGGAGAGGTTTCTTTTTCTTTCATTGAGTTAATTTCTCTAACTCGTTTTGGATCCATGCCTAACTTTTCCGAAAGAACATCGATTGTGGATTCTAAAGCGTAGTTTCCTTGAATCGCTCCATATCCACGGTACGCACCAGCAGGAACATGGTTAGTGTAAACCACTCTTCCACCAAATCTCACTGCATCCACTTTATTATATAAAGGAAGAACTTTACTACCGACAATCATAAAGACTGTTAAAGCGTGTTCTCCATAAGCACCTGTATCACTTAAAGAACGGCAATCAATCGCGTTGATTCTTCCATCTTTCATCGCACCAATCTTTAATGAAATCTTCATTGGGTGACGAGTGTAGCTCGCTCCAAAAACTTCTTCTCTAGTGTAGACAAATCTAGATGGTCTACCTGTTCTTAACGTAGTTAAAGCACAGAAGAATTCTCCGTGGAAAGCTTGCTTACCACCAAAACCACCACCAACACGAGGTTTGATAAATCTAATTTGACTGACTGGCATACCTAAAGTAGTAGCCATAATTCTTCTCATATGGAATGGAGTTTGAGTTGAAGAATAAATTACTAAACGATTGTGTTCATCTAATCTTGCATTGCTGCTATGAGTTTCAAGCATCGCGTGAGCTTGTGCTTGAGTGTAGAAAGTTTCTTCAACAACAACGTCAGATTTCCTTAATTCTTTTTCAACGTCTCCAACTTCCATCTCATAAGAGGCTGCAACGTTCTTTTTAGGATCAAAGCCAATTGGGAACATCTCTTTAATGCCGTCTTCTGGGTGGATAACGGATTTATTTTCATAGGCAGTTTCAAAATCTAAAACTGGATCTAAAACTTCATATTCAACTTTGATTAATTTGAGTGCTTCTTCCGCAACTTCTTCATCAATTGCGGCGACCATCGCGACTTCGTCTCCAACATAACGAACATATTCATCCAGGATGAATTTATCATGTGGAGATGGTTCTGGATATCCTTGTCCCGCTCTTGAGAAAGAGACATGAGGGACATCTTTATAAGTTAAAACTAAGGCAACTCCGTTAAGTTTTTGAGCTTCACTGACATCGATTGATTTGATGTGAGCAAATGCATGAGGAGAACGAAGCATTTTGATGACTAAGCTATTTGGGGCGGCTAAATCATCAGTGTAAAAGCTTCTTCCTTGCATCAAGCCTTTGCCGTCAACAGAAGGAGTTTTATTGTTAACTACTCTAAGTTTCTTTTTGTCCGCCATAGCTATTCCTCCTTAAGGTAAGCCTTAATGGCTTTTAATTGAGAATATAACCCAGAACACCTACATAAGTTACCAACAATGTAGTTGATAATTTCTTCATCTGTTGGGTTTTTGTATTCTTTTTTAAGCGCATAGCACACTAAAGCGTAGCCCACATTACAGAATCCGCATTGATCCGCTCCTTCGTTAGAGAAGCATCTAGATAATTTAGCGGCTTCTTCTTGGATACCTTCTACTGTTGTGATGTGTTTTCCTTCAACACTAGCGGTTAAAACTGAACAAGACATCACTGGCTTATTCTCAATAAGAAGGGTACAACTACCACAGGAGGATTCATTACAACCAACTTTGATTGATTTGACACCGTTTCTTCTTAAAGTTGCAGCGAGATATTCATGAGGTTTAACATCATAACTCACTAAAACATCATTTAAATAAAATGAAACTTTCATTATTTGCTAACCTCCTCTAATCCTCTTCTGACATAGACTTTTGCTAAATCATAACGATATTCTGCGCTGCTATCTTTGTTATCAAGGAATTGTAATTCCTTAACAGCCAGCTCTGCCGCTTTTTCAAAGTCTTCTTTTTTAGGAGAAGAAACTGAATTGATATATTTCATCGCTTCTTTTGCTAAAGCACCTACCATTGGTCTAGCCCCAACAGCGATACGATATTCATTATTAACTTTACTAACTGCGATATTAACGATTGGGAAATCTAACGCAGTGGTTTTTGCTTTCTTGTAATAACCTTTGCCACTACCTTTTTTGATATGAACAGCGACTAAAATCGAATTCTTTTTGCCTTTGAAATTCAAATAATCTTCTAAAGACATTGTTTCTTTTGGATAGAACTCTAAAGAGACATCATAAGGTAGTAATCCAGCAATGACATCTGAGAAAGGATATCTTCCCATGATACTTCCACCTATAGTGGCTAAGTTTCTAAAGTTGACACCCATAATCTCTCGTACGCTATAGGCGAGCGCGTCAGAAAAAAGAGATTTCACCACAGGTGAGTTTTCAAAATCACGTTGAGTCACCATCGAACCAACAATAACTTCTTCTTTTGTTTCTGAAATCTTATCTAATTCACAGCATGATAAATCAATCAAAGCGTCATAACTTTGAGCGGTTTTCTTCAACCATAAACCTCCTCCTAAAAGGACGTTTTTTGGAGATTGCTGTAACTTAGAATAGGCATCTTCTAAAGAAGACGCACGGTAGTACTCATTTACTTTCATACTATCTTCCTTTCATAGTTAAGAGATGTTTTCCAAATCTAAAACACTATTTAGATTCATTAATATATTTTTATCGTCTACATTTATTATTTCATAATTCTTGCTGTCGCGAAACACTTTTAGATTTAAATCTAATGGAAAATCTAGAATTTCTTGCTTATATTCTTTTGAAATATAGATTGGGTGACCGTCTTCGTTTTGATATCGTGGCACTCTTATTTTGCCTTTACCTTCAAGGATCTTTTTTATTGTTTCCTTCTTAACAAACGGACAATCTCCTGGAGTTAATAAAAAGTCACCGCTAGTCGCATTAACTCCTACTTTGACACTAGAAAACATTCCTAATTCATAGTCTTTATTTTCTACAACAATAACTTTTTCTTCGTTTTTTAATAATTCAGATATTTCTTGATGATATTTACCAGTGACAACGATCACTTTATCCACAAAAGGACGATAACAATTAATCGTATGTAAAATAAGTGGGACATTATCCACTTTTAAAAGCATTTTATTTCTCTTCAGTCTGGAGGATTTACCCCCAGCGAGGATAATAGCTTCAATCATGCTTATATTCTACTATTTAAAATTGTCATTAGACAATATTATTGTCGGAAATATTTACTTTGTTTTTGTAAAACGAAAAAGTATATGCAGGCAGTATAGACCGCTAGGACAAAACCAACCCCGATATTTACTAGATAATACTGTAAATCAGTTAAGCAGTATGCCCCAAAATATGTCCATAATCCAGTATTGATAAAGTTGAACAAGAAATGGAAAACAATACATGGGACTAAAGAATAAGAATATTCATAGATGAATCCTAAAAGGATTCCAATTCCAAACGCGTAGACGATTTGAATCGCTACAGATAATAAAGCGTCAACACTTCTAACATTAACGATATTAAGTAAATGCATCAGGGCAAAGATTCCTGCTGAAGCTAAAATTCTTTTAATTGGAGTGGTGTTCACTAACGCTCCATGGATAAGGAATCTAAAAACAAATTCTTCGCAGAACACTCCAAATAAGAAATAAACTGCCATCATAACTAACCATAAGGTTGATTTAGATGGAATATTAGTACTTCCGCCAAAAGCTAACGCGATGAAATTAGAGCAAACCGCTAATAAAAATGGGAGGAACAATAACAAATTCTTATAATTAGCGAACTTAAAGATATTGATTCTTTCTCTGACTAATAAATAGATATAAAAAGCCACTAATAATCCTCTTAATAAAATATGGATTAACAAAGTTAGCTCTTCATTTAATCTTAGTAATTCAACTGGAAAAGCATTAACGAAAATAAAGATTAAAACATATAAAAGAATGTCAGAAAACTTAAATCTCATTTTGTTTCACTTCTTCTTTCTTATTAAAGAATTTGTATTTCAAAAGGAAATATAAAGGAACAGTAATCACAATAAGGATTAAACACCAATATTGAGATGGGGATAAACCCGCTAATTGACCTCTTTCATCTCCTCTAATAAATTCGATTAAGAATCTAGAGATTCCATAACTTGCTGTATAAATGACAAATGTATATCGACAAATCTTTTTAAAGGCAAAGAATAATAAAATTGCTGACAAAATAAATAAGAAAATGCATTCAAATAATTGAGTTGGAATTACTTTGTGATCATGTCCTGGAAATAAAATTCCATACCATTCATCAGTGTCAATCCCATAGCAACAACCACTTAAAAAGCATCCAATTCTTCCAAAGGCGTGGGCTAAAGAAATACATCCAGGAGCGATGACTAAAATCTTGTCCATGATTGGTTCATTTCTTTTTAAGAAATAGGTGTTATAAAGTAGTAAGAACATTCCCACTCCTCCGAATAATCCACCATAGAAAGTCATACCCCAAGTCCACTGTGGAGATTGTCCATTAATACTAGCTTTAATCGCTTCATAAATATTCTCGGTTAATATAGCAAAAATGACTCCAACTAAAACAGAGAAAACTCCAATTATCGCCACATCTAAAAAGACATTTTTACTAACACCTTCATGCTTTAAAAATAATATGCAAGTAACAATCGCGGCAATGACGCCTAAACCAATCATCACCACCATGGAAAATCCATCGATTCCAAATAGATCAGGATACATGACATTATCATAACATACTTAGTATCTTTTTTATTAATTAAGAAATAATATTGAAAGTGATATATTGAATTGTTGAGGTATTAGTTATGGCAAGATACACAGTTAGTTTAGGTGGAAACGCCTTAGGAAATAACGCTGAAGAACAAAAACAATTAGTGAGCAATGTCGCTAAATATATTGTTCAACTTATGAAAGATGGTCATGAAGTTGTTATCGTTCACGGAAATGGTCCACAAGTAGGAATGATTAATCTCGCATTTACTGAAGCAAAAGCAATTCCAGATATGCCTTTCCCAGAATGTGGAGCGATGTCCCAAGGATATATTGGTTTCCATTTACAAAACGCCTTACAAAATGAACTTAGAAAACAAGGTGTAAAAAGAAATGTCGCCACAGTTGTCACTCAAGTCGTTGTAGATAAAAACGATCCATTATTCCAAAACCCAAGTAAACCAGTTGGAAGTTTCTATTCAAAAGAAGAAGCTGAATTAATCGCTAAAGAAAAAGGCTACACAATGAAAGAAGATGCTGGTAGAGGTTATCGCCGCGTCGTCCCTTCTCCACTACCAGTCGATATTGAAGAAAAAGAAGTGATCAAAACATTAGTGAAAAATGGTGACGTTGTGATATGCGCTGGTGGAGGCGGAATTCCGGTAATTAAAGAAGGAAATAAACTTGAAGGAGTAGCTGCTGTTATCGATAAAGATTATGCCTCTGCTTTAGTGGCAGAACTCGTTGAAGCTGACTACCTCGTTATCCTTACCGCAATTGATAATGTTTGCATCAATTATCGTCAACCAAATGAAATTAAATTAGGCAAGGCATCAGTTAAGGAAATCAAAGAATATTTAAGTGGAGATTATTTCGCTAAAGGAAGTATGTATCCTAAAGTGAATGCCTGTGTGAAATTCCTCTCTAGATGCCCTGGAAAAACCGCGATTATTGCTGCTCTAGAAAACGCTGAAAAAGC
>CAMOEI010000018.1 GCA_946612115.1 uncultured Caryophanales bacterium | reverse complement strand
ATCGGCCAAAGAAAAGGCTTAGGTATTGGTGGGATTGCTCACGAAGAAGCTAAAGGCTGGTTTGTTATCAAAAAAGATGTCAAAAACAACATTTTGTATGTCGCAAGTGGAAGCGATTCTGAAAGACTCAATTCAGACCGTTGCTATGTGACTAACTTAAATTTCATTACTGATAAACCAGAAGATGGTCAACATATCAATGTGAAATTTAGATATCGTCAAAAAGATAATGGAGTGAAAATTCATTATGTTGGCGAAGATAAGGTCGAGCTTATTTTTGATGAGCCATATAAGGCGGTTACTCCTGGACAGGCTGCAGTGTTTTACGACGGAGATATTTGTCTAGGTGGTGGGTTGATTGATTCCACCTACTACAAGGGTAAGAGGACTGATTTATAAAATAAATAAATCGCCGGGTTGGCGATTTTATTTTAGAATTTTTCTTATTCCACCTCTAGGGTGAACAATGTCACCTAAGTAGCGGGGTATGACGTGCATGTGGGTGTGCATGACACTTTGTCCACCTGCCTCCAAGACGTTAAAACCGATGTTATACCCGTCTGGATGATATAAATTATCGAGATATGCTTTTACTTCTTGTGACAAAGAGAAGATTGCTTTCATTTCTTCACTTGTCAAATTAAAGTAATTTTCACTATGCCTTTTTGGAATAATTAAGACGTGACCCTTACTCACTGGGAAATTATCAAAAAAAGCGACCGCTAAGTCGTTTTCTAAAATGATTTCTTCTTTTTTGAGATTACAAAAGACGCAGTCCATTACTTTTTAGCTAAATCTCTCATATGAGAGTTAATTTTCTCTTTACCGTAATAAACACTTAATATTTCTCCTGCAATTGAAATGGCAACTTCTTCAGGAGAATCTCCTCCGGTTTGTAAACCTATTGGAGAATAAAAATTAGAAAGATCGATATCTCTGCCGAAAACTTCATACGCTTTTTCTAGATAATCAGCAATTTTCTTTTTTGAACAGAGCATTCCAAAATACTTTGGTTTGATTTTTAACTCTAAGATTTTGTTTAAAACATTATAGTCGTTGGTGTGACTTGGAGTGCAAACAACAATAAAGCGATTATCAGGAAGTCCGTGCTTTTCGATATATTCCACAAAACCTTCATTAACTTTGATATCGGCAGAGTCATCTAAAGCATTTATGACGTAATCTCTCTCATCAATAATAGTGGTAAAAAAGCCTAAAGGCTTTAGCACTCTAGCGAGCGCTGCTCCGCAGTGGCCTGCTCCAAAGATATAAACATATTGTTTTGGTCCAACAAATTCATAAAATAGTGTGACTCTACCTCCACACGCCATAGGAAGAACAACCTCGTCATTATCGACTTTGACTTCTCGATCGAATAGAAGATATCTTTCTGTAAACGATTGTCTAGAGTTAAGAACCTCTTTGCATTTTTCTCGAGCGTAGTATTCAATCGCTCCGCCTCCAACCGTACCAAAAGCGACGTTACCTTCAATAACGATCATCTTTTTGCCGACATCAGCAGGGCCCATTCCAGACTTTTCAGTCACGGTGACAATCACTGCGTCTTTGCCTTCATTTCTTACTTCTTGGAGTTTTTTATAAATGTCCACCATAGCTTCACTAATTATTGTATGAAAAACATTGTATTTAAGATAGTAAAAAAAATTATTATTTCGCTCGCGTCATTCAAGGTAAATGACTGTGCGTGCGAGGCTAAAAAAACTTCTTTTTTCTTAAAAAACTTTGTGTGAAAATAGGCGTGAAAGAAGGAAAAAATACATGAAAAAGATGTTATTTGTTTTGCCATTATTGGCGTTATTAGCGGGATGCGCTCCTGAACCAAAAGAAAAATTGCCAGATGTTCCTAGTGGAAGTTATACAGTTACCTTAGAACCAACAAGTTCAACTTTAACTTCTGATGATTCTACTGGACCTATTACTGTCACTTTGAGCGCTAAAGAAGATAGTTCAGTTAAATATCAAGTTGAAATCGGTGCTCCTTGCTATATAAAAACTGTTGATAGTTATCAAGAGATTATTGTAAAGCAAAATGCTTACTTTAAATCAATTTCTAATTACAAAGTAAATAGAATTATTTGTGATATTTATGAAGGGAAAGGTATTAATTACAGCGTTTTTAATAAAGCGGATGGAAGTGGAACCGCTTTAGAAAAGCACTCATCAACAATTCCTCCGGTTTATCCAGAAGACTCCGGAGCGGTATATGAATATGATCTCAATAATTCCACTGAATGGAGTGTAAGAAATAGCTCCTCTTCTAGACCAGGCTTTTATTCTGTTAGTATCGTTTTTACTGTTGAGTAATAAAATAGTAGAAACAAATAGTTATTTATAATAAAATTTTTATATTGGAGATACTCGTTATGGAAAAAGGAAAGAAATTATTTAGCATTTTAATCCCGGTTCTTCTATTTGGTGGACTTTGGGGTATTTTAGAAGCGACACTAGGCAGCTTGTTACATTTGCCATTTATTCCTGGCACGATGTTTTTAGCTTCGACCACAATTATGGTTCCAATCGCTTATTTCTTAATGGGTGCATGCTATAAAAAGACCGGAGTTTTCTATAGTGCAATGCTCATGGGCGTTATTGCTGCAGGAATGAAAGCTCTGGCGTGTTTAATTTTCCATATGAGTTTTAACCCTGTTTATCATATTCTTTTAGAAAGTGTTTTCATGGGATTAGCGTTATTAATTGTTAGACCAAAGGAAGTTATTTCTTTTGCTGGATTAGGAACGTTAATTATTGCTAATACATTATATTTAGGCATTTCAACATTTATCAGAGTCAATCCAATGACTTCGACAGCAAGTGTTTTTATGGCTAACTTTGAAAAATATACCTTTATGATGAACTGCGTTGGAATCCTTTATTCATTTGCTTTCGGCGCTATTTTATTTGGTGTTAAGAAACTCAGTGAAAAATATTCCTGGGACTTCTCCAAGATTTCAAAAGTTATTTATCACCCAGCATTCGCTAGTGGTGTTGCCGCTGTTGCAGTTGTCTTAACAATCGTCTTACGTTAATCTAAGTTAAAAGAAACAAAGAGTGGCTACGCCACTCTTTTTATATTGTTTTCTACTAGTTTTCCAACATTATGTCTCATCAGAGAATAATATTGCTCAAAACTTACTATATGACTTCCGTGATAACAAGAATCGTAGGTGACTCCGAATTCATTAACTTTGAGTTTGTTATCAATAAATCCGTTTCTTAAATAGAATCCTTTTCTTCTTTTTCTCATCTCGTTATCGGGATATTTATTATCGATTTCTTCGTGGAGCAAGAAGATTGTAGTGTCTTGATATCTATCAAAAAGAGATTTAAGAATTTTTGCTCCAAAACCTTGGTTTCTTTTATTAGAGGAGACTGCTAAAAAGTATAAATAGGCGAGATCTTCGTAGAAGCTTAACAGAGCAAAACCAACGAATTCATTATTTTCATAGAAGGTGATTAGCTCGCTATTTTTTCTTTTGCAGGTGCGTTTGAAAATAAACACTTGGGGTCTTTCATCTTCTGGGAAAGCCTCTAGATATAAAGGGATGACATCATCTATGACCTTATGATTATCCTTATAATTAATGACTTGCATACGTTAATTTTAGCATTACGATGTTTTTCTGTTTATTAAAAATTATAAATTTGTAATAATAGAAACGAGGTGCATCACATATGAAAAAGTTAATCGTTTATTTCTCTCGTGTTGGGGAGAACTCAGTCAATGGTGAAATGGAAGTTATCACCAAAGGTTTCACTGAAATAGTTGCAGAGAAAATTCAAAAGGAAACTGGAGCGGATTTATATAAAATCGAACCAGAAATCCCTTATCCAACCAATTATCAAGAATGTGTTAAAAGAAGTCATATTGAAGATCAATATAACGAAAAAGTCCCATACCTTAATCCTTTAAAGGATTTAAGTGAATACGACGTTATTTATTTAGGTTTCCCTTGCTGGTGGAGAACTTATCCAAGAGTGGTTGCAAGTTTTATTAGAGACCATAACTGGGTTGGTAAGACTGTTTATCCTTTCGCCACCAACGAAGAAGGCGCTTTAGGTTTAGCAGAACTCGAACTTAGAGGTTCTTTAAGAGGAGCAATCCTTAAAAACGGATTTGCCTGTAAAGGAAGCGAAGTCAATAATATTGACGAGAAATTAAAAGCTTGGTTAGGAAAATAGACATGATTAAAAAAGTTACAAATGATATTTATTATGTCGGTGTTAATGACCACGACATCGACTTATTTGAAGGTCAATATATCGTTCCTCGTGGAATGGCCTATAACTCTTATGTCATTAAAGATGACTTAATCGTAGTTATGGACACTGTTGATGTACATTTCACCAAGGAATGGCTAAGTAATATTAAAGAGGCGTTAGGAAAAGATAAGCCAACTTATTTAGTCGTCCAACATATGGAGCCAGATCACTCCGCAAACATCATGAATTTCTTAAATGAATATCCAGAGACTTTTGTCGTTGGAAACGCTAAGACATTTAAGATGATGGAGCAATTCTTCCATGCGGAAATTAAAAATCGATTAGTGGTTTCTGAAGGAGATACTTTAAACCTTGGAAAACACATCTTACATTTTGTCTTTGCACCTATGGTGCACTGGCCTGAAGTTATGTTCACATATGACGAGGCTGATAAGGTCTTATTCTCCGCGGACGGCTTTGGTAAATTCGGAGCAAACGACATTGAAGATCCTGAAGGATGGGATTGCGAAGCGCGTCGATATTACTTTGGCATCGTTGGCAAATACGGCCCACAAGTTCAAGCGGTTTTAAAGAAAGCTGCTGGATTAGATATTAAAGTTATTTGTCCGCTTCATGGACCTGTTTTAGATGGAGATTTATCTCATTATCTTAAACAATATGATACCTGGAGTTCTTATAGAACTGAATCTGAAGGTGTAGCGGTCTTCTATACAAGTGTTTACGGCCACACTAAAGAGGCAGTTGAGCTCTTATGTGAAGAGTTAAAGAAAAATGGTTGCCCAAAAGTCGCCTGTAGCGATTTAGCTAGAGACGATATGCCAGAATGCGTCGAGGACGCCTTTAGATATGGCAAAATTATTTTTGCAACAACAACCTATAACGCTGGTATTTTCCCATTTATGGAAACATTCATCGCTCATTTATTGGAGAGGAATTTCCAAAACAAAAAGATTGGATTAATTGAGAATGGCTCTTGGGCTCCTTTAGCAGCTAAGGTGATGAAAGACAAACTCTCAACTTGTAAGAACGTTGAGTTTATCGAACCAACAGTGAGGATTTTATCCTCGATGGATGAAAATAATAAAAAGCAAATCGCTGATTTAGCTTGTGCGATGTGCCAAGAGTATAAGGCGATTGAAGAAATTAAAGAGGCTAAAGCTCCTGAAATGGATCCAAAAGCGTTATTTAAAATTGGATACGGCTTATATGTCGTCACTTCTAAAGACGGAAATAAAGATAACGGTTTAATCGTTAACACGGTTACTCAATTAACAGATTCCCCATTAAGAGTGGCGGTTAATGTTAATAAACTCAATTATTCTCATGACTTAATTAAGAAAACCGGTGTCCTTAACGTTAACTGTTTAAATACTGAAGCACCTTTCAGTGTTTTCCAAAAGTTCGGATTTGCTTCTGGCAAAGATAAAAATAAGTTTGAAGGTGAAGAAGTCGTTAGAAGCTCTAACGGATTAGTGGTCTTACAAGATTACATTAATGCTTTTTTCTCATTAAAAGTCGAACAATATGTTGATTTAGGAACACATGGCATGTTTATTTGCAGTGTTACTGAAAGTAAAGTGATCAATTCAGTTGAGACGATGACTTATAATTATTATCAGGCTAACGTCAAACCAAAACCTGAAACTAATAAGAAAAAAGGCTATGTCTGTAAAGTGTGCGGATATGTCTATGAAGGAGATGAACTTCCAGAAGATTTCATTTGTCCACTTTGTAAACACGGCGCAGCGGATTTTGAGCCAATTAAATAAAGGAGAAACTATATGAAAAAGTATATGTGTCAAGTCTGTGGATATGTCTACGACGAAGAAAAAGGAGATCCAGATAACGGGATTGCTCCTGGAACAAAATTTGAGGATTTACCAGACAGTTATCTCTGCCCACTTTGTGGAGTTGATAAGGATAACTTTGTTGAATGCTAAAATAAGAAAATAATCCAAAATTACCAAAATAGTTTAAAAATCTATTTTTGTAATGTAAGATATTTACGATTTGAGGGAAAGAAGTTAACTTCTCACTTCTAAGAGAGCGTCATTAGCTGAAAAGACGTAAGTGAGGATTAATAGGCCACTCCCTGACACTCGGGTAATGCCGACGTAAGACTACGAAACAGCCTAAATTAAGTGCTCTAGTCGAAACGATTAGAGAAATAGGATGGTAACGCGGATTAATTCGTTCCTAAACGGAACGTTTTCTTATATTTTGGAGGAAAAATATGAAAAAGATGACAGGAAGCCAAATTAGAAGTACTTGGCTAAAATTCTTTGAATCGAAAGGTCACCACATCGAACCAGGCAGTAGCCTCATTCCTAAAAATGACCCTACTTTACTTTGGATTAACGCTGGAGTGGCGGCTTTAAAGAAATATTTTGATGGAAGTGAAATTCCACCAAGTAGGAGAATTACTAACGCTCAAAAATCGATTAGAACTAATGATATTGATAATGTTGGCAAAACCGATAGACACCATACATTCTTTGAAATGCTTGGAAATTTCTCCATCGGTGATTATTTCAGAAATGAAGTCATTCCATGGGCTTTTGAATTATTAACTTCCCCAGAATATTTTGATTTTGATAAAGAAAAACTATATATCACATATTTCCCTGATGATTTAGCCACTAAAAATAAATGGATGGAATGTGGAGTGGAAGAAACTCATTTAATTCCGCTTGAAGGCAACTTCTGGGAAATTGGAGAAGGTCCTTGTGGACCAGATACCGAAATCTATTTCGATAGAGGAGAGAAATACGATCCAAAACATTTAGGCATTGAAATGCTTAAAAACGATATGGAAAATGACCGTTATATCGAAATTTGGAACATTGTCTTCTCACAATTTAATGCGGTAAGTGGTAAAAAAAGAAGCGAATATAAAGAGCTTCCATCTAAAAATATTGATACCGGCGCTGGATTAGAAAGACTTGCATGCGTTATGCAAGAGACTCAATCAAATTTTGAAACAGATTTATTCTGGCCAATGATTGAAAAAGTCCAAAAGATGAGCGGCAAAAAATATGAAGATAATAAGATGGCCTTTAGAGTTATCGCTGACCATATTAGAGCGGTGACATTCGCTATCGCGGATGGAGAAGTCTTCTCTAACGAAGGTAGAGGCTACGTTTTACGTAGATTATTAAGAAGAGCGGACCGCTATGGAAGAGTTTTAGGAATTTATAAACCATTTTTAAGCGAACTTGTTGATGTCGTTGTTGAGGTTATGAAAGACTTCTACCCATATCTAGTGAACAAAGCTGACTACATCAAAAAGTTAATTGAAAGCGAAGAAGTTAAGTTCTTAAAAACATTAGAAAACGGAGAAAACGTCTTATCTAGTTTAATCGAAAAAAATAAAGAGATTACTGGTAAAGATGTCTTTAGACTTTACGATACCTTTGGTTTTCCAAAAGAGTTAACTATTGAGATGTGCGCAGAAAAGAAGATTGAGGTTAAAAATATTGAAGACTTTGATGCGGAAATGAAAGCTCAAAAAGAGCGCGCAAGAGCCGCTAGAGGAGCGCTTCAATCTATGAATAAACAATCAATTGATTTAATGAACTTTAAAACTGAATCTAGTTTCAACTATGAGAAAGTAGTTATCGAAAGCGAAGTTATTGGCTTATTTAAAGATGGAGTGAAAGTTGATGTGCTTTCTGAAGAAGGAGAAGTAATTGTTAAAGAAACTCCTTTCTACGCAGAAAGCGGTGGACAAGTCGCAGATACAGGTAGAATTTTTAATTCTTCCTGTGAAGCTAAAGTCACCAATGTTCAAAAAGCTCCTAATAAACAACATCTGCATTTTGTTTCTTTATTATATGGAGAGCTCAAAGTTGGCGATAAGGTCACTCTAGAAATTGACGCTCAAAGAAGAACATTTATCGCTAGAAACCATAGCTCTGTTCACCTTTTACAAGCTGCTTTAACTGAAGTTCTTGGAGATCATGTCTCTCAAAAAGGAAGCTATGTTTCTGATGAATATATCCATTTTGACTTCTCTCATTTTAACAAGATGAGTGCTGAAGAGATTGCGGAAACTGAAAGAAGGGTAAATTCTTTAATCGCTCAAGGCATCGAAGAAGAGACCAAAGTCCTTTCAATTGATGAAGCCAAAAAGATTGGCGCCAAAGCGTTATTTGATGATAAATATGGCGATATTGTTCGCGTAGTTTGCTTTGGAGATGCCAGTAAAGAATTTTGTGGCGGAACCCATGTTAAGAATACTCAAGATATTGGATTATTCGTCATTGAATATGAAGAAAGCGTTGCTAGCGGTGTGAGAAGAATTCAAGCTAGAACTTCTTTAGAGGCTTATGAACTTCTAAAGAAAAGAGAAAATATGCTCTCTCAAGCCGGTAAGGCTTTAGGAACAGTTTCCTATAGCGAAGTGAATACAAGACTTAACACTTTAGTAAATGAGAAAAACGAACTCAAAAAACAAGTTGAATCGTTAAGTCAAAAATTATCAAATATCGAATCAGGTAATTTGAAAAACGAAATTGAATCATCTAATGGTATTTCTATTTTGGTTAAATATAGTAAAGGTGCTTCTAGAGATGCCTTACTAGCTATTGTTGACACTCTTAAGAGCGAGTATAAAGACTATGTCTTTATTTTAATCGGAGGAGAAGGAAACAATCTTCCAATTGTCGCTAGTGTTAATGGAGAAGCATTAAAGAAATTTAACGCTGGTCAATTATTAAGATCAGTCGCCTCAATTTTAGGTGGATCTGGTGGAGGTAGACCAGACTTTGCTAGTGGAGCAGGTAAAGATGCTTCTAAAGTCGAAGAGGCTATTAAATCAGCTAAGGAACTTCTTAAATAATGGACAAATATATTGGCTTAGATTTAGGAACGACAACCTTAGGAATCGCTTATAGCGATTTCCTCGGATTTGTTCACGGAAAAGAGACCTTTAGATTTCCTAGTGATAGCTATTCTAAAGCGAGAAATAGAGTTCACGAAATCGTTAAGGAACTCGGTATTAAAAATATCGTTATTGGACTACCTTTAAATATGGATGGTAGCGAAGGCGCTAGAGCCTTATCTAGTAAAAGATTTATGGAAGATCTTCTTAAAGAAGACCCAAGTTTAAAAATCGAATTACAAGACGAAAGACTTACTAGCGTAAGCGCTCATAAGACATTAAGTGAACTTAATGTAAGCCACAATCAAAGAAAAGCCAGCGTCGATAGATTAGCAGCGTGTGAAATATTAGACTTCTATCTTAGAAGGAAAGGAAAATAAAAATGATTATTAATGACAAACAATTAAGCATCATCGATAGTGATGGAAATGAACACTTAATGGAAATTCTTTTCACCTATGAACACGACGAAAGAAAAAAGAAATATGTTTTCTTCTATGATAAAAACACCCCTGAAGACATTATCGCTATGGAATATAACGATGAGGGGGAATTATTTGAAATTGAATCCGATGAAGAATATGAAGAAGTAGAAGAAGTCTTCAACGCCTTCATGGAAGAAAACGAACCAGAAGAAGATGCTTAATAGAACACTATTAAACCTAATAAAGCAGAAAGGCCTAGTAATAAAATTGGACTAAGGCCTTTTTTCATAACCTTTTTATGAATGAATAAATAGCCTGAAATCATAATAAGAAGAGTAAAACTCTTCATATCAAACTCTAACTCACCTTTTAAAGATGTTCCTCTAAAGAACAAAACCTTAATTAACATCACTAATGATGTTGAAAGAATTAACGCTAAAACGACAGGTTTAACTCCATTAAGAGCACCTTTAACATATTTGTTGGTGATGAATTTCTTCATAATCATCGCGATGATGATAATGATGATTAATGAAGGAAGAACAACCCCGATAGTGGACATCACGCTTCCTAAAACCCCACCGACTTCTTTTCCAACGAAAGTGGAGATATTTAAAGCAAATGGACCAGGTGTGGCTTCGCTAATCGCAATGAAATTAGTTAACGCGTCCGCGCTAATCCAGCCTTTTCCAACGACTTGTTCTTGGATCATTGGAATCATCGCGTAGCCTCCACCAAAGGTGAACAAGCCGATTAAAAAGAAGGTGTAAAAGAGCTCAAAATAAATCATTTTGTTTTCTCCTTTTTACTTCCAATAATCGTGAGGACAACTCCAGTAATTAATCCTAAAAGGATTAATATTAGAGATAAATATCTAAATCCGGTGTCTAAGAAACTAAACACTAAAGAGATGATTAATGTTGAAGCAAAAATGATTGTTCCTGTTAAATTAACTTTGACACCTTTTCTTAACTTTAAGACTGCCGAGAATAATAGAATAATTACTCCAACTTTAAGCCCTTTAAAGATTGCTTGTAACGCTCTAATTTTGATAAATTCGTCATAAAAGAAAGAGATGCCGAGAATAATAACAAAAGAAGGAACCATCAATCCAAGCGTTGATAATATTGCTCCTGGTATGCCTCTAACTTTATAGCCAACATATGTGGCCATATTTACAGCAATTGGTCCTGGAGTAGATTCGCTTATAGCGATGATATCAATTATTTCTTCTTCATTAATCCATTTATGTCTATCAGATACTTCCTTTTGAATGATTGGAATCATCGCATATCCTCCACCAAAGGTGAATAGACCAACTTTAGCGAAGGTTAGAAATAGGATTAATAATTGATAAAAAACGTTATTCTTTTTCACAGGTTCTATTATATAGAAGATACATATAAAAAGAAAATGTTAATAAATATTGGAATATATTTGGCGTTATTGTTATAATAACGCTTGGAAATTAAGAGGTATCTACTATGGCCGAAAAGATGAAATTAACAAAAGCTGGTGTTGAAGAACTTGAAAGAGAGCTTCGTACTTTAATCGATGTCACTCGTGAAGAAGTCAAAAGACAATTAGCAGAAGCTAGAGCACAAGGTGACTTAAGTGAAAACGCAGATTACGACGCCGCTAGAAATAGACAAGCCGAAGTTGAAGGCAGAATCAAACAAATCGATGATATTCTTTCAAATTATGAAATCATTGATGTCGATGAGGAAAAATCCAGTAAGAAAAAGACCAACAAAGTTGGTTTAGGCTCTACTGTTACAATTAAATTTGTTGAAAGTGGTAAAGAAGCTAAATACATGATTGTTGGTACTGTTGAAAGCGATCCATTCAATTTCAAAATTTCTAATGCTAGCCCATTAGGAGAAGCTTTAATTGGAAAGACAGCTGGAGATGTTGTTGAAGTTAAAGCTAAGAAAATTTACAAAGTTGAAGTCGTTAAAGTCGGCGCTTAATTCTCAAAAATATTTATTAAATTAGACCTACTTTGTAGGTCTTTTTTATTGAGTGAAAAAAAGTTTGGGAAATTTTTTAAAAATTCCGAAAAATCGCCCTATTAATAAATGAGGGCAGTGATATTTATTGCCTACTTATTCCTGGCTAATCCTTGTGATTCGCCATTAGTTCTTTCCATGGTTTCTTATCTTGGCGGTCACTACCGTGATAGCCAGGGGTGGAAAGGAGATTGCCTATGGACATATCTTTGATTGTTCTCGTCATAATCCTAGCGATTATCCTCGAAATAAAAAAAGACCACCAT
>CAMOEI010000017.1 GCA_946612115.1 uncultured Caryophanales bacterium | reverse complement strand
TGTTTTCGTTATACAAATTAATATTTTTCTTGATTTCTAATAGTTAATTACCTCGAATTAAAATATAATGACGCCAAAAATTATTAAGCCAAGAGCGATTAGTAAGATTAATCCTATATAGATAAACGTTACTAAATTCTTTTGCTTGTTGATTTTTCTTAACTGTTCCATCTCAACTTCGTAAGTTGGAGCAGTTTCATTTTCATTAGTTTCAATAATACGCTCACTATCATCCTCTTTGATAGAATCACGATATTCTTTAAACTTTTCAGTTCTTGTGAGCATAATTAAAACCTAAGATAGACCTATCTATCTTTCATCATTGGGAATAAGATGACTTCTCTAATATTTTCTTGATCGGTTAGAAGCATTGTTAATCTATCAATACCCATTCCAATACCACCCGCTGGAGGCATGCCGTATTCAAGAGCTTCAATGAAGTCATTATCCATTTCATTAGCTTCTTCATCACCGAGTTCCTTAGCCTTAAGTTGAGCAAGGAATCTTTCTTTTTGATCAAAAGGATCATTAAGTTCGGTATAAGCATTAGCGAGTTCTCTTCCGTTAACAAAAAGTTCAAATCTTTCGGTAAATCTTGGATCTTTTCCTTTTTTAGTTAATGGAGAAACTTCAATTGGGTATGAATAAACAAATGTTGGTTGAATTAAATCGGCTTCGCAGAATTCTTCAAAGAATTCATTCATGACATGGCCAACAGTGTTTTTGTGCTTTTCTAATTTGATGCCTTTTTCTTCAGCGAGTTTTCTAGCTTCTTCAAAATCATAGATCTTTCTAAAGTCAACACCGGTCTTTTCTAAGATAAGGTCCGCCATTGAAACCCATCTAAATGGTTTATGGAAATCTAATGTTTTACCCTGGTAGACAACAATGTCACTACCAGTAACATCTTTAGCGGCTTTTCTAATCATTCCTTCCGCTAATTTTCTCATACCCTGTAAATCGCTATAGGCTTGATAAGCTTCAATTGTGGTGAATTCTGGATTATGAGAGGCATCCATACCTTCATTTCTGAAGAGTCTACCAATTTCATAAACTCTTTCCATTCCACCAACAAGTAATCTTTTAAGATTAAGTTCGGTAGCAATTCTTAAATAGAAATCTCTATCTAATGCATTCATATGTGCAACAAATGGACGCGCATTTGCGCCACCTAAAATTGGAGATAAGACTGCAGTTTCAACTTCAACGAAACCTTGTTCGTCTAAATAGGATTGAATGCTTCTAATAAGTTTTGGTCTAGCAAAAGCAACTTTTCTACTTTCATCATTAACGATTAAGTCTAAATATCTTCTTCTACTTCTTTCTTCAACATCGGTTAATCCATGAAATTTTTCTGGAAGAGGATGTAAGCATTTTGTTAAGTGAGTGTATTTTTCCGCTCTAATGGTTAATTCCCCACTACGAGTCTTCATAATACGGCCATAAACTCCAACGATATCTCCGATATCAGCGAGTTTAAATAACTCATATGCTTTCTTACCAACAACATCAATACCCATATAAACTTGAATATTGCCTGTTTTGTCTTGAACATTCATAAATGAAGCTTTTCCCATACGTCTAATTGCTTTAATGCGTCCTGCAACTGTAACATATGGTTTATTCTTCTCTAATGAGTTAGGTGATTTCTTTGCAAACAACTCTTTTATTTGGCTAGCGGAATGAGTAACTTTAAAAGCTTTTCCATAAGGATCAACCTTAAAAGCTTTGTACTTTTCTAGTTTCTCTCTTCTTACAATCTCTTGATCATTCAAATTTTGTGTATTATCCATAGATAAAACCTCCAATCTTAAAATAGTATATATGAAAGTTTGACTTCAAAGTAGTCAAAAATGAATTTATAGTAAAATTTCAGATTTATAGTCATTTAAGATATTGACTAAATCATCGTATTTATTAAGTTCAGTTGATAACCTACACTTTAATTGTTTTGAATTAGGAAATCCATCGAAAAATTTAGTGCATATTCCGCGATATAATCTCATCGCGATATACTCGCCTTTTTCTTCAATATAATCTCTAGCGAGTTCTAAACACCAATTTATCTGATCTTCTAAAGAAGGAATATATAATTCATTTCCTTTAAAATAGTTATTGATGTTGATTAATAAGGATGGTTGGCCAACTCCGCCTCTTGCCACCATTACGGCTTCTGCTCCTGTAATTTCAAGAGCATTTATTGCGTCTTCAACCCTATAAATATTACCAGATACCGCTAAAGGAACGCTCATCTTTTTTCTTAAGTCCTTAACTAAATCCCAGTGAGGTTCTCCGGTATACATTTCTTTAGTGGTTCTTGGGTGAATACCAATCATATCTACACCAGCATTTTCAAGTTCTTTTATGACTTCTAAATAGGTCAAATGTTTGCTATCAACACCTAATCTAATTTTTGCTGTGACTGGTTTGCCTGTCGCTCTTTTTAATTCTCTTACTATATCTCCACATAACTTTGGATCTTTTAATAAAGCACTACCAGCGCCAGTCTTAATTACCTTATTAACAGGGCAGCCCATATTAACATCAAAAAAATCAATATTTGGATTAATTTTTAAGCAAATAAGGGCACTTTTAGCGATATTTTCAGGAGAATTGCCAAATAATTGAACTCCAGTGTAACATCCTATTTTTTCAAAGGTAACATAGGATTTAGTTTCTTTGTTGCCATATATAAGTCCCATGTCACTAACCATTTCTGTAACTGCAACTCCAATATTAAACTTAGACATAAATTTACGGTAGGCAAAAGAAGTTATCCCTGCCATAGGAGCTAAAATGATTCTATTGTTAATTTCTAAATTGCCAATCTTATACATAGCAAAAAGGAGATGTTACTCTCCCTCTTTCTTTTCTTCAACAGTAGCGTCGACTACTTTAGCTTCAACCTCATCCTTTTTGAGGTGTCCGTGTTCTAACAAGTAATCAATTTCTTCTGCAGTAATTTGTTCGTGTTTTAGAAGGGTTGCCGCAATAAGTTCAACTTCCTTCTTATATTTAGTAATAATAGCCTTTGCTTGATCGTGGGCGTCGTTAATAATCTTCTTAACTTCTTCGTCGATCTTTTCAGCAGTCGCTAAAGAGAAGTTTGCTTGGGTATTCGCGTAATCTCTACCAAGGAAGACACTTCCAGTGTCTCTTTCATATTGAATAGGTCCTAATGAAGACATACCAAGTTCGGTAACCATCATACGAGCAATACGTGTTGCCATTTCGATATCATTTTGAGCACCGCTAGAAACATCATCGAAGAAAATCTCTTCAGATGAACGTCCGCCTAAGTAACCTACAATACGTGCTTCTAATTCTTTCTTAGTAAGTAAGAATCTATCTTCTTCAGGAGTCATACGTACATGTCCACCTGTGTTTCCACGTGGAATGATCGTAATCTTTTGAACTTTATCTGAGTGTTCAAGTTTTAGTCCGATAATCGCGTGACCAGCTTCATGATGAGCAACAACTTCTCTTTCGTGTTGATTGAGCGCTCTTGTGGTTTTTGCTGGTCCAGCAATTCTTCTGTCAATAGCTTCATCGATTTCTTCAACACCAATGCAGTCTTTCTTTCTTCTAACTGCTAAAATAGCAGCTTCGTTCATGATATTTTCAATATCAGCACCAGAGAAGCCAACAGTTCTTTTAGCAATTTGGGTAAAGTCAACATCAGCTGCAAGTTTCTTATTTCTACTATGAACTTTGAAGATTGCTTCTCTACCTTCTCTATCTGGAAGAGAAACAGTAATCTTTCTATCGAAACGACCTGCTCTTAAAAGAGCTGGATCAAGAACATCATCTCTATTTGTTGCAGCCATAACGATAATTCCTGAATTATCAGAGAAGCCATCCATTTCAACTAAAAGTTGGTTAAGGGTTTGTTCTCTTTCATCATTACCGCCACCTAATCCAGCACCTCTTTGTCTACCAACAGCATCGATTTCATCGATGAAGACAAGACATGGGGCATTTTGTTTAGCGGTTCTAAACATATCTCTAACTCTACCAGCACCAACACCGACGAACATTTCGACAAAGTCGGAACCTGAAATAGAGAAGAATGGAACTCCTGCTTCTCCTGCAACAGCTTTGGCTAATAAAGTTTTACCAGTACCAGGAGAACCAACAAGTAAAATACCTTTAGGTAATTTAGCACCAAATTTGGTGTATTTTTGTGGATCTTTTAAGTATTCAACGATTTCTTCCATCTCAGCCTTTTCAGCGTCACATCCAGCTACATCTTTAAATCTAACTTTAGAATCTTGAATTCTTCTAGCACGAGATTTGTTAAAATCCATCGCTTGACGATTTGCTCCACCAACGGAGGAAGAAAGTCTAGTAAATAAGAAAATCATTAAGATGGCAGAGCCAACAAGCATAATGATGGTTGGTCCCCATTCATCCCACCAAGTGGTTTGATAGATATCATTAATAGAAACAGTCTTGGTGACATAGTCAAATGTTAATTGGTTAACTGAATGATCTTTAAGGAAAATGGTTTCATCAGCGTGATAATCAACACCTTCAAAGGTCATATCTTCATAAACTAAAACAGTAAATGTTAAATCCTTAGATTCATAGGCAGTTTTGTCAATTGAAACTGTATATGTACCACCTTTATTGTCTCTAGTTTTGTATCTACCAGAAATAGTAGTTAAATCACTACCATAGTGGTGAGTGATAGTTGCGGTTTCAACTTTATCGTTAACAACATAAGTAACATATTGATTTAATGTTAATTTTGTAGCGTTAGATGTATTTCCGAAAATTCTCCAAATGAAAATCCCAATTAAACCAACCACTAATAAGGTAGATATAATAAATCCCCAAGAAATTCTTCTTCTTGGCATCATCTCATTGTTTTGTTCATTGTCTTCTGGCATAAAGCACCTCCTGACATTCTAAATATTGATACGATATCTAAGTATAGATAAAAAAATAATATTATTATTTGATATGTTTTGTAAAGCGAAACGCTTAAAGTTTTATTTATTAACTTTAACAAAGAAATCACAATCTTTGTCTATTTTGAAATCTTTTTGATATCTAGGGACATAGACAATTATTCCTTTATTATTTACAATACAAGGCCAGACTTTTCTCAATCTAACTGGCATTTTCCAATCAATAAATAGTCGTCTAGCTTTTACATAGTAATCCTTAATCTTAATTTCATCTTCAGGATTCAGATTTCTGATAGTTAAAGGGAAGTCAGACTTACAAAATCCTCTCCTTCTATTTTCAAAGGAATCGCATTTGAAAAAAAAGTGGTCGTTATCGTAAATCCCTAATTCTTTAATGAAATATGAATAATCGGATAATTCTTTCTCTAAAGTAACAAAATCAAATCTGTCATAGGTCTTTTGTAGATATCTATCACCTGAAATAATCTTTGTGACATTAGGTTTATTACTTTTTAAAACTTTTAAAATTTCTCCTACATTCGCTCTAGATAGGTAGTGCCCAGGAAAGTGAGTTTGATAATAATAATTTATCGCATAAATTTGGCTTAAATCATCTAAAGCAAGGATATATTTGATATCGCCTAAATCTGCTTTTTCAAAAGAGGCAAATTTAGTCTTAAGTTCATCGTTTTTTGCATTGATAATATCGCGATAAAGTCTTCTGTCTTCGTCGTTCATTTGGCTAACTTTATTATGCCTAATTTCATTTCTTTTATATTTAAAATCAAAGTTAGATTGATCAATTGCGTAAGGCACATTATTCTTGTTACAATATTCAAGTAATTCAGCTTTTTTATAATCTAATAATGGGCGCCTAATTTTCACACCGTTGATTGTGGTTAATTCCCTAATTCCGTAAAAAATAGGGTCGATTTTACGGTCAATTTGAATGAAAAACGTTTCTAATAGGTCATCTTCATTATGCGCAACAAGCATTTCATCATAGCCGTATTTATCTAATAATTCTTTGAAGTACCTATATCTAATATGTCTACACTCTGATTCGACATTTCCTACAATACTATCTACGTAGTCTAGCACATAAATCTTAATACCTTTTTTATAACAATAATTGGTTAGACCTTCAGTTTCGCTATTGCTTTCTTTTCTTAAATGATAATTAACATGAGCAACCTCAAAATTATAGCCTTGTTTTAATAGCATATCAAAAAGCGCCATGCTATCTGGACCATAAGAACACGCTAAGAAATATTTTTTGTTTTTATCTAGCTTCAATTTGCTCATAGCTAACCTTAGGTTTTTTACCTACATTCTCAATTTTTGCAGAAACAGAATAAACTTTATCTCCAAACTTAACAGTTAAGGTGTCACCATCATTAATCTCGCTGCTAGGTTTTGCAACTTTGTCGTTGATTTTCACTAAACCTCTTTCGCAATACTCTTTAGCAATCGTTCTTCTTTTGATGATTCTAGATTCTTTTAAAAACAAGTCGATTCTCATTCTACTGTTACCACCTTATTAGTGTTAATAATATTCACTAATGATTTTAATATATTCTGTAAATCATTTAACCAGTTATTTTTCTTGCTCATAACTATCTTAAATTTATGATTTAAATAACTGATCTTAATTATGCCTAAATATGGAATTAATGCTTCAAACAAAATATTTCCAATACCTTTAATATTGATAAAGTTATCACCTAGATTTAATTCAACATTATTATTATTTTCTTTAATGTCGTAGATTTGACATTCCTTAAATAATAAGTCGATATTTTTCTTAATAAATAATCCTTCAACTTCATCAGGGAGTCTTCCGTATATATCTCTAGTCTTTTGTTTAACTGCGTTTAATGTATCAACAGAACTAGAGGAAATTATCTCTTGATATAGTTCTAATTTATCTGAATCATTCGCATATTCTTTAGGGATATACGCATCTAAATTAATCTTAAGATTAACATTATATTTCGCTCCAGTAGATTCAACTTCTTCACCTTCCATTTTTTCTTTAACAGCTTCATTAAGAAGTTTGATATACATATCTAAACCAATCGAATCGATAAACCCAGCTTGTTCTGGTCCTAATATATCTCCCGCTCCTCTAATCATTAAATCTCTTTGAGCAATACGATATCCACTTCCTAATGCAGTGAATTCTTGAAGCGCTCTTAAACGCTTTTGAGTGTCTTCTTTTAAAGTCTTATTTCCGTTATACATCAAATAAGCATAAGCAATTCTATTGCCTCTACCGACTCTACCTTTAATTTGATATAGCTGAGCTAAACCATATCTTTCACTATCATCGACAATAATCATATTGGCATTAGGGACATCTATTCCATTTTCAATGATGGAAGTACACACTAAAACTTGGACTTCTCCAGAATAGAATTTCATCATGACATCTTCTAAATCACTTTTATCCATTTTGCCATGTCCAACCGCAATTGTAGCGTCAGGTAAAGCCTTTTTAAGCCTATTAGCGACTTCATAGATAGTGTCGATGTTGTTATGAAGGTAAAATACTTGTCCTTCTCTACCTAATTCTCTTTGAATTAATTCTTTTACTACAGAAGAAGAAAATGGTGTGACATACGTTTGAATTGGCATTCTTTCACTAGGAGGAGTGTTAATTTGAGATAGACTTCTCACCCCAAGTAATGAAATTTGAAGCGTTCTAGGAATAGGAGTTGCGGATAAAGTTAAGACATCAATATTTGTCTTTAATTCTTTAATCTTTTCTTTTTGTTCAACACCAAAGCGTTGTTCTTCATCGACCACTAATAAGCCAAGGTCTTTATAAACAATATCTTTAGATAAAAGTCTATGAGTACCAATAATGAGGTGGATTTTTCCACTTGCTACATCTTTGATGTATTCCTTTTGTTTTTTCTCTGGAATCATTCTAGAGAATATGGCGATCTTAACGTCAAAAGGAGAAAATCTTTTAAGAGCAACTTCAAAATGTTGTCTCGCTAATAATGTAGTAGGACAAAGCATTGCGACTTGTTTACCACTACTAATAGCCTTAAATATCGCTCTAAAAGCAACTTCAGTTTTTCCAAACCCAACATCTCCACATAGTAATCGATCCATTGGATGGGTAGACTCCATATCACTTTTGATCTCATTAAGAGATCTAATTTGATCTTTAGTTAATTCGAATTCACAGCTATCTTCAAAAGCTTTTTGAATCTCATCATCTTTTTCAAAGGCAAAGCCTTGAACCTTGCTTCTTTCAACGTATAGATTAAATAATCTTTCAGCAAGATCATGGATTCTCTCTTTAATTTTGGCTTTTTGTCTTTCCCAATCTTTAGTGTGTAATCTAGATAATCTAGGTTTAGCTCCTTCTTTACCTAAATACTTTCTTATTAGTTGGAATTGGTTTAAAGGCACATAGAGAATTTCTCCTCCATAATAGGCAATCTTTAAATAGTCTTGGTGTTTTCCTTCGACCTCTAAAGTTTGTAATTCAAGGAATTGGCCAATGCCTTGATATTCATGAACAACATAATCTCCAGGAGTTAAATCTTCGTGGCTTCTTAAAATCGTGGCCTCTTTAAATCTATTGTCAAATCGAGTAACTCTAATCTTTTCATTAAATAGTTCCTTACTAGTAAGGAAGATAATCTTTTCATCTTCTAAAACAAATCCGATAGGAAGATTAGTGATTGATAGACCAATATTATATTTATTAGGAATATTAAATGAATCGACCATTTCGAAGTGGAGATTATTTGAATTGAGTAAATCCACCATGTTAGTGAGTTGATCTTTGCTAGATAAAGAAATATTGATCTTGTAATTCTGATTCAAATAATTGTGGATGATGTTAATAACGTCATTATCTTTATTAACTTCAAAAGGAACTGCTTTGCAGTTAAAGACAACATCGTTATCGCTAGACTTTAGTAAATGAGTTCTGATTAATCGTCCTCTATTAAATGGAAGATATTCAAATTCTTTATAAATTGATAAATGAGAGATCGATTTGCCATTTTCAAATAATTCATTTAAAAAGGATGTCGACTCTTCTTGAAGCATTCGATTGGATTCTCTAATCGCATTCTCGTCCACTAAAACAACATTAAATGCTTTGCAATAATCTAATAAAGAATAGTCTTCTTCAGAAAGGAATGAGTAATATCTATATAATCTACTAGATGAACGATATTCAAATAAATCTTCGATATCACTTAGAACAAGATTTCTTAAATTATCAAAGTCGCTAGGATTTAAAATTTCTTTATCTTTTTCTAACTGAGACATGATTTTCTCAGTTGCGTTATTTAATTCATTTTCACTAAATAAATAGTCATTTGCTGGCAAAATCTCGATATTCTTTAAATTTTCCTTACTTGTTTGAGTGGCTAAATCAAAATATCTAATCGACTCAATTTCATCTCCAAATAGTTCCACTCTTATCGGATCATCATAGTTAACTGAGAAGATATCTAATATGTCTCCTCTAACCGCGAATTGAAGAGATTGATCAACTTTATTAACTTGCTCATATCCCGCTTTAATTAAAGTCTTTTTAATTTCACCAAGGTTAACTTCTTCACCTAATTTGAATTTAATCGTGTGAGATTTAAAAGTTTCAGGGGAAGGAAGATATCTAGTTAAAGCGGCTAAATTGGTTATAACAATATCAACCTTGTCATCTAATAGCTCATGCAAGGTAAATATACGGTTCGCACTCATCTCCTTAGATTGAGCGAGCGTTTCCGCTCTAATGAGTTCATCCGCCATAAACATCGTTACTTTCTTTTTAGGAAGTAAACTAGTTAATAAGGAATAAATCTTCTGAGCTTTATATAAATTAGAGGTAACTAATAAGTATTTTTCTTTTGTTTCTAGATAAGAAGAGGTTGTTAATAAAGAAATTCCTATTAAATCATCCACGACAAAACGCCCACTTTTCGAGTTGAAGGGGGGTATCGCTTTATTCATTTTGATGATGTCAAATAGGTTCGTCTAACTTCCTCCTAGTTATATAAACTCATCGCTTTTTCAAAATTGCTTCTTAATGATTCCTTAAGTGCTTCTACGGCTTTTTTAACTGCCTCATCGATTAGTAATTGTTCTTCTTTTGACGGTTTACTTAAGACATAATCAATCGTGTCATAAGTAGGTTCACCAATACCAACTCTTAATCTTTTGATCTTGTCGCTTTTAAGATGCTCAATGATATTTTGCATTCCTTTATGCCCACCGCTAGAGCCATTTTCTCTTAATCGAATTTGTCCAGCAGGAAGAGCCATATCGTCATAGACGACAATGATATCGTCTAAATCAATCTTAAAATAAGAGACGATTTCTTGAACTGATTCACCAGAAAGATTCATGAATGTTTGAGGTTTTAAGATATAAATATCTTCATCGAAGACTTTACCCCTACCCACAAGTCCTTTAAAAGCTTCTTTAGAGATATCGATATACGCTAAATCAGCAAAAAGATCCACGACATCAAATCCCATGTTGTGGCGGGTGTGTTCATATTTTTTACCTGGGTTACCTAATCCAACGATAAGTTTCATAACGCTTATACTATACCAAATCCATTAATCAAAATTAATGAAAAACAATATAAATTAAGTTATACTAACCAAGATATGAAAAATAATTCTTGGCTTAGAACATTTTTAGCAGGTATTGGAATTGGAGTAGGCGCTGCCGTTCCTGGAGTGTCAGGAGGCACTATCGCAGTTATTCTAAAAGTCTATACAAAAATCATTTGGGCAATTAGCAATATTTTTAAAGAATTTAAAAAGGCGTTTGTAATTCTTTTACCAACTTTATTAGGTGTCGTTATTGGATTAATCCCAACAATGATCTTAATGAAATTTGCTTTAGAAGGCTTTGTCTTTGGTATTGTTTGTATCTTTGCTGGATATATTATTGGTTCTCTTCCAGGAATCAAAAAAGAAGTAAGCGATGAAAGTCCAAAAAATAGTTGGATTATCTTATTAATCTTATCCGTCTTATTAGCGGTAACCTTAGGGGTGTTATCAGTTCAGCTACACGCTGACTATTCTTCTCATTTTGAAGATCCTGAAGTTTGGTTTTACTTTGTAATGATTCCAGTTGGCTTTATCGCCTCTATCGCTTTAGTGGTCCCTGGAATAAGTGGAAGTATGCTATTACTTCTATTAGGTTTTTATACTCCATTAATCAATTCTTTTTTCGACACCGCTAAAGAATGTTTGCATGGTGACTGGTCCAATTTTGGAGTTGAGATTGGTCTATTAGGCTGCTTTGCTATTGGAATTGTCATTGGCTTTTTCTTCATCAGCAAAATCATGCACTACTTACTTAACAAATATCATCACGCGACATTCTATTCAATTATCGGATTTATCATTGGTAGTGTTGTCGCCTTGTTTTATAATTTTGAAATTTATGATTATTATCTAACCTGGGCAAAGGGAGAATATATCTTCATGCCAATGTATATTGAAATACCTCTAGGAATCGTTTTATTAGCCTTAGCGATATTTGGTTCATATAAATTATCAAAATTGCAGCAAAACGCCGCTAAAGAAGAAGAAAATATATAAAACCACACAATTGTACTCGTGTGGTTTTTTAATCTTTGACTAAGGTAATTGTCGCGTATTTAACGCCTTTAATATCTGAGATAGACTCAACGTTAAATGACCAACCTAATTTCTTATTGCTATTGAGCGCTTCAAATCTTTTGAATTGCAAGATATAGGATTTCATATCGAAGCTATCACCTTCATAGAATAAGTGGCTTTCGTCTAATGTCGATTTAGGCTTATAAGTTTCTAACTTATTGTTTCTAATTAACTGTAACAAATTATAATCAGCGTAGCTCCTTCCAAGTGGAGAAATACGATCAGCAGTGCTACTAGAATAATAAGTGTTCGACATTGCAGTACTAACATTATCTTTAAAGACACTGGTGTAGTACTTTGGACTTGAAGGCATTGGCTGTTTAATTTCTGTTAATCTAGCGTCAACATGCCACAACCTAATACCAACTTGATTAGGTCCTTGAGGGTAATATCCTAAATAAGAATAAGTGGAATCAAATGAGTTTAATCCTGTTGGAGAATATAACTCTAATAATAAATATTCATCAAATGGAGAATTATAATCGTTGAAGCTTGGAGTTAATAAAATTAACTCTCTTGTTTTTTGGAACTCGCCTAATCTTAAAGTAATACTTTCAGTTGGAATATATGGATCCGCCCAGCCCATCGCCATAACAGAATATGGATCATGTCCTCCAACGTTATAATCTTGCATGGAGAATCCTCCAGCAGGATTATATTGATTAGAATAATCATAATAATCATCTAATCCAAAGACGTGTCCCATCTCATGAATGAATGTATGAGTGTCGAGATAACTATGAGATGTATCTCCTCCGTGATAATTATTACCAGTTCTTGCATAAACTGTATTTGAACCATACATAAAATCATAACTGGCCCAGAAGAAGACATTTGGAATTGGACTAGTAACACTGGCGTCTCTAGATTGAACCCAGTAGCAATACGCCCATAAGTTACTCTTAGAAGAATCTTCCATTGTGCGATAATCAGGAGCGGCGTAAATAATCATCACTCCATCTAAATATCCGTCTTGATCTAAGTCATAATTGGTTCTTGGGTCTTCAGGGTGATTACTAAAGTAATTATTTGTCGCAGCTTTAACTAAAGCGACTGTCGCTCCTGTATTAGTGGCGTAGCTTAAATATGATGTTCCGGCGTTATACCAACTAGCGACTGTACCAGTTAATGAGAGCTTTCCACTACTTTCTTTATTATAAAAAGAAGAAACACTTTCCCATCCAGTGGAATCACTATCACCAAAATAAGCGTCATAAATATCTTCTCTGACATATTCTTTTTTAGAAGAAGAAATAAATGAATCACTATCAGTGAACCACACTGGAATAACTAATAATCTTGGACTACCACTAACAGGGCAACTACTAAGATAATATTCTCTATGTCCCATATAATCTTGATAGGTTTGTTCTAAAACAGTCTTCTCAATTGGAGATAAGATATTCATATGGAAAGTTGTAGTAACATAGTTGCCTTCACTACTTTTAACTTTTACTTCAATATCCGTTTCACCAAAGAATTCACCATTTACAAGTAAGCCGTTTTTGCTTCTACTTATAGTAGCAACTTCAGGATTAGAGGTTGTAAATTCAATCATTTGAGTGTGATTAGTAGGATTAACGTTAACGTTAAGTTCCACACTATGTAAGGCTCTTACTTCATTATCTCCAGTAATGTTAACACTACTCGCGTAGACTTTTTCATTTTGAACAGTGAAGTTAATTTTATTACTAGTGACTTTATCTTTTTTAACAGTTAAGGAATAAGTTCCGACAACACTAAAAGGCTCACTAGATGAATATTTCTTTCCATCACATGTAATAGTGTAACTAACAGACTTAGAATCTAATGTTGTATATTTGCCATCATTCCACTTTGCAACGATATCTAATTCTTGATTATCAATAAAGGTATCCCCAATAGCGTAGGCATTATGGAAATCTTCAATAGAAATTTGAGTAATTTTTGGTTTAGGGAAAAATAATTCACAGCTAGTAAGACTAACTATTGAAGCGACTAGAATGATTGTTTCTTTGACTAATCTTTTCATCTTTCCCCTTCCTTTGAGTCTATATTATATATAATATTGATTCTAAATATCAAATAAAGACGCCAATATTTGGCGCCTTAAGAGTTATATTTGGGCTCTATGAAATCTAAGGGGGAGTAATAAAAATACGATTCCCCACTAAAATTC
>CAMOEI010000016.1 GCA_946612115.1 uncultured Caryophanales bacterium | reverse complement strand
ATGACTGAAACTAGATTCTCTCAACTTCCAAAAGTCAATCCTGAGCACGCTGAAGAATTATTAACTAAAGCGGAAAAATACGCTCAAGATAGATGGAACAGAATTAAGAAGTTCGGTTTATAATAAAAAAATAGTATTAGTCAACGGAAATATGTGGTCAAATCTGCACATTTCCGTTGAACTAGTCTAGCAATTGTGCTTTAATAGAAAACAGGTAGGTTAAGAAACATGAAAAAAAGTGAAAGACAAGTAGAAGTTTTGCTCGAATCCCTTATTGAAGTTTCTGAAATTGAAAAAGTCATTGAATCTTTACCAAGAGGATATATTTCTAATAAAGTCATCTCTGGCCACAAATACTATTACCGCCAATGGAGAGAAGGAGAAAAAATTATTTCTTCTTACGTCCCAGAAAGCTATCTCAATGTTGTCAGACAAAAGATTGCTATTAGAAAGCAAAACGAAGAATTATTAAAGATTTTGAAGAAAGATTATCGTAAAGCTGAACGCCAAGTCTTAAAACTCGGTGAAGTTAGCGAAGAAGATATCGCTAGCGCTAAAGCCAAAATCAATTCCTATAGTGAAGATGATTTAGCGGCCAATAGAGCTCAAATCGTTAAAGAACTCTCAGCAGAATTACTTAAATAATCTATCTTGAAAATATGAAGTAAAAGACCACAAAAGGTCTTTTTCTTTTATATATTTAAATATATAATAGACACATGAATAAATTAGTGGTTCTTTCTGGAGTTCCTGGAAGCGGAAAATCTTATTTCTCAAAAACATTACAAAAGGTGAAACACTCTCACGTTTATGTTATTTCTAGTGATGAACTTAGAAATCTCATTAATGGAGATCAAAGCATCTTAGATAACGATGAATTAGTCTGGAAGATGTTTACCGCTTTAGCGAAAGCCTATTCTTTAGATAAAGAAGGGATTGTAATTTTAGACGCAACTCACTATAACAGCGCTCAAAGAGTGAAACGAAATAAAGAACTCAAAGAGTTATATAGTGAAATTTATTTAGTGATGTGGGATTCCCCTAGAAGTATCGTTAATAATCAAAATCTTCAAAGAGAACATCCAATCGCTCCTGAAGTTTTAGATAAGTTCTATGATGTCTTTGAAAAGCCTGATGATTTAGATAAATCATTCTTTGATAAAATTATCATCGTTAAAGATAATGACATCTCTAAAGCGATTGAAGCGATTAACTTAGGAATACAAATAAGATTAGTGGAATAATCAATTTGGTTATTCCATTTTTTTATTTACGCATATAGAAATACACTCATATTAGTAGAAATGATTATTTTACTTTGATAAAATAACGATACTATGGAAAAAAATATTGTTATTAAAGGCGCAAGAGAAAATAACTTAAAAAATGTAAATGTCACTATTCCAAAGGAATCTTTAGTGGTTTTTTCTGGATTATCTGGAAGTGGTAAATCCACTTTAGCGTTTGACACTCTTTTCGCCGAAGGCCAAAGAAGATATATGGAATCCTTATCTAGCTATGCTAGACAGTTCCTTGGAAATTATGAAAAACCTGATGTCGATGTTATCGAAGGACTTTCCCCTAGCATCGCGATTGATCAAAAAAGCGTTTCTCATAACCCAAGAAGTACAGTAGGTACAGTTACTGAGATCTATGATTATTTAAGACTTTTATATGGTCGAGTTGGAGTGCCATATTGTCCAAATCATCACACTCCAATCGTTTCTTTTTCAGTGACTAATATGACCGATATTGTTCTTTCTTATCCTGAAGGAACTAAAATTCAACTTCTTTCTCCTGTAGTTCATAAAGAAAAAGGAACTCATAAAGAATTAATTGAAAAACTCAAAGTTAACGGATTTGTTCGTTTAAGAGTGGATGGAGAATTTACCACAATTGAAGAAGTAAAAGAACTAGCGAAAAACAATAAACACGATATCGATATCGTTGTGGATAGAATTGTTGTTAAACCAGAGAATCGCTCAAGAATTTTTGAATCGATTGAAACCGCTTTAGACTGGTCTAAAGGTTTATTGGTTATTTATAGTGATATTGAAGAAAAAGTTCTTTCTGATCGTCATACTTGCCCTCAATGTGGTTTTTCTGTTCCAAAATTAGAACCTAGACTTTTTTCTTTTAACTCCCCAATGGGATTTTGCCCTGAATGTCGAGGATTAGGAATTAAGCGAGAAGCCGCGCCTGAATTAATTGTTCCAGATCCAAGTTTATCAATTTCTAAAGGAGCGATTGAATATTATAAAAGTGTTGTTGGCACTCAAAATCTAGAGTGGCAAGAATTTAAACTTCTTTGTGATTTATATAATATTTCCACAGATGTTCCATTTAGTGAATTAAGTGAAAAACAAAAACAAATCTTATTTTTAGGTTCTCCTGAGATTCATAAATATACTTTAAAAAGTAGTAGTGGTAACACTCTTAATAGACTTGGTTATATTGAAGGAATTAAAAGTAAACTCGAACGTTTATATAACGAAACTAGTAGTGATTGGATGAGAGATTACTACGAGAAGTTTATGAGAGATACAATCTGCACCTCATGTAATGGAGCGAGATTAAATAAAGAAGCTCTTTCAGTATTAATCGACAATAAGAGCATTTACGATGTTACTTGCTTACAACTCTCTGAGTTAAAGAAGTGGATTGAATCTTTAAAAGATAAATTAAAAGATAACGACTTAACTATCGCTAATATGGTTATTAGAGAAATTGATTCTCGAGTTACTTTCTTATGCGATGTTGGATTAGACTATCTTACATTATCCAGAATGGCGATGACTCTTTCTGGAGGAGAAAGTCAAAGAATTCGACTGGCGACTCAAATCGGAAGTAAATTGACTGGTATTTTATATGTCTTAGATGAACCAAGTATTGGTCTACATCAAAAAGATGATGAAAAATTAATCAAAACCCTTAAAGAGATGAGAGATTTAGGAAACACTCTTGTGGTTGTTGAACATGACGAAGAGACCATTAGACAAGCTGATTATGTTGTCGATATCGGTCCAAAAGCAGGAATCCACGGAGGAGAAATCGTCTATCAAGGTGATGTTGAAGGACTTAAAAAATGTAAAGAATCTCTTACTAGTGATTATTTAACTGGTAGAAAGAAAATTGAAGTTCCTAAAGAAAGAAGAAAAGGTAATGGTAAATTTATCGAAATTAAAGGTGCCTCAATTAATAATCTTAAAAAGATTAATGTGAAGTTCCCTCTTGGTACATTGACTTCTGTTACTGGGGTTAGTGGAAGCGGCAAATCTTCTTTAGTTAATCAAACTTTATATCTCCAATTAGTGAAACATTTTACTGGAAAAGAGGTTTTCCCTGGACCAGTAAAAGAGATTACTGGCTTTGAAAATATCGATAAAGTGGTCAATGTTTCTCAAGAACCAATTGGAAGAACTCCAAGAAGTAACCCAGCAACATATATTAAACTCTTCGATGAGATTAGAGATTTATTCGCTAATACGGTGGAAGCTAAAGCTCGAGGCTTTGATAAAGGAAGATTCTCTTTTAACGTTAGCGGAGGAAGATGCGAGAAATGTGAAGGAGCGGGTGTTACTCGAGTTCCGATGAATTTCTTGCCTGATGTTTATGTTAAATGCGATGCCTGTAACGGGAAAAGATATAATGAAGAAACTTTAGCGGTTACCTATAAAGGTAAAAGCATTTATGAAGTCCTAGAGATGACTGTTGAAGATGCGTTAAGCTTCTTTGAAAATCATCCAAAGATTAAAAATAAAATCCAAGTTCTTTACGATGTTGGACTTGGTTATATTAAACTTGGTCAACCCGCCACAACATTATCTGGAGGAGAAGCTCAAAGAGTGAAACTTGCTTATGAACTTCAAAGAAGACCAACAGGAAAAACTTTATATATCCTTGATGAACCAACCACTGGTTTACACACGCACGATGTTAAACAGTTAATTGCTGTTTTACAAAGAATTGTCGACCATGGAGACACTGTGATTGTTATCGAACACAATTTAGATGTCATCAAGGTTAGTGATTATGTTATTGATATTGGACCAGATGGAGGAGATCGTGGAGGTAAAATAGTGGCCTTTGGCACTCCTGAAGAAGTAGCGAAGAACAAATCTAGCTATACTGGAGAATATCTCAAGAAAGTGTTAGGTGAATAACATGGCGTTTTTAGTGTTGATGATTGTTGCTATAGTTGGAATTATTGTTTCTTTAGGCTATGACATATATTGCTTGGTGAAGATTGTAAAAAGCAATATGCCAGGAGCAATTGACTATAAAAAAGAAATCAAAAAGTTCTTAATTAATTCGCTAGTTACTGGTGGATTTACTTTACTCACTTTCTTGTTCTTATCGCTATATCAAGGCTATAAATGTAACGTAGGAGAATGGATCCTAATTTTACTCGGTTCTTTACTTTTTGGTGGACTTTTGAGCGGATTTATCAATTTGTTTGTTTTAAATTACTACGCTAAAGAAGTGAGTGAAGAAATCAAAAAATGGACCTTTAGAGGAATGATTGTTTTTGGAATATCTTCCCTAATTGGTTTACTTTTACTCACTAACGGATTAGCGGATCATATCGTTTATCCTTTAGTTAACGGACTTAATTTTAAATATGGTTGGACTACCCCACTTACTAAATATGCGGATGGAGCGGGTATTACTTGGTACGCCATTTTCATTTTATCTGGTGCGATTTTAGTTTATTTCTTATGTGACCACCGTTTATATGTTGAATACGGTAAACACGGTATTGCCGAATCTACTTTCTTAGTGGCTTTACCAGCTGGAATTATTGGAGCAAGAATCGGCTATGTCGTTGGAGAATGGAATGTCGTTCCTGAATATGGAATGTCCTTCGCTCAAAGAGTCGCTAGTGGAGAATGGTGGAGTATCTTCGCTATTTGGGAGGGCGGCTTAACAATTCTTTCTGGAGCGATTACCGGCATTGTTGTCGGTGTACTTTGGTATATGTGGAGAAATAAGAAATACTCCATTTGGGTGGCGGTTGATTTAATTGTTCCAACTATTTTAATCGCCCAAGGTATTGGTAGATTAGGAAACTTCTTTAACGCTGAAGTTCATGGTTTTGCTACTGAAGCCTCTAACTTATGGTGGGTTCCTAAGATGATTGTTAATAATATGAGATATACTAGCGCGACTGATTTAGATATCCTTCCAGTTGGACAAGCTTATATTCCATTATTCTATATAGAATTACTTGTAAACTTTACTGGATATTTCATTATTAGATATGCGGTTGAAGAAGGATTAAAGAAATATCGCGAATTAGGTGATTTAGCGTTTAGCTATGTCATATGGTATGGCTTGACCCGTGTATTAATGGAGCCATTAAGAGTCTCTCAATTTAATATGGGCACTAATAAATATTGGTCATGGTTCTGGAGCATTGTCTTCGTGGTTGTTGGAACATTCTTAATCTTTGCAAATCACTTGATTAGACATTTAATTAGAAAATATAAAAACAAACCTATGATTGAAAATGTTTCTATTTTAGGAACTTCAATTGCTTGTGGCTCTTTATTTGCTATTGGCACTGCTTTATTAGTGGTGGGAGTAATTTTAATGTCCACTAATCCATTCGCAGAGGTTCTTACCTTCAATAAATTTAATGTTGGACTAATATTATTAGTTGTCGCTGTTGCTATTTATCTAATTTTAGGATGCGGAATAATTTATTTATCTCAAGGATTTAAGAAAAAAGATGCTCAAGAAGCGATATAAAGTCGTTCTATTTGATATGGATGGGACAGTGGATAACACTGACCCGATGATCTTAGAAGCGATGAACCGCTTATATGATCAATATCGAAATGGTAATAGAACTCCAAAAGAAGAAGTGATGTATTTCTCTGGTCCACCGATTAGAGAGACATTATTAAAAGAATTTCCAAACCAAGATATCGACTTCATGTTTAAGAAATTCTCAGAAGTGTCGTATGAGTTATACGCGACTCATACATTCCCTTATCCGAATAGCAAAGAAGTTCTTTTAGAACTTAAACGTGATGGATTTAAATTAGGAATCGTCACCAATAAATTACACTGGTTAACCGAATACGCGCTTAAATGTATCGGACTAGAAAATATCTTTGAAATTATTGTTGGTTATGATGATGTAAGTAATCCAAAACCTCATCAAGAAGGGATTGAAAAAGCATTAGACTATTTCAACCTTTCTAAAGAAGAAGCAATCTATATCGGTGATAATGTTAGCGATTATCTAACCGCTAGTAATGCGAAAGTAGATTCAATATTAGTGAACTGGGGACCTAGAAAGTTACCAGACGAATTAAAACCAACTTATAAAATAAATTCGTACTTAGATTTGAAAGGAGTACTTTATGAAGAAATTTGATTGCGTAGTTGTTGGATGTGGCCCAACAGGAATTGGTGCAGCTTTATATTTACATAGTAAAGGGATTAAAGTCGCTATCGTTGAAAAGTCTACCCCAGGAGGGAAAGTAAATATTGCTCCTAGAGTAGATAATTATCCAGGATTCCATGAAATTCCAGGACCAGATTTAGCCGTTGCCTTATTTGAAAGAGTAATGAACTCTGGAGTTACATTCATTGGAGATGAAATTGTTGATTTACAAAAACAAGGCGATAAGTTTCTTCTTAAAGGATTAAGCGAAGAATATCTCGCTAAAGCTGTTTATTTAGCAGTTGGCACCACTGAAAGAAAAATTGGTTTACCTCGAGAAGATGAATTCTTTGGTAAAGGATTAAGCTATTGCGCTTTATGTGATGGTCACTTCTTTAAAGGACAAGATGTCTTAGTTATTGGTGGAGGAAATACCGCTTTAAAAGAAGCAATCTATTTAGCGGGATTAGCTAAACACTTATATCTCATTCATCGAAGAAACGAATTTAGAGGAAGCGCTAAACTCGTTGAAGAATTAAAAGCTAAAGGAAATGTCACAATCTTAACTCCTTATGTTCCTTTAGAGTTCCTTGGAGAAGATTCTTTAAGTGGAGTGAGAATTCAAAATAAAGAAACAGGAGAAGAAAAGATTCTTGAAGTTCAAGGAGTTTTCCCTCTTGTTGGTCAATTACCAAACACTCAGTTTATTAATTTAGATATTAAAAATGAATACGGAAATATTCCAGTTGATAAAAAGATGATGACAAGTGTTCCTGGAGTATTCGCTGGAGGAGATGTCTTACCTCGAGATATCCGTCAAATCTATTTAGCAGAACACGATGGACAAGTCGCAGGTAAAGCGATTGAGGAGTATTTAGGAAAATGAAAAATTTCGTAGTTGTTTCAGGACCTAGTGGAAGCGGCTTATCTAGCGCGGAATATGTCTTTGAAGAACTAGGCTATTTGGTAATCAAAAACGCCCCATCAAATTCAATTAATACAGTTATTGATGATTTAATCAAAAACTATAAAAATAATGACTTTTGCTTAATGTTTTCGCCAAAAGAGGCAGCTTTTGCCTTGGATTTCATCAAAAAAAGAAAAGATATTAAGTTTAGATTAATACTATTAAATTGCGATAAAGATGAGCTTGTTAAGCGATATGCTTTAACTCGTCACGTTCACCCTCTTGTCGCTAGTGAAAAGCTATCTTTACCTGAAGCGATTAGTAAAGATATTGAGGAGCTTTTATCAATTGATGAATCTGCGAATTTATATATTGATACGACTAGTTTATCGATTAAACAACTTAGAGCGGCGTTATATAAGTTTTTAGGAAATATCGATGAAAACAAAATGACTTCAATCACCTTTATTTCCTTTGGATTAAAAAACGGTATTCCTCAAGGATTAGATACCTTTATCGATGTGAGAAGTATTCCAAATCCATATTGGGTTGATGAATTAAAAGAACTCACTGGTGAAGATCAAAAGGTTATTGAATACATGGAATCGTTTGACATCACTAAAGAAGTAATTGATAACGCGATTAAATATCTAACCGCTCAATTTAAATTAAACGAATCAACAGGTAGAGCAAACTATGTTGTCGGAGTGGCCTGTAGTGGAGGCCAACATCGTTCAACATATGTTGCAAACTATTTAGCGAAATATTTCTCTAAATCATATCGCACGCTCGCGATACATAGAGACACGCCTAAATTAAATAAGGAATAATGGAACATAAGATTACCTTTGCTAGATTAGTCAAAGAAGAGATTGTTGAAAACGTTGAAATATCTGACGCTCGACTTAAATCTCTTTTAAGTGCGCTTTTCCGTATTGGAGGAGTCATCTCTTTTAAAAACAAAAAGACAGTTCTTTTATATCGAACTGAAAACGCAAAGGTTGCTAAGTTTGTTTATTCCTCTTTTAGAAAACTATATCCAAAGAGCGAAATATCTTTAGATTTCTTTAAAAAGAACAACATCAAAAAAAGAACGAATTATCGTCTTGAAATTCTTGACGCTGACGATGTTTTAGAAGAACTTTCAATCAACTATATTGAAGGAAAGATATCTAAAGATATCGTTTTTGATGATGAAACGATTGCAGGATATTTAGCAGGTGCTTTTTTAGCGGGAGGAAGTATCAATTCTCCTGAGACTAGTAATTACCATTTAGAAATATCGGTAGTGGGAGAAAACTATGCGAAATGGCTCGCTAAATTATTTGGGAAATATCATAAGATTGAAATGGAACCAAAGATCGCTAAAAGAAGAGAGAAACATATTATCTACTTCAAGAAGAGTGATCAGATATCTAACTTTTTAGTTATTATTGGTGCCACGAATAGCTGTATGGAATTTGAAAACGCTAGAGCGTATCGCGATTATTCAAATAACACCAATAGGCTAATGAATCTCGATATGGCGAATATGTCAAAAACGTTGAAGATATCAGAACAGCAAATTAAAGAAATTAAATATATCGATGATGTTTTAGGAATTCATAATTTCCATAACACAAAAAAAGAATTACTTTGTTATTTTAGGCTTGATAATGAATCTT
The DNA here is from genome assembly GCA_946612115.1 of uncultured Caryophanales bacterium. Taxonomy (GTDB): domain Bacteria; phylum Bacillota_I; class Bacilli_A; order RFN20; family CAG-826; genus UBA2450. The sequence goes on along the minus strand of CAMOEI010000016.1, from coordinate 5,807 downwards.
TATCAATGCAAGAACTCGCAGATAAATTAAGCGAAGAATTAGGGATGAAAATCACAAAGAGTAATGTTAACCATCTCTTTAGAGATCTTCATGAATTATATCTAAAACTTAAAGGAAGAAATATATGAATATTTATGAACAATTAGGAATGAGACTTCGCTTTTTAAGAAGTCAAAAACATCTCTCTCAAGAAGATGTCGCTTTAGACGCTGGAATTAATAAAAATTACTATTCAGATTTAGAAAGAGGAAGAAGAAATCCAACATTAAAATGTCTAGAAAAAATCGCGACTTCTTTTAACATTACTTTGTCTGAGTTACTTAAAGGTATTCAAGATTTTGAATAATGAGATATAATTGAAAATTAGGAGATTAAAAAAATATGCAACTCGTAATATTAGCAGCAGGTATGGGTAGCCGATTCGGCGGACTCAAACAAATGGAAAAGATGGATGAAGCTGGTAACTTCTTACTCGACTATAGCGTTTATGACGCCAAAAGAGCAGGATTTGACAGTGTCATTTTCATCATCAAACATGAATTCTATAAAGAATTTAAAGAATCGATTGGCAAAAGAGTGGAAAAACTTATCAAAGTTGATTACGCTTTCCAAGAATTAGATGATCTTCCAGAAGGATTTAAAGTTCCAGAAGGAAGAGAAAAACCATGGGGAACCGCTCACGCGATTTATGCGGCTAGAGACCTCATTAAAGAAGACTTCATTATCATCAATGGAGATGATTTCTATGGAAGAGAAACCTATGAAGTCGCTTACAATTATTTAAAATCGCTACCAAAAGGTAGTAAGGGTAAATATGCGAATGTCGCTTTCTTAGTCAGCAACACTATGACTGAAAATGGTGCGGTCAAACGTGGAGTGGCTTTTGAAAAAGATGGCTATTTAACCAAATTAGTGGAATCCTCTATTGAAAAGAAAAACGGAGAAATTGTTTGTACTCCTTTAGACGGCAGTGAAAGCTTTGTCGTTGGACCAAATCAACCAGTCTCAATGAACTTATTTGCTTTTAATGTTGATATCATTGACAAATTAAAGGAAAGATTCCCAGCGTGGTTAAAAGAAAACATCAATGTTCCTAAGAGTGAATATTTAATTCCAACAGTGGTGGATGAACTTGTTCATGAAGGGCAAGCAAGCTTAAAACTCTTATCCACTAAATCTGTATGGTTTGGTGTTACTTATAAGGAAGATAAACCAGCGGTTGTCGCCGCCTTAAAAGCTCTTGTTGAAAAAGGCGAATATAAAGAAGGTCTTTATTAAAATAAAACCAAATTAAAGAAATCAGCTCGACTTGGGCTGATTTTTTGATGTAATTCATAATTTTTTAAATTTTGAATATCATTTTTATTGAAAGTTACTTTAAATATAGTAAACTATATAACGCAGTGAAATAAAGGAGACATATATGTCAGTAAAAGTTGCAATTAATGGATTTGGCCGTATTGGCCGATTAGCGTTCAGACAAATGTTTGGTGCTGAAGGTTATGAAATCGTTGCTATTAACGATTTAACTTCCCCAAAAATGTTAGCTAATTTATTAAAGTATGACACCGCTCAAGGTGGCTATTGTGGATTCGTTGGTGAAAATAGACACACCGTCGAAAGCAAAGAACCAGTCATTGACGAAGAAACAAAAGCCGTCTTAGTTCCAGGTTCAATTACCGTCGATGGAAAAGAAATCACCATCTATGCCGAACCAAAAGCTGAAAAATTACCTTGGGGTAAATTAGGTGTTGATGTCGTCTTAGAATGTACAGGTTTCTATACTTCTAAAGCGAAGGCACAAGCACACATTGATGCTGGTGCGAAAAAAGTCGTTATCTCTGCTCCAGCAGGAAAAGACTTACCAACCATCGTCTTCTCAGTCAATGAAAAGACCTTAACAAAAGAAGATACAATCATCTCAGCTGCTAGCTGTACAACAAACTGCTTAGCACCTATGGCAAAAGCTCTTAACGATGCTTTCCCAATTCAATCTGGTATCATGACCACTGTTCACGCTTATACCGGTGATCAAATGATCCTTGATGGACCACACAGAAAAGGTGACTTAAGAAGAGCAAGAGCTGGCGCAGCCAATATCGTTCCTAACAGCACCGGTGCTGCTAAGGCTATCGGACTCGTCATCCCAGAATTAAATGGCAAATTAATTGGTAGTGCACAAAGAGTTCCAGTTCCAACTGGTTCAACCACCATCTTAGTTGCCGTTGTTAAAGGCGAAGAAGTTACCCCAGAAGCAATCAATGCTGCTATGAAAGCTCAAGCAAGTGCTTCCTTTGGCTACACTGAAGAACCATTAGTCTCTAGCGATGTTATCGGCATGAGATTCGGTTCATTATTCGATGCCACACAAACCATGGTCACCAAGATTGCTGATGGCTTATTCCAAGTCCAAGTCGTCTCTTGGTACGACAATGAAAATTCTTACACTTCCCAAATGGTGAGAACCATCAAATACTTTGCTGAATTAAAATAAGTATTTGGGCAAGATAAGAACTGACAAATTAGATATCTAGCGCCCAATTAATTTGGGCGCTTTATATAATAAAGGAGAAAATTTATGTTAACCGTTAAAGACATGAAAGACCTTAAAGGTAAACGCGTTATCGTTAGAGTTGACTTCAACGTTCCTCAAAAAGGTGGAGTTATCTCTGATGACAATAGAATTGTCGCAGCGTTACCAACTATTAAGGAATTAATCGCTAAAGGCGCTAGAGTCGTCTTAATGTCTCACTTAGGAAAAGTGAAACACAAGGAAGCTCCAGAAGTCGTCGAAGAGCAAAAGAAAAAGAATAATATGGCCCCAGTTGCCGTTAGATTAGGCGAATTACTTGGTCAACCAGTTCGCTTTGTTAACGCCACTAGAGGCGAAGAACTCGCTAACGCTGTTAAAGAGTTAAAAGACGGAGAAGTCTTATTAATGCAAAACACCCGTTATGAAAAAGGTGAAGAAAAGAATGACCCAGAACTTTCTAAAGAATGGGCTGCTCTTGGAGATGCCTTTGTCATGGATGCTTTTGGTAGCGCTCATAGAGCGCACGCCTCAACATATGGCATTCCTGAGATCTTAAAGAGTGAAGGCAAACAAGTCGCTATCGGCTATTTAGTGGAAAAAGAAGTTGTTTCATTAAGTAAAGTTGTTGAAGTCCCGGAAGATAGAAGACCATATGTCGCTATTTTAGGTGGCTTTAAAGTTTCTGATAAAATCAAAGTCATCGATTCTTTAAGTAAGAAATGTGACAAGATCATCATCGGTGGAGCTATGGCCTACACATTCTATAAAGCTTTAGGCAAAGAAGTTGGTAATTCTCCATTTGAAGCTGATCAAGTTGAATACGCCAAGAGAATGTTTGATACTGGCAAAATCTTATTACCAGTTGACGCAGTAGTGGCTAACGATTTTGAAAACCCAACAGACATTAAAATCGTTGAAGGCGATATCCCAGAAGGATACCAAGGTATGGATATCGGTCCAAAGAGCCGTGAAATATTCGCTAATGAAATTGCAAAAGCAAAAACCGTTTTCTGGAATGGTCCAATGGGCGTTTTTGAAAAAGATGAATTCACCGCTGGTACTGTTGCAGTTTGTAAAGCCTGTGCCGAACTTAAAGATGCCTTTACTGTTATCGGTGGAGGAGATAGTGCCTCTGCTGCTAAAAAATTAGGATTCAAAGAGAAATTCTCTCATGTCTCCACTGGTGGAGGAGCGTCACTTGAAATGATCGAAAACGATGGTCATTTACCAGGAATTGACGTTATTAAATAGTTATGAGAAGAAAATTATTACTCGGCAACTGGAAGATGAATAAGCTCGCTAGCGAAGCTAAAGAATTCGCTATCGCTTCTCGTCCTCTTGCAGAACTTGCCAAAAAGAACAATATTGATTTAGGTGTTGGCCCAACATATTTATCTTTAGCGACTGTTAAAGAATTCGCTAGTAAAGATATGATTGTTGCTGCTCAAAACTGCCACTACAAAGAAAGTGGAGCCTATACTGGTGAAGTTTCTATTCCAATGTTAAAAGAATTTGGCATCGATTGGGTTATTATCGGTCACTCTGAAAGAAGAGCATACGATAATGAAACTAACCAAAAATGTCATGATAAAATGGCCGCTTTATTTGCTAATAAAATGGTCCCAGTTTACTGCGTTGGTGAAACTTTAGCGGAATTTGAAGCTTTAAAAACCAAAGAAGTTGTTGGAAAACAAGTTAGAGAAGGTTTGGAGGGCTTCACTAGTGAAGATGTTAAAGATTTAGTCGTTGCTTATGAACCAGTCTGGTCTATTGGTACCGGCAAAAACGCTAGTAGTGCGATCGCTCAAGATATCTGTCACTTTGTTAGAGAAACATTAAGAGATATGTTTGGTAAAGTTGCTGATGAAATCAGAGTCTTATATGGTGGCTCTGTTAAACCAGTTAACGTTAAAGAATATTTATCTTGCCCAGATGTCGATGGTGCTTTAGTTGGCGGAGCCAGCTTAAAAATTGAATCTTACGAGGAACTTTTAAGAAATATTTTATAAGGAGGAACTTTTATGGCGTTAGATGTCGATGACAAAAATGTCATTTATAATTCCCCAAATCAAGAAAGTAGTAATAAACCCACTAGTAAATTAGCATCAACATCATGGAGTATCGCTAAGGTCTTCATGTATATGTTCATGTTTATTCTTATTTCTGGAGTGGTTGCTGCTGGAATGATTCTAATCATTAATCAATCCTTATATCACGGTGCTGATCCTGAAATGATGGCTAAAGTCTATTTAGGATTATTAATCGGCAGTGCGATTGGTTTATTTATCATGATGCTGGTCATTAACTTTGTCCTACTTAGTGGTCGACATAGTGTATTAGTCCCAGGAATCATCTATTCAACTCTAGTTGGTATCTTATTATCTAGTGTCACTCTAGTACTTGTCGCTAGTTTTGGAGAAGCAGATGGTCTTAGATTAATCGGTATGGCCTTTGGTATCACCTGTGGTACTTATCTCATCATGAGTTTCATCGCTTTCCTGTCAAAAGGAAACATGAATGTTTACTTAATTGCGATTAGTGGATTATTTATTGGTTCAATTGCCTTAATACTTCTCAATATCTTTTTAAGAAGCTCGATGATTTCTTGGATTATCTCCTTTGCAATCTTTGCTTTGATAATCTTTACGACAATCTACGACCTTCACAATATGAAAAGAATTGCGGAAAGTGGGCAGATGACTAGAAACCTTGAATTATATTGCGCTTTCAACTTGTATGTTGATTTCATCAATATCTTCCTTAGAGTTCTATATTACTTAATAATTATTTTCGGTAGACGTAAGTAAAAAATAAATAACTTATTAATTAGAAGGTGTTTCAAAACATCTTCTTTTTATTACTAAATTGCACGTATATACACATGTATATATACGCGTATGGGAACCCTAAAAAATAGGGAGAAAAAATATTTTGAAAAAAATTTAAAAAAGTGATTGACTGCCTTTCTATGAAAGTGATATTATATCAAAGCGTGCAGCCCGAGAGGACCACCTTATTACAAAGTAATATAGCACGCAACTGATCTTTGAAAACTGAACAGATGTACGAACAACAAAACGTCAATTTTTAATTTACAAAACCAGATAATAATTTTGAACTAGAATACAAACATTGAGAGTTTGATCCTGGCTCAGGATGAACGCTGGCGGCGTGCCTAATACATGCAAGTCGAACGAGGTGGAAGGGAGCTTGCTCCTGGATGCCTAGTGGCGAACGGGTGAGTAACACGTAGGTAACCTGCCCTTAAGCTTGG
>CAMOEI010000015.1 GCA_946612115.1 uncultured Caryophanales bacterium | reverse complement strand
TCGCGTTATAGAATTTTTCTTTCATCAAAATCTTGTCGATTTTTAAGATGAAGTGGCAACCGAATTTTGAAGTGACTCCGTTAAAGTTACGATATGGTCCTTCAATCCCTTCGAGTTGTCCAATTTTAGATTTATCTAAATAGGCGTTTTCTAACTCGTCATCCCAAGTGCATTCAAAGACTTGGTAAGCCTTTTTAATCACTAGTGGTCGATCTCCTTCAGCTAGACCTTTTTCAAGTTCCCAAGAACACTTCGCCATCTTTTCTTTACTTGTTTCTCCTGGGAAACCTAATTTGACAGTTTGGGAGAAATCTTTTCGATTATCTTCTAAGAAATTAAGCGCGCACTTACCTGTTCTTAAAATGTTTTGGGCAGTGTTAGAAGAATTTCGACATTCTAATATCATCGCATAATAATTTTTTCCAGCGATGTAATATGGGAAACATAAGGAATACGCCCCAATAGTGGTTCTACCTTCTTCATCTAAAGTGGAGATAAGTACTGTAGGCATCGGGAAAAATGCACTCGTTTGATAGAAATTATCAACGATTCGTAAATCTTTGAAACTACTCATAATAAAACCTTCCAATCGCAATTATTATAGCATCAAAAATAAATTTTTGATACAAAGTGAAAATCTTTATACTTTTTCTTTTTTATCTATGATAAGATATACGCGTTATGATTTTTAAAAGGAAAAAGAAAGAAATGAAGAAAGTATTCGAATTAGAATTCGAAGGAAAGAAGTTCGTTGTTGAAGCCGGCGAAATCGCCAAGCAAGCTGACGGTGCTGTTCTTGTCAGACTTAACGAAACAGTTGTTCTTTCCACAGCATGTGCTTCTGATTTACCAAAAGAAGGCGATTTCTTCCCATTAACCGTTGGTTATGAAGAAAAACAATACGCCGTTGGTAAAATTCCAGGATCGTTTTTAAGAAGAGAAGGTAAAGCTGGAGAACACGCTACCTTAACAGCCAGATTAATTGATAGACCAATTAGACCAATGTTCTCCGAAGGATTCAGAAATGAAGTCCAAATCGTCAACACTGTTATGTCTGTTGACTTAGATTGCACTCCAGAAATGACTGCTATGCTTGGTTCAAGCTTAGCCTTAGGTATTTCCGATATTCCATTTGATGGACCTATCGCTGGAGTTTACGTTGGAAGAGTTGACGGCAAATTCGTCATCAACCCAACCGTTGAAGAAAAAGCAAAATCCGATATCAATCTCGCTGTTGCTGGTACCAAAGAAGCTATCAACATGGTTGAAGCTGGTGCTGACCAAGTCAGTGAAGAAGATATGCTCGATGCCTTAATGTTTGGTCACGAAGCGATTAAAAAGCTCTGTGTCTGGCAAGAAAAAATCATTAAGGAAATCGGCAAACCAAAAAGAGAAATCGAACTCTATGTCTGTGATCCAGTCATTGAGAAAGATGTTACCGAAAGAGCGGAAGCTCGCCTTGTTAAAGCAATCTCAATCTTTGATAAGTTAGAAAGACAAGATGCGATCGACGCTATTGAAAATGAAATCATCGATGACTACGATACTCGTAGCTATGCTGATGAAAAAGAACATCAAAAGTCCGTTCACATGGTCAAAGAAACTCTTGAGAAATTAGTCGCTAAAGAAGTTAGAAGATTAATTACAGATGAGAAGATTAGACCTGATGGCAGAAAAGTTGATGAAATCCGTCCATTAGACGCTCAAGTCGACTTACTCCCAAGAACTCATGGCTCTGCCATGTTCACTCGTGGACAAACCCAAGTTATCTCTATTACAACTTTAGGTGCTAAGAGTGATGAACAAATCATCGATAACTTAACCGATGAAGAAACACGTCACTGGATGCATCACTATAACTTCCCACCTTACTCAGTTGGTGAAGTCGGTAGAATGGGCGCTCCTGGAAGAAGAGAAATCGGCCACGGCGCATTAGGTGAAAGAGCCTTATCTTACGTTATCCCAAGCGCTGAAGAGTTCCCATACACCATTAGAACTGTCGCTGAAGTTGTTGAATCTAACGGTTCATCTTCTCAAGCCTCAATTTGTGCATCTTGTATGTCCTTAATGGCGGCAGGTGTTCCTATTAAAGGAATCGTCAGTGGTATCGCCATGGGCTTAATCAGCTCTGGACCATTAGACGGCAAACACCCATACACCATCTTAACCGATATCCAAGGTTTAGAAGATCACTTCGGTGATATGGACTTCAAGGTTGCTGGTACTGAAAAAGGTATCACTGCCTTACAAATGGATATCAAAATCAAAGGTGTCACCAAAGAAGTCCTACGTGAAGCTTTAGCTCAAGCTCATGAAGCTCGCGCGAAGATTCGTGAAGTGATGAAGAAAGCGATTGCTGAACCTCGTCCAGATGTCGGTAAATACGCTCCTAAGATGGATACATTCTATATCGATGCTGATAAGATTAGAGAAGTCATCGGTACTGGTGGAAAAGTCATCAATGATATTATTGCCCAATGTGACAATGTCAAGATTGACATTGAAGATAGTGGACAAGTCACCATCTACCACATGGATAGAGAAGTCATCAACAAGGCCAAACAAATCATTCTTGATATTGTTAGAGAAGCCAAAGTTGGTGAAGAATTCGTCGGAGAAGTTACCCGTGTTGAAGACTATGGTGCCTTCGTTAAACTCTTCGGAAATGTTGAAGGATTATGTCACGTCTCTCGCTTAGGCTGGGGATTTGTCAGATCCGCAGGTGATGTTGTTAAAGTCGGTGATAAACTCAAAGTTAGAGTTATCGAAATCGATGACCACGGCAAAGTGAAGGTTTCCGCTAAAGAATTCATGGAAAAACCTGAAGGGGTTGAAGAGTCTCGTCCTTTAGAAGGAAGAAGATTAGAACATTCTTCTAAACCAGATAAATCCGTTAAGGGTCCAAGAAAATTTAGAAAATAATCTCTAAAAGTAAAATAACTCTCGTATTTGCGAGAGTTTTTTATATAATAAAAGGGTATGTACGATATATTAGTTATAGGTGCTGGCGTGACCGGTGCAATGATTTCCCGTCGTTTATCAAGATATAACCTTAAGGTTTTACTCTTGGAAAAAGAAAATGATGTCGGAAATGTCGTTAGCAACGCGAATAGCGCCATCATCCATAGTGGATATGATCCACTCCCTAACTCTTTAAAGGCAAAGATGAATGTTAGAGGAAATGCGATGTTTGATCAAATCGCAGATGAATTAGACGTTCACTTTAATCGTTGCGGATCCTTAACTGTGGCAACTTCTGATGAGCAACTTAAAGTCCTTGAAGATTTAGTAAAAAGAAGTGAAGCTAACAAAGTTCCAGTAAAGCTTTTATCTGAAAAGGAAGTAAAAGAAATGGAACCAAATATTTCTAGTGAGGCTAAAGGAGCCTTATTTGCTCCTACCGCAGGAATTATCGACCCATTTAATTTAGTAGTTCACGCAGTTGAAAACGCTTGTGATAATGGCGTCATATTAAAACTTGATGAAGCAGTTGTTGATATCAAGGATTTAAAAGATCACTTTGTAGTTAAAACTACAAAAGGAGAGTATGAATCCAAGATTGTTATTAACGCCGCAGGTTTATATAGTGATAAGATTGCGGAAATGATTGAACCAATCGATTGGAAAATCACTCCTAGAAAAGGCGAATACTTTGTCTTAGACCATTATCAAGTTGGCTTAGTTAATCACACAATTTTCCCTCTTCCAAGTGCGAAAGGAAAAGGTGTTCTCGTCTCGATGACTAGTAGCAATAACTACATCGTTGGTCCATCTAGTGAACCAATCGAAGATCCAGATGACGCTTCAACTGATTCATATACTTTAGGTGAGATTAGAAGGCAAGCTACTGAACTTGTTCCTTCTATTCCATTTAATCAAGTTATTAGAGTCTTCTCTGGAGTTAGACCAACTTGTACTAGACATGACTTTGTTATTGAATACGCAAAATCTAATAAGAACTTCATTAATGTTGGAGGTATTGAATCTCCAGGTTTGGTTTCTTCTCCTGCAATTGCAGAATATGTAGTAGATGAATTAGTTTCTAAATTGATCAATTTAGAAGAAAAGAAAGACTACAATCCAAGAGTGAAGAAATATAATCGTCTTAACGAAGTTAGTGAAGAAGTTAGAAATAAGTTAATTAAAGAAAACCCAGACTACGGAAAGATTATTTGTAGCTGTGAAAAAGTTTCTTTAGGTGAAATTGAAGATTTACTATCTAGAAGCGTTCCTCCAAGAACTGTTAAGGCTGTTAAGAAAAGATGCCGTGCAGGATTTGGTAAATGCCAAGGTGGGTTCTGTTCTCCAATGGTCACTTTACTTTTAGCGAAACATTACGGTGTTTCACCAACTGAAATCAAATGGGATAAAGATCATTCTGAAATCCTAGTAAGCGAGGTGAAGAAATAATGTTAACTCGTGATTTAGTAATTATCGGTGGTGGCTCCGCTGGTATGGCGGCCGCTATTGAAGCGAAGAAAAACGGAATCGATGATATTCTTATCCTTGAAAAGGATAGTGTTCTTGGTGGTATTTTAAATCAATGTATTCATAACGGCTTTGGTTTAACTGAATTCAAAGAAGAATTAACCGGACCAGAATATTTATCTAGATTCGCTAAACAAGTCGAAGAACTTGGAATTGAATATAAATTAGATTCCTTAGTCCTTAACGTAACAAAAGATAGAATCGTCACATATTCTAACGCCGTTGATGGTGTAGTCACATTACAAGCCAAAGCGATTGTCTTTGCTACAGGTTGTTATGAAAGAGGACCTGGGGCAATTCAATTGGCAGGAGACCGTGTTGCCGGCATTATTACCGCAGGTACTGCTCAAAAATATTTAAATATCCACGGATTCCTCGCTGGAAAAAGAATTGTTATCTTAGGTAGTGGAGATATCGGTTTAATCATGGCTAGAAGAATGACTTTAGAGGGCGCTAAAGTTCTCTGCGTCAGTGAAATTATGCCATATTCAAACGGCTTAAACCGTAATATTGCCCAATGCTTAAACGACTATAATATTCCATTATATCTCTCTAGAAGTGTCTTGAGAGTAGAAGGAAAAGGTAGGGTAGAAAAAGTCGTCCTTGCTGCAGTAGATGAGAAGATGAAATTCATCCCTGGAACAGAAATGGAATTTGAATGTGATACCTTACTACTTTCTGTCGGATTAATTCCTTATGTTGGCTTATTAAGTGATATTGGCACCGAGATGAGCTCAACTAGAGGAGCAAAGGTTAATGATCAGTTAGAAACCACTGTCCCTGGTGTATTTGCTTGCGGTAACTGTTTACACGTTCACGATGTTGTCGACTTTGTTACCGATGAAGGTAGAGACGCTGGTAGAGGTGCTGCTAACTATATCAAAGGCTTATTAAAACAAACCAAGAAAATTAAAGTCAATCCAGGAGATGGAGTGGGATATGTCATTCCTCAATATATTGAGACTGATTTAAATAATGACATCACCTTCAAGTTTAGAGTGAGAAAACCAATCCAAAACGTCTTCGTTAATTTCAAAAGTGGAGATGTCTTGGTTCATAAGGTTGTCAAACCAGTTCTCATCCCAAGTGAAATGGTGATGATTAAGATTAATAAAGATAAGTTAGCAAACTTACCAGTCGATGAAATTACTGTCAGTTTGGAGGAGAGAAAATAATGAAAGAATTTACATGTATTGTTTGTCCTCGCGGTTGTCGATTAAAGATTGATGACCAATTAAATGTCACTGGAAACTCTTGCCCTCGCGGAGCCCAATACGCTAAAGATGAAGTAACAAATCCAAAAAGAATGATTACTTCGATTATGAGGGTTAAAAATCGTGAGAATTGTGTCGTTAGTGTGAAGACTAGTAATTCCATTCCAAAAGGTAAGATCTTCGAGGTTATGGAAGAAATTAACAAAGTATCAGTTAACGCTCCAACACATATCGGAGATATCGCCATTAAAAACGTTTTAGGACTTGACGCTGATATCGTTATTACAAAAAATGTCAAATAGGTATTCCCAACGGAATACTTATTTTGTTATTATTAAGGTAGCTATTATTTATAGTCAATGAATTATTAAGAGAAGAGAGGCTTTTTATGGCGGATAAAGTAAAAGTTTTTGCCCTCGCAGGTTTAGACGAGGATGGAAGAGATTGCTACGTTGTTGAAATCAATAACGATATTTTTGTTCTTGATGCCGGAACTTCTTTACCTGATAAAACGATTCCAGGAGTGGATGCCTTACTCCCTAATTTTGACTATTTAATCGCTAATAAAGATCGTATTGCTGCTTATATCATCACTCATGGACACGATGAGTCTTTTGCAGCATTAAGATTTTTCTATAAATACGCTAAAGCGCCAGTATATTGTTCACAAACAACAATGACTATTATCGAAGGTACATTAGCAATTGCGGGTGATAGTGTCACCAATTTTGACTTTAGAATTATTAAACCAAGTGACAAAGTCACTATTAAAGGAAGAGAAGTTAAATTCTTCCAGACTTGCCATAACGCCGCCAACTCTAGTGGAGTCGCGATTTCTACTAGCCTTGGTAATGTTGTTTATACCGGCGATTTCATCATTAATTTTGCTACTGAAGAAACTAATTATCGTTTCGATTTAAAAATGGCCAGTCAAATCGCTGAAGAAAAAACCCTTTTACTTCTATGCGAATCTAAAGGAGCGGATTTACCTGGATATTGTTCTCCTAAACATCGTGTAAATGATCAATTAGATCGTTATTTTAAAGCTGGAAAACGTATTTTTGCGATTTGCTATTGGCAAAATATGTATCGAGTTAGAGAACTCGTTAGATTAGCAAAAAAATATAATAAAAAATTATATTGTTATGATAATTACACTGAAATTGTCATGAAGCAAATTATTGCTGCTAGTGGAACAGCAAATATTTCTGCCAGCGATTTCGTCTCTAAAGAAGATTTCTTAAGAGTTAAAAAGAGCGATTTACTCATCTTAATGGTCGGTAATAGCGACGATATTTTCTTAGAAACTCAATCCCTATCTAAAGGCACTAACTCAGATAAACGTATTCAACTTGAACCAAACGATATCTTTATTAATGTCGCCCTCCCTAGAGTGAGCTTTGAAACATTATGCACTAGAACTATGGACATGGTTTATAGAACTGGTTGCGAAGTAGTTTGGTTGAAGAAAAAAGATGTCTCTGCAATGCACGCTAGAGAAGACGATATTCGCTTCATTTTGAATTTATTCAAACCTCAATATTATTTCCCTGTGAGAGGCTACTATACAAAGATTATGGAAAACGCTCAATTAGCGGTCTCATTAGGCATTGGCTTATCCCATATGAATGTCTTTGTTTTAGATAACGGCATGCAGCTTATTTTTGAAGAAGGTAAACGTCCGGTTATTCTTCCAAATGAAGTCACTGGAGTAGATATTTCTCCAATCCTTGTTGATGGAAGAGGATTAATGACTTTTTCTGAAGAAGTGATTGGTGTTAGACAAAAAATGGGAGTGGACGGCACAGTTGTGGTTGCTTTGACCGTCTCTAAATCCAAAAACAAGATCGTTGCTGGACCTGATTGTCAGATGAGAGGATTTGTCTACGCTAAAGAGGCTGAGCCTCTGCTTAAGAGCATCACTCAGATTTATGTCGAAGAGATTTCCGCAGCCTTAACTGCGCATAGCAGTCTAGAGAAAGCTAAAGAAATCGCTAGTGAACGTATGCGAAGGTTTATCAAGCGTGAAAATGGGCGAGAACCTCTCGTTGAATTACTGATTATCGAAATCGAATAAGAGAAAATAGCACATTTTGTGCTTTTTTCTTTGTCTAAATTCTTTGCGCACGTATAATATTAGTATGCACGAAGAACGTAAGCCTATATCAGAAAGATCGATGAACATAGTTAAAGGTCTTTTTCTTATCTTATTTTCTATTGCTCTTGGATTAAACGCTGATGCGATTAGTCGAACATTTGCCTTTGTTCCAATTTACCTATTTGGAGCGGGTTATTACATTTTACTTTTAATCATGCTTGCTGGAGGAGTATATCGCTTACTTGTAGGCAAGAGATATAAGATTCATTTTAAAACTGTTTTTATTGGCTCTATTTTTGTAGTTCTTGGTTTTTTATTCATCCTTGGATTTGCTTTGTTTAAAGCAAATGGATTAAGTTATACGAACGGAATCGCTAATAATATTAACGGCTTTCACGCTGGATTAAATGGATATTACAAAAAAGTTTTCATCAACTTATTTGAATCTGGTTCCTATTGGTCAACTGGACTATTTACCATTTCTATAGGTTCGTTAATCGGTAATGACACGATTGTTTTATTAGTCGGCATTATGGCGGTTATCCTTGGCTTAGGAATTATTTCTTATCACCCAGTTAGACACTTACTTAAAAAAGAACACAATAAACCTGCAAGAGTTAAAAACGTCGCTCCAATTGAAATCAAACCAAAAGAAGAACCAAAAGAAATCGATCTTGCTTATGTTAATGACAAGGAACCATTTATTAACCAAAATAGTGGTTTTGAAAAGATTTCAATGTCGCTTGATGATACTTTTCACGGAGAAGTTGTCGAAGAGAATTATAATGAATTTGTTCCATTACGCTTCGACAATTCTTATTTGAATAAGAATGAACCACAACCTCAATATAATCCATTTGTTAAAGAAGAACCGGTCGTGGAAGTCACTCCTGAATTAGATCCAAGTGTCAGTGAACCTGTTGAAGAAGTAGAAGAAGAAATCAATTATATTGAGTCTCGACCAGAACCTATTGAAGAAGATAAACCTGAAATTAATGAAGAATTAGTGAAGCTTCAACCTCAATACACTCCTTTACAAGAAGTTGAATCATCTAACCAAGTTAATGCTTTACAATCTAACGTTTCCACTCCAACTGAAGAAGTAGTTAAACACGAAAGAGTGGTTTGGGTACCACCAAGTCCTGATATTCTTATTGAATATCAAACTGAAGAACAACAAGAGTTAAATGAAACAGTGGCTGCTGAAAGAGTGGAAGCTCTTAACTCTATTTTGACCGACTATAAAATTGGAGCGAAAATCTCTGGATACACCATCGGTCCATCCATTACTAGATTTAATGTTGATTATGAATCAAATGTCTCCAGTAAAATTGTTGAAAAATATGTTCAAGATATCTCTAGAAGATTAGGAGGAGTTATCGCTAGATTTGCTCCAATTGTTCAAGGTGAAAGTTATTCTGGACTCGAAGTTCCTAATGCGACAATTACCACAGTTGGATTTAAAGAAACATTTTTAGCATTACCAGATGTTAAAAAACATCCTTTAGCGGTGGCTTTTGGTAAAGATATTTCTGGTAAAGTTGTCTACGCCGATTTTGATGAATTCCCACATATGTTAGTGGCAGGTACCACTGGAAGTGGCAAATCCATCTATGTTCACTCGATTATTTCAACCTTAATCATGAGAAATTCTCCTGATGATTTAAAGCTCGTCTTAGTGGACCCTAAGGTCGTTGAAATGAAAAAATATCAAGATATGCCTCATTTACTTACTCCGATTATTTCAGATCCAGAAAAGGCGAAGGTTTGTTTAGACAAATTATGCGCTGAAATGAATCGTCGTTACGATTTATTCTCCACTAATGGAGAGGTTAGTAATATTAAAGACTACAACAAGATTGCTAAGGAAGAAGGAACAGAAACCTTACCTTATATCATCGTCTTTGTTGATGAATACGCTGATTTAGTTGGTAGATGTAAAGAAATATATCAACCTGTTGTTTCTCTTGCTCAAAAAGCTCGTGCGGCAGGTATTCATATGTGTTTAGCCACTCAACGTCCTTCTACAGATGTTGTTACTGGTGTTTTAAAAGGAAATATTCCTACTCACGTTGCCTTAATGACTTCTAGTCCAACTGACTCTGTTGTTATTTTAGGTGAAGGTGGAGCGGAAACCCTTTTAGGTAAAGGAGATATGCTTGTTCAATCTCCATTAGTCAGTAGAGTAGGAGTTGTTCGTTTACAAGGCTGCTATATCCAAAACAAAGAGATTGTAAATATTGTTGGATATTTAAAGAATCACTACCATACATATTACGACCCTCAATATCTCGATTTAGTT
The DNA here is from genome assembly GCA_946612115.1 of uncultured Caryophanales bacterium. Taxonomy (GTDB): domain Bacteria; phylum Bacillota_I; class Bacilli_A; order RFN20; family CAG-826; genus UBA2450. The sequence goes on along the minus strand of CAMOEI010000015.1, from coordinate 7,088 downwards.
GATCACTCTAAAGAGACCGCGAACAATATGATCGCTAGCGGAGAATATTCTGACAAGAATAATAGTGAAGATAGTGAGGAAGCTAAATATCAATCAATTAAAGAATATGTCATGGGCTTAGAATATGTTTCGATGAGTAAGATTCAAAGAGACTGCATGGTGGGCTTTAATAGAGCCGGTAGAATCTTTGCTAGACTCCGTCAAGAAGGAATCGTTTCTAATGAGCAAGATGGTTCAAATAAAGGAAGCAAGGTCTTGGTTCATGACAAATTCTATAGCTCTGATAGTACAGATGTCGTCACTAGTGACGAACTAATAGGTAAATAATATGCAACTAGGATTTATTAAAGCGGAACTCATTTCAATTAGAAAAATAATTGCGACTTATATCTTCGAATCTGAAGATGAAACTTATCGCAAGTCAGTTAATTTTACCTTATGTAATAAGGATAAAAGATACCAATTAGAGTTCGCTTCGGTGAGATCTTCTCATCAAATCTATACATTTGAACTTAATTCCCCAATTGATTTAGTTCTTGGAGAAGAATGGTTAGTGAAAACTGATGAAGATGAGATCTTGCCTTTAAATTACGACCGATATGTTACTAGTGATGAATTTTCTAAGCTATATACATATAACGGAAATGATTTAGGAGCGAATTATTCTAAAAGTCAAACCTCATTTAATTTTTGGTCACCATTAAGTGAAAAAGTCTTTTTAAAGCTTGAAAAACACGATAATAATTTCCTTCTTCTACCAATGAAAAGAAAGGAAAATGGGGTTTATCGTGCGGTCGTTAATGGCGATTTATTTAACCGCAAATATTGCTATGTCGTCATTCAAGGTGGTAAACAAAAAAATGTTAGAGACCCATACGGCATTGGAATGAGTTTAAATTCCCAATATAGTGCGGTTATTGATTTAGAAAGCGTTACCAAACTTGGAAAAGTTAAACCAAAAAGAAAAATTAATCAGCCACAAGATGCAATAATATATGAATTACATATTCGTGATTTTACTGAACTAGATGAGAATAATCCAAATGCTGGAAAATACCTTGGTATTTTAAATAAGATTAAGTATTTAAAAAGACTTGGTGTGACTCACGTTCAACTCCTCCCAGTTCACGATTATTTCGGAGTGGATGATTTAACTAATGATAAATATAACTGGGGTTATAACCCGATTAACTATTTCTCTTTAGAAGGTAGTTATTCTTCTTTGCCAGAAGATCCTTTAAGTCGATTAATTGAATTCAAAACATTAGTGAATGAGCTTCATAAAGCAGATATCAGAGTGGTTATGGATGTTGTTTATAATCATATTTATGATTATTTAACCTCTGATTTCCATAAGAATGTTCCTTGCTATTTCTTTAGAAGACATGGAAAGAAATATTCTAATGGTAGTGGATGCGGAAATGATATCGCTACTGAAAGAAGCATGGTTAGAAAGCTTATCCTCGATAGCGTCACTTATTTTGTTGATGTCTTCGATGTTGATGGATTTAGATTTGATCTCCTTGGCTTAATTGATATTAAGACCTCTCAAGACATCATTAAAGCGGTCAAATCTCGTAAACCAGATGCTTTACTTTATGGAGAGGGTTGGAATTTATTAACCGAATTACCAGAAAATCAAAAATCGACCACTCAAAATGGCTATATCTTAAAAGACATGGGATTCTTTAATGAATACTTTAGAGATGTCATTAAGGGAAATACTTTTGATAAAAATGACCGAGGATTTATCTTAGGAAATAATTCTAGAAGAAACGAGATTGAAGACGTTTTGTTTGCCTCTTTATTTGGAGGAAAATTTAAAAACGCGAATCAATCGATTAACTATGTTGAATGTCATGATAATCAAACTCTGTTTGATAAAATTTCATATTTTGATGAAGATTTAGAAATTATTCTCAAGAGAGTGAAACTCGCTAACGCGTTAACAATATTAGCCTTTGGAGTGCCGTTTATTCATATGGGCCAAGAAATTGGATTATCCAAAGAAGGATTAGACAATTCATATAATATCCCTAAAGTCAATTCGATGAACTGGAAGTTAGTCAAGGAAAGAGATGACATGGTTTCTTATATGAGTGACTTAATTAAATTAAGAAACGAAGCCTTCCAATACCATCACTTATCTAAATTCGATGATATCGTTAATCCAAGATTTGAACTGTATCACCACTCAAATGGCTTATTTACAATCACAATCAAGGACAAGTCCTTATTAAAGAAATTTAACGAACTTGTCGTTGTTATTAATCCAACCGACGAACCTCAAAATTTAGAGTTTGAAGATTTTTATCGCGTCTTATTAACTAGCGCAGGAATCGATGAAAAAGTTGACATTCAAGTTCAACATTTAATCGTCCCTGATATTTCATTGGAGATTCTCGTTAAATAATGTGGCATTTAATTAAAGCGGTATTATTATTACTTCCTCGAGTTATCGTCTCATTTTTTTCTTGGATGATCCGATATTCTAATCACCCAGAAAAAACCCCTTTAGAAGTTAGATATAAAAAAGTACGTCGTCTTATTTGCAAAGCAAATAAATGTTTAGGAGTCGACCTTATCGTTGAAGGAAAAGAAAATATCCCTAATGAAACTAGTTGCTATTTCGCTAATCATTTAGCCGCGGCGGATCCTTTAATGTTTTTTGAAGCTTTAGAAGCTCCAACAGCCTTTGTTGGTAAAGTCGAAGTCAAGAAGATGCCTTTTGTTGGTAGAGTCTTTAAAAGCGCCAATGGTGAGTTCCTTGACCGTAAAGACTTAAAGCAACAACTTAGGGTAATGATGAGAGTGCAAGATTCTTTAACTAAAAAAGAATGTAACTGGGTTATTTATCCAGAAGGCACAAGAAATAGAGATCAAATGGCTAATTTACTTCCATTCCATCACGGTACCTTTAGAGCAGCGATGAGAGCGGGGGTCCCAATCGTCCCTGTTGCAGAATATGGCTGTATTAGATTATTATCGACAAAAGCTAAGTTAAAGAAATATCCTACATACTTAAAATTCTTAAAGCCTTTATATCCTAGTGATTATCAAGGAAAGACAACGGAAGAAGTTGCGGAAATGGTTAGAAGCATGATTCAAAAGGAAATAAGCTTTAATATAAGAAAAATCGACCAAAATAGAATGGTCGAACTTCAAAAGAAAGATTATAGGTTCAATAAGTTATACTAATTGAACTTTTTTCTTAATCCTTTCGGATAATAGTTTTTGATAACTTGTTTATCGCTTTTTGCAATATCTATTGGATTATTTTGATAAGTGAGTAAGACATATCCTTTAAATGGGTTAGTTTTATTGAGTTGATTACCTTCTAGATACGCTTTAACCTCATCGATAGATAATTCAACGTTGTCCATTTCATTAGCTTTTAATGTTCTAGCGTAGTGCAAATCGTATCTAAAAATGTCCTTTTTAAATTCCCCAATCTTAACTCCATATCGATAGATGTTGAGGTCCTTGATTTCGAAGTTTATAGTCGACGCAAACAAATAATCGCTAACTTTTTTAACGTCGCAGTTTTTATAGGAATCAGTTAATAAGTTATTAAACTTGTTAACGTTTTTATATCGATATTCATTGCCACTTCCTGGTTTACTGATTTGACAGATATATTGACCTTCTCCATTAAAATGAGACGGCATGAGTTTAACTCCATATTTGCATTTATAAGCGCCTGGAATTTCACTTAATTCTTTGATTTGGGCGTCACTATTATCTAAAAGATAACTAATGACATCTTCGTCTTCTTCATTTGAATATGAACAAGTGGAGTAAGAAAGCACTCCTCCAGGTTTTAACATTTGATAGGCGTTTAGAATTAGGATCTTTTGAATTTCCGCGAATTTATAAACTTTGTTTATTGACCAGTCTTTAATCATGGCATCATCTTTTCTAAACATCCCGCTTCCAGAACATGGGGCATCCAAGATAATCTTGTCAAATAAATTGACAAGTTTTGGATTTAATTTAGTCATGTCATTATTAGTTATGATGATGTTTTTAAGACCTAATCTTTCTATGTTGTTGCTGATTAAACCCGCTCTTGAATAGGAGAGATCATTTGAGATGATTAAGCCCTTATTATTCATCTTGAAAGAAGCTTGAATACTTTTTCCTCCAGGAGCAGCGCACATATCTAAAACTAAATCAGTTTCCTTGAAGTCTATTAATGAAGAGACAACCATCGCACTAGGTTCTTGAAGATAGTAATAACCTAATTCATGATATAGATGCTTTCCTAATTCATATTCATTTTTATCATAGATAAAAGCGTGCTTAACTACTGGATGAGGAGAAACATGAGGGAATTCTTTTAAGAATTGTTCTTCACTAATTTTCTCAAGATTTAAAAGCACTGCGTGACTTTGCTCCAATTTTAATGAATCAAGTAACTTCTGAGCTTCTTCTTTATCAAAAATGCAAAAGAGGTGTTCTTCAAATGTCATGAATAAATTATAGTCTAATTTTTTAAATGTATTAAATACATTATTTGTGCTAACATAGTGGTGAGGTACTTTATATATGAGAATGGTTGATTTAATCATCAAAAAACGTGATGGTAAAGAATTATCTAATGAGGAAATTAAATTCTGGATTGACGGATACGTCAATGGAGATATTCCTGATTATCAATCTTCCGCGATGGCGATGGCAATTTTCTTTAAAGGAATGAACAAAAGAGAAATCGCTACTTTAACGGACTATATGGAACATAGTGGTGAGGTTATCGATTTATCTGCGATTAGTGGAATTAAAGTTGATAAACACTCAACTGGTGGAGTTGGAGATAAGACTTCTCTAGTCTTAGGACCAATGGTGGCAGCTTGTGGAGGAAAACTCGCTAAGATGTCTGGTCGTGGACTTGGACACACTGGTGGAACTCTTGATAAACTTGAATCTATTCCACATTTATCTATTTCCAAGACAAAGATGGAAATGGTTGAGCAGGTCAATAAAATTGGCTTAGCGATCATTGGACAAACTAGTTCTTTAGTACCTGCTGATAAAAAGCTATATGCATTACGTGATGTTACTGGAACAGTTGAATCTATTCCTTTAATCGCCGCTAGTGTTATGTCAAAGAAATTAGCTAGTGGAACCGATGCGATTTTACTCGATGTCACCGTAGGTGAAGGTGCTTTCATGAAAAACATGGATAGCGCCAGAGAACTCGCTAGAACAATGGTGGATATCGGAACGCATTTAAAACGTGATACTGTTGCAGTTTTAAGTGATATGAGTGAACCATTAGGTCGTGCCGTTGGTAACTCTTTAGAAGTTAAAGAAGCAATCGCCTCTTTACATGGTGAAGGCCCAGAAGATTTAATGGAACTCTGCTATACTTCTGGAAGTATTATGCTCGTTCAAGCCAAAGTTTGTAAAACTCTTGAAGAAGCTAGAGAAAAATTACATAAAGTTATCGAAGATGGCTCTGCTTTTGAGAAATTCTGCTTAATGGTAGAAGCTCAAGGTGGAGATGTCGAATATATTAGACATCCAGAAAAATTTGAAATGAGCAAATACTCAATTGAAATTAGAAGTGATGTTGATGGCTATGTTTCAGAGTTAAATGCTCTTGAAATAGGCGAAAGCGCTATGCGCTTAGGCGCAGGAAGAGAAACCCTTGATGACGTTATTGATATGTCTGCTGGTATCGTCTTATCTAAAAAAGTTGGCGATAAAGTTAAAAAAGGCGATTTACTCTGTATTGTTTACACCAATAAGGAAGATGTTGATAGTGTCTTAGTGGACATTAAAAATGCTTATAAGTTCTCTAAAGAAGAAGTTAAGGCATTACCGGTTATTAGAGAAGTTATTCGCTAATGAAAATTGTTCTACAAACAGTAAAAGAAGCTCATATAGATATATTAGGTAAGACCGTTGGAAGTATTTCTAACGGTTACCTTTTACTTGTCGGATTCACAAGTGGAGACGATCGAGAAATTGTCACCAAAATGGTGGAGAAACTTTTAAAGCTTAGAGTCTTTCCTGATGATCACGGACAAATTAATTTGTCTTTAGATGATGTAAACGGGGAAATCCTTTCTGTTAGTCAATTCACCTTATATGCGGATGTGACAGGTGGAAGAAGACCAAGCTTTGTCGGGGCGATGAGGCCTCATGAAGCAGAGCCATTATACGACTTCTTTAATAGTGAGTTAGGTAGGTTATCAAATAAACATATCTCCACGGGTGTTTTTGGTGCGGATATGTTAGTCCATTCAGTTAATGATGGACCGTTTACTTTAATACTAGATAGCAAGGAATTATTCAAATGAAAGTCTTACTAGGATTATCTGGTGGAGTCGATAGTGCGGTTGCGGCACATTTATTAATGAAACAAGGCTATGATCTCACAGCCTGTTTTATGCGTAACTGGGACGCTCTTGCTAATAATGATTTTTTAGGTAATCCAACAATTAATAATTCCCAATGCCCTCAAGAAGCAGATTATGATGATGCGGTCAAAGTTGCCGACAAATTAGGGATTAAATTGTTAAGAATTGATTTTGTCAAAGAATATTGGGATGAAGTTTTCACATACTTGATTAGAGAATATGAAGTTGGTAGAACACCTAATCCAGATATTTTCTGTAATAAATATATTAAGTTTGATGCCTTTTTAAAGTTCGCTCTTGATAACGGCTTTGAAATGATCGCCATGGGACATTACGCTAAAAAGATCGTTAAAGACGGCAAGAGCTATTTATGTAAATGTTTTGATCAAAATAAAGACCAAACTTATTTCTTATCTCAAATCTCCCAAAAGCAGTTAAGTTACGCTTTATTTCCTCTAGGAGACATTGACAAAAAAGAGGTTAGAAAAATCGCTCACGATCTGGAGCTTAACATCGCTGATAAAAAAGACTCAACCGGGGTGTGTTTTATCGGAGAAAGAAACTTTAAAGAGTTCCTTAAAAATTACATCCCTGCTAAAAAGGGAAAGATTGTTGATATCGATACTAATCGAGTTATTGGAACCCATGATGGAGTGATGTATTACACGATCGGCCAAAGAAAAGGCTTAGGTATTGGTGGGATTGCTCACGAAGAAGCTAAAG
>CAMOEI010000014.1 GCA_946612115.1 uncultured Caryophanales bacterium | reverse complement strand
TGGAGTAGTACCCAAGTTGGTGAAGGGGCTTCCCTGCTAAGGAAGTAGATCGGGCAACTGGTGCGAGAGTTCGAGTCTCTCCTACTCCGCCACGAACAAATTAAAGGGATATGTAAGTGTCCCTTTTTATTTTTATTTGAAAATGATAATATCATTTTAAGAGTATGAATAAACAATATATCGCTATCGACTTAAAATCTTTTTACGCCTCAGTAGAATGTGTCGAAAGAGGTCTAGATCCTCTTAACACTAATTTAGTCGTGGCCGATACTTCAAGGACCGAAAAGACCATTTGTTTAGCGGTTTCCCCAAGCTTAAAACAATATGGTATCCCTTCTAGAGCGAGACTATTTGAAGTCATCCAAGATGTCAAAATCATTAACGCGAATCGTAAAAAGCTAAATAAAAATCGCCCTTTTGCAGGTAAAAGCGTGTTTGATAACGAATTAAAAGAGCATCCTGAATATGAACTTGACTATATAGCCGCTACTCCTCAAATGAGTCACTACATCGCTAAAAGTGCTGAAATCTATAAGATTTACTTAAAGTATTTAGATCCTAAAGATATTCACGTCTACTCCATTGATGAAATGTTCGCAGATGTTACTAAATATTTAAAAACATATAAGAAAACTGCTGAAGAAATCGCCACAATGATTATTCTAGATATTTATAAGCAAACTGGAATAACCGCTACTGGAGGAGTTGGTGATAATTTATATCTAGCAAAAGTCGCTATGGATATCATGGCAAAACACACCACTCCTAATAAAGATGGAGTCAGAATTGCGCATCTAACAGAGCAGTCTTATCGAGAAAAGCTTTGGGATCACACTCCTTTAACTGATTTCTGGAGAGTGGGTAGAGGATATACTTCTAGATTATTTAAACACGGTCTAGTGACCATGGGAGATATCGCTAGACAATCTTTGATTGATGAAGATGTTTTATACGAAGAATTTGGAATTAATGCTGAGCTATTAATCGACCACGCTTGGGGATATGAATCCGCAACGATGGAAGATATAAAAAATTATCAGCCAGAAAATAATTCTTTGTCTGTTGGACAAGTTTTACCTGCTCCTTATGATAATAAAAAAGGAAAACTCATCGCTAAAGAAATGGCGGACTCCTTATCATTAGATTTAGTCAATAAAGGACTAGTGACTAGCCAAGTCGTTTTAGGAATCGGCTATGATATCACCGATTTAAAAGAAGAAATGGTTACCGAAAAAGATTATTTAGGGAGAACTTTACCTAAAGGTAATCATGGTTCTTTAAATTTAAAAGGATATACTTCTTCAAGTAAAGAAATAGTTAACGCCATCGCAAAATTATATGACATGATTTCAAATAAAAAACTTCATGTTAGAAGACTATACGTTATGGCCCCTGTATATAAAGAAAGTGATTTAGCAAAACTACAAACTAGATACGAGCAAATTAATCTCTTCCAAGAAGATGTTATAGAAGAGAAGCTAGATGAAAAGGAACTCGCCAAAGAAAAAGAATTGCAGAAAACAATTTTATCTATTAAGAAAAAATACGGTAAAAACGCAGTTGTAAAAGGTATGGATTTAGAAGAAGGAGGAACCACTATTGAGAGAAACGCTCAAATCGGTGGTCATAAAGCATGAGCAATAAATATAGCGATATCATCAACCTTCCTCATCACGAAAGCAAAACTCATCCACACATGTCGAGACTAGATAGAGCGGCGCAGTTTGCTCCTTTTGCCGCACTTACTGGATATGAAGAAGCGATTATTGACGCCGCTAAAATAAATGAAGAAAAGAAATTACTTGCTAGCGATGAAATAGATGAGATTAGAAATAGATTACTCGTGATAGAATCTCAACTATCATATAAACCATTTATTAAAATTGTTTATTACGAAAAAAATAAAGAAAATGGACGAGGCAATTATTTAAATTATGAAGGGCAGGTCAAAAACATTGATAGAGAAAACAATAAAATTGTTTTTGTCTCAGGAAAGATCATCTTATTCAAACAAATATACAAAATTGAACTTTAATATTTTTATATAATAAAATGTGTTAAGATAATTATGTATGAAGACTTTTCCAGAATTAGATAACATTAAAGTCAAAAAACTTCATTGGTGGTATCGCCCTATCAAGAGATCTTTTGATTTTATTTCTTCTTTATTGGTTATCTTGCTCTTCTCTTGGTTTTATCTCATTATGGCGATTATTATCGCTATATCAACACATGGTAATCCATTTTACGCTGATAAAAGAGTGGGTAGATGGGGTAAAGAAATTAAAGTTCTCAAATTTAGAAGCATGTTCATCGACGCTAATGATCGTCCTGAAAAGTATCTAAACAAGAAGCAACTAGATCAATGGTATCGAGAAAGAAAAGTTGATAACGATCCTCGAATCACTAAAATTGGACATTTCATTAGAAAAACATCTATTGATGAATTGCCTCAATTCTTTAATATCTTCATTGGTAATATGTCATTTGTTGGTCCTAGACCAATTACTCATGATGAACTTCAAAACTTTACCGAGAAACAACAAGAAATCTTTTTAAGCGCTAAACCAGGATTAACTGGTCACTGGCAAGTTTCTGGAAGAAGCGAAGTTTCCTTTAAAAGCGGAAAAAGGCAAAAACTCGAACTTGAATATTTTGAAATTAGAAGTACTTCTACTGATCTAAAAATCTTATTTAAGACAGTCCCTGCTGTATTAAAACATCACGGTGCGAAATAATGGATAAGAAATCTTATCTAGCAAATTTAATCTATAACGGTGTAATCACCGTTTTATTTATTGTTTCATTAATCGTTTTATTCTTCGTTCCTCTTCCTCCAGGAAGTGCGTTACTTCATGAATCTAGGTGGGTCACTTTTAAATATTTCACGATCGATTCAAATGTTTTAATGGGAATTACAGCGATTATTTCTCTAATTATTTTAATTGTTTATAAAAAAGAAAAATATCCACTTTGGTTAAGCATATTAAAAATCACTAGTGTTACCGCTGTGTTTATTACCTTCTTAGTGACTTTTACAATGCTTGGTCCAATATATGGATATTTATCCATGATTCAACATGTAAGTTTATATATGCACTTACTTATTCCAGTATCTGCTTTAACTGGTTTTATCTTAGTTGAGCCAAGACAAAAAATAGCGTTCAAGTTAACTCCACTATTTATCATCCCTAGTTCAATATATGGAATATTCTATATGGCGAATATCTATATCCATAACGGATTCGGTGATTTAAATTATGACTGGTACGGCTTTGGTAGATTCGGACCAGTTATCTCAATATTTGTTTATATTCTATTTGTCTTAGTCACTTATGGAATATCACTATTACTATATCTAATATTTAGCAAATATAAAGGACTATTTAGAAAAGAAAAGGAAGCTTAAACTTGAGCTTCCTTATTTTTTAATATGCTTTAGCGAACAAGACAACTTTCTTGGCTTCTTTTCCACATATTGGGCAAGTGCCTTTAACATCCATTTGATTAAATGGGATGCATCTTGCGGTGGCGTTAGTTAATTCTTTAATCTTGTCTTCACATTCTCTACAGCCACACCAATTCATTCTGGCGTAGCCGCCTTTAATCATCGCTTTATCAAATTCTTTCATATCACTGACATCTGTAACGTGATCTTGTAAATATCTACAAGCTTTTTGATACATTTGCTCATGGATGAGTTTCATAAGTTCTTTGATTTTATCAATTAATTGGTCATTAGTGACAAATTCTTTGACGCCATCATTTCTTTTAGCGACCACGACTTGTCCTTTTTCGATATCACGAGGTCCAATTTCCACTCTAAGTGGGACACCTTTCATTTCATATTCTGAGAACTTCCATCCTGGTGTTTTATCGCTATCATCTAATTTGACACGATATCCAGCTTCTTTAATCTTATTAGCGATTTCTCTAGCGGCAGGAATTACTCCTGGTTTATTTGCCGCAATAGGAATAACAACAACTTGAATTGGGGCCACTAAAGGTGGGAGAACTAATCCATTATCATCTCCATGCACCATAATAGTCGCACCAATTAATCTAGTCGACACTCCCCAAGAGGTTTGATGCGGATTTTCTAATTTGCCTTCCTTAGATTGATATTGAATGCCAAATGCTTTAGCAAAACCATTTCCAAAATAGTGAGTTGTGCCGCATTGTAAAGCTTTGCCATCCGGCATAAGGGCTTCAATAGAATAAGTTTCTAAAGCACCTGAGAATTTCTCTTTATCAGTCTTTCTTCCTTTTGAGAAAGGAATCGCTAAGACGTCTCTTCCTAAATCGTCGTAGACATCAAGCATTTTTAAAGCTTCTGTACGCGCTTCTATTTCACTAGCGTGCATCGTGTGTCCTTCTTGCCAGAGGAATTCCGCTCCTCTTAAAAATGGACGGGTGGTCTTTTCCCATCTAACAACAGAGCACCACTGATTATATAATTTTGGTAAATCTCTATAAGAGGTAATAATTTTTGAATAATGTTCACAGAATAAAACTTCGCTAGTAGGGCGAATGATTAATCTGTCATCAATTTTCTCACTTCCTCCAGTTTCAGCAATTAAACATTCAGGAGCAAATCCTTCAACGTGTTCTTTTTCTCTTTGGAATAAGCTTTCTGGGATGACCATCGGCATATAGACATTTTCATGTCCGGTCTCTTTAAATCTTTTATCAAGATAATTTTGAATTTGTTCCCAAATAGCATAGCCATAAGGACGATAAATGATAAATCCTTTAACTGAGGAATAGTCCATTAATTCTGCTTTTTTGCAAACATCTGTATACCACTGGGCAAAATCATCTTCTTGTCTAGTGATTGCATTATTTTTGATTTGATTATTTTCCATGAGTCAATTCTCCTACTCAATATTATAAATATTTATCCGCCATTTGAACGAGTTTTTCCATCTTTTTCTTTTCAACAGGTAAAAGCATGTCATTGCTACCCGAAACAGCGTCACTACTAATGTAGCTAATACCGCTTTTAATGATTAATTCAACAGCCTGCCACCCATCTAAATCGGTCGCGATAATTGGTCGTTCATATTTTAAAAGTGATTCGATTAAGTTATATAAAGATAATCTACTGCGGTTATTGTGTTTAACTTCTCCCATCATCGAACTACCAACAACGAAATAATGGAATAAGAAATAGATTTGATCGTTAAGTAATAAGTTTTTATCTTTTAAAGATAACGCTAATTCAAAGCCATTTTCTTTTAATCCATTAAGTGAATTAATTAATAATTCAAGATTAGAGGAGTTTTCATTAATCTCTTGTTCATCGATAACTAAAACAATATTGGCCTTTTGATAATTGGCGACACTTTTAATTGTTCTAGCGATATCATTAATGTCGATAATCGAGATTTGTAAGAATAAAGAAGCATTGTTCTCTTGATTCTCATTCACAAATTTAGGGATGACATTTTTACAAATGGTCGCAAATAATTGGATATTTTTATTAATCCTTGCGGAGTATTTGCTCATTTCAGAGAAATTTGAAAACGGGGAATCATAGGCTTTGACATATTCAAAAAATCCAGTAATCGAAGCGTTTCTAACATTGATGATTGGGCGGTATAGATATCTAAGCGCTCCATCTTGGAAGAGGTGTTCGATTTGCTCGTTATACTTAACGAGGCTATCTTCTGCTTTAATATTTCTTTGATAAAGAACGACTTCTTCTCCTCGAGCTTGTCCAGAGATACAAGTTTCTCTAACTTTTTCTTCTATAGAGTCATAGTCTTTATAGAATTGTCCATTTCCAACAATGCCAATACAGAAATTAATATATCCAGAGAAGCCATTAACTTCCATTTGTCTTCTTATTGATCTAGCCATCGAATTAGCGAGCTGCATCGCTCCTTCTTTATTGGAAATTCTAATATCAAAAACAAGTAGCTCGTTTTCTCCGTTATCCAAAATCTGACGAGGAAGCTTTGGATTACTACAATAAGGATAAATCGCATTTTTAAGAGTCATAATCATATGACGTTCAATCTTATCGTTAGAAAGAATCTTTTGTTTAGAATAGAAGAAACGTATACCAAAGGTATAACCACTTAAAGATTTATTCTTATTAATGATTTGCATGATTTGACTACGCTTCACCACTCCGGTGATAACGTTTTTATTGTTCTTCTTGTTTGGAAGATTATTTGGGGTGATGTATTTCAAAATATGGTTTTCAATATGGATAAGTCCAATATTGTAGTCATATTTTAATAAATGAAGTAATGAGAAATATGGCTTTTTATTTGGTCCGATTACATCAGCTTCAAGATATTCTTCTTTGTTTTCTTGGCCCACCATGATTTGGAAGACCCAGTTTTTCACTTTCTCAACATCATTAGGGTGAAATGTATTATAGAAAGTTAATAAGTCGCTTTCTTCTTTATGAGACATGTCACTTTTATTAAACGCCACGATTCTATTTTTCTTCGCATCAATGATATAAATCTTTGTGGTTGTGCTTTCGTAATCTAAGGACTGTTTATATTTATTCTCTTGGACTTGGCTAATTACAAAAAAGACCGTCACAAGCGCCAAAACAATCCCAATAACGAGAATGACTACAAAGAAGATAATAAAATTGATATCAGTAAAATCACCTAATCTCATAACGAATATTATATAGTTAGATAATGAATTTTTCTATTCATTAATGAATAATATAGCATTTTTTTCGTTAATTCACTATAATTAACCTTGCTGGAGAAGTACCCAAGCGGCTGAAGGGGGCAGTTTCGAAAACTGCTAGAAGATGCAAGTCTTGCAAGGGTTCAAATCCCTTCTTCTCCGCCAAAAATAATATTAATTAGGAGGAATTATATGGCCAACATTAAATCTGTTCCTATCACATTAATCACTGGTTATCTTGGAAGTGGTAAAACCACTTTAGTTAACTATATTCTTAGAAACACTAAAAACTACAAAATGGCGGTTATCGTTAACGATATTGGTGAAGTCAATATCGACGCTGAGTTAATCGCTAAAGACGGAGTAGTCTCCGGAAAAGATGATAGCCTAGTTGCTTTACAAAACGGCTGCATCTGCTGCACTTTAAAAAAAGACCTCATCAATCAACTCGCAGATTTAGTTCAATCTCAAAAATTTGATCACATCTTAATCGAAGCCAGCGGAATCTGTGAACCAGTCCCAATTGCTCAAACCATTTCCTTTATGGAAGAAGAGTTCAAAAAACAAGGCTTACCAAAATTCTACTATCTCGACGCGGTGGTCTCTGTTACCGACGCGCTTAGATTAAGAGATGAATTCGAAGGATTAGAAGGCGCTAAAAGAGGTGAAGAAGATTTAGAAAATCTTGTCATCCAACAAATTGAATTCTGCGATGTTATCATTCTTAACAAAGTTAATGAAATCTCAAAAGTTGAATTAGAGAGAGTTAAAAAGACCATTCGCGCTATTCAACCTAAGGCCAAAATTATCGATGCAAACTACTGTGAAGTTGATTTAGATGAAATAGTCGACACCAATTTATTCGATTTTGAAAAGGCTAGCACAAGCGCTGCTTGGATTAGAGAATTCGAAGATTGGGATAACGAAGTTGATTCAGACCACATGGAACATCATCATGAAGATGATGATGATGACGATGATGAACATGAGCACGAACACCATCACGAGCATGAACATGAGCATGAACACCATCACCACCATCACCATCACGGAACCGAAAATGAAGAAGAAGGCACCGCTGATGAATACGATATCAATACTTTTGTCTATTATCGTAGAAGACCATTTGGCAAAGAAGAATTCAAAAAATGGTGTGAAGAAAACGATAATAAGTTGATTAGAAGCAAAGGAATTCTTTACTTTAAAGAGGAACCAAAAGACGCATATGTCTATGAACAAGCAGGTAGGCAACAATCTCTAAGAGTCAGCGGAAGATGGTATTCAGTTTCATTAAGTAAACAACAACTTGCAATGCTAAGAGAAAACGATGCAAACTTCGCTCACGACTGGGATGATACTTATGGAGACAAACTTGTTAAGTTAGTCTTCATCGGACAAAATCTTAACAAAGATAAAATTCGTAAAGAATTAGACAATATCTAAAAAAGAAAAGTCGACAATTCTAAGTCGACTTTTTTCATGCTTTTAATTATCCTACTACTCAATAGGTTTGACAAAGAAGTTACCGTAGGTTTGAATTAATGGACTAACGGTGACAAATGAATGCGGATCAACTTTTCTAGCGAGGTTCACAACTCTTTTTGCTTCATTAGATGAAACAACCATTTGGATGACATCTTTGACACTATGAGAGTAGCCGCCTTGTCCTTTAACTAATGTTGTCGAATGTGGGAAATTTGCAATTAAAACTGCGCTCATTCCATCAATAGATGTAATGATTTCCACTTTGACTTTTTTATTTCTGGTGTTGATGAAGTCAACCACAAACATAACAACAAATAAGTATAAAACGGAATATAGGAAGTTAAGTAAAGCAACTTCAATATGATTACCAGTGTTTAATAAGATAGTAAGAATTGTATAGGTGATAATAATCGTGCTATTAATCGCTGTTGCGTATTTACCTACACTTGTGGATTTTCTTAAACTGAAATAATAGGAGAAAACATCAATTCCTCCGCAGCTAAAATCGCCTTTAAATGCAAGCGCACTAGCAATACCAACACTTGTACCAGCGAATAACACACGAGCGACATGTTCGTCCTCTAATGCAAGCGCAATAGCTTTAGTCAATTCTAGATTGTTGAATAATTGAATAAATAAAGAAGAGAATCCAACATTAATGACTGTTAAAATCGCAAACTTCTTTCCGATTTTGAAAAACGCAAAGATAAAAATTGGAACGTTCATTCCAAAATATAAGACTGATTGAAGAACATACATATCGTGTTGGACTTTGCCAAGTCTTAAAGCAAGAGAGATGACTTGAGAGATACCGCCAACTCCACCAGTAATGATGGAAGAACCAGTAACTGTAGTCGCATCAACATGTGCAGGTGAGATAAAGCAATAGAAACCGAATGCGTAAAGCATCGCAGAAATAATTGCGATAAAGATACTTCCTGAAATATGAAGCCCTTCTTTTAAATGAATATGATCGAACAAATAGTTGTTTACGTTTCTACGAATTCTTTCAATCTTTTTCATAACGATAAATCAAAATGTATTTTAATACATACGCTTATAAATTACAAAACAAGTTAGAAAAATGAGTGGGATTTTTTGCTTAATTTCAAAGAAATTAAAATTTGAGAAATATAATTTTCTTTCTTATTGAAAATAAGTATTCAAAATGATATTATTTATTCGCTATATTTTATATAGGAGGCTAAATGTAGATGAAAGTATTAAGAGCAATTGGCGGATTCTTCGCAAAGATTGGACGTTGGATCGCTAATACTGCATGGATTCAACCACTACTCATTGTCGGTGGTATTTTCGGAATCATCTTCTCAATCCCTTACATCAAAAAAGGTATTGAAGGATTACAAGCAGATACAACAGATTATAACTATCAATATTATTCCAATCACGCTTTAGGCTTAACTGGAGAAAATTCCAAAGCCGAAAAACTTCTCACCTACCTTGAAAATGAAGAATTCAAATTAATCGAAGAAGAGTTTGCTCCAAAATTCTTCCTCACATTTGTTGAAAAAAGTTGTGCAAACTGCAAAGAATGTGTTGCAGGATACAAAGCTTTCTCAAGCAACTTCAATTCTTTAGTCTCCGATAAAGATGAAGCAAAATTCAAACTTTACACAATCTTAGTTGATAAAAAAGATAGCGATGGCAATTATCTTGCTAAAGATATCATGAAAAATCACCAAGAACTCTTCGATGATATCGTCGAAACATATTGTGAAAGTACTGAAGCTACTGATCCAAACAAAGGCTATTCTTTATATAAGAATCAATCTAGTAGCAAATCTTCCTTAATGGAAAAGATTAAAGGTTTACAAAACGCCACTCAAGATGAAGGTTCAGGATTATCTACCCCAACAACATTCATGATTGACGTTACCGAAAAGGGCCGTACAAAATTCAACGCTCACGGAATTACCTCAATCTTCTTCAATTACAATGATTTCATTTCTGGAGATATCAACAAGACCACAAAATCTTATTTATTAAGAGATTGCTGGACATATCAAAACTTATTCGATATTTCCAAAAACGATTAATTCATAGAATTCAACAAAAAAGCCTTTCGAATTTGAAAGGCTTTTAATTTACTTTTTAATCTTTTTAAGAACACTTAACGGAACGAAGTCACTGACATCTTTATTAGCTTTAACTAGCTCCATAACTCCACTACTAGAGATAATTTCTTTATCTCCTTTAGCCATAAAGAAGACCATGTCGATATTTGGATCTACTTGTTCATAGGCCTTAGCCAGCTTATGCTCATATTCGAAATCGGTTACTTCTCTAAGTCCTCTAATCAAATGATTAGAATGATGCTTTTTAGCGTAGTCCACTGTTAAGCCTTCGGTGTAATCGACTTCAACATCTTGATAATCCTTAACTGCTTCCTTAATCATTTCCACTCTTTCTTGAATTGAGAAACGATATTCCTTTTTTGGATTAACTGCGACAAGCACGATTACTTTATCAAATACTTTTCTAGCGCGATTAAGAACATCTAAGTGACCATTAGTAATCGGATCAAATGAACCTGGATATATTGCAACTTTCATCTTACTTTTTCCTTAATGTGGTGACAGTTATTTCACCATAATGATACTCTTTAGAGGTGATATTCCACAAAGGATTAATTGAAACAATTCGATTAGCTTCAAAAGAAACAACACCGTTTTCATTTATTAAATCATTAATATAAATATAATTAAGGACTTCTTCATATTGCCCTTTTTCATATGGAGGGTCTAAATAAATAATATCAAATTTAAGTCCTTTTTCTTTAAACTCTTTTAAGGCATCTAAATCACTACTTTTAATGATTTCAACTTCGTTAAAAATGTCTAAAGATTTAACGTTTTCTTTAACAAATCTTAGCGATTCGCTAGAGATATCAACAAAATAAGCTTTTCTTGCCCCTCTAGAAATAGCCTCAATACCCATTGACCCACATCCGGCGTATAAATCTAAAAAAGTCTTATTAGAGATATCGCCCAAAGAAGAAAAATGCGCTTCTCTAATACGATCTTTAGTCGGCCTAATATCTTTATTGTTTTCAGGATAGACAAGTTTGCGGTGCCTTAATCTACCCGCGATAACTCTCATCGGCATACTTTTTTCTTTCTGAAATCTGAGAATAAAATCTCATCAATCTCATCATAAAGTTTTTCAACTTTTTCATAAGCTTCGTTATATTTTTTTACTAAAGGATGAGCCTCTAAATTAAGTTTTGCAGCTTTATATTTATTTGCGGCATCAATATAAATCGGATCTTCACTTTTATAAACGCCTTTAACATGCAAATAATAGTCCATCGCTTCATCTTTTTTAGCGACTAATTGGTGGACTTCAAAAGAATTTTCAAGTTCATCTTCAAGCTTATCAAGCTCTTTGACAAATGGATGATTCTTGAGTTCATTATTTATTTCAATAGATTTGAGATAGATTGAAGATTCCATAAAATAAGTATACAAGTTTGCTTAGCAAAAATATATAATAAACCCATGAAGTTAAAAATTATCAAAGACAGTAATCCAATCATGAGAAAAAGATCTCTACCAGTAGATCTGCCATTAAGTAAAGAAGATAAAGAATTATTAGATTCGATGCTTGATTATTTAAAAAAATCTCAAGATGAAGATTACGCTAAAAAGCACAATATAAGAGCAGGGGTTGGAATGGCTGCCATTCAAGTTGGTGTTCTTAAAAGAATGTTTGTCATCTATTACCAAACTGAACAAGGCGAAGTCAGCTATCAACTAGTCAATCCTAAAATTACCGAAACCAGTGTTCGTAAATGCGCTTTAGAACAAGGAGAAGGCTGCTTATCAGTGGATGTTGACCATCCAGGTTTAGTCCATCGTAGTTATAAAATCAAATTAGAAGCTTTCGACGCTTTAACTAATCAAGATATTAAAATATCCGCGATAGGATACGACGCCGTGGTTTTACAACATGAATATGATCATTTAAACGGAATGTTCTATTACGACCACATCGATAATAAAGCACCAGATAAGCCATTATTTGGAGAAGAGATCTTATAAAAATTATCCAAGAAGCAGAATCTTGGATTTTTTTATTTAGAAGTTTTTATCAATTTATTGATTAAAAAGAAGAGAATTTGATAAAATAAAAATACAAATCTTACATAAGTAATGTTATTGGAGGAATTTGGATGGAAAAAAGTGTTTCTAAACCTGTTTCTATTTATGCGCTTGGAGGTTTAGGAGAAGTTGGAAAAAACATGTATTGTTTTGAAAACGAATCCCAAATCGTTATCGTCGACTGTGGGGTTAAATTCCCGGGCATCGAACTTCCTGGAATCGATTATATCGTTCCAGATTTTACTCATCTAAAAAATAATAGAAGCAAGGTTAAAGCACTTATCATCACTCACGGGCATGAAGACCATATCGGTGGAATTCCATTTTTAATCCAACATATTAATCTACCAATTATCTACGCTCCTAGATTAGCAGCAGCGTTAATCAAAAATAGACTAGAAGAATATCGTATGAGTGAAAGAGTTAAAATTGTCGAATACGATAGCGAAACAAAACTGAAAATTGGAGACTTCGATATCTCTTTCTTTAGAGTGACTCACTCGATACCTGACTCCTTTGGAGTCGTTATCGACACAAGCGAAGGTAGAATCGTTTCAACCGGAGACTTTAAAGTTGACTTAACTCCAATTGGACCAGATATCGAATTACAAAAAATTGCCGAACTTGGAAAACAAGGAGTTTCCTTGTTGTTAAGTGACTCCACTAATGCGGAAAGCGAAGGCTATACTCCTAGTGAGAAAAACGTTAATGATTCAATTAACGAAATCTTTAATGACACTAAAGGAAGAATTGTTGTCTCCACTTTCTCCAGCAACATTTCTAGAATTCAGCAAATCTGCGAAGCAGCGGTTAGAAACAATCGTAAGATCGCGATTGTTGGTAGAAGCATGGAAAAAGTTGTCGAAATCGCTCGTGGATTTGGTTACATCAAAATTCCAGACAATTCTTTAATTAAAGCCGAAGACACCAAACAATATAAAAATGATGAAGTATTAATTCTTTGTACAGGTAGTCAAGGAGAGCCTAATGCTGCTTTAAGTAGAATTGCTGGAGGAGAACATCCTCATATTCATATCGTTCCTGGAGATACCGTTATTTTCTCTAGTAGCGCTATCCCTGGAAATGGAGTTATGATTGCCCACATTGTTAATTTATTAACAAGATTAGGTGCTAACTGCATTACTAATTCCATCTTAGCGGACATTCACTCCTCAGGTCACCCATCAAAACAAGAGCTAAGATTAATCTTAAAATTATTCCACCCTGATTACTTTATGCCTATGCACGGAGAATATCGTATGCTTCGACTACACGCCGAACTTGCTTCAACCGTTGGAATTCCTTTAGATCATAGCTTTGTTTTAGATAACGGAGAAACAATCACTTTAGCGAAGAAAAAAGTTACTCGAGGATATCCAGTTGAATCTGGAGTCTCCTATATTGATGGAAAAGACATCAATGGTTTAGCGGAAGCAGTTATGAATGATCGTAAGATTTTAACGGAAGATGGATTAATCATTATTGCAGTGGCAATAGATAGTAGAGAAAATAAATTGATTACCGAACCAACAATCTATAATAAAGGCGTTATTCAAAAGCATAACAGTCGTTCTTTAGAAGAATGTAAAGAACTCGTTAAAAGTGCCTTAGAAAATAAGCTTCATTTAAAACCAAATTATCAAGAACTTAAAACAATCGTTAAAGATGTCGCTGGTTCATATGTTTATTCTAAAACCAAACGTCATCCAATGATTATCCCAGTAATCATGTCAAAAGTGAGTTAATGAAATACGTTTTAGCGAGTAAATCACCTAGAAGAATTAAGATGATGAAAGAGATTTCGTCGTCTTTTCTTATTGCTAGTGAAGATATCGATGAAGAAAGTTCATATCGACTATCTCCTATAGAAGCGGTAAAAGATATCGCTAAAAGAAAAGGTGAAGTCGTTTATAAATCTTATATAGATGATTTAGTGATTTCCGCAGACACGATTGTAGTGCTCGATAATAAAATTATCGGTAAACCAAAATCTAAAGAAAACGCAATAGAAACATTAAAAGAATTGTCAGATAAATCTCATCATGTTTATACAGGATTCGCTATTCATTATTTAAACAAAACGATAGTCGATTACGTCGATAGCGAAGTTATCTTTAATAAATTAAGTGACTCTTTAATCGAAGAATATGTTTCTAGCGGTTCTCCTTTAGATAAGGCTGGAGCGTATGGAGTTCAAGACAATAAAAAATATCCTCTTATTAAAGAAGTAAGAGGAAGCTTAGATAATGTTGTTGGATTCCCTATTAAAGAAATAAAAGAAGCAATTAATTTACTTCTTTCTTCGATTAAAAATAAAGATTAATAACAGAGTTATTATAATAAGTCCAACAAAGCCTAGAGAAATATATAAGGCGTTATTAGATAAAAAAGCGTTAAGGCTATCCTTAAAAGTAACTAGAATCATAAGTTATTAATAAACGCTCTGTTAAGAATAGCTATATGTGAGTGACATTTCTTATATAAAATGGTCACTTTTTTATTGCTTAAGGAAAAATTAATCTCATTTAAATTGTCATCGATTTCCATGATTTCATGGTCAAATCCCAATACCACACTACTGAAATCGCCTTTAAAAGTGATAACACTATTTTCATCACATACTAAACTGCTTAATAATGGACGATACATCTTATTATTAATTGGAGCGATTTCAGAAAGTTGTAACACTTCTAAATTAGGTAAGATGACCGCTCCACCTAAAGATTTGTTATATGCACTACTTCCCATTGAAGAAGAAACAACTAAGCCGTTACCTCTAAAGGTTTCTAAATATTGATTATTGATATAAACTTCGCTAATTAATGTATGGAAAGGATTTTCAATCCTTATCTCATTTAAAGCATAAATGAGCGAATTATTTGTTGAAGCTTCAATTAATTTAAAGGAATTAGATTCGGTTTCTTCGTTGACTAAGTCTTTTAATAAAGCATCGACTTCTTCTCCGGCGTAAGAAGAATAAAATCCTAAACTGCCCTTATTGATTCCAACAAATTGAATGTGATCAAGTTCATCTAAATAATGATGAACCGCTCTTAAAAAAGTACCATCTCCTCCAGCAAAAATAACTAAATCAGGTTCTTTATTATCAATTTCAAATCCATATGAAAGAACCTTTTCTCTTAAATAATTAGAGAAATTGTTATCGATTAAATCTTTGCGGATAAATAAACCAATCTTCATATTTCACACAAATTGTATCATAATTATTTTATGCAAAATATTACTAATATCAATAAAGAATACGAAGCCAGAGTGATGGTTAACGAAAAACAATATTTAGAAATGAGAGAATTTTATCTCAATTCTAAAAGACTAAAGAAAGAGCTAATTAACGTTAACTATTATTTTGACACTGAAGATAGATATCTCACTAATCACGGAATGGTTCTTAGAGGTAGAGAAATCAATAATAATGAATACGAATTAACTCTTAAAATCAAAGAAGAAAATTTTGATACAGAAATAAATCATCTATTAACCTATGAAGAATTTGATAATCTAGTTAAAAACGGACAATTTATCTCTATTGAAATTATTCGATATTTAGAAAAAAGAAATGTTGATATTTCTACTTTAAAACTAGTCGCTATTTTAAAAACAGATAGACTAGAAATTACTTATGATGATTATCTATTAGTGATCGATAAAAACTACTATAACGGTAAAACAGATTTTAATGTAGAAGTCGAATCTAGCAATAAAAAAGAGGCGAAACGCCACTTAATTTCAGAAATTTCTAAATTTGGAATAGAATATCAAGAAGGATATATTTCTAAATCTAGAAGAGCAATTTTAAAGTTATAACTATTTACACTTATTATAGGTAGGACAATCCGCTTTTCGGCAGCTCCATTCCGCTACTCTTTTTTCATGCGGAATGAAGACTCTGATCTCCTCAGGATTATAACCTACTTGTATCTTACTATCATCCACCATAATTGGTCGTTTTAAAACGCTTGGATTCTTTCTAATAAAAGCAATTAACTCACTGATAGTCATGCTATCGATATCAGTGTGATTCTCTTTAATGATCTTACTTCTAGTGGAGATGATATCTTCTGTGCCATTTTCAGTCTTAGATAAAATATCGCGAAGTTCAGCCTCGTTTAATTCGCTAACTAAAATATTCTTTTCTTGGTAAGGAATTTCTTCTTTTTTAAAGAACTCTTTAGCTTTCTTACAAGAATGGCAACTAGATGCAGTGTAGATTTTAATCATAAGATTTCCTGCAAACAATAATACTAGGAAAATATTATATAAACAATAAATTGGTTAACTTTTCTTATGAAAATGCTATACAATTAACAAGTATATCGAGGTATCAATATGGCAAATCGTATTTTAACTGGTATTAAACCAACTGGAAAACTCACATTAGGAAACTATATTGGGGTTTTAAAGAACTTAAAAAGGGAAACCGAAAGAGGAGAATGCTTTTATTTTATTGCAGATCTTCACGCTTTAACTTTACCAATTGAACCAGAAGAATTAAGACAAAACTCTATTGACCTCGCTTGTTTTTATCTCGCTAGTGGTATCGACCCTAAAAAGACTACACTATTCCTTCAATCTAGTGTCTCCGCTCACGCTGAGCTTAACGCTATTATGCAAAACTATCTCTACATGGGTGAATTAAGTAGAATGACCCAGTTTAAAGATAAAAGTAGCAAAATGAAAGAATCCGCTATCGGATTAGGATTATTCTCCTATCCAGTATTAATGGCGAGTGACATCATTTTATATGATGCAAATATCATTCCTGTTGGAGAAGATCAAGTTCAACACGTTGAATTAACTAGAGATCTTGTTAATAGGATTAACAATCGATATGGTGAAATCCTTACCATGCCAAAAGCAGAGATGAGAAAAGTTGGAGCAAGAATCATGTCGCTTAGTGATCCAACTAAGAAAATGAGTAAAAGCGATCCAAAAGGCGATATCTTCTTAAAAGATGAACCAGCAGTTATTAGAAAAAAGATTATGTCCGCGGTCACTGATTCTGGAAGTGAAGTTAAATACGATGTTGAAAATAAGCCAGGAATTTCTAATTTATTAACAATCTACGCGGCTATAAAAGAAATCAGTATCGAAGAAGCTGAAAAAGAATTTGTTGGATTCCGTTATGGTGACTTTAAAAAAGCGGTCGCAGATGCTGTAATTAACGAATTAGAACCATTCCAAGCTAGATATAAACAAATACTCGAATCTAAGGAATATGAAAACGTTTTAAAACAAGGCGCCATTAGAGCAAACGAAGTAGCAAGTAAAACCTTAAAACGAGTTCAAAAAGCAGTCGGATTATTAACAATCGAGTAAAAAGAAAAGGAGCATCGCTCCTTTTTTTAAATTCTTAATACTTTTTTCAGCTCTTCGTAGATTCTACTAGGCTTTTCGCTAGCCTCTTTTAAACTATTAGCGATAACTCCAACATAGAATTTAACTTTCGCTTCAGTGCCACTAGGTCTAACAGCGATTGTGGTTTTATCATCAAAATATAATTTAATAACATTGCTCTTAGGTAAATCAATCTTACTTTCTTTACCGTTTTCAACAGTTTTTTGAAGTTGATAATCACTGACTTTAATAACTTTTCTATTTGGTAGAGAGATAAATGGATTCTCTCTTAAGGAATTCATTAGTGAATTCATCTTACTTTGTCCTTCGCTACCTTCAAAATAAATTGAGTAACAAATATCTTCGTGATAACCAAATCTCTTTCCTAAATCTTCCCAAACTTCATCTAAGGTTTTACCTTGTAAGTGATAGTATAACGCCATTTCAGAATACATAACGATTGCTTGAATGCCGTCTTTATCTCTTGCAAATGGAGCAATTAAACAGCCATAGCTTTCTTCATAACCAAATTCAAATTTTGGTCCATGGCCAAGCTTTTCATAATAATCAATTCGATTACCAATGAACTTAAAGCCTGTAAGGAATTGTTCAGTTTTAACTCCGTAAGAAGACGCCACTTCTTCTCCTAAGGAAGAAGTAACAATCGTGTTATACATCACTCCGTTAGAGGATAATAATCCCTTTTCTTTTCTAACTTTAAAGATGTAATCCATAAGCATTGCAGCGCTTTGATTACCGGTTAATGTTTTATAAGTTCCATCTTTAGCTAGATAACCTAATCCACATCGATCTCCATCAGGGTCAGTCATAACCACTAAATGAGCGTGTAACTCTTTAGCGAGTTTAATTGGCTCAATATAACTTCTTTGATCTTCTGGATTAGGAGATAAAGTTCCAGAGAAATCTGGATCAGGATCGCATTGAGATAAAACTGGATAGACTTCATAACCTAAATCTTTATAGACTCTCATGGCGTTAACATAACTAGTGCCGTGGTTTGGAGTGAAGACAATTTTAAATCCTTTTTTAGGTAGGTCATTGTTTAGAACAATGCCTTCCACTAATTTGACATATTCGTCATCGACTTTTTTATCTAAAGTAACTATTTCAGCAGGAGATTTTACAGGTTTATATTCCACTTCTAATTCATTAGGGAGTTCACCAATAATTTCCACCAATCTAGAAATTTTGTCTGGTACTAGTTGACATCCTGTTTCATCATAGACTTTATAACCATTATGTTCTTTTGGGTTATGACTTGCAGTAATCATAACTCCACCATCAGCGTGAACATATCTAACAGCAAAAGATAGTTCAGGAGTTGGTCTAAGAGAATCAAAAATATATGCTTTAATACCAAATTCAGATAAGACTTTAGCAGTTAATAAAGTGAATTCTCTAGACATATGTCTATTATCATGAGAAATCACTACCCCATTAGTGGAAACATTTGGATATTTTTCTAATAAATATTTGGCAAATCCAACAGTGGCTTTTTTGACTGTGAATTCATTTAATCTATTAGTGCCTGGTCCTAATATCCCTCTCATTCCAGCGGTGCCGAATTCAACATCCTTAAAGAAAGCGTCATCTTTTTCCTTATCAGACATCGCTTTTAAGATCTTTTTATCAGCCTCGCTCACTTTAGGTGAATTAAGCCATCTTAGATATTCATTTTCCACTCTCATAATTTCTTATCTCCTCTAATAAAGATAAACATTCTTCTGGAAGAGTAATTTTAAATTCTCTTCCACTTAAATATTTTAAAGGTTCTTTTAACGAAGAGAAACTTAATTCGTTACTAATTAAGAATTGATTCTTAAAATGATATTTCTCTTCAATAATTTTATTTAGTTCAAAATCACCATACTTTTTATCGCCAATAACAGGATGACCAATAGATGAAAAATGCACTCTAATTTGATGAGTTCTACCAGTTAATAAGGTGACACTTACCAGAGTAAAATCACCTAAATTCTCTTCGACGTGGTATTTAGTAATAGCTTCTTTCCCATCTTTAGAAACGCTTACCAAACCAATCTTTGGATTTTTTAATAATGGGAGATTAATTTCTCCATCAGATTCAATATTTCCTTTAACTAATGTTAAATACTTTTTAGTCACAAGATTCTTATTTGAAAGAATCTCACTTAGATATCTTAAAGTCTTGATATTCTTACCGAAGATAATTAATCCCGCCGTGTTACGGTCTAATCGATGAGCAGGAGCAGGTTTATAACCTAAATCATTTTCTAAATCATATTCACCTTTATTCACTAAATAAGAAATAACCATCTCATCTAATGCAGTAGCGCCACTACCATCTTTTTGGACGATAACATTTCTTGGCTTATTGATGATTAAGATATTCTTATCTTCATAAACAATCCAACTAGAAATATTTGAGACAACAAGTTCCTCATTTTTTCTTTCAAATTCATTAATTTGTTCATCAGTCAAATAGATAGATATTTCTTCTCCTTCACTAATGAGATATTTTTCTTTTTGCCAGTGTCCATTAACTTTAATATCTTTTTTTCTAAACAATTTATAAATGACACTCAAAGGAGCGGTTTTTAAAATCTTTTTGACATATTTTTCTAGCGTTTGTCCGCTTTCAGATTCTTTGACTAAATATTTCTTCATCAAAAACTATTGTAAATTAATTAATTTACGAAATAAAGCATTACACTTTTCGCTTTATTTGTTATAATACATATCGCAGCCACGAATCTGGAGGAATACCCAAGAGGCTGAAGGGGTGGGCTTGGAAAGCTCATAGACTGGTAACTCGGTGCGAGGGTTCAAATCCCTCTTCCTCCGCCATC
>CAMOEI010000013.1 GCA_946612115.1 uncultured Caryophanales bacterium | reverse complement strand
AACGAGGACTTTTCTTGTGCCTAAAACAATGAAATCCTATAAACAAAAAAGTGGATTTCAATATTTTTGTCCACCTTTAAGTTTAAAGAACCAGAAATCCGGGATTTTTATTTTATAAACTAGGTTCAGGCTAGGTGTATTTCGGTTTCTTAGTGAACGGGGTAAGTGCTTGACTCGGTATTTGGACAATAGTCAATATGAGGCCTCGAGTGATTATATGAAAATAGAAGCTTAGCTCATTTTTATTATGATATAATCGTTTTTGCTCAAAGTATGAAAGAAACAATAAACAATCAAATATTCGTTAATAAAGACGATTATCAAAATCAATTTAAATATGATGTATGTCGAATTATTGAAGAGTTAAATAAACTCCCTTTTGATTTTTATATTAGTGGAGGAGTCATTGGAAAGTTTTTTCTTAAAGAACGCTCTAGATATATTAAAGACATTGATATTGTCACTAATTGTGATTTAAAAGAAGTTGAAATGATTTTTAGAAAACATTTCGATGTTGATGAATTTATTATTAGCCCTTTTTCTAAAGTTCTTTATGCGGAAACATTTATTTGTTTAATTAGACTTGATGGAAACATTATTCAAATCGATGGGACGAAAGCGGAATGGTTTGATAGAATCAAACCTGAAATGTATAAATTAAATGGTATATCATTTAAAGGAGTCCCTTTTGAATATCTTATCGCCACTAAGATTCACGCACTTATTAGTGAAAACGAAAGACCATATAAACACCTTGTTGATATCTATAGTGTTTCTAAGCTTGATCAATCGCTATTTGATAAACAAGAGATCAAAAGATATTTAGAAATCTATAATGCTTATGAAGATAAAAATAAGAAGCTCATAAATAAACCAGCCGCTAGATTACGTCTATCAATAGAAGAGAATAAAAGATTTAATGGATCAGAAATCCTTACCACTTTACAAGCTGGATATAATGTTTCTAAAGAAACAATGATAGAAGAAGTTAATAAATGGCTAAAAACATTTTAAGAATTTAAATAGTGTGGCACATCTGTGACATATAAACTGATAATATATAGCTAACAAAGGAGAACTTTGAATATGAAAAAAGAATTACTTAATGGATTAAGTGAAGAACAAATCGCAAAAGCGAAATTATGTAAAAACCAAGATGAATTATTAAAATTAGCCAAGGAAGAAGGCATCGTTCTTAGCGACGAACAACTAGCCGCGGTTAGTGGTGGAATTTGTAGTGAATCCACTGTTGCTGTTACTTGCCCTAAATGCGGTAAAAAATTCGATGGTTCAGTTTATAGAGATTCATGTGAAAAGAACCTCGGTAAATTCACTTGCCCACAATGTGGATATACCTGGAAGGAACTTGTCTAATCTTATTTAACTAACTTAGATGTAAGAGCCCAAAATAATTGGGCTTTTTATTATTAATTGTGATAACATAGTTAAAGCGAAGTTCGGCCTCTAAATCCTTCGCTATATAAAATAAAACCAAGGAGATATTTTTTATGAAGAAAACAAATTCGGGTTGGCTAAAACGCGAATTTCAAGAAACTTTCATCTTATTAAGGAATATCCCATCCGCTGTGGTGGCTCTTTTTGTAATATCCGTAATAGCGATGAACATTTTAGCTAACAAAACTCTAGTGAATCTAGAGTATCTTGCCATCGATGGAGGAATCCTTATTTCGTGGCTTTCTTTCTTATCAATGGATGTAGTGACCAAACATTATGGTCCAAAAGCCTCGACTAGATTATCAATCTTTGCGATGTGCGTTAATTTATTAACGTGTTTCATCTTTTATATCGCTAGTATTATTCCTACTAAAGATGATTACTCAGCGTTTAATACGATTATCGGTGGAACATGGTTTATCTTATTAAGCTCATCGATTGCTTTTTTAACCTCTGCAATCATCAATAACTTAATGAATTATGCGATTGGTAAAGCTTTTAAGAATAATCCAGACGGTAAGCTCGCATTTATAACTAGAAGTTATATCTCAACATTTATTGGACAATTCTTTGATAATTTAATCTTTGCGATTATGACCTTTATGATCTTCGCTCCAATATTCTGGGATGGCTTCCATTGGACATTTGTTCAATGTGTTACCTGTTCACTTATCGGAGCGGGATTAGAACTTATTATGGAAATTATTTTTTCTCCATTTGGATATATGGTTTGTAAGAACTGGAAAAAGAATAATATTGGAAAAGAATATTTTGAATTTGTTAATTCTGAGGTAACAAGATGAAAATTTTAATTACTGGTTCAAGTAGAGGAATTGGATTAGCGACCTATAAATATTTTTTAGATAAAGGATTTGAAGTAGTGGGATTAGATTTATTGCCTTCTTCTATTGATAGAGAAGGATACACTCATTATCAAGTTGATATTAAAGATAAAGATAATCTACCTGAGATTAATGATATCGATATCATCTTTAATAACGCTGGATTACAAAATTCAAATGATGATATCTCAAATAACTTAGTGGGGACGATTAACGTCACTGAGAAATACGCTTTCCAAAAAGGAATTAAATCAGTTTTATTTAACGCTTCCGCAAGTAGTAGAACAGGACAAGAATTCCCTAACTATGTTGCTAGTAAAGCTGGAGTAGTGGGATATATGAAAAATGTCGCTATTCGTTTAGCGGATAAAGGCGTTACAGTTAATTCAATTTCATTAGGTGGAGTATTAACTGAATCTAATAAAGCTGTTATCGATGATTATGATAGTTGGAAAAAGATTATGTCAGTCACTCCACTTAAAAAATGGATGAAAGAAACTGAAGTTGCGGAATGGGTTTATTTCCTAACAGTTATTAATAAATCGATGTCTGGACAAGACCTACTAATTGATAACGGAGAAACCGATTTAAACAATCGCTTTGTTTGGCCAAAATAAGAAAAAAACTCACGATTTGCGTGAGTTTTTGTTAATTTTTAATAAGTTTTTTCTTTAAATACTGGCCAGAAGGAATCTTCCCCATAATCGATTTTGTTCATCTTTAATAGCTCTAACATATCTTCTTTAGAAATTGTGAAATCTAGTTTTGTATTGTCTTCAATATGCTTCTTGGAGGACGCTTTTGGAATGGAGATTGTGTCTAACTGAAGAGTGTATTTGATACAGAACTGGGCCACTGAAACATTGTACTTGTCCGCCATTTGTTGGATGAGTGGATTTTTTAAAGCAGCCCCATGAGCGATTGGGCTATATGCTTCAACGACGATTCCGTTTTCTTGGCAATATTTAATAACATCAACAGGAGTTCTTCCGATGTGGCAGAGGATTTGATTGACCATTGGTTTAATCTCGCAGTTATTAATGATGTTTTCCAAATCATCAATCGCAAAATTTGAAACTCCGATTGCTTTTACTTTCCCTTCTTTATAAGCGTCTTCAAGAGCTTTCCAGACTTGGATATTTTCTTTGAAATATCTAAATAATTTATTTCCATATAAAACCCATGGTTGAGGGCAGTGGATTAAGATTAAATCGATATAATCTACACCTAATCTATTTAATGATTCATCAATTGATTTCTTCGCTTTTTTATATGACTTTAATGAGGCATCTACTTTAGTAGTGAGATAGATTTCTTCTCTTTTGAGTCCACTTTCTTTCATTCCTCTTCCAACGCCTTCTTCGTTTTTATAGGCTTGAGCGGTATCGATATGTCTATATCCTGCTTCTAAGGCCATTTTTACACAATTAGCAGCGTTTTCATTTTTGATGAGCCAAGTGCCATAGGCTAAAGTTGGAATTTTATTTCCGTTATGTAAAATTAAATCCTTCATAATTTAAATCCCTCCTTAATATATTAGCAATTTCTATCTTAATCATGTTAAGATAAACTCAATTTTCTTATGATAGCAGCGTTAATTTATTTTACTGGATCAGAAAACACTAAAAGAATTATAGATATCGCTAAAGAGTTAATTAGATTAGATTTAGATGATTTCCCTAAAGGAAACTATCAAAAAAATTTTGATAACGCCGAGAAAAGAATTAAAGGAGCAACCTCAAAATGAAAAAAGAAATCTATTTAGCGGGTGGCTGCTTTTGGGGTGTAGAAGAATACTATTCTAGATTAAATGGAGTTATTTCTACTGAAGTTGGCTATGCAAACGGAAATAGAGTAAATCCAACTTATTTAGAAGTTAGAAGCGGAGACACTAACGCGGCGGAAACAGTAAAAGTTACTTATGAAGATAAAGAAATTTCTTTATCAACTTTATTAGAACACTATCTAAGATTTGTTGATCCATATTCACTTAATAAACAAGGTGAAGATGTTGGAACTCAATATCGAGTAGGAGTGTATTATCTAGATGAAAACGAAAAAGAAATAATTAAAAATTATTTTGATTCTAGACTAGATAAAGGATATTACATTGAAATCAAGAGATTAGAATCCTTTTATCCAGCGGAAGAATATCATCAAGATTATTTAAAAAAGAATCCTGATGGATATTGCCATGTTAATTTGAATCTTATTAAAAATAGTGAAATGAAAAGATAATTTTATTAGACCCGTCTAACAAAATTGATAGAATATTTTATATACGTTATGTTTGTTATGGATTATTTAGTTCCTAGTATTACTTTATTCTCTATTTCAATTGTGATGATTTTTATCGCGATCAGGAATATTGATGTCAGAAGAAAGGAAAGTATTTTTTCTTACTTTAAGTAAAATGGACACGATAGAAGAGTGCACTAAATGAAGAAGAAAGTCATTATTATCGGTGGAGGTTTAGCAGGATTATCTTGCGGCATTAATTTGCTCAAGAATAATTTTGATGTTGAACTTTTTGAAAAAAATAACGAAGTCGGAGGCCTTTGTAGTGGTTACTTAGTAAATGGCCATTATATCGATGGGTGTATTCACTGGTTAACAGGAACTAAAAGAGATAACAAGTTTAACGACTTATTAAGGAAGATGGATTGCCTAAATGATGATGTTGAAATTATCTCTTTACCAACATTAGGCACATTTATTTATAAAGGCGAGAAAGTTACTTTCTATCGAGATATCGAATTAGGGGAAGATAAATGGATTTTTGCTTATCCTGATGATAAAGAAAATATTCATCTTTTCTATGAAACATTAAGATCTTTCTGTGAACTAGAAAAAGTAATGGATCAACACGTCGATAAGGCTTTCTATTTCTCCGAAAAAGTGAAAAAGACTATTAATCTAGTTCCTTTGTCAAAAGAAATCTTTTTATCGATGAAATTATCTAGAAAAGAATACGCTTCTAGATTTAAATCAAAAGCCATCCAAAATGCGATTATTAACGGCCAAAACGGCTTTAATTCAATGTTTTTCTTCTTTATGGAGTATGCGATGTTTATTAACGGTAATGCGGATATTCCTTCTAAAGGTGCTAAAGAATTGGTCGCTAGAGCGAAAGCTAAATTTCTTGAATTAGGCGGCAAATTACACCTTAACACCGAAATCGCTTTAATCATCAAACACGAATTTAATGTTTTAGGTGTTAAAACTAAAGAGAATGTTATTTATGTTGGAGATATTATTGTCTCTTGTTTAGACCCTCACTATACATATAGAAACTTATTCCAAGGACAATACTATTCTGGAAAACTAAAACGTCTTGAACTTAATGAAAAAGACCATAAGATATCATCTTCTTATAACCTATATCTGGCGGTCAAAGACGAGATGAAAGATATTGATATCCCAACTGGATTATCATTTGAGCCAATGAAGATTGGTGTTAATGAATATGACTCGATGTTCTTTAGACCATATCGATATGAGGATTGCTATAAGAATGACGGTAAAATTGTGACCTCTATTTTAGTGGATCAATCCATAGAAGATTTCAATTACTTTAATTCTCTAAGCGAAGAAAAATACAAAAAAGAAATTGAAAGAATTAATAACAAATTAATTGATATTGTTATTTCTTATTTCCCTTATTTAAAGGGAAAGATTGAGATTATCGATTTCTTTGGACCTAAAGAAATCTATCAAAGAACTTACTCAAAAGGTGGAGCAATTTTATCTTATTCTTTAAATCTCACTAATTTACCTACTCCAACCAAATTTAAGAGTGTGAGCTTTGATAACTTTTATCTAGCCTCTCAGTGGAACTCCCCAATTGGAGGAACTCCAAATGCGATTAATAATGGCTATCTCGCTAGTTTAGAAATTATTAAAACTTTCTCAAATAAGAAATGCGAGAAATAAACTTTTGTTTATATAATTAAGTATCTATGAATCAAGTTACAGAGTTAGTTCTTCAAGATCCGATAGGCAAAAAAGAAAGAAGAAAACCTAAAAAGAAAAGGTTTATGCTTCATGAGATTAACGCCACTAACGATATTAAGTATCGCGGTCCTTTAAGCTATCGTCATTTAAGAATTATCGGTTGGCTGTCTTTCGCTCTTACTCAAGCTGGTATTTTAATGGCGTATGGTTCAAGTCTAGATAAAAGTATCGCTAAGCTATTAGGAGACATTCCTAGTTTCTTACAAGGCTTTTCTGGCTTCATGATGCCATTATTCCTTTTAGCGACTTTTTCAACAATTTTAATGGCAAAAAACGGCTATAAAAGATTAATTTTGCAATATACAGGCGCTATTATTGGCATATACGCCTTGTTTGCTTTTGTATACGAACATTATTTGGTAGGACTGACGAACTCGCTATTCACTCAAGGTAATATCCAAGAAGCTAGAGAAACGGTAGAACTGATTTTCCTATTAGCGAATCAGGGCAATCTTGCTGGATTTAACATCTTTGTTGATTTATTACTGTGTACTTTATTCACCTTTTTTGTGAACTATCAACCAAAGAAAGCTTTTAAAGGCAAATGGGTCTATTTATTTAGATCATTTGCGATTTTACCTGTTGCCTATGAATTAGCCTGCATCGTTTTAAAAATTAGATCTTCCTTTGGAGATATCTCAATAACTTCGTGGATTTTCCCATTGATCACCACAAAACCTCCAATGCTATTTGTGGCTTTTATCATCTTGGCGTTATTTGTCAAAATTAGAGAAAGAATCTTCACTTCAAGAGGCTACACTCATGAAGAGTATCAAGATTTTTTGAAAACCAATGTTAACTCATTACATTTCTCACTCTTTACATCTATTTTGCTTATAGTAATTACAATCGTTGACTTCTTGCTATTTTTAACTTTATCAGGCTTTGTTTTAACAAAAATTGGTATTGCAGGAGACGCAGCCTCATTAGTGAAAAACTGGGGTTTTGGAGTCTGTGGAGGAGTCGCTGGAGTTATCCCTATTGTCTTGCTATTTAGTTATACAAGAACGTATAAGGATAATAGTCTAGATATCATTATTCCTATCGCTGGAGTTGGCTTACTAGCCCTTGTTTATATAGAAGGATTATATTGGTTCTTAAAATATTTACCAGACCTCATTAAAGATTGGACTGGAAAATTATTTAAATAAAAGAGGATTCATTATGAATCCTTTTTCTTACTTAATATGTTTTAATGCGTATTTCACTCCGTGATGAGAAATATCTTTACTGATGAATGTTGCAGCTTGTTTTACTTCTTCTTTAGCATTTCCCATCGCCACTCCATATTTAACCGCTTTAAACATTGAGATATCTTGATTATCGTCTCCGATAGCAACAGCGTCCTTTTTGTTTAGATTATAGTGGTCTAATACTTTACGTATTGCCACTCCTTTATCGTGAAGTTCACTCGCTAAATCTACCCCGTGGTCGTGATAGCGGTAATAATAAACATCATCCTTAAGTGCCTTTAGGAAGATTTCATCATATTCTTTAGTGGCGAATAAGGTTGCTCCTATTACGTTTTGATTATGATAATCCTCAATTGGAGGTAAGTCTTCTGGATAAGTGAAGAAGAGTTCTTTAACATCTTTATAATTATTATTAATAGTAAAGCAGTTATAGTGGCGGATACCTTCAACGTTTAGATTATGTTTTATTGCTAGTTCACAAAGTAACTCAAATTCTTTTATTGGCATATTTGTTTCATAGATGACTCTGTCATCAATGATGATATAGCCCCCATTAGAAAGAATCATTCCATCAGGTTTGAAATACTTAAAGAAGTTAATTTGATTAACTGAATGATATGGTCTAGCGGTGCAGATAAAAACTTTTATCCCCTCTTTTTGAAGCTTCTTTAAATATCTAATTGAAGCTTTATCACAGATAGGTGGCTTCTTCTTATGGGAAATAAGAGTCCAATCTATATCGGCAAAAACAATTTTATAAGGATGGCTCATAAATTAATGATAACTAAACACTTTTAACATAAAAAGGTCTAATTGAAATATTTTTCTTGCAACTCAATTAGATATTAGTTTATTGTTTTAGCATATAGATATGAGAAATTCCTACGCTTTCTACTTTTATTACTATTATTTCTCTAGAAATTAGTCTAGGAGTTTTTTGACTGCTAGGCTATGATAGCCAAGCAGTAAGGTAGAAAGATGTGATTTACTGTTTGGTGCTATCATCAAACTTTTTTATTGAGGAGGCTCAAAAGATGAAGAAAAAGTTATTAATCCTTCCAATGATCTCATTAGCGTCTATTGGACTAATGACCTCATGTAAACCAAAAGCTGATTTTACGATTGGCCTATTACAGATTGTTTCTGCGGATGCACTAGACACCGCTAGAACTAATTTCATCAATGCGGTGAAAAATAGTGAACAATTAAAAGGAAAAAGAATTGAATTTGTCTCTAAGAATTCATTAGGTGAAAGTGCATCTCAAACAGCTCAAGCGAAATCTTTAGCGACTAAATGTGATTTGCTCTTAGGTATTTCTACTCCAAGTGCTCTAGCACTTAAAAACGCTAGAGATGAATTAGGAAAAGACACTCCATTATTATTTACTGCAGTGACTGATCCAGTTGACGCGCAATTAATGCCGTCATTAACTAATCACAATTCTACAGTAACTGGAACTAGTGATGATAACCCAGTTGAAGAACAAATTAAGCTCATTAAGAAGTGTTTACCAGATAAAGCCGCTAATGAGATTAAATTAGGAATTTTCTATACGCAGAGTGAATCAAATAGCTTAGTCCAAGCTAATAGAGCAAAGGCTGCTGCTATTAGCGAAGGATTATTAGATGGTAATATTATTCAAAAAACTTGTATTGATGCTTCTGATTTAAGAAGTTCAGCCGAAAATTTAGCAAGTCATGTCGATGTTATATATCTTCCAACTGACAATAATATCGCTGATCATATGGATGTTATTAAAACAGTTACTGACACCTATCATAATTTATGTATTACTGGTGAAGAGAATATGCTTCTTGGTGGAGGTCACCTCACTTATAGCGTTTCTTATGAGGTACTCGGAAGAAGAGTGGGTGAAATGGCCGCAGATATTCTTTCTGGAAGTAAAAGAATTCAAGATATCGATGCTGAAAAGCATATGGAATTATCTGAATTAAGCAAAGCTTATAACAGTAAATTTATTCAAGATAGTGGAATAACCACTATTCCAGCAAGTTTACTTGCCGATTTTAAAGATATGTATCAAGGATAATTATGCCTTACATTGTTAGTGTTATTTTAAATATCTTAACTAGCGGAGTCCCTTGCATCCTTTTAGCGCTTGGCATTTTCATTACCTATCGCTTACTTGATTTTGCGGATTTAACCGCAGAAGGAAGTTTCCTTGTTGGAGGATGCCTTGCTCTTAGTTTAATTAAATTAGGAGTTAATCCATATTTATCAACTTTAGTTGCTTTAATTGGCGGAGGATTATGTGGCTATCTCACCAGTGTATTTTATACAAAGTTAAAGATCCCTAAACTCTTATGCGGAATTATCACGATGACTTTAGCGACTTCTTTAGCGTTAATCATCATGGGATTCACTAGAGCAGATGAACCATTCACTAATCTGGTTTCTTTAGGAATTAAAGATCAAACCATTTATTCTGTTTTCTATTTTGGAGAAAAGATGTATCAGCCATTAATTAAAACAGTCATCATGGTGGTTATTGTCTTTATTGTGATGGTCGCTATTTATTATTTCTTTGGAACAGAATACGGTATGGCTATTCGCGCAACTGGATTAAATGAAAGAATGGGAAAAGCTCAGGGAATTAACACTAAAAGAGCGAATATTACTGCTTTAGTTATTTCTAACGCTTTAATCGGTTTAGCTGGAGCGATGTATTGCCAAGACTTAAGAAGTGTTGATGTTAAGACATCAACTGGTTTCTTAGTTGTTGGACTTGCTTCTATTCTTATTGGAGAAGCAATCTTCGGTAAGAGAAGCTTTAAAAATAAATTAATCTCTATTTCTTTAGGTTCAATCTTATATTTCACAATTATCACTGTTTCTATTGAACTAGGGTTCCCAAGCGAATTAAAGAATATGCTTTATGCGATATTAATCGCATTAGCCTTATCTATACCTCTAGTTCAATCAGCGATAAATACTTATAAAAAGAAAAGGAAGGTAGAACATTATGCTTAGTTTAAGAAATATTTGTAAAACCTTCAACATGACTGGGGCTAAAGAAGATGAAAGAGTTGCTTTAGACCACATCAATTTAGATATTGAACCAGGTGAATTTGTGACAATTATCGGCGGTAATGGTAGTGGTAAATCCACAACATTAAATGTTGTTGCTGGAAGTATCACTCCTGATAGTGGAGATATTCTTCTAAATGGAGAAAGTATTTTAAAATTAAAAGAATATCAAAGAGCGAGTTATTTCGGCCGCGTCTTCCAAGATCCGATGATGGGTACTAGTGGAGATATGTCGGTTTTAGAAAATCTTGAAATCGCATATCGTAGAGGTAGAGTTCACTCTCCGTTTGTTTGGGGATTTAAAAAAGAAAATAAAGAAGACTTCATTAGAGAACTGAAAAGATTTGATCTCGGCTTAGAAGATCGACTCAATCAAAAAGTTGGAGTGATGTCTGGAGGACAAAGACAAGCCTTAACCTTATTAATGGCGACGATGAGAAATAAACCAACACACAAAATGGTTAGAAGAGATTATATTAAATTCTCTGAAAAAGATAAGTCTCTTGCTGCGAAAGAATTTGATGATGTTTATGAGCCAGCCAAAAAAGAATATAAGGAAAAGTGTAAAGTTATTAAATCTGACAAAAACCTTACTTTTGAGCAAAAAAAGCAGCAAATTGCGGATATTTACGATGAATTTGATAAAAAAGTAAGGCAATTTGATTTAACTAAACAAATCCTTCTGTTAGATGAACACACCGCTGCGTTAGATCCAAAAACAGCGAAGAAAGTCTTAGAGTTAACCGATAAGATTGTTAAAGAAAATCAAATGACAACTTTGATGGTTACACACAATATGAAAGACGCCCTAACATATGGGAATAGATTAATTATGTTTAATCAAGGACATATTGTTCTAGATGTTAAAGGCGAAGAAAAGAAGAAATTAACTGTTGAAGATCTATTAAAGAAATTTGATGTTCAAATATAGACGTTGGTAACCCCAACGTTTTTATTTTATAATTTGAGTTATGATTGAAGAGATAAACGGATTTAAAATTTGGAATAAAGAGCCTAACACTATTTGTGAAGGCGCTTTTGTGTACTATAAAGAAGTTTATTTCAACACCAAGAATAAATACGTTAATCGTAAAATTAGAGTTTATCTCCCTTCAACTTATGATTTTGATAATCCAGATAAGAGATTTCCTGTCCTTTATATGGCGGATGGCAAAAACTTATTTGATGATTACACCTCTTTTGTTGGTGAGTGGAAAATCGATGAAATAACTGAAAGTTATATTAAGCAAGGTAAAATCGAAGGAATGATAGTGGTGGGGATTGACGCCCCTCATACTTTTGATGACCGAGCAGATGAAATGACCGCTCCTGAATGGGAGATTGCTAAATGCTATAAGACTAAAAAAGATATTGGTTACGCAGATTTATTCGCGGACTTTATCTTTAAAACCATCAAACCAATGATTGATAAGTCTTTTAATACTTTCAGCGATAAAGAACATACAGCCTTTGGTGGATCTTCAATGGGTGGATTAATGGCGAGTTATGTCGCTACTCACTATAGTGAATATATTTCTGTGTCTTTACTTTATTCCCCGGCCTATTTCCTTTTATCTAATGAGTCTTTTAAGAAATATAAAGATGAAAAGATGATTAAAAGTGATGTGAGATTATTCTTTTATGTTGGAGATGTCGCTTTTGAACATAAGTTTGTTAAAAGAACTATTGAAGCCTATAACCACTATAAGAAATTAGGATATATCGATAATAAAGACATTGTCTTTTACTTTGATAAAGATAAAGAACACAATGAAAAAGCTTGGAGTGAATATTTTCCCCAAGCCTTAGATTTCTTATTTGAACTTTAATCGTTTTTCTTAATGATTTTGATTGGATCCACAAAGTGGAGTGCAATTAAGTTAGAGAAGCTTGCTATTACTGTGATACCTAATAACACCAAAATATCAATACCAAGCATTAAGTGATTTATACCAATAATAACTAAATTAGTTCTATTGGCGATTTCAGTTACTTTAAATATTGAATTAACTAATACATTATTTGCGACATTAAGCATAATAATGCTTGCTATATAAGAGAATACACATGTAATCACTCCAATGATTAATGATTTTCCAATGAAGATTTTATTAATTGTTGAGGTATTACCTCCACAAGCTTTAATAACACCAATTTGATAATAGTTTCTTCTAATGTTGCTAATAACATAGCCTGCTAGATAGATGACAATCGCTAACACTAAGGCAACTTGTAAGATGACAAAGAGCTTTTGGAAGGCGTTAACTGATTCGGCCATGCCATCTACTTTATTTCCTTCTGAATAAACATATCTAAATAAGGTATCTTCTTCTGACATAATACCTACTAGTCCATTTACATCTTTTACATGAGTAACATATAGTCTAGTTGTTCCTAGATTTAAGTCTCTAATTTCTCTATTCATTTCAATAGAGGTAATGTATTCGTTATATGTTAATCCTTTAACATTAAATTCATGAGTGTAGATGATTTCTTTGGTGATGTCGTTATCTAAATAACGATTAACAGTGAATGTTCCTAAATCACCTAAATCTTTAAAGACATCATCTTGAGTGTATGTCTTAGTGAATAAGGTGTTATAGGTATCTACAGGCATATAGATATCATTTCCAGTGATGGAATATTTAATCGCTTGAGATTCTCTATTAACCGCGGAGTTACCAATGGAGAACCTTTTATCTCCATTAACTAATTCAAAATCTCCAAATCTAGAGAAATCTCGATTTTCTCCATCGACAAAATCAGGGTTTAAAGAATACGCGACCCCTAGATGAGATTCGGTTTCATTAATAAATGAAGCGATACTGCTATTATATTTAAGTTCGTGTCTAATTTCTTCAAGAGTGATATCGTTAGCGATAATTCTTAAAAAGAATTCTTTAACTTCTTGATATTTATATTTGTAGTTAGTTCTGATAATCGCTCCAACTTGACCCCAATGGGAATCATATGTATCAACGATTGGATTATCGATTAAATCTTGATAGCTATTGATCGTATGTAATTCGTTACGATTACTCCAATAGATGAAGCTATCCGCTAAATAGTCGGTGATGATTACTTTTGAAGTAGTCTTACAGTCTTCTAACGAACCTGCAAGAACTTTTAGTTTTCCATCATTTTGTTTATAAACATTAGTGAGATATTGTTCAGAACAGATTAATGTTCCTGGAGATTCTCTCATATAGAAATTAGATAAGTTACTAATTTGGTTATATCTTCTCATGCAGTCATAAGCACTTCCAGAGACATCAGGGCGAATGACAACGTTTTTGAATTGCTGATAATCGATCGTTTTAGAAAATCTCTCTAACTCTTTATCGGTGTATTGAAGCATCGTGGAGCCGTCTCGCTTTTCTAAAACATAATATTCAGGATATAAAGTTTGTTGGACGGATAAGGCCATCTGATGAGGCAAGAAAGAATTGTATGATTGAGCAATTGAAAAGATCGAAAATATAATTCCAGTAACAATAACAATTAATAATGAACTAAGTTTTTTAGTGGTGAAAAATTTAGAGAAGATTCTTGGAGATGATTGTTTGTGTTTTTTCTGAGATTTTATGTCAAAAACCTCATTTTCTTCATAAATTTGTCCGTTTTTGCTAGTAAAACCACCTTTATTTTGTTTGATGGATTTGACCTTGCCTTTAGCGATAGACTCATTTAAATCAGCGATATTTTCTTCGCTTAGTTCGCTATTGTGAGGGATAGTGATAACACCGTTTTCGTTTTTATATGAGTCATCATAGTTTTCTACTTTAGTGATATCGCTTATGATTTTTCCTTCGCTTAATTCGATGATACGATCACCATATTCTTGAGCTTGTTGCAAGTTATGCGAAACAACAACAACTAAGATGTCTTTAGATACCTCTTTAATGATGTTAATTATCTTACGAGTGGTTTTGGAATCAAGGTTACCTGTTGGTTCATCACAAATGAGTAGCTTTGGTTTTTTAGAAATTGCCCTAGCGATCGCCACTCTTTGTTGTTGGCCACCCGAAAGCTCTTGAGGATAAGAGTATTTATATTCCTTAATTTCGCATTGTTCTAATAATGTATCTAACTCTTCGTCATTTAAATCACTATTTAGAAGCTTAATATTCTCTTCAACGGTTAGTTCATTAATGAGTAAGTAGTCTTGAAAGACAAAACCAATCACTGTATTTCGGTATTTTTCAAAGTCATCATTACTAAAAGAAGATAATTTATTACCAAGAACTTCAATTTCTCCATTTGTTGGAGTGTCTAATCCACCTAATAGATTTAAGAATGTGGATTTACCAGAACCTGATTTACCGACGATAAAAACTAATCCCTTGTTTGGCAAAGAAAAAGAGATAGAGTCTAACGCTCTAACTTCTTTACCTTTTTTGGATTTATAGACTTTTACTAAATCAGTGACTTTTAACATAATTGTATTTTACCACCAATCAATTCCTTGTCACTTTATTAGTAAAAAGAATATGATATTTAATATGAAGAAAAGATTAATATCTTTAGGAATCCTATTAGCGTTTTATATTGTCACTATCATTCTTTATACGGTGTTTTTAGCTAGAGATTATTCTGGCACATATTACGATAATACAATCTATGTCAAATATTCGATTGTCATCACCAGTGGAGCGTTTACTTTACTTAACTCGCTCTATTTAAAAGAAGAAGGAAATCGATTATTCTCTTTTGCTATGCAAACTTTAGCGATGATTACGACAATTGTTGCGGATTATTTCTTGCTTGTAAAAGGAACGATGTTTGAAACTGGGGTTGGCTTTTTTATCGTTACCCAGTTATGTTATTTTTTGATTATTCTTTCAAGAAAAAAATATGGTCTAAGAACGCTTCTGATTGTTCTTGCCTATCGAACTACTTTGCCGGTTATTGCCTTAATCATTATGAGTGCGATGGGAGTGCTTAATTTACTATACGCTTTAACCGCAATTTATTTTGTTCAATTAGTCTTTAATTTTTTGGAAAATATCTTCCTAGCCTGTGTTTCTCAAGAAAAACAACTGAGATTTGAGCATATTTTCTTATCTATCGGCTTTGCCTTATTTATCGCTTGTGATGTCTGTGTTGGCCTATCAAATTTAGGAGTCGATGTCTGGAAACCTATTTGGCTATTTTATGCGCCTAGCCAGGTGATTTTGTGTTCATCTTATGTATTAAGCAAAATTGTGTATTATGACAAGAGTAGAGAAGATTAAAAACGTTATCGGAATCATTTATTCCTGGGTAATGTTTCTATTTACCCCGTTTTTCTTCATTTCTTGTGGAACGATTATCCCTTGTACTTTTAGACCATTTTATTATTGGTCAATCGGTCCACTTAAGATCGAATCCAGTAGCGGATATTCCTATAGCCAAATAAAAACCGCTTTTGATGATGTGATGAACTTCATTTGGAGAGGTGCTCCTTTTAAAACTGGAGATTTAGCTTTTACTGCAGAAGAAGAATCCCATTTTGCGGACTGTATTCCTTTATTTAGACTTCAACTAATTTTATTTATTGTTGGAGTAGTGTTGTTTGCTGCTTATTACATCTTAACTTGGAAGAAAGTTATTCCATCAAAAAGATTTAAAAATATTTCTCCTGTTAGTTATGGAGCGATGTTGACTCTATTACTCATGGCGGTTATTGGAATATTTGCAGCGGTGAATTTCAATTTATTATTTGAAATATTCCATAAAGTATTTTTCCCAGGTAAATCTAATTGGACGTTTGATCCAAATACCGAACAAGTAATTAATATTTTGCCTGAAAGCTTTTTCCTTGAATGTGCGATATTTATTATCTCGGTTGTTATTATTTTATGCATTACAAGCATCATTCTTGGTTTTGTATTTAGACATAAAAGAAATGTTAAAGATCGCACACTATAATTTATTATTCTTAACCTTATTTTAAATAGTATAATATCAAGTAGAGGTTTTACTTCATGAAGAAATTACGTTTGCATATCTACATCATTTTGGGTGTATTTCTCGCTTTATTTATTTTAGGAACTTTCTTTGATTTACAAGTTTCTCAAGCCATTTACCATAAAAATAACGGCTTTGGCTTATTCTTATCTGTTATTGGCACTCTTCCGGGCTATGCCTTATTTGGATTTTTTGGAGGAGGATTAATTTTCTTTGGTCTTTCTAAAGAAAAATCAATAGTCTTCAGAGTGTTCTGCTGGATTTTTGGAGTGATTATGCCTATTCTAGGTACTTATTTCGCTGGTAAAGAATTCTTTGGAGAAAATGGTTTTTATAACAAGAACTTATATTTTTTAGGATTTAT
Organism: uncultured Caryophanales bacterium; assembly: GCA_946612115.1. Taxonomy (GTDB): domain Bacteria; phylum Bacillota_I; class Bacilli_A; order RFN20; family CAG-826; genus UBA2450. The sequence goes on along the minus strand of CAMOEI010000013.1, from coordinate 4,519 downwards.
TATTGCCGCTCCATTTGCCTTTGGTGCCGGATATCTCGGTTATCGAGTTACTAAAAGTAGTGGCAATGATAAGATTTGGATTTTATATGTCATCTTAATGGCGGCAACGTTTGTTGCTTTAGTTCCTGGAATTACTTTATTTAAAGAAATCTTCCATAGACCAAGATATAGAATGCTTTCAGAAACTCCAGAAGTTAACTTTAGATATTGGTATGAAAGATGCACAAACTATAAAGAATTAATACTTTTATATGACATTTCAAAAGAAGAATTTAAATCTTTCCCAAGCGGACATGCAGCGTGTGCCTCTTTATTAATTTTCTTACCAAGCTTCTTACCTATCGTGAATCATAAATATAATAAAATTATGCTTCCAGCTTTCTATATTGGAGTAGTCTGGACATTCTTAATCGGTTTTGCTCGCATCTTCGTTGGTGCTCACTATTTAAGTGATGTCTCCATGGGAGCGTTAATTACCACAATTATGTTCTTAATCGCTAATGAAGTTGCTATAGCAAATAAACATTTACATCCACAAGAGTAAGGAGGACAAGTAGATGAAAGAACCAAAAGTTACTGAGATTAAAAAATATCTAAGTGGACTACTCAAACTTAATAAGAAATATGTTACTAGTGAGCGCCTTTCTAAATATGTTGGAGTTTATCCAGAAATCATTAACGAACACCTCTCTTATTTTGAACCTACATTAGGACTTGATCCTGAATTCAATTTGATGGAACTTGTTCCTAACATGAAAAAGTTTTTAGTGGACAAAGAAGAAAATAGAGGACCAGTTGTTAATAAAGTCCCTATAGTTAAAAAAGCCCAAGTTGAGCAATATGAATCGATTAATGATTTTGTCTATCGTAAGATGAGTATGGGCGGTCTATTAGATAGAAATGTTGTTCTTAGCGACACTGATTTGAAGATTTTAAAAAGATTAATTAGTGAAGAACAGGCTAGTCGAAAACCAAAATCAAAGAGAAGGTAAATCCTTCTTTTTTTGTGAAAATTAAGTTTTCATGGGCAATTCTCGAATTATTTTTTTATTTTGAGAAAACAAAAATAGTCAAGCAAAAAATATATTTTTTCTATCGTTGAAAAATCGTGCCTACGTGTGTATATTAAATAACGGTTATTTTTTTATTGGAGGACATATATGTCAGTTAAAAAGACAATGCTCTCAGTTGATGGAAACACTGCTGCAGCATTAGAATCCTATAACTTCATTGAAGTTGCCGGCATTTACCCAATCACTCCTTCTTCACCAATGGCGGAAGTCATCGATGTCGAAGCTAGTAAAGGAAGAAGAAATTTCTTCGGTAGTGTCGTCAAAGTCTCCGAAATGCAATCTGAAGCTGGTGCTTCTGGTGCAGTTCACGGAGCATTACAAGCTGGAGCCTTAGCTTCAACTTACACCGCTAGCCAAGGATTATTATTAATGATCCCAAATATCTACAAATGGGCTGGCGAATTATTACCTGTCGTCTTACATGTTTCTGCTAGAAGCTTAGCGACCCGTTCATTATCTATCTTCGGTGACCACCAAGATATTTATGCGATTAGACAAACTGGTGTAGCAATGATTTGCTCTCACTCCGTTCAAGAAATCGCTGATTTAACTCCTGTTGCCCACTTATTGGCAATTGATGGAGAAACTCCTGTCTGTCACTTCTTTGATGGATTTAGAACATCTCACGAAATTCAAAATGTTGAATTCGTCGATGAAAATGAATGGAAAGCCCTTCTCCCAATGGATAAGGTTGAGAAATTTAGAGCGAGAGCTTTAAACCCACACACTCACCCAGTCACCAGAGGTGGAGCAGAAAATGATGATATCTACTTCCAAGGTAGAGAAGCTCAAAACGCCCACTACGCTAAAGTTGTGGAAGTCGCTGAAAAGTATTTCAAAGAAGCTTCTAGATTAACCGGAAGAGAATACGCTCCATTTACATATTATGGAGACCCAAATGCCGAAAGAGTAATCGTTGCTATGGGTAGTATCACCGATACCGCTAAAGAAGTTATCGATGAATTAAAAGGCGAAAAGATTGGTTTAGTCAAAGTTCACTTATATAGACCATTCTCCGCCAAACACTTACTCGCTGTCTTACCAAAATCAGTTAAAAGAATTGCGGTTTTAGACAGAACCAAAGAAATGGGTGCCACAGGCGAACCACTCTACTTAGATGTCGTTAGCGTTATTAAACAAGCTAACTTAGATATCGAAGTCATCGGTGGTAGATATGGCTTATCCTCTAAGGATACCCAACCAAAAGATGTCAAAGCAGTCTATGATTTCTTAGCAAGTGAAAAACGTTTCCATGATTTCACAGTAGGAATCAATGATGATTTAACACATAAGTCAATTCCAGTGGATGACAATTTCCACGTCAAAGCTGATTACACCTCTTGCTTATTCTATGGATTAGGTAGTGATGGAACAGTTTCTGCGAATAAATCATCCATTAAAATCATCGGTGATGCGACTGGTCAATACGCTCAAGCATATTTTGCTTACGATAGTAGAAAAGCTGGTGGTGTGACCCGTTCTCACTTAAGATTTGGAAAAACTCCAATTAGAAGTGCATATTACGTTCAAAACGCCAACTTCATCTCTTGTTCATTAGATACTTATTTATTTAAGTTTGATATGCTCAAGAACTTAAAAGATGGCGGAACATTCTTATTAAATACCGACATGTCTGATGAGGAACTCATCAAAGTCATGCCAAATAGAGCGAAGAACCAACTTGCTAAAAAGCATGCGAAGTTCTACGTTATCGATGCGAATAAGATCGCTAGTGAAATCGGCATGGGCCGTCACACTAACACCATCTTACAAGCTAGCTTCTTCTATCTTAACCAAGACATTATGCCTTATGCAGAAGCTAACAAATGGATGAAGAAATTCGCTGAAAAGAGCTACGCCAAGAAAGGTCAAGAAGTCGTCGAACTCAACTGGAAAGCAATTGATGCTGGAACAGAAGGACTTAGAGAAATCAAAGTCGATCCATCTTGGGCTAGCTTAGAACCAACATTTGAAAGAAAACTCACTGGCGATGATTATTTCGATAGCTATGTTGCCGTTATGGGTAACTTAGGTGGAGATGACCTCCCAGTTAGTAAATTCACTGAATACGAACTCTTAGATGGCACGATGAATCCAGATATTACCTATCGTGAACAACGTAGTATCGCTGATAGAGTTCCACTCTGGCACAAAGAAAACTGTATTCAATGTAACCAATGTGCCTTCGTCTGTCCACATGCAACAATTAGACCATTCTTATTAAATGACGAAGAATTAGCCGCTGCTCCAGAACTCGTTAAAAACGATGTTAAACCAGCAATGGGTGTTCCAGGACATCAATATCGTATCCAAGTTTCACCACGTAACTGTGTTGGCTGTGGACTCTGTGTTGCGGAATGTAACGCCAATAAGACCGGCAAGATCGCTCTTGAAATGGTGGAAGCTAAATCACAATTCCCACAAGAAGAAGCTGCTGAATACTTATTCAAACACGTCTCTTATAAAGCTGATAAATTACCAGCTGCTATGCAAGAAATGCCAAAAGGTGTTAGCTTCTTAATGCCTTATATGGAAATTTCTGGAGCTTGTGCTGGATGTGGAGAAACTCCATATTACAGATTAGTCTCTCAATTATTTGGCAAAGATATGTTAGTCGCTAATGCGACTGGATGTAGCTCCATCTATAGTGGATCTACCCCACTTACTCCATTCTGCACTGATAAAGAAGGCCAAGGTATTGCTTGGGCTAACTCCTTATTCGAAGATAACGCTGAATTTGGATATGGTATGAGAGTCGCTACTGACCACAAATTAAGAGCAGCTGTTGAAATCTTACTTTCTAGAAAAGAAAGTGTCGAACCAGAACTCGCCAGTAAGATTGATGAATATCTTGCTAATATCAAAAATCGTAAAGAGAGTAGAAGAATCGTTCCTGAATTAGTTGCTTTAGTGAAAGCAAGTAAAGATGAGGAAGTGAAGAAAGTTCTCGCTTACGAAAGAGATTTACAAGATAAATCAGTTTGGATTATCGGTGGAGATGGTTGGTCTTATGATATCGGCTATGGCGGACTTGATCACGTCATCGCTAACGAAGAAGATGTTAACATCTTAGTCCTCGATACTGAAGTTTACTCCAATACTGGTGGACAATCCTCTAAGTCTTCTCAAACTGGTAGTATTGCTAAATTCACCGCTAGCGGTAAATTAACTCCAAAGAAGAACTTAGCGTTAATCGCCATGAGCTATGGCACAGTCTATGTTGCTCAAATCGCTCTTGGTAGCAATCCAATGAAAGCTATTAAAGCTTTAAAAGAAGCTGAAAGCTATAATGGACCATCCTTAATTATTTGTTACGCACCATGCGCGAACCACGGTATTAAGGGCGGATTATCTAACTCCATGAAACAAGAGAAAAAAGCTGTTGAATGCGGATATTTCCAACTCTTCAGATATGATCCTCGTTTAGTGGCGGAAGGTAAACCAGG
>CAMOEI010000012.1 GCA_946612115.1 uncultured Caryophanales bacterium | reverse complement strand
TTAGCGTCCATTGATAAAGCGTTGACTGTGTTGATGACAAACTTCGCAGCGCTAGGGAATCCTAAGGAGTGATCAGTACAGGCTAAATCGTTATCGATTGTCTTAGGAACTCCAACGACTCTTACGTCTAAGTTAAGTTCTTTACAGAGTAAAGATAATTTGTAGCAAGTATCCATCGAGTCGTTTCCACCGTTGACAAAGACGTATTTGATGTCATGCTTTTTCATTGTTTCAACGATCTTCATGTAAAGTTCATCATGAACATCTTTTGGAAGTTTTCTTCTTGTTGTTCCTAAAATGCTACCTGGAGTTTGGAGTAAAAGTTCGATTTGTTCATCGCTTTCTTCTCCGATGTCAATTAATTTGTCATCGATCATTCCTTCGATTCCATTTAATGAACCATAAATATGATCGATTTCGTTAGGGTGTCTTTTTGCTTCTTTAATCGCACCATAAAGGGAGGTGTTGATTACTGAAGTAGGACCACCTGATTGAATGTAAACCATGTTTTTCATATATGTACCTCTAATTCAATTAATATTATCTTATTAAATAAAATAATATTCAATAAAAACCGAACTGCTTTTCTCCTTAATAATAAATTTGAATAAATATATGTGTCGCGATATAATAAATTCGCAATTATAAATAAAGGAGAACTAATAATGTCATTTAACATTACTTTTAATGGCGAAAAAAAGACTTATTCAAAGCCTGTTAGCGTTATTGATATTGTCGGAACCGATAAAGAAATCGTCTGCGCTTATGTGAATAACCGTGTTAGAGAATTAACATATGTTATCGAAGAAGATGCGACTGTTGTTCCTTTAACGGTGAAAGATCGAGATGCTAAACCAACTTATGAAGCAAGCCTCAGATTCCTCGTGACCATGGCCATGAGAAACATTCATCCAGAATTAAGTGTCCGTTTATCTTATAACGTGTCTAGATCAATATTCATGCAAATCCTCAATCCAGGATTCATTTGTAACTCCACTCTTGTTACTGAATTAGAGGAAGAAATGAATCGTATTGTCTCGATGGATTATAAGCTTAATCGTCACATTTTATCCAAGGAAGAAACAAAGAAAATCCTTCTTAAAGAAGGATACACTGACAAAGTCGCAATTCTAGACTACCGTCCAGAAAAGACTTGTCACTTATATGAATGCGATGGATATAAAAACTATATGTATAACAGAATGGTTCCATCAACTGGATATATCACCAAGTGGAAATTAAAATTCTTCCACCCAGGAGTCATCATTCAATATCCTCGTCCAGAAGTTAATGGAGAAATCCCTCCATTTGAAGATGCTCCAACATTTGGAAAAACTTTAAAAAGAGCCCACCAATGGGGAGTTGCTACTAGATTTGATAGCATCGTTAACATCAACCATAGAATTGAACAAGATGGACCAATCGATGTCATTACATTAGGTGAGCAAAGACACAATAGACAACTTTGTGAACTCGGACAATTAATCGAAGACAACAAAGAAGATATCCGTTTAATTTGTATCGCTGGACCATCTTCAAGTGGTAAAACCACTTTCGCTAATAGATTAAGAATTGAACTTCTTTCTAGAGGTATTGATCCAATTAGAATTTCAATGGATGACTATTACCTTCCAAGAGATCAAGCTCCAAAAGATGAAAATGGCGAACCAGATTTAGAAAGTGTCGACGCTCTTGATGTCCCACTATTCAACCAAAATATGGCGGACCTCGTCTCTGGCTTAGAAGTCGATCTTCCAAAATTTGATTTCAAAAAAGGTCACAGAGTCAAAGGTAGAACTTTAAAGGTTCCTGAAAACCAACCAATCATCATCGAAGGCATTCATGCCTTAAATGACAGAATGACCGAGTCAATTCCTCAACATCAAAAGTTCAAAATCTTCATCGCTCCTCAAGCGCAAATCAACATTGATAACCATAACCCAGTTAGTTTAACTGACTTAAGATTATTAAGAAGAATCGTTAGAGACTATCAATTTAGAGGTAGTTCAGCATTAGAAACAATGTCGATGTGGGCTAGTGTTCGTAAAGGTGAATTCAAATGGATTTATAAGACTCAAGAAGGCGCTAACTTTGTCTTCAACTCTTATTTACCAGAAGAATTATCTGTCATGAAGAAATATGCGATGCCATTACTTAAGGCAATCGATGTTGAAAACCCATATTTCCCAGTTGCAGAGCGCTTAATCAGAATGCTCAAATTCTTCGACGATATGCCTGATGAATGGGTCCCATGTAACTCTATTCTTAGAGAGTTCATCGGTGGATCTTGTTACGCAGACGTGTAATCGATAACAAGCACAATAAAAGACCTTCATAAGAAGGCCTTTTTTATTTGACTTTACTCTTTCTTTTTCTTACGAATTAAGAGGATGATTATTCCACTTAGAGCAAGAGAAGAAACAAGAATTGAGATAGTTGTAGCATCACCTAAACAACCCTTATTCGTATATGGAGTTGGGGATGGAGTAGGTGGCTCTGGAGTTGGTGGCTCTGGAGTTGGTTCATCTCCTCCGCCTCCAGGGTCTGGAGTTGGTGGAGTTGGATCATCCTTTTTGATAGCATTAACCGCACAAGTAACCTTAAGCTCTGGAGAATATCCAGCAATTTTAGCGGTTACATAAGTGCTACCTTCTTTAACAGCGGTTACCACTCCAGTAGAACTGACTGTGGCAATAGAAGTGTCGTTACTAGTCCACTCCACTGTTTTATAACTTGAATTGCTAGGAGAAATAGTAGCTGTTAAAGCTTCACTATTATCTTCTATTATATTAAGAACAGTTTTATTTAAAGCGATTCCGGTAGGGTCTACTGTTTCTCCAGGAACGATATGTCCATTAACAACTGTGGCTGCTCCGCCATTAGTGAATTCATAATTTAATCCAGTGCTTGGATATTCACCACCCCAAATCAAATCAACATAACTTGGGTGATCGATGAATGGATTTCTATTTCCTTGAAGTTTCTGGGCTTCATTAGTTCTATTAATTTCAAATTCGTCAACAGGGTCTAGCGCATGCCACTTAAGTAATAACTTAAGATAACTTTTTTTGAAATTGAATAAGGTATCAGAACCGCTTCCAAATACACTTCCACCTTCTCCGCCAGTCCAACCTGAACTACCACTCCATCTAGTTGCAGCATAGAAATATGTTCTAGCCATATCTCCCTTACGGTCGTCAAATGGTTCAAAGACTGTTCCACTAACAATACTGGAATCATCGCTAGTGCCTACTCTATTTCCTTCTGGATCACCATTTAAAGCATATCTAGTTCCATTAGCGGTTTCTCCAAAAGGCCAGTTAGAGCGCATTCCATTTATCTTTCCATCACTAGGATAGACAATATAAATATCGCAACCTTGATTACTTGTACCTTTGCCCCACCAGGATTGAGGGATGGTGTGTTCACGGTTATAGCAGTCACCAATATCAGAATAATTTCCACATTGTTTGGAATTAGTTGGATATTTTGTCATATTGCTATAAAGATCTCGAATATAACCATCTTCTCTAACATCAGTTTTAGCATAAGCGCTATAGAGCCCACTATATCCAATAGATTTATAGCCACTAGAAATAACAGAACGGAGCTTAGTAAAAAGACCTTCGTCAGTTGTTGTGTTAACTGAGGAATAATAATTTTCAATTGTTTCATCCGCTAAAACTTTTTGGATACGATTATAGGAATCTTTTAAATCCTTAATACCAAAACTAATTGCGGAAAGCGCAACAAAAGCGGTTGATAATATAGCAAGATTTTTCTTCATACCATTACTATATATCACAAAATAACTAATATAAAGAAAAAAGGGTCTTAATGTCCCTTTTTAAAATTCATTATTTCTCTTTGATGAATGTTGACAAGTTGAGAATAGTATAACTTCCTCATCTGGAGATATCTCTCTTTTGCTTCTTCCCCAAATCTAGAGAAGAACAAGGATGTAAACACTCTTTCAATTCTAAAGAATGACTCATATAAATTTAATAAAGACGAGTAATAGAAATAACGTTTATTACTATAAATTAGTAATGGGGTGCTATGTAGTATCTCACTACTAGTCATATAGATATCACTATATTGATGTAATCCAGCAAGCTTTTCAATTCCATCTCTAAAATTGAGTTTGAAATCCTCAATATTCTTATAATCATCAATCGCATATAGCCAACCATATTCAATAAACTTCTTGGTGTCTTTGCTTTTTAACTCATGCTCCGACATTTCTTTTTTCAGTTGAGCAAAAGCAGCTTGCCCTTCTTGGTTATCCTTATCATTATTTCGATAAACAATTCCATACTGCATATGTTTTAAATAAGCATTGATTGCTTTATCACCATATTTATCTAACAAAATTAAGATGCATTCTGACTCATGGAGTGTTCTCCACATTGCAAGGGCTTCAGTCTCATACCCATCACAAAGAAGTTTGATAATACATCTAGAAATAGAAACAGACTTATTGAGCAAATCTAAAATCAATGTTCTTTGAGGATCGTTTCTTTGAGATTGATTAAGAATATTTCCCATCAAATTTAAATAAAGCTCAATGGAACTAATTGGAGGGAAATAGCTACTGGTCAATTTCTCTTCACGGTGATTATAAACCGATAAGGAAATATATTTATCTGCAACGACATCGCACATGCTTTCTTTTAATTTTTCATTCGCTAAAAAAGTAGATAAATGTTCCTTGTTAAATCCAGCGGTGGAATAGATAAATTCTCCGATTAAATAGTAAATAATTTCATAGGAATCAATAATAAAAGTTGTATTAAGAGTGTTAGAGGAATTTAGGTCCACAATGCCATCAAAAGTAAAGGAATAAACCTCAAATAAATAATCGGTAAATTCCAATAAATTTGGATTAACTTTTTGAAGAATTTCATTGAATTGCTCTTGAGTAAATTTGTTATTCATCTTTAACCTCCCTTAATTCACCAGTCAATGCAGCAAGAAGATACATTTTAACCGGTTTATCGCTTATTGAAGATATATATTTCTTATATGTCCTAAGCTGGTTATTATACGCTTCATCATCTAAGTGTTTTAATTTGAAATCAACAATATCAATTTCATTATCTTTTATAATCAAACAGTCAATAACTCCACGGACATTATTTTTCTCATCATTAAACGAATATTCGTGTAAAACCTGCGAATTTTCTAGATTTTTGAAGATTTTTGAATTAATAACATTAGGAATGATTTTCTTAATGCGGTAGTAAGTGATCTTTTCTAAATCAGGATTATTGAAGTCGAGCCCTTCTAAATAACCGTGGAGCTCAGTACCAAATATTAATAGATCTTCATCAACATCCACTATCTCAGTTTTACTGGCGTGCTTTTTCTCTACGATTGTAGTTTTAATGTTAACCTTCTTTAACTCTGCTTTTTCAACATCAAATTTAGTGTCTCCACTTCTTAGAACTAGCTCTTCTTTTTCAGGGATAGTCGATAGATATTTATCTCCTAAATCCGCTAGTAAATAGATATCCTTTAAAGAATTGACATCACTAATTTGTAAGGCTTGCTTTTTCTCATTTTCTTTAACTGGGTAAATAAGAATTGCTTTTTGTCTTGCTCTAGTCAAGGCAACATATAGCACTCTTATTCTTTCTTTATTAGATTCAATGATGTCGTTTTCCTTATATAAGGTTTTAATTAAAGGAGTTTTATCATTATCGACATAAGGAAGAATGACACCATATTCTTTAGTGGCGAACATTGAATCGTTATATTGATTTCTCGCAAAGGCTTTAGCTAATCCAACATAGTAAATAATCTCGTATTCAAGACCTTTAGATTGATGAATGTTAATTAATGTCACTGAATTAGATTGAGCTTCTTTATCTCGATATTCAATCTTCAAATCCGATTTTAATAAATCATCAAAATATGACACAAAATCTTTTAAAGTGAACCCTAATAGATCCATCTGAGTCGCGTAGTTAATCAAAGTCTCAATCTTATGAGTGTTCTTGTAGAACTCACCAATTCTTGAAAGCTTTTCATATATTTCAAATTCATCAATTAATGTTTTTAATACTTCTTCCAAAGAAGCATATCTTAATCTTTCTTTAATTAATTCGATCTTTTGAGCGATTTTAGATGTTAAAACCTTGGATCCGTCTTTAGAAGTTACTAGTTCATGGAGGGCTTTATCGTTAATCGAGTTAATAAAGCTTCTTGAAACACTCATAAATGCGTGACGATATTCATGAGAATAATCGCTATTTAACGCTAGATAGAGCATTTTCGTTAAACTTTTGATAACTGTGAAAACATCACATTTTTTTACATCGTCTTTGCCGTTGACATTTAAAGGAATCTTAGCCTCAGAAAACGCTCTAATATAGGCATCAAAATCAGTTTCTCGATCAATAATGATGCAGAAATCTTTAAAATCACATGGTCGATATTCTTTTCCGTCAAATATTAAATATCTGGAATTATATTTATGGATAATGTCATTAATGACAATCTCCACTTCTTTTTTGAGATTTTCATCAGAATTAACATATTCATAGCGATACTCTTCTACTTTATAGTCAGTACCAGTAGGAGGGTTATCAAATCCTTTATTGCCATATCCGAAAACATGTCCGTTAGAGTATTCGATTGGATTATTCTTCCTGACCATGATTTTAGAGAAGGCATCATTAATAAAATCAACTATCTCTTTTCTAGAGCGGTAAGAATTATTTAAGTCAATTTCTTTACCGCCTTCCCCTAATTTATATTTGTTATATTTCTCGTTAAAGATTGTGCAATCAGCATTTCTAAATCGATAGATGGACTGCTTAATATCTCCAACCATGTAGATGTTATTTTTAGAAATCTTATTAATGACAGCTTCTTGGACATCGTTCGTGTCTTGATATTCATCAATCATGATGTAATCAAATTGATTTTTAAGTTCTTCACAAATATCAGGATTCTCTAAAAGAGAATAACTCATTCTTGATAAGTCACTAAAAGTGAAAACATTATGCTCTTTTTTATATGCATCGACTTTATTTTCTAATAAAACCGCTAATCGAATTATTTCATTAACATGAGGTTTAGTTTTCTTAATACCATTAATAAGGTCTTGCTCATTTAATTCAAATTTGGAGAACACTCTTTTAAGTAATCTATCTTTAATTGAATTTCGATAATCTCCATCTTCGGTTTTGCCGCCGATCTTTTTAGGGAACATATCTTCTTTATTTTCAGTATTAGCAAAATAATAGAATTCATCATATTTCTTACACGCTAAAAGGCGATCGAAGTAAGCGATGATACTTTCGGAATCTTCAGCGCAATCAAGTTCCTCAGCTAATCTAGAGAGATATCTAATATATTCCTTGGTGTCTTTAATTAAATTATTAATTAACTCATTAATATATTCATCAGTAAAATATTTATCTTTAAGCGAATTGATAAAACCATATTTATCAATTTTAGAATCAGAAACTTCGATTAATTTGATAATAACATTTTTCACTTCATCATTATTTTTAATGGAGTAAGTTTGTAATAAATTAATCAAATCGACATTATTTTTTGTAATTTCTTCTAAAAAGATCTCATCCAAAAAGTTCTTTCTTTTAATGCTTAAGATTTCATTTTGGACAATGGAGATGTTTTTAGAAACTCCAAGTAAGTAAAAATATTTTTTGACTAGGAATAAATTAAATGAATCAAATGTCTCAATATGAGCGGAGTCCACTTCACTAGCTAAGGATTTAGTTTCAGGATCCTCAAATAATAATCCGCGAACTTTTTCTTTCATCCTGGCTGCCGCTAGATTAGTAAAAGTCATCACTAAAAAGTTATCTAATGATTTAGTTTTCTTCGCTAGTCGATAGATGCGATTAGTTAAAACAGCGGTCTTACCGCTACCAGCACCTGCGGAAATAAGATAATTACATCCTTCAGCGTTAATTGAATCGAGTTGTTCTTGGCTAAAATTAAAGGCCATCGCTTTCATCTCCTTCCGCTTTAGATATATTTCGATATTGGTTAAATCTCACATAACAAATATCTTTGAAATCACAGAATTGACATCCGTTATCTTTTTTATTTTGATATGGGCTAATTTCAAATTCGTTATTTCTAATTCTTTGATTAGCCTCAATATATTTGTTTTTTGCAAGTTCGATAAGATTATCAAAATAAGTTTGATCATATGTTCCAGTAATTCTGCCATCTTTTTTAATAATTTTGACTGATTTAATAAAACTAGATGCCCCATCAGCGATCGTGCTATCAAATTTAGCGATAGCGTTTATATCAGAAGTTGTTATTCCGCTTAATTTCAAATAATCTTCCACTAACGCGTCATCTTTAACTTCTGGAAATCTAGATTTAGGTAAAACGTGATTGATGTATAATCCGGAAACAACATATTTCTTTTTCTTAATGTTTTCGCTTAATAAATAAGCATATGTAGGAAGCTGTAAAGATAAACCATAATCCACTAATTCTTTATTAAAATCGCCTGAAGAACCGGTTTTATAGTCAATGACAAATATATATTTGTCGTCAACAAAAATGGTCTTATCAATTTTCCCATCCACAACTGTGTTATCGTCGAGTTTGATGCGATATTTCTTTTCCATCTCAAAAGATGGATTTTTCATATATTGAATATGCTTTTTAATCATTTTAGCCGCTTTAAAGGTTGATTTTTTGACGTAACATTTCCAAATAATTTTGATTTCCGTATCAGCGTTAGACTCATCCACTCTTTTGTCAAATAAGTTAGATAAGTCATCTAAATCCATATCTAAAGAGTTCTCTAAAGTTTCATGGACAATATTGCCAAGAATCGTGCTATTAGATTCGCTAAAAGGATCTAAATCAAGGACATGCTTTAAATAATATTTATATGGACATTCAAAATAATCATTTACGCTAGAATAGGAGAGTTTTAGATTATCGTTTTTCTTAATCGCTTTAACTCCAGTAAATTGATTATCGTAAGTTTTATATTCACTATTGATCAATCCATCAAATAAGGCTAAATCTCTAGTTTTTTCTTTATAAAAGAAATCTTTATCCTTCGCCGCGGTCAATAAATAATTCAGAGTTACTCTACTATAAATATATTTTTCACGAGGATTATCTTTTTTAGAGCAACTAATTTCATTTAAAATTGGGGAGAATTGATATTCCGCTTTCGAAAGTGATTTACGAGCAAAAGAGAGGAAATATTCATTATCCAAAGATAAGAAATCAATAATATTTTCTTGGTCAAATCTTGTCTCATCTTTAATTAAATTAAGATGAAGTTTTTCTTTATCAACGCTAGATAAAAAGCTTGTATCTTTACCTGAAGAAGGATAGTTCCCTTGAGCGAACCCTAAAACATAGATTCGTTTATTAGTGACGTAAGGAAAATCTTCCAATACTTCTATCGCTGGATAATATCTATTATCGCGAACCTTAATATCTTTTAATCGATTAACTAAGTAATCATAGGCAAAATCAAAATCTTCATCTAAAAGATTTCTTTTAACCGCATCAATAAAATCTAGCGATAACTCATCATCTTTAACAATTTGTTCTAATTCTTCAATTGCTAAATCAAAGTCGTGATGTTTTTTCACTAATTCATCAAATAATGAAAAGACACCAGTTTGATAATAAGTGACACTATTAGGTAGATTGATTTGATAGCCAAAACTACCAACTAATCTATTTAAATAATAATCGTAAGTCGATTCTCTTCTAACGATAATAATATCTTTGATATTAACTCCATTATCTAAATCATGAGCGATCTCATTTAAAACGTAATATACTTCTTCTTCAAGTTGAGAAAAGATTTTTACTTCAAATGACTTTTCACATTTAGCGAATTCATTAAATTCTAGAGAGAGGTTTAATTTTTTTGCGAAATAATTTAGTTCTCGATCATCTTTTTGATAACCAATAACTAAAGCATTTTTCCCATATAAAAGAGGTTTAAGATGATATAAACGATATAGGTGCCCTTTTTCAATTAATTCATCTTGTAAAGATTTTAGTTCTTCATATCTAGCAATATCCTCATCTAAGTTATAGGTAAGAATAGATAGATACATTTTTGCCTCATCATATGAATAATGACGCTCTTTCATTAAATAGATTAATGCAGAATCTTTTTTTAAATAGCCAGTCGCATTTTTTAAATCAGTGACACTAACGATTTTGACATCATTAAAAGGATTATCTTTACGATAATATTCTAGAATTGAACGATGTAAATAATTAGGGGCGACGACTAATTTCATTATTTAAACATTCTGGTTACAGAAACAGCCTTCTTCCATCCTTCATAGAAACGTTTAGAATCTTCAACTTTCATCACAGGATTAAATTCCTTTTGGCATTCATGAATCTTTTTAATGTGATCTAAATTCTTGTAAAAACCACTACTAAGGCCTGCTAAATAAGCTGCGCCTAAAGCTGTAGTTTGTAAACATTTAGGTAAAACGATTTTGGTTTGAAGAATATCACTTTGGAATTGCATTAAGAAATTATTAGCAGTTGCGCCACCATCAACATTTAATGTTGATAATTTGATTCCGGTCTCTTCTTCCATCACTTCAAAGACGTCTTTACATTGATAAGCGATAGATTCTAACGCCGCTCTAACAAAATGACGTTTATCACTATTTCTAGTTAAGCCGAAAACCGCTCCTCTAGCGTCATCATCCCAATATGGAGTTCCTAATCCAACAAAAGCTGGAACTAAATAAACTCCATGTGTATCTCGACAGCTCACCGCTAAGGCTTCACTCTCGCTAGATGCTTTGATGAGTTCCATTTTGTCTCTAAGCCATTGGACAACCGCTCCACCAATGAAGATTGAACCCTCTAATGCGTAAGTGACTTGATCTCCGATTTTCCAACCAACTGTGGTCAATAAACCTTTTTCACTATAAGTGACTTTATTACCAATATTCATTAACATAAAGCAACCTGTGCCATATGTATTTTTGGATTCACCTTCTTCAAAACAAGTTTGTCCAAATAAAGCAGCTTGTTGATCTCCAGCCACTCCATGGATATGAACTTTGTCATTAAAGAAACTTGCGGCGCCATAGTCGTAACTAGAAGGTAAGACTTTTGGTAACATACTCATTGGAATTTTAAATAATTCACATAATTCTTTATCCCATTGAAGAGTTTTAATATTTAAAAGCATTGTTCTAGAGGCGTTAGAAACATCGGTCGCGTGAATCTTGCCTTTACTCATTCTATAAATGATCCAAGAATCAATTGAGCCGAAAAGAAGTTCACCTTTTTTGGCTTTTTCTTCCGCTCCTTCAACGTGTTCAAGGATAAATCTAATCTTGGACGCTGAGAAATATGGATTAATCAACAATCCAGTTTTCTTATGGATAAATTCCTTATCTTTTTCATATCGGTCACAGATTTCTGCGGATTGACGAGATTGCCAGACAATCGCGTTACAAATTGGCATTCCTGTTTTCTTGTCCCAAACAACTGTTGTTTCTCTTTGGTTGGTAACTCCGATTGAATCGATTGAATCCCAAGTGAGATTAGTCTTAACTAATAAGCCATTAACAACAGTAATGACACTGACCCAAATACCTAAGGCATCAGCTTCAACCCAACCAGAACGAGGAAATAAACATGGAACTTCTTCTTGGACCATGTCAACTTCATTGCCGTTTTTATCAATTAAAATCGCTCTAGTACTTGTCGTACCTTGGTCGATAGAAATGATGTACTTTTCCATAATTATTTTCTGCTCCTCAAGAGTTTTTCAACATCTTCCACTTCTTTTTTGATGCATTTAGATAGGCATCTTGCTCCATCTTCGGTGACTAAAACATCATCTTCAATTCTCACTCCAATTCCATCTTCTACAAAGTAGAGTCCTGGTTCAACAGTGATAACATTGCCAGGAACTAACTTTCTAGACCTATTTCCAACATCATGGGTGTCAATTCCTAAAAAGTGAGAAACGCTGTGGATGTAATATTTCAAGATATCTTCATCTTTTTCGATGAGTTTTCTATTTCGACATTGTTCCTTAAGGAAATCAATCGTATAACTTTGTAAATCAGCGATAGTTAATCCTGGTTTAATATAATTAATTACGGCTTTATTACACGCTAAAACGACTTCATAGATTTCTTTTTGTTTTCCAGAGAAGACTCCATTAATTGGATAAGTTCTACTTATATCAGCGCAATAGCCGTTATGCTTATAGCCTAAATCAAAAAGAATTAAATCATTGATTTCGATTTGTCTAACTTGTTGAGTGATTGGGTGATGTAAAACGGTTGCATCTTTTCCAGTTGCGATAATCGTTTCAAAAGATAATTTTCTTCTTCCATGACTCTTCCCGTAATATTCAAATCGATCAGCAAGTTCATGTTCATAAAATCCCGGTCTCATAAATGAAAGCAAGTCATTAATTCCAGTCGAGGTTGCCGCAATCGCTTCTTCTAATTGAGCAACTTCATAAGGAGATTTAACTAGTCTAAGTTCCACAATAAGTGGATAGACATTTTCAATCTTCAACTCTGGATATTGTTCTAAAAGTTGTCCTTTATAAATTTGAGTGGACAAATTATTACCAATCTTGAGTTCGTCAGATAAATCTAAAAACACAGTGTCGATATGCCCATATGGGTTATCTTCTTTTCCTAATCCCATTTCAAGCATGGATTTAAAAGTATTATTGCTATAGATATTGCTCACTCCAGAAATCTCTTTGGCGTCATCATATCTAAGTTTTTTACCAGTCCAACGTTCTTTTAGTTCATTATATTCATCTAAGAACAAATATGTTCTTTTTTCTCCAGGAGCCTTTACCAACATAAGAATTGAATTCTCTTGTTCGATGCCTGTTAGATAAAAGAAATTTCTATTTGCCTCAAATGGATAAAATTCATCTTCGCTGCAAATCTTACTAACCCCAGAATAAACTAAGGCAAGAGAAAAATCAGGAAGAGAATTAAATAATTTTTCTCGACGTAATTCAAATTCGTTCATATTTATTCTCCTACTACCGCATCAGTGATGGATTTGAATTCTTTAATCTCAATAGATTCAATTTCTCCTTCATCAACTTTCTTAGCGTTATCACTAACGATTGGAAGTTTACCAAGGACTTTGAAATCTAGGGATTTAGCAAATTCATCTAAATGCGATTCTCCAAAAACAGAAATCTTTTTATGACAATCTGGGCATTCTAAATAAGACATGTTTTCAACAACACCTAAGACATTGATGTTCATCATTCTCGCCATCTTAATGGCTTTACTAACCACCATCGAGACTAAATCTTGTGGTGAAGTAACAATAATCAAGCCATCAATTGGAATCATTTGGAATGTTGTTAAAGCGATATCTCCTGTTCCTGGTGGCATGTCGATTAATAAATAATCAAGTTCTTCCCAAAGAACATCTTCATAGAATTGTTTTACTAAGTTTCCTAATAAAACACCTCTCCAGATAATTGGTTCATTTTCATTTTCTAATAAGCAGTTAGCGGACATAATCTTAATTCCAGTTCTAGTTGGAATTGGGAAGATTAGATTGTCTTCTCCATATGCCTTATCAACCACCCCAAAAGCTTTTGGAATACTTGGTCCAGTAACATCAGCGTCAAGAATTCCGACTTTGAAACCTCTTCTTGCTAATTCCACTGCTAAATATGAAGTAATAAATGATTTACCAACTCCACCTTTTCCGCTTAATACCGCCACGACTTTTTTAGCGTGGCTTCTATCATTCATCTCTGCTTTTTTAATTTGTGAAGCACAATTACCATTTTGTGCGCAGCTTTCACAATCATGACTACAATCTGCCATATGATTTCTCCTTAAAAATTAATAATCTCAGCATTATTCAAAGCAGAAGCTCCACTAGTAACATAAGTTCTAAGAAGTCTACCTGCTCCAAGTTCAGTGCCGCCAAAATATCTAACAACAATGAGTGCGACATTTTCTAAATGCTTTTTGTTAAGCAATTCTAAAAGAGGTCTGCCTGCTGTTCCTTTTGGTTCGCGATCATCAGTAGATTTGGAATTCACACCAATTTTATAAGCGTAAACGACATGTTTAGCTTTTGGATGAGATTTTCTAACGTATTCAAGTTTGGATTTGAATTTTTCAACACCATCGCAAGGAAAAGCAATCGCAATGAATTTTGACTTCATCACTTCAGTAAAACTTGAAACTTCACTTTTAATAGAAAATCTTTCCATTTAACTAGTTAAACCTACTAATTGACTTGTTTTTAGTGTATTATTTTTCTTATGGAAAATAAAGAGATTGTTGAAATTAAAGAATCAAAAACTAATGAAACCGAACAAAGTAAAGCCCCATTAAAATCAGGTGATGTGAAGGTGTGGAGACGCATCATCATACTCGCTTTAGGACTTGTTGGAATATATATAGCTGCTTTTTTAGCGGAATTAATCGTTTTGATTTTTACAAAAGATGAAGACACAATTTCAAATTTAGGAAACATTATTGCCTATGTCATGCTTTTCATCGCAATGGTTTGCATGCTCATTCCTCATTTCCCTGAATGTCTAAGTTCGTTTAAAGGTTGGAAGCCATATGTATTTGGGTTAGCAGGATTTGTTGCAATAACTAGTTTTGATCGAATCTATCTTCTTATTGTTAACCTATTTTATCAAATGCCAGTCGGAAATAATGAAACCGCAGTTAGAAGCGTTATCACTCAGTTCCCGGTTCTATCAATTATTGTTCTAGGTATATTAGGTCCTGCATGTGAAGAACTCGCTTATCGTAGTGGTGCATTTAATCTAATAAGAAGATGGAATAAAGTAGCAGCATATATTATTGTCTCTGTTGTTTTTGGCCTTATTCACTTTAGACCGACAGCGGATACTTGGATTAGTGAGTTACTTATTCAACCAGTCTATATATTCTCTGGAGTAACGTTCTGCTTCCTATATGATAAGTTTGGATTTGCTAGTAGTTTTGCCGCGCATACTACAAACAATCTATACGCAGTAGGATCGCAAATAATTTTGAATTTAATAGAAAAATATGTCTAAACTGCTGAAAATATCGACTTTTTGGATAACTCTTTTAGCCATTATCTTCATGACGCTTGATCATACTGGCTTATTTTTACAAGTCCTTTATCCAGATCAAGAATCAATATTAGTTACCGCTAGAATATTAAGAACCTTTGGACGATTTGCTCTACCTCTATTTGCTTTTAATATCGTCAATGGAGTAAGGCATACATCTAGCTTCAAGAGATATATTTTAAGAATTTCATCTCTAGCGTTAATCGTCATGATTTTCTTTATGGTTTTGGAATACGCTCATATTTCTCCAACAGGAAATAGACTCCTTAGAGCTGGAAATATCTACTTAGATTTAGCGTTATTAGCTTTAGCGGTTTGGGCGATTAAACACGAAAACAAATGGATGAGATTGCTTACCCTACTACCATTAGCGATATCAGTTCTTTCTTTTATAGTGAAATGTTACGAAACCGAAACCAATATCGATATACTTTGGTATCCATCTTTTCTCACTTTGCAGTATGACTGGTTCACTATTGTTTTAGGGCTTGGCTTTTATTTTTCAAACTATATCGCCGATTCATATATAAGCCTTACTCAAGATAAAACCGGAATGGATAAATCTATTTGGGAAGTTAGTGGCAATTATCAAGTTTTAGTAAACATTATCAACGCATTCATCTTGTTTGTTGTTTCTATATTCCACTATTTATTTGTTTATATGTGGCCTACTGGTGTGTTCTGGGATGCAGGCACACAGTTATACGCTATATTTTCTGGTGCATTTATTTTGCTATATTCAGGAAAAAGAGGCTATAATGCTAAATGGTTTCAAATTGGAACCTACTTATATTACCCACTACATATAGTGGTCTTAATAATCTTGTTTGTAACAATATCTGGAGGACTATAAAATGATCAAACACGTTGAAAGTAAAGAAGAATTAAATGAAATCTTAAAAAGCGGAGATGTCTTAGTCGATTTCTTTGCCACCTGGTGTGGACCATGTAGAATGGTTGCTCCTGTACTTGAAGAACTCGATAGAGAAGGCGCTCCATTTCAAATCGTCAAAATCGACACTGATGAAGCAACTGAATTAGCGATGGAATATGGAATCCAATCCATCCCAACACTCTTATTTTTCTCAGAAGGAAAACTCATTAATAAAAGATTAGGATTTGCTAGAAAAGATCAAATTCTTGAATTGTGTAAGAAATAATTGCACAAAGTTAGTGAAAGTTATAAAATAACTAACGCTGACCTGCAGGTGTAGTTTAATGGTAGAGCATCAGCCTTCCAAGCTGATTACGCGGGTTCGATTCCCGTCACCTGCTCCAGAAGAATATAACAGTGCGTTGCACTGTTTTTTATTTATTTAAACATCTACTCTTTTATTTAACAAAAAGATATAAGCAATAAATGTTGCCATTAATAGAAAACTAAACTAAAGTGAAATTATGAAAAACAAATGGCTGCTTCTTACTTTATTTACTGTTTTACTCGTCGGCTGCTCTTCTGACTCTAGCTCATTAAAAAGAGTTAAAGCAGATGTTGTCCCAGACTTAAAACTTCTTTTGGTCGCTCAAAAAAATAATGGATATGCAAAGAAAACCACTATTTCTAGCGAGATTTGCGCACAAAAAGAATTGTTTCACGCCGGAGTTAATACACCTCAAAGAGCGACATATTATAACCAAGAAGAAACCGCGTTATTGATGGGAGAATATGACGGAGGTTTTGACTCAATCAATTCTGGATATCGAAATATTGATGGCGGAATTCAACATTTTACATATAAAAAAGAAGGCGATTATTTCTTAAATATCAAAGATGATTGGTCATATATGGGTCAATCAGTGGGAGATTATTACCCAACCTTAACTTCTTTATCAGAGCTCATTAATCAAGATGATTGGGTTTATGATAATCAAGCGTTTACATTTATTAAATCTGAAGAGCAAAGTGAAGAAGAAATCAAACTATTTAAGAACTTCCAATTCTTTGCTGCTCCAATGATTTTAGAAGGAGCGATTCAACTAAAAGAAATAGACATTCAATTAGTTGATGATGTCCTATCGATAAAAGTTTATAACGTTGATGACATCTTAGTGTCAGAGGCGCTAATCAGTAAAGGATACTAAAAGACAGTGAAATCACTGTTTTTTATTGCTTATTGACCTTAACCTATAGAAAACTAATTAATTAGAGAGTTTTATTTATAAAAGTGCTTAATTATTTTAGCGAATGCGAGTAATATATATGTATGACTACTATTGATCAAATTATTGCTGACTTTTTTAACACTTGGACCATTCATGGAACAAAGTATGATTGGCCGATTGGTAATTTTGTCGCTTGCGTTATCGCATTAATCCTTTGTGTCATCCTTTGTGGATTAGTCGGAATTGAAAGAGAAAGGAGAGGCAGTTCCGCCGGACTTAGAACACACTTATTAGTCGGTGTTGGTTCTTGTATTGTCATGATCATTTCAATTTATGGCTTCCCAATTATCCCTGGATTAAATAGGGATATCGCTAGATTAGCAGCTCAAGTTGTTACTGGCGTAGGTTTCTTAGGCGCTGGTGCGATTATTCACCGTAATTCTGGAACTAAAGGATTAACCACTGCCGCATCCATTTGGATCGTAATGGCTATTGGCTTAGCGTGCGGTTCATTCAACTACATCCTCGCTATTATTGCTACTGGATTAATTATGGTGGTTCTTGTTTCTTTTAGAAAAATCGAAGCAAAGGCTGTGAAAAAATCTCCAGTCATCATCATGAGAGTGGAACCAAACACTCCGTTTATGTCCTCGGTTTTAGAGTGTGTTGAAAAACACGAATGTAAAGCAAAAGAATTTAACATCGAACTATTAGACAATAGAGAAGTTGAAGTCACCTTCCAAATCTTCTCCTACAATAGTGAAACAATGATTCCTCAAGTCGTTGCCGCACTCGAACAAATTGAAGGCGTTAAATTTGCGGGAATGCTAAACGCAAAAGCTTAATAATAAGGGTGAATAAACACCCTTTTTATTTTGTCTATTTTTGAATATAATTACGTCTATGAAAGAAAATCTCAGAAAAGTTTGGCCAATCTTATTACCACTATTAGGCATTGCCTCTGGAATAGTAGGTATCGTTTTCTTTTTTGTTGGTCCATGGGGCAAAGGTCAATATGATGTTTTAGCCCTTTCTGTTATTTTACTTGCTCTAGCAATTTTCACTTTTATCATTACTTTTACACATAAAAAGGATTCTAAATAATGAACTTCGAATTATTAGTAGCGACAAATAACGCCCATAAATTAAAGGAGATCCGTCAAATTCTCTCCCCTTTTCATATCACTGTGTACGGGATGAAAGATCTAAACATCGATATTGGAGAAGTTGAAGAAAACGGTTCGACTTATTATGAAAATGCCTTAATAAAGGCAAAAGCCTTACAAAAGGTCACTAAAATGCCGGTTATTTCTGATGATACTGGTTTAGAAATTAAATCGATGGATAATCGTCCTGGATTATACACCGCAAGATTTGCGTCAGAATTAGGTGGACATGAAGAAGCATTTAAAGAAATTTTCAAAGAGATTAAAGGCAAAGACCGTTCTGCAAGATTTATATGTGACGTTGTCTTAGTTAACGTTGAGGATAAACCATTATTATTTGAAGGAATTGCCGAAGGAAAGATTGATATAGAAAAAGAAGGTCAAGGTGGCTTTGGCTATGACCCAATCTTTATTGAAAATTCCTTAGGTAAGACATACGCAAGCATGTCTCAAGAAGAAAAAAACGCTGTTTCACATCGTGGAAAAGCGCTAAAGAAATTGATAACTTATCTAAAGATAAATAATCTAATATATTAAGAAATGTGAAGCTTTCTTTTCTTAAGAATTTTAACAAAGTTCATTCTTAAGATTAAACAGGCTAATCCGCCAATAAAAGCTAATCCTCCGGCAATTATAAATGTAATAAATAGCGGGAGGTTTTCTTTATAGATAAATGCAGCAATGCCAAAACCAGCAGCAAGAGCAAAGGCTAAGATATATAAGAAGACCATGACCTTTGATAATCTAATCATTGGAGTGTAATCATGGAAGACTTCGTCTTTAATGATACGAAGTTTTTTATTGGTTTCATCTAATGTCGCCATGCGGTATCTGGTAAGTTTTGTATCGATTCTTCCAGGGACTTCAATATATTTAATCTCTTCCCCTTTTGTAACCTTAGCGAATTTATAGCCTTCTCCACTAACTAAATAATATGGAGTTACTAGTAAAGCCTCTTTTTCATCGATAGAGTGCTCTAGTAAATTAATAAAGATATCATGAGATTGATTCGCGTAATTTCTTTTGATGTAGTTAAGTTCAGAAAGAATTAATTGTTTAAATTTAATGATATCTATAAGATCTCTCCAGTATAATTTCAAACAATCTAATTCATAAAAGTATTCTTTGAATACTATTTTGCGCTTAACCGCAAATTCGTATTCATCTAAAGTTGTATTTAATTGTTTTAAATACGCAACATATGTTGGGATTTCATTGGCCTTATGATAATACTGGTCAGTTTCATTTTTTAATAATAAATAGGCTTCTTTTAAATAAGACCTTCTAACCTTAGACATATAAATAAGGCAAAGTATTCTGCCTAAGAAACTTCTAGTTACACCAGGTTCAATTTCTAAAACCGCTGCATATTGTTTATAGGCAGTAGCAGGATCACACGCCACAAATAAAGTATCATCAGCTTTATAAACTAAAGCGTCGATCATCTTGTTATATTCATCTATCGCGGTTAAAGGAGACATCTCCTTCATACAAGATGGGCAAAAACACGCTGAAGCATCAGGGTTAACTAAGAAATAACGATAGTTACTTCTTCCTGCATTACAATATGGACAAATTCCCTTTTTAGTGGCCATAACTCTTATAAATTATATAATAATTTTGCATTTTTCAATAATGATTGTAAAATCAAACATATGAAAATAGTTAAATCAATTGAAAATAAAAATCTCATCGAAGAACTTGAAATCGTTAATGACACGAACATTTCAGTCTCTCATTTATTTTTAGATATCTTAAAAGAAAAAACTTTCACTAGTAAAGATGAGATGGAAACTCTAAAAAAGAAATTAAACGCTTCAACTATAGATTTATATTTATCTAGAATGGGTGATTATTTCGGAATCGATTGGGAAGATGAAGAAAACAAAGAGGTTTTTGACGAATTAGTGAAACCTTGTATCAACGAACTAAATCCTGACAAATATTTAAATAATCCTTATTACAAATTAATCAAAGGACAAAACATTAAAGAAGGAAAATTCGAATTAGTCATTGATAAGTATCTTCCTTATGAACTATTCCCTTATAAAGATATGAGTTTCAAAAACGATTACGAACTAAACTCTTTTGGTTTCTTTAAAGAAGAATTTCCTTTTATTGCGCTTAACGAAAACAAAACGACATGGATGAGTATCACCCCTAATGAAATTGAAACAATGGAAGAGGCGATTAATCACGCCGAAGGAAAAGTTTTAGTCTTCGGTTTAGGTCTAGGTTACTACCCATTTATGGTTTCTAACAAAAAAGAAGTTAATAAAGTAATAGTTATCGAAAACAATAGTCACATCATTAATTTATTTAAAAAGAATCTCCTTCCTCAATTCCCAAATAAAGAGAAAATTAAGATTATTCAAGACGACGCTTTTGATTATCTAAATGAGGTTAAAGATTATAGCACTGCTTTTGTGGATTTATGGCATTCTCCAGTCGATGGAATTTCTTCATATTTAAAATTTAGAAGAAAAGAAAAAGGATTCGAAGATTGTAAAGTCTATTACTGGATAGAAAGCTCATTTTTCGCTTTATTACGAAGATGTATGATTTCTTTAATAATTGAACAATATCACGATTATGATGAAGAATCCTATGCAAAAAGCGAAGGAACTGTTGATAATTTAGTTAATCTCTATTATAGAAATACTAAAAATCTCACCCTATCAAATAAGAGTGAGATCTTAAACATGCTTAGCGAAGAATCATTAATTAAGTTTATTCTTTAATCACTGATAATTCTTCGGTTAATTTTTGAACTTTTGAGTAGATGTCTTGGACATCTTCTTTTATTTTAAACTCATTATTGTAGTATAAGATTTTACCATTAATCATCGTCATCTTAACGATATCTTTCTCTCCACTATAAACGATGTTAGAAATGATATTATTAATCGGCTGCATTGATGGACGAGATAAATCGATCATGATGATATCTGCAAGCTTTCCAACTTCTAAGACATCTCCATCTTCTAACCCCATCGCTTTCGCCCCATTAACAGTGGCCATTTTTAAAACTTCAAAAGCAGGAATCGAAACTGGATTTTTATTAACAAGTTTCTGTAATCCGGTAACTAAATACATTTCTCTAAACATATCTAAAGCGTTATTGCTAGCAGGCCCATCAGTGCCTAAAGCGATTGTGACACCTTTTTCTAATAATTTACTGACTTCACAAACTCCACTAGCGAGTTTCATATTACTACTTGGATTAGAAACAACTATGACATCATGTTTTTTAATGAGTTCAATATCGTGGTCATTTAAATAAACGCCATGGAATATTGCTCCACCATTATCAAAGAAATGACGAGATTCAAAAAACTCCATTGGAGAAACTCCTCTTCTTTGATAACATTCTTCGACTTCACTAGCTGTTTCTGACAAATGGACATAGTAAGGGAGTTTAGTTTCTTTTAGTAATTCACTAGTGACATTAAACATCTCTTCACTTGGAGTGTATTCAGAGTGAAGACCAATAACATATTTAACAAGTGAATATTTGTCTTTGTTGGCTTCACAAAGTTTCAAACATGTTTCTTTAGATCTTGAATCTGGATCATACATCGCTAAAGAAACTGCTCTAAAACCAATTTCTTTACATGTTTCTTCAAACTCTTCAGGGAAGAAATATTGATCAACGACCCCAGTAATACCACTAGTTAGATATTCTAAAATAGCGACTTTGGTGAGTTCTCTAACACATCCTTTATGTAAATTATTTTCACGAGGGAAAATCTCATTAAATAACCAATCATGTAAAGAAGAATCGTCTGCTTTACTACGTAAAAATGTCATCGCACTATGAGTGTGAGCGTTTTTAAATCCAGGCATTAACAAATTGCCACGACAGTCAATAACCTCATCGAATTCCTTTTCATCAAAAATGTCTTTACCAATATATGAAATTCGATTATCAGTAACTACCAAATTTCCGCTGATGATATTTTCATCAGTCATTTTTAAAATACGAGCGTTTTTAAATAGTGTTTTCATATTGCTTATTATATTGGTTTTAGTTGCTCTTTTCTATAAGAAATCATTACAATATACGCATGAACAAAAAAGCCCTTAAATGGTTAAGAAAAAATATCAATTCTAATTTTGAAGGAAAAACTATTGTCATTACAGGCGCTAATTCGGGAATTGGTTTTGAAGTAAGTCGATATTGTGCTTATTACAAAATGAACGTGATCATGACTGTAAGAAGTCTTGAACGAGGTCAAATAGCAAAAGATAAAATTATAAGCGAATTTCCAGAGGCGAAATTAGATTTAAGACTGCTTGATGTTTCTAAAGAAGGCTCAATCAAAGAATTTGCTAATTATATTACTGATAATAATATTGATATTGATGTGTTCTACCATAACGCTGGAGTATATAACATCCCATATCAAGTTTTAGATAATGGAGTAGAGCTCACCACTATGACTAACTTTTATGGTCCATTAATGTTACATAGTTTATTAAAAGACTATTTCCACAAATTAAATCATGAAGTCAAAGTAATCTTCACTAGTAGCATTGCTGCTAAATTAGTAAAACTGGAGTTGGAAGATTTAAAGTCAGAACCAGTTAAAAAGAATTTCCATCGTTACAGTGCATCTAAAAAGTTAGATGCTTTTTTAATGAGATATCTACTGCTACACGATCAAAATAACATCAAATATCTTTTAGTCCATCCAGGGTTGAGTGGCACTAGTTTATTTAATAAAGCATTTAAATCAAAATTCTTTGTTAAGGTTGTTAACGGTTTTATGAAAATCTTCTCTAATCCTCCATGGAAAAGCGCTTTATCCACAATAAAAGTCATGGAAGAAGATATCAATAACGGAGACTTTTATGGACCTAGCATCATTTATGATGCCTTGGGTTATCCTAAGAAAAGAAGCTTCATTAAATACGATGATTCACTCGTCAACAAAACTATTGATGAGGCAACAAAAATCTGTGGTTATTCCCTCAAGTAAGGAAAATATAAAAATTATTATTAATTTAATAATCTAAATGTGATAACATATAGTGCGTTCACAAGAATTGGAGTAGTACCCAAGTTGGTGAAGGGGCTTCCCTGCTAAGGAAGTAGATCGGGC
>CAMOEI010000011.1 GCA_946612115.1 uncultured Caryophanales bacterium | reverse complement strand
TAATATCTGCCCGTCTATGAAAAACCACCGGATTGTCCGGTGGATATTTATTTGTTTAACATTGTTTATTAATTCGTAATCATAGAAAAAGATTTGGATTAAAACCAATTTTTCAACTTTGGATTTATATTCTTCAATGTGCAAAAAGAAAAAATAATCTAAAGAGAATTAAGCGTTGCGCTTTTTCTTTAATCTAAATATTTCAGTAGTAATATATTAATTGTATGGTTTTAGGATTTTATTACGCGATGCTAATCATCTCTTTGGTGATGGCTTTAGTCTACGCCTTTATATTTCATAAACACTTTGATGTAAATATGACCATCATGGCCATTTTAGTGCCGGTTATTAATCTGGGATTCGTTATTTTAGGACATTCGACAAATATATTAGAAGCTTTAGCGGGACTAAAACTTACTTATATAGGTGGATGTTTTTTATTACCTTCTACGATGTTTTTAATCTTCAAAATTTGTGGAGTGAATTTAAAACCATGGATGAGAATGTTGATCTTATTTGTTTCTACTGCGGTTTTTTGTACTGCGTTAACAATTGGACACCTTGATATTTTCTATATAGGAATTCCTACTCTTTCTAGTTTTGGAGGAGCCTCGTATATCACCGATAAGCATTATGGCTTCATGCATACGATTTTCTATGTGATGGTGGGTTTATTCTATTTAGCCACTATTGCGGTAATAGTTATAAGCGTTATTAAGAAACATCAAATACCAGCAAGAATTCTGTTCATGGTTATTCTATCTTTAACAATTGCAGTATTTGGATTTTTTGGAAGTAGATTAATCACCAATAAATTTGAAATCTTACCAGCGACATATAACATAGGCATGATTATATTTATAATCATTGCGTCTAGATTAAGATTATATGATGCGAGTGATTCAGTAACTGATTCTTTAGTGGAAAAAGGCGATACTGGATTCATTTCCTTTGATAGTAGAAGTAGATATCTTGGAAGTAATTTAACCGCAAAAGAAATGATTCCAGAAATATCTAACTACAAAGTAGATCGTTCGGTGGGTAATTTTGATATCGCTAAAACATATATTCTTAACTATATCGACGAATATAAAAAGAATCCTGATAACAATAGATTTTATTTAAAACTAGATAAAAAGACCTATCTTTTCCATCTCAATCAACTTAATATTTCTAGGTTTTATCATGGATATCAAATTCTTATTAGAGATGATACAAAAAACCAAGAATATATCAAACTTATTCAGAATTATAATTCTGAGTTAGAAAAGCAAGTCAAAGAAAAGACTAAAAATATTCAAGAAATCCAAAACAAATTTGTTCTTGGTATGGCGACGATGATTGAAGGTCGAGATAATTCCACCGGTGGTCATATTAAACGTACCAGTGAGTGCATGAAGATTCTTATCGATGTTATGAAAGAAGAGAATTATCCAGGTTTAAGTGAAGAGTTTTGTTCTAACATAGTTAGGGCTGCTCCTATGCACGACCTAGGGAAGATCGCTATTGATGACGCTATTTTAAGAAAACCTGGAAAGTTTACTGACGAAGAGTTTGAAATAATGAAAACACACGCTGCAGAAGGAGCGCGTATTATCAAGAAAGTTTTAGAAGGAACGGACGATGTTAAGTTTATGAACCTAGCAATCAACGTTGCTAATTATCACCACGAAAGATGGGACGGTAGTGGATATCCTGCTCATTTGAAGGGAAACGATATTCCTTTTGAAGCACGTATTATGGCAATTGTGGATGTTTACGATGCTTTAGTGAGCAAACGTGTCTATAAAGAGAAAATGAGCTTTGAAGAGGCCAATAGAATTATTATTGAGGGAATGGGAAAACACTTTGATAAATCTCTTGAGCCGTTCTATTTAAAAGCAAAAGAAAGATTTGAAAAATATTATTTAGAAAATGGAAATTAAAAGAGCCTGCAAGCTCTATTTTCATATGCTAAATGAATAAATTTAAGGTTAATAATGTAACTGTAATTACTGGCAAAGAAATTATAGTTCCATACTTAATAAAATCTAAGAATGTAAACTTAACTTCGCATTTATTCACTAAAGATGTAAACATAATGCCCGCTAAAGCGCCAATAGGAGTAAGGAAGGCTCCGATATTACTTCCAACAATTGAAGCGTAGACCGCTTGATAATTGTTACAAATATTAGAATACAAAATACTCATTGGGATATTGTTGATTAGATTACTTGCAATAAAAGAAGTATATCCATAAATCCAAATTGAATGAGAATTGCCGAAAAATTGGGCGATTTGACTGGAAATTCCTTGATAATTAAACGCAACAACGATTACAAACATTGAAATAAAAAATGGAATAAGTTGATAAGGAAGTCTTTTTAGTGAACCAGTTAAATACTTCCAATTTTCTTTTGAATATAGTCCAAATCCAATTGAAAAAAGTAGTAGTGATCCAGCAGCAATTAAGGATATTAGCCACATCTCAAAATTGATGTAGCTTGAGATAATTAAAAACACTAAACAGATAGCAAGATGCGCGATTCCAATAAATAATAATGGCATATTTTCTATCTTGGTTTCTTCTTCACTAATTGATATTTGTAGTTTAAGTTTCTTATGGAATAAAAGTAATAAAATTCCTAGTTCAGTAATGCCAGCAAATAAAGTTGGAACCGCCATTACTTTAACATATGAAATGAAATCTATTCCAAAAGATGTGGCTAAATAAATATTCGTTGGATTACCAATTACAAACATTAATGACCATGTATTTGCAGCGGCGAATTCCATAACTAGATAAGGTATAGGATTGATCTTTGAATTTTTACAGAAGAAACAAATAAATGGAGTGAATGTCAAAATGACTATGTCGTTTGATGTAAAAATAGTAAGAATTGATATTAATCCGAAAAGAATTAGGAACAATGCGTATTGATTTCCTTTTGCTTTCTTACTTGCTAAATTAGCTAGATGACGAAATAGTCCCATCTCATCCAAAAATATTGATATTAAAGTCATTGAAAAGAACAAGACTAAAATCTTTAAAGGATTGATTGATGATGAACTAACTAATTGCTTTCCAACATCCTTTATAGGTGCTAAAGAAAACGCCAACAAGATAATTGCACCAATTAATGCTATAACCCAATATGTTCCAATCTTGATTTTTCCAATTTTAATATTTGGAAAGAACAATATGGATAGAGTTATTAATACGAATGTTGCGGAGGCAATAACAATTGTAGGAATCATAAAAAACCAAACGATATTATCGAACTTTTCTTATTTAATGTGATATCAAAATTTTAATTTTTTTCTTGCACCAGTCTAGAATGATTTAAATATTGTTAACTTTTATATGATATTTTCATATAATAGATATAAATATGAGAATATTCTTTTCAATAACATTTGCGTTAATCGTTCTAGCATTAATTACTTGTATCATTGTTGCTAGAAAATCAAAAAGAGAAAACAGCCGGGCTGTTGCATTCTTTTTAGCGTGTTTAATTCCACCTGTTATTGGAAACCTTTTCATTATTGCTTCTGATGTTTTAATGCTTTCAACTGTAGGCTTTTACATCTACTTTGTTGGCATGGATTTAGTTGTCTACGGAATGGCTCGATTTACCTATAAATATTGTGGCTTTGAATGGAAGCATGTAAGAGTCATTGATATAGCTCTTTTAACTATTTTATTAGTGGATGTTATTCAAATCATGGTTAACATCCATTTTGGCAATGCATTCG
Organism: uncultured Caryophanales bacterium; assembly: GCA_946612115.1. Classification (GTDB taxonomy): domain Bacteria; phylum Bacillota_I; class Bacilli_A; order RFN20; family CAG-826; genus UBA2450. Next base: position 29,020 of record CAMOEI010000011.1, on the reverse strand, counting down.
CTATCGAAATGATTAGAGAGTATGATTCTGATTTCTACCGCATTATTCCTTTCTTCGGTCAGACATTCCACCGTGTTCTTGACTACGCGATTATTGGATTAATTGTCATCTTATTTGTCTATAAGACAATTATTACCCCGAGAGTCTACGCTGAAAAATATCTCATCATTCTCATTGTCATGATTGCGATTATTATTTGGGAATCGATTTATATTTTCACCAGAACTCCAGTGGATCGTTCAATGATTGGCTTTGGAGTGTTTGGATTATTAGTCTTCTTCTTTACACTTTATTATCGACCTCTCCGATTATTAGATAGATTACTCGCTGCTCTTGCATCTAAGATGCCTGAGTCTTTATGCTTTTTTGATAGATCTAAAAGATGTATTTGGATTAATTCTCAAGCCGCTCAATTCTTTGGCATTGAACAAAGACAATATGAACAAGTACCTTCTCTAATATTAGAGAAATTCCCTGACTTTGACAAAAATGAAGGCAAGGAATGGAAAAAGACATTTGAAATGGGAAAAGGCAGCAATTACGAAAGCTACGAAATTGAAAGACACGAAGTATTTGATGATCGTGGTCATTCAGTTGGTTCCTTCTTAAGTATTAGAGATGTAACCGCCGAACAAAAGAATCTTCAAAGGGAAGCATATAACGCGACTCATGACCCATTAACTGGAGTCAAAAATAGAGCGGGCTATAATCACATCATGAACAATGTTGATTTATCAAAATGCTTTTTGGTTTTGTTTGATTTAGATAGTTTTAAACAAACTAATGATGTCCACGGACATGATGTTGGAGATAAGGTTCTCGTTGAAGTCGCTAATGTGGTGAAAAAACATTTTAGAGAAGAAGATGAATTATGCCGTATAGGTGGAGATGAATTTGCGATTGTTTTACATAACGTTGATAAGAACATTGTCGACGAGGTTAGTAAAAGAATTAAGGACATTAATGATGAACTTGCTGGGGAAGATAACGGATTACCAACTCCAACAATTTCTGCAGGTGGAGCGTTTGGAGAAGGCGCTGAAAATAGTGAAGAATTATTAAATAACGCTGACCACGCTTTATACCAAACTAAGTTCTCTGGGAAACGTGGATTTACGTTGTTTGAATCACGATGATGAAATAACAAAAATAACCGCAAAAATGCGGTTTTTTTGATGAAAATCTTTTACTTTGTAAATTATTCTCATTGATGAATATATATTTTTAGTCAAAAAATAATTATTGGCTGTATCGATGTATATATAGTTGCCTATATCTATTTTTCTAGAAAAATATTGACATGACTTTGTCGGTTAAATAAAATTTAACTAGTAAAAAGCAAACCTGGAGTAATCCAGCGACGCAAAACTTCAGAGTCCCATCGGGATCGTCAGTTGCCAAGATTATAGACAGCATGATGAAAAAGATTGGGAAGAAAAATTTAAAAATCATTGCTGCTTCTTCGGTAGCAATTTTTTCGTTATTAGCAGTCATAGGTGGAGCGTATTCTTGGTTCACATTGTCAATGAAGCAAGTTTCAGATACCACCGAATTTGCTGTGGTCAATCTTGGTTCTTGTGATTTATATTCAATCGACCTCATCAAATTTGACTACCAGACAACCGTCTATGATGATGGTGAAAATGTTTTTACAGTTATCGATTATTTAAATCCTCAAAATGGTGATGTTAATAAATATGGCTACAACAGAGAAGAATCTTCTTTTGGTTATGATGATGGGACATGGCATCCAGTGGAAGCTATGAATACTTATGACCCAGTCACTTTATTAATTTATGGTGGTGGACTTAAGAGATTAAACTGTAATTCAATTTATAAATTTGTCATCTCTTCTCCTGAATTAGAGAATGTTGTTTTAAACGCTTCTGTTAGTAAACTCATCGACGCGATTAAAGGTGAACACGATATTTTCATCAGTGAATGCGCTGATTTTGATATCTATTTTGATAGCGATCTTTCTGATTCTAACCCAAAGTTTATCGATGGAGATGACACAAAACTTTATTACCCAGATTACATTGATAAATCAGAGTCTATGAGCGAAGATGAAGAGACCTACTACAAGATTGCGTATTTATCTAGTTTGGAAACTAGCCACGTTAATTTTTATAGTGACAGTGATACTGAAAAATCTCTAGTGGGAGATAAACACACTTCCTTTGTTTATGATGAAACAGCAGGTGTTAATTTATTAACAATCTATGTGAATGTGAATTATTCTCCGGAACAACTAGAGTACACATCCACGATTATTTATCAAAGAAACATTAAAGCAGTCTGTGATTTTGCTTTTAAGTTCTTCTTCTTTAAAGATGAGGAGGGCGAATAGAGATGAAAAAGAAAAACGCTGTTCGTGCTCTAATCGCTTCAAGTGTTCTTATGGGGATTACCATCCTCTCCGTAGGAGCGTTCTCTTTATCATGGTTTTTAGGACCAAATATTAATACAGAAGAAGACCATTATCTCGATGGTAATATTGGTTTAAGAAATTATTTCTTTGCCGGAGATGGAACTGCTTCTGATCCGTATGAAATCGTTCAACCAATTCATTTATATAACTTATCTAGATTACAAAACTTAGGTATTTTCCCTGAGAAAACTTATTTCCAAATTGGACATAAATTCGAAATCGAAGGTCAAGAAGTCATTAGATGTATTGACCATTATGAAGAAGGCGAACCTATTTACACTGATTATTTAGATATGGGTGCTTTCTCCACTCAAACTAAAATTATGACTATCGGAGGAGAAGGAGTTCCTTTCGTTAGTGAATTTAATGGACAAGGTTTACCAGTTAAAAACCTTACCATTTATGGTAATCCTGAAGATGTCGGTGTTTTTGGTTATATCGCTCACCAAGGAAGATTAGACAATATTGTCTTTGACAATCTTAAAGTTGTTTCTCAAGGATATAACAATAATTCTTCCTCTCCAGATAATAAGTTATTCTCTGAAGATATCGATGATATTTTCCATAGTGCGTCTTATTTAGCCACTGATACATCTTTATCATTCTTTGATTACGACTATCTCGCTCATGATTATGATGAAAAACCTTTGAAGAAACTCAATGGTGCTAGCGGTACATATTTACCAGGCATTAATGAAGAGCAACACCTAGTAAGTGGAACAATGCACTATAACGGTTATTTCAAAGCAACTTTCCCAAGTGTTGAAGGAGATAGATTTACTTATAAATTAATATCATCTTCTCCGCTTCTTAAACAAGTAACTGATACTTCAGTTATGGAAGGAAGTAGTGAAAATGATTTATATATGGATTTAACCCCATTACATGATTCCATCTCATTTAACGCTGGAAAAGATTCTCAGGTTAATTCCAAGATTTATCTAGTTGCCTCTGTTCAAGTTGATGGATATACATTCTCTAGAGTCATTCAATCTTATTCTTTAGAATTTTATTCTAATCAAAGTACTTATGAAGATAGAAATTATAGCGTGTCGATTTTCTGTGATTATATCGATCAAGGTGTTGAAGACGATAAAGTTACAGGCTATCACCACGGCAATAACGTTGGTTTAGTCGCTGGTCACGTTGATGGAAACTTAAAACACTGCTATGTCTTTAACGGCAAGCTTCAATTTAACGAAACTGGTTTCCACCCAATTGTCGCGGAAACTCAAACTTGTTTAGTTGGAGAAATTGGTGAAAATGTCGCTAATGAATTAGATCCAGATTATGGATTAGTGGTTAACGGTGATATCGGTGTTATGAACTTCTCTAAAATCTACAGCATGATTCGTAGCAATATGACTACGTCAACTGTGGTTAAAGCCGGACAAAGAACTCCATATGGAGAAACTAAAGCGGTTAACTATATTTCATATAAGGAGTTTGTTAACGAAGAAACGATTGATAAATTCATTGACTATTTACGTTATTACGATGGTAAAAAAGAAGAATATGAATTCATCACCTCTACGGGTGATACCAGTATGTATCAGTCTACCGATTCAGTTTGGCATAATTACACAGTTCCAAGTACCATTCCAATTCAATTTAACTCTGTAGATTTCTTATGGAATAAAGTTATTGATGACGGAGATGGAATCGATAGAGGACTTGGTGTCTTTAAAATTGTTACTTCATATAATGAAGAAGCCAAAGAAGGACCTTATGGCCAATATATGGTTAATAACCTCGGCGAAAGTAGAATTGTTACTTCTTCAGAAAAGAAAAAAGTTTATTTCTCTACTGCTGAACTAGACCATTCATTTAATGGCGCTAAATGGGGTGGAGATTATCAACCTTATCGCGCGAATACTTTACCATCTTATTCAGACCTCATGAGCTTTAATTATCCATTCTCTAGAGACTTAAACTATGTTTTTGAATTAAATCTAGAAGATATGGAAAAATCACACGGCAATAACTACATGTATAACACCGATAGTGATTTCCTCTCTAACTACTTGAGTTCTAAACTTATTGATCAATACGGTAAACCAGTTACTCCTGGATCTCAAAGATTTGGTTTCATGTTCCGTTCTTCAGAAAATGAAACTCTTTCATCTTTATCTTCCTATATGCCTGTTAAAAAGCCTGGAGCAAAATCAGCTTTTATCGATGCGAAGACTGGTGAAACACGTTATTATCCTGCTAACTCGATTGTCTTTAGAATTGAAAATGAAAATGGTGCTAACGTCTCAGTTGTTGGTAATAACGACGACATTACAATTTATGAATATGATCCAATGCATTTAGAGGGAGAGGTATCTCCAAGATTTACGATGAAATCCGCTAACGTTAGTGGCACTGATAGCCATAGATACTTTACCTATGATGTTGCAAGTGGTGCGACTTCTACTCAAGTTCTTCCTTACGCTGGAAATATGAGTGATAACACTGCGTTATATGGACACATTTTCACTCTTCCTCAAGGAGACTATGTTATTGGTGGCACTAATGGAACCGCCAACATCTTCTTCTTAGCGGTTCAAGGACAAACCGAAGGTACTATCGGTTCTAAAGATATCATTTCTTTAGATGATGCGATTAATGATGTCGACTTCTTACTAGAAGCCCCAACATTAGCAAACTTCCCAGCCGGATTAAGCAAAGCATTATTCTCATATAGAGCCTATTTCAACACCACATCTGGATTAATTACCACTGATGTGATCACCATAGGTGATAAGAAATACGCGAGAATACAATTTAACAATTCTCCGGCGTTTATCATTAACTTACTGACGTATTCACGGCGTACACCACATACGCATTATATAAATAACACGATGACGGAATTACAAAATTACTCATATACAGCAGGGTAGAAAGGAGGCAAAAACATGAAAACCAAAAATCGATTCAAATTATTATCTTCAATCTTAGCGATTAGTGGATTTACTCTTTTCGTGACAGTTTCAACTGTCGCTCCTGTATTTGCCTCTGATGATACCGAAGAAGAACTATTGCCATTTGATTATAGTTATGGCGGTCACACCTATACTTGTTATAAATTTGAAGATGACCCTAATAGCGTCGCTATTGCGTGGGGTGAAGATCCTGCCAACACTCCCGATGGTGATGGAGATGTATTACATATTCCAAGTTCCGCTAATGATGGAACTAAAGATTATGTTGTTAAGGCCATCGCTAAAGGTGGATTTAGATATTGCGATTTCCAATATGTTAGTCTTCCAACAACTATTGAAGCGATGTATGAAGAATCTTTTGCCTATTGTCGTAATTTAAGAACATTCGATATTCCATATAAAGTCAGCAAGATATATCCTTCGACATTTATTGATTGCCGACAAATGGAATCTATTCACTACACAAATTCGAGTGGTGGCACTGCTTTTAGCAGTGAAAATCTTACCACTATTGAAGATCACGCTTTCACTAACTGTATTGCATTAAGAGACTTCTATTGTCCTAAAAACGTTACTTATTTTGGTGAGAGTTGTTTCCAAAATTGTCGTAAGATTGCTAACTTCTATTTCCCTTCGGAAGTAAAAGTGGAAGGCGTAGTTCAAAACTATATCACTGTTAGACCTTACGCTTTCGCTGATTGTGTTTCTTTAACGTTTATCTATTTTGAAACCAACATGAAAGAAATTGATAATTACGCGTTTGTTGATTGCTCTGCTAACGCAAGAATTTACTATAATGGTACTAAAAACCCATCATTTAAACGTTTAGTGGACGGAACTCAAGTTAATCAATCTTTATGGAGAAGAAAATATATCGCCACTAATCAAACTGGAGATATTCCTATTTCAATCAAACAACCAACAATTCACACTGATGAAGAATATCCTTCCATTCGTTATACGGTTGTCAAAGATTCTGCTAAATTAGATTCCTCCCAAGATTTGAAAGACAACTGTCAAGTTTGGGTTATTCCTGAAAACAATACTGAAGAGTATGCAGTTATTTATAAATTTGATACTCCAAATGTATCTGATGGAGCCTTTGATGTTAGTAATGGCACATTAACTATCCCTGATGAATTAGGCGGTAAAAAAGTTAAGATTATTAGAAGCCAAACTTTCGCGAATAACACCGCTATTAAAAAAGTCATATTTAATAAAAGCTTAGTGCAGATTTGTAATAAAGCTTTCTATAACTGCATGAATATTGAAGATCTTGATTTCCATCTTTGTGAAGATTTAATAGAAATTAGCTATCAAGTCTTCCATGATGCCTCAGATTCGATGAAAGACACAAAATTAGAAGAGTTAATCTTACCGGATTGCTTACAGTATATTGGTGGATACGCTTTTGCTAACTTTACAAAGGTAAATAAGTTCTGCTTACCTGCAAATGTTCAAGCGATTGATGACTTAGCGTTTTATCGATTAGGTTCTGCTATTACAAACGCTAAAGTTGATTTAACATTACCTAAATCGTTAAATGACGCTGCTGCTGCTAAAGCATATTTTAAGCACCTTGCTAAAAGTAGTTACAAACATGAAGACTACACTAGATTTTATGCAGTTGGTAAATACATCTTTAATGAAGCAAACTGTATTAGAAGCGTTGAAATGGAAGATGATCCAGACCATGAAAACGATATGAATTATACTTGTTCCTTCTACTCTAACTCTTTCCATACTGCAACTAACATTATTAGATTTAAAGCTAGTAAGAATTTACAGTTCCTTGGAAAAGACGTTTTTAAAAAGACATCCGGATTAAGAGAGGTTTTCTTAACCACCGCCAAATCTCAAGCAAGTGGACACCCTTATCCATGGTGTATTAATGAAGAAGATGGCCAATATGGTGGTTCATTATTCTTTGGTGCTAGCCCAGAAGTTGTTTGCTATGTTGATGGTGCCGCTGCTCCAGGAAGTTTAGAGAATTATACATTGACAGCAGAAGGCACTAGTGTTCAAGTTAACACAAGATGGAACGCTGAAACCTATGGTGGCTATACTAACGAAACTAGAGGCACAGACACAGGCGATAGCAATGTTACAAACTTAAATAGAACCACAGTACCAACTTATTACAATGTTAACTTTGAAACCGGTATTACATATTGGGATCCAAAAAATAAAGAAGAATTAGATGATGATAGATTCCCTCTTGCGTTAGAAGATTACAAAAATGGTATTTTAACATTCATCAAAGATGAATCTACTGGTAAATATTCAGTTGGTAGATATTATCTTGAGCCATCATTAGGAAAGGGTGTCGACTATATTGACTTAACTGAGATTCCAAATATTTCTGATGGGACAACTAATTTGCTTACTAAGATTGGCCCTGAAGCTTTTGCTTTTAGCAATTCGGTTACTGGCGCCAATAATAGTAGAAATAGACAACAAGGATTATATTTCGTCTTACCTACAACAGTTACAGAAATTGGAGAGCGTGCTTTCTTTAGAAAAACAGCTGATAATGCAAACGGTAATGGTTATTATGGTGTTCGATTAGTTACATATAAAACCGCTGATGGAAAATATCTTGACGCAGATGGGACAACACAGTTAACAAAAGCGCAATTAGATTCTGCTATTGATACAATCAATACGTCCACAACTAAAGATCCCGATAAGAATAGAAGAGGCTTCTGTGTGCTATCATCATCGGTTAAAAAGATTGGTAACGATGCATTCTATAATCATATTTTTGAAACTGTTTATATTAGCAGCACTCTTAATTATCTTGGTGTTGGTGCTTTCTATATTGCCAATGCAAACGGTAATGCTAGAGCAACAACTACATCAATTACACTCAATAGTGATGACACAAATTTTGAGGTAATTAACAATGGCATTTATTATGTTGGCAATAGCAACAAAAAGATGCTTTTATATCAAACTCAAAATCACGCATCAGAACTCACTTTAGATACTGGCACAAAAGCATTAGGAATGTATTCTCTTGCAAATACTTTATATACAAAAGTTATTCTTCCAAGTGGGTTAACAACTATCTATGGTGGTGCAATCTCTAAAAATAGTAAATTAACGACTGTGGAAGGAACCAGTAGTCTAAGATATATCGGTTCTATGGAAAACGCTTCCGGATTAGCTACTAGTTGGTCAGATAGTGGGTATACTGAAGTTTATGATAACTCTTTATCTACTCTTTTTGGCAATACTGATTTCCGTGATTACGCTTTTGAACCAAGAGCACAAATTGAATCACTTTACGGCGCTTTTAACGGTGATAATGCCCTTGAAACTATTGATTTTAAGGCGATGACTGAATTAAGAAAAATTGGTATGTCAGCGTTTGAAGGATGCGGCAAAATGAAGTATATGTCTGGTTCAACAGAGTATATTTATAAACGTTATAACAGCAATAACACATATACAGCTGTCACAGGAAGAACTAATGATAATGAAAGTGTTTTAGATTTAAGTGGTTGCAGCAATCTAAGATCTATTGATAAAAATGCATTCAAGGGTTGTTCGCAGGTTAAGTTTATCCACTTACCAAATAATCCTAGAGTTAATAATCAATCCTCTTTATATATGGGTTATGACCCTGAAGCTCTATCATTTGATAAATCCTTCGGTCAAATTATTGAAGACAACAAATCAATCAATGTTTTAGTTGGTGAAACTGCTGAATACGCTCACCACGATTTTGGTAAGAGTCACAACGCCCAAATTCATTACAACGCAAAATGTTTCGGATCAAAGGGAAATAATGTCTATTACTACGCTGCTAGCGCTAGTGATATTCCATCAACTGACTCTTCATCAATTAAGTATTGGACAAAGAACTCAGCTGGAGAATACATTTTGATTAATAGTGCTATTGACGCAAGAACTTATTTCTCTAATAACTAAGGTGAATAGATATGGATATTGTAATTTTGATTTTGATTATTGCTGGTGCTGTCTTAATGGTAGGCAACATCGGTTGGTATATCGTCTTTATTAGAAGAACTAGAGACGTTCTTTCTACTGGAAAAAGAAGAGACGAAATTCTCCTTTATCTAGGTTTGACGTTACTCGTTTTCTTCTTGTTTGGTTATATTTTTGTGGCGATTTGGGGAACTCCTCATTTAGTTACAGCGTTTATCTTATTTTTTGGTAGCATCTTTGTTTCTGTGGTTTTATTAATTTTATCAAAATTAATTCAAACCTCTAAAGAGAGATCAATTGAAATCGCTGAAGTCTTAATTGGTGTGGTTGACGCTAGAGATCCTAACCTTGATGGACATAGTAGATATGTTAAAGATGTGACAATGCTTTTATATCGTCATTTACCTATTCCAACTAGATTAGCGATTAATCATGTTAGCTTGGAGTTTGCTTCTTTGCTTCACGATATTGGTAAATTAGGTATTCCAGATTCAATTTTGAATAAGCCTGCAAAATTAACTGATGAAGAATGGGAGATTATGAAAACACATCCTAAACTAGGAGTGAAAATCTTAAAACCATTAAAGACCTTTGATGCAATTTCTAATTGGATTATGTATCACCATGAAAGAATTGATGGAAAAGGTTATTATTCAATTCCAGAAGATCAAATCCCAATGGCTGCAAAGATTATCGCTGTTGCGGATACTTACGCTGCGATTACAATGAGAAGATCCTATAAGGAACCTCGAACTCATGAAGAAGCGATAGCGATTATGAAAGATGTTGCTGGAACTCAGTTAGATAAAAACCTTGTTTCAATTTTCATGAGTATTCCTAAAGAAGAGCTTATCGCTTGTATTCCAGACGAGGTTAAATATTAATATTCAATAATTTAAAAAATCTTAGTCAATATTGGCTAAGTTTTTTTATGCTCAGAAAAATAAAACATTTATGTTTTTAACTATACATAATTGCATGGCATATTCTATTCAAATATAATTTTTTTGTTGAAATACTTAATAAGGAGAAACTCATCAAATATTTTGTTTTGATGAGGAAAGAGTCATTATGGGAAAATTTAGAAATGGTGTTACTAGAGTCTTAGGTTTTCTTGGTCTAAGACGAAATTCTGCTTATGTTAACGCATATATTCATAAAGCGAACATCCGTTCTGGTTTATTTATGTCTGCGGTTGTCGCTATTCTTGAAGTTTGGTTAGTTATTAGACAACACACAAAATATATCGTTGATGAAGTTAGTAGTGGCAAATATTCATATTTTGATTCCTTATTTAGAAATACCTCCTTATATTGGCTCCTTATGGTTCTTGGTGTTTCAATGTTTTTATATTGTCTATACTATCTTTCTTCAAAGAAGAACAACAAAGGATTAATGATTGCGGTATTGGTGTTTTCTTCTATTGGTGTTGCTTTGTGCACACTAATTCCTTTGGAAAATCGAATTAAAAACTACAATCCAAAAAGATTAGTCGACACAATTTTATTAATTTCTTTATATGCAACAATTTTGCTATATCACATCCTAGTTGTTATTGCGACCTTAACTAAAAATAAGGGTATTAAAGCTGATTGGTTACAATCTGTTGCGGTTATTACAATCTTTGCGACCGCATTATTAGTTTTTGGTATTAAAGTCTCCTATGGAGATTTCACTTCTATTAAAAATGGCGCTGCTAATCCAGATTATAAACAAATCATCTGTTTCTTGATGATGTCAATTTATGTTGGCTGTTTGCTCATTTGGAGACCATATATCTCTATTGCAATCGTCGGATCAATTTTCTTAGGATTCTATTTCCTTCTTAAGAGTTTTGAAATTACAAATCCTGGAATTAGACAATTACCAGAAGGCGATGTTGTTAACTACATCACGTTCTTTATTTCTCTTGTTATGGTGTCGGTATCTATTTATTCCCAACGTCATCTTGAAGCTGAAAAAGATGAAGAACTAGAAATCTTAGCGACTAGAGATAAACTTACTGGTTTACACGCTTTTGAGTATTTCAATAAGTTAGTCGCAGAGAAGATTAAAGATGAAGAAATTAAAGAAAACGAATACATCTATTTGTTCATGGATATCGTCTCATTTAAGATCCTTAACGATCAGAAAGGTTTTGATTACGGAAACCGTTTCTTAAAACATGTTGGTAAGATCCTCACAGAGGTTTTAGGAAAGGATGCATTGATTACTAGACAAGGCGATGATCATTTCGTAGTTTTTGCAAAAAGTGAGGGAATTGAGCAAGAAATTGAGATAATTGGCGAAAGAGTTAAGGAATTAGATCTCGATGTCAAACCTGGAGTTAAAGTTGGTGGATACCTATTTAGAAAGAAAGAAGAAGACACTCATAATTCAATTGAAAAAGCTCGTTACGCTTTCTCGATTTTAAAAGAATATGGCCATCAACATTATCTTTTATACGACCAAGAAATCAGTAAGAAATATAAGTTAATTCAATACGTTGTCTCTCAAATTGATGATGCGGTAGCAGAAGGAAGGATTCAAGCTTACTATCAACCGGTTGTCTTTTCTAAAGATAGAACGTTATGTGGAGTTGAGGCTCTTTCTAGATGGGTTGATCCAAAATATGGTTTTCTCAATCCTGGAACCTTCATTCCAGCTTTAGAAGACGCTCAACTTGCTTATAAGTTAGATTTAGAGATGCTTGAGATTGTTTGTAAGAATATGAGAAGAGTTTTAGATGAAGGTGGAGTTATTGTTCCAACTTCCATCAACTTCTCAAGAGCGGACTTCTCAATCGTTGATATTCCTAATGAAGTTATTAGAATCACATCAAAGTACAATATTCCAACCAAATATTTGCATATTGAAATCACTGAAAGCGCTCTTTTGGATGAACATGTCGATTTAAAAGATGCTATGAATAGATTAAAAGAAAACGGATTCTCTATTTGGCTTGATGATTTCGGTAGTGGATATTCTTCATTTAATACTTTAAAAGATTACTCCTTTGATGTTTTGAAGCTAGACCAAGAATTCTTAAAAGGATTTGACACTAATCAAAAATCTAGACCACTTATTAAAGCGGTTATTGAAATGGCCAATCAAATTAAGATGAGAACTTTAGCGGAAGGTGTTGAAACAGAAGAGCAAGCAGAATTTTTAAAGAGCATTGGTTGCGAAAAGCTTCAAGGCTATTTAATTTCTAAACCAGTCTCTTATAAAGATCTAAATGAAGGAATTAAAACTGGAAAATTTGTTATCGCCAGTGATTTAGGTGATTAGTATGAGAAAGTTTAGATTATTTCTGAATAAGATTTTTTCTGTAATCGATAATATTTCCTTTCTAAGGAATCCTCTTTTAAGAGGAATTTTTAGGGTTGTTGTTTCTGCGATTATTATGGCAGGGTTAACCGCGCTTGTTTATTACTCCTCAATTCCTAATCCAAATATGATTTTGATTACTGGATTAGTTGTTTGTTCCGCTGTATTTAGTATTCAAGGTGCGATAGTGGCCTTTTTAGATATGGTCATCTATTCGATGTTCTTCTTTTCAAAGAATCATTCATTTTTTGAGTACACTGAAATAAATCTTAATAAATTAATAGTAATAGTTATAGGTGCGTTCATATGCGCGTTAATAGTAGTTTTATATAGAAGGACAAATAAGACCGAAAAAGAAGTTTTATTAGAAAATAATCGTAAATTGAGCAATATCGTCTATTTAGACGCTTTAACTGCGGTTAAAAACCGTTATGCATTTAGGAATGATATTAAACAATATCAAAACAAAAGAATAATCATAATGATTTTGGATATTGATAACTTCAAAGAGATCAATGATACATTAGGACATCAAAACGGAGATTTAACATTAAGTCATTTCGCTAACGAATTAGCAGCAATGTTCTCTCATGAACACACATACCGTTATGGTGGAGATGAATTCTTAGTTCTGTCAGAATTATCGGTCGATGATTTTATGGAAAGACTAGAAGATTTCAAACAACTTCTAGGCTCAGACAAAGACAATTTAGTGAGATTCTCCGCTGGATTCGTAGATGGGACAATTAATGAAAATCATGACTACACAAAACTAATAAAGATCGCCGATAAAAATCTCTACGACGCGAAGCAGAACGGAAAAGATTGTTATAAAGGATCTTCAATTTAGAAAATATTAAGATGTAATTAATTACATCTTTTTATTTTTTTCTTGCGAGAAATTAGAAAAATATTCAATAATATATGTGCATCACAAATGTAGTGATTAAGGACGTCCCAATCCTTATAATCGACAAATGATGTACCTATACTATCATCCATTCAATTTAAAAAAATAACAGTTGAATGATTTTTGTCGTTTATAAGGAGATAAATATGAAAAAATCAAAAGTTATTGTTCCTGCCGTAGCGATGATTGCATTCTCAACAGCTGCTTCTATTGCTGGATCTGTTGCTTGGTTTACTGCTAGTAGACAAGCCGTTATCAGTGCTGGCACATACGCGGTTGTTAAGACCACATCAAACTTAGATGTTAAATTAGCTGCAGGCGTTGGAACAAGCGTTGATGGTAAAACTGTCACCTTTGGTGGAAGACTTACCGATGGTTCATATAACCACACAAGTGGTAAAGTTTATCAACCTACTGCAGACGGAAAGGCAATTGACCAAACCGCACGTGGTGAAGTTGATGTCGTTTCTTATGATGCCACCAAGGCAGATGAAGTATCTGCTGTAGCTACTTCTCTTGAAAGAGCAACCGTTAAAGTTGGATCATCTAACGTTAAAGTTTATACAGCTGCAACATTTGATATCACATTCACAGTTAACTTTGGTGCTGTTGAAGCAGATATCGGATTGTTCTTAAACTGCACAGGTGATAATTCTAAATTTTCTACTGATGCAGCTACACCAATTACAGCTAAAGGATTCAGAATGGGATTCTACCCAATTTCGGTTCCAACTGGATCAGCAGGTGCGCAAAAAGTTTTCGCGGATTTACAAGAATCTGGAAAATGCAAATACGTTGCCGGTAAAGATAACTATGCTGGTACAGCATATACAGGATCTGCGTTAATTGATAGCGCCTACAGTGACCCTTTACCAACAACTTCAACATCAAGAGCAGATGCTCTTGCAAGAGCTGATTACCTTGGAACATTCAAATTTGCAAGCCAAGCTGAAGTTTCAATCACAATTAGAGTTGTTGCGTGGTTCGAAGGAACTGATGAAAACATTGTTAATCAAGCATTAGATGCTAATTATCAATCTGTTGCATCTCAATTAACATTCGAAGCTATCGAACTACAACCAGCTGCATAATTAGGTTTAAAAACAAGATTTAATTAAACAAATTGAACCCTTCTTTCGTAGAGGGGTTCTTTTTATTAATAAAAAATAATTTGACCGATGAAAAAAATCGTGTAATATAGTAGGTGAGAAAAAAGCAAAACCGAAGTAATTTGGTGACGCAAAGCTATAGGGTCTAATTATATTAGATAGCCAGTTGCCTTAGAAGTACAACAAACACGTTGTGAGGATGATAGGCAAATGGCGTTTTTTGTATCTTCATTGGGACACACACCTTTTCGCAAGGTAAAAAACTATGTACAAACTAGAGTATGTGAAAAAACGGAAAAGAAGAAGACTCGTAGCGATTGCTGGAGGTATTTCAGCAATGGTTGTTACGACTTTTGCTATAGTCGCTTTCTTAGGCCGATTCGTTGGGACATTTACAGTAAGTCTAGAAACTCGAAATGTCAGTCTAGCGCTATTGGAGAAGAAAGATTCTTCGCAATATTCTTCGTTTTTAAGAGTCAACACTTTAGCGCCTTTCCAAGAATACACATATAGTTTCTTTGAAAGAGACGGAGGAGATGAAGTTCTCGATAATGAGGACACAAGTTCAACCATCGGAGGAAATTATTCCGAAGATCAAAAGCTTACTTCTCTTAATTTCTTCAAATACACATATTATGTGAAGAATGTTGGAAAAGTTCCTGCTAAATATGATTGGTCTCTTAACGTAATCGAAAACGTTAAATCTAGTGATGGAAGATCATTATTAGACACGGTTAGAGTCATGGTTTATGTAGATGGTGAAAAAACTGTCTACGGAAAAGCTTTATCAGAACCTCATACTGAAGGCGGCGATGATTATCGTGCACCTATTTCAGTTGATGAAGATAGAGCAACAGACGAATTCCCATTTATGGGATATGCGGAGACATTTAGTTCTTCAAGTGTTGTCACGGCATTTCGTGGTCAACAATTAAACATAGGAGAAGCGAGAAGGTACACAATCGTTACTTGGCTTGAAGGTTTCAGATCAAGTGATGAAGAATTCGCCCCTAGGGGTGCAACAATTAAATTAGGAGTTGAAATAAACGCATATGAAAATGAATAAAAAAGTTATCGTTCCATTTCTTTCCTCAGTCATCGGTTTATCCGTGGCAGGAGGATTAGGCGGAGCTTTTGCGTGGTATCAATTCAGTAGCCAAGTCACTACTTCCTTTATCGGAACATCCGTCGCCGAAGGTGGATTACTCCAAATCGGTTATTATGACGATGATGCTCACAAAGTTGTTTGGGGTAGAGACCTCGTTAAAGAAAATGCAAAAATAGTGCCAGTCACATTTGGTGCTTTAAAAACTAGAACATCAGATAACAAAGCTAACTGCTTAGGCGATAAGGCTTATGGCCGTCCAGAAGCAGGTAGACAAGGTGGTAATGACTACACATCTGGTTGGGAAGTAATGAGCACAGGTTACTATCAATATGATATCTATTTAAGAGCTCTTGAAGCGGACGCATCCGCTGAAGGTGACGCCTCTCATGACGTCGCTCCAGGATACAAACAAGTTGCTAAACCTGTTTATTTATCAGACGTTCATATCGAAGGTGTTGGAGAAACAGCACAATACGCTGCTGGTGGAAAAACCATTTCTGACGCCGTTAGAATTCACCTCGATGTTGAAGGTGCAACAAATCCAAATAGACTTATTTCCAAAGCAAAGATTGCTGAAGCAAATAAGTTACCATTATTTGGCGAATTAGATCTCGATGGAGATGGTGAATCTGATAAATTTGGTGGATATGATTGGGATCCAAATAAGGGTCAAACAGTCATCTATGGCATTAATGGTGAATATCAAACCACAATTGGTGCAACAGCCGATGATGATGGCATTGTTCAACATAGAGATGCCCAAGGTGATATGCCAGCAAGTACACCAGAACAAAGAAATGCAAAAACCATCTGCTTTACCAAAGATGGCACAGATGCATGGACAGTTAAAATTACTGTTACCGTTTGGCTTGAAGGTTGGCAATTATTAAATAACAACGCGACTGATGCCAGCAAAAAAGGCACAATCTGGAATCCAATTTTAAGTGGATCAAATATTCCAGTCCGTGTTGGTATGACTTTTGATGCCGGAAGAAATTTAGGTAGTTTATAAAATAAATTGAATTAGATAGGGAAGGGCAAACCGTGAAAAAGCAAAGTAAAATTACTTTTGGATTATTGTTAGGAACAGCATTGACCGCAATTTCGGTTGTGGGTGCAACTGCTGGTTCTTTAGCGTGGTATGCCTACTCTAGAAGTGTCACTTTATCCTTTATTGGAACCAGTATTGCTAAATCTGCATTACTCAATGTTGGAATCGTTGATGATTCCCATTACATCGATGATGAACATTTAGCGTTATATGAACTTACTAGAGAAGAATATGATAATCACTCGATTGTCTTTACTCATAAGACTGACGGTTTAGATTATCGTGCGATTAGAGAATATTTAAGACGTTCCGTTTACGCGATTGATATGCTCTTCCCTCTATCTACTCAAGCTCGTGGTATTTCCGAGACTGGTGCATTACAACTATATGAATCACCAAACTACGGAGAGACTTCACTAACTAAAACTGCTTTAACTTCTCACTATGTGAGACTTCCACTCGCATTCCGTATGTCGGATATCGATGGAAGCAGCATCGAAGACATTGATATTTGGCTCACTGATACCTCAGTGCAAGCATCTGGCGAAAACATCCATCAAGCAGTCCGTTTATTTATAGAAAATAGCCAACGTAAGTTCTTAATGAAACCTGCTGATAGAACTACAAACACCGGATCAACAAAAGTTGGAGGTTTATTAGATCTCGATGGAGATGGAACCTACGACTATAACCAAACATATTTAAATGAATATTATTACGGTCAATATGACGGTACACTCGTTAATGACACAAGCGAATATGGAATCGACAAAGAACACGCCGAATACGATAACGTCAACGGAGTAGAAGAACTTGTCGAATCAACATTCTACGCGAAGCATTATGAACATACTTATTGTGTTGACCTTGAACAATTGACACCGAAAGTCGTTGAGTATCAAACATTTGGTACTGTTAAGCCATTAGTGGACGCTAATGGAACGTACTATTCTGGTGCCACAGGTATGCCAATTGCCACCACTGATAGTGATGATGGAGTTGGATATGCCACATTTACAATCTTTATTGAAGGTTGGGATCATGCAGTTGTTGATAAAGCTGCTGGATATTCCTTCAATTTAGGACTTAGATTCGAAGTAAATAGATCTTAATGAACAAAAGGAAATTAATATTATCGTTTTACGTTTCAGCGATTGCTTTAAGCGTCGCTACATTATCGATGTCCTTAGCTTGGTATGCAGCCTCTACGAGACTTCGTATCGAAAGCGTTTTAATCACTATTGACTGTAATCGTCAATTAGCAATCTCTACTAACCCTGATAGCGGGTATAAAGCCCATTTAAGTAAAGATGATTTAGATGAGGTGGGCGTGTTTATTCCTGTGACTAGCGCGCATAGAGGAGATTGGTTAGAACAAAAATCGGACAACGTAATTTTTTACGATGACACTAATTTTTCTCCACTTGAAGATACTCCAATTACTATTGAAGCAGAAAGAGGATTCCTCTCTCAAAAGCTCTACTTAAAAGCGGATGATGATGTTTATGTTTCTATCAATCCTGAAGCGACATATATTCATCCAAATCCAGATTACAATAAAATCTACGCTGAAAAGCTTTATGAGACATATCAAAGTGGAGTGGATGAATCATTAAAACAACTTACTAAAGAAGATATTGAAAATCGTTTGAATCGATTAGTGAACGCGATGCGTTATTCAATTTTGGTCACAGACACAGAAGATTATAATTTCTGTATCATTGACCCAAATAAAGAAGGAGTGACCTCCTTTGGAGGACTTCTAGATAACGATGTCGATCAATATTTCGATTATTTTAAGAAAACATCTGATAACTTGCTTTATGAAAGGGTCTATGGAGATTATGAAGGAGAAGTTGTCTATGAGGACGCTCTTCCAGAAGATTCATCATTTGTCGATGAAGATGAAGACCCAAGCGCATTTAACGCCAGACATAAAGCCGGAGTTAAAAGATATAGTAGAGAAGCTAGTAGCGTGGTTTATAAAACTGAAGAGTCTTTAACAACTGAAGATTTTAATCAATTAGATAAGCCATTCATCTTCCCAGTATATAGAGATAAACCCCAGGAGATTGTTTTATCTATTTATATTGAGGGATGGGACCTCGATAGTATCAACTATACGATGGGTGCTAATTTTATATCAAACCTAGCGTTTAAGATTGAAAGGGAAGCGTAATTATGAGTGCATATTTTGAATATTTAAGGGAAATGCTTGTGGCATTTTTCACTGACCTAGGAACATTCCTATTTAAGGTATTTATTTCTCCATGGTCAGATGTTGGAAACAATTTTAATAATTACAATTCCATTTTTAATTCTTTTAAAGGAGAATTTGGTTTCTGGGGCTGGTTCTTTTATGTTTTATTCTTATTATTCTTTATCGGAGTTATCGGAGCGATCTTATTCGGTTTATTTATCGTTTTAAGAAAATATATTCGCTTTGTGAAAAAAGAACTCGATAAGGATGAATTAAGGAGACAAGTCGAAAGACTTAATTATGAGCTATATACTGCCACACAAGAAAAAGATAAGATTTTAAACCTTAAAACAGCATATATGGGCTTAAAACCTGCTGAAGATCAAGCTTTAGCGGAAGAAATTAAAGAAGTTACTTCTAGATTCCCAAAACTCACCTCTGTTGATAATAACTATAAAGAACGTAATACCTCAATTATGTTTAAAGAAGGTTTATCCTTAGAAGAATTGTGTAATTCTTTTAGAAACTACGCGGCGAGTAAATTAGGTTTCTATTATACGATTGATGTTGTTAGACAACTCTTCGCTGGTATGGCGACTTCTAAATTAATCATTTTAGAAGGTATTTCTGGTACAGGTAAAACTTCCTTAGCGTACGCTTTAGGTAAGTTCTTCTGTTTTGATTCTTCAATCATTCCAGTACAACCATCTTGGAAAGACCGTTCCGAATTATTAGGTTACTATAACGAATTCACTAAGAAATTTAATGAAACAGAATTCTTAAAATCCTTATATATCGCAACTTATCGTAAAGACTTAAACGTTATTGTTCTCGATGAAATGAACTTAGCGAGAATCGAATATTATTTCGCAGAATTCTTATCTGTCATGGAAATGAAAGATAAAGAAAACTGGGTGATTGATTTAATTCCTTCTCAAGAAAAGGATGATCCAATTCATTTAGAAGAAGGTAAATTAAGAATTCCTCAAAACGTTCTCTTTATTGGTACAGCGAATAACGATGATTCGACATTCACAATTTCCGATAAGGTTTATGACCGTGCGATTTCTTTATTCTTTGATGATAAAGGAAGACCATTTAACGCGGAAGAACAAGAACCATTATCTATTCCTTACGCTCAATTAGAAGCCTTATTTACGGAAGCAAAGAAACAATATGGCATTTCTCAAGCTATGCTTGATAAGTTTGATGAACTTGATAACTTTGTTATTAAGAAATTCAAACTCGCCTTTGGTAACCGTATTTTAAAGCAACTTGAAACATTTGTTCCTTGCTATGTTGCTTGTGGTGGAACTGAAGTCGACGCATTTGACTTTATCTTTACTAACAAAATCTTAAAGAAATTCGAATCTTTAAATATCGCCTTCTTAAAAGAAGAATTGCAAGAACTCTCTAACTATTTAGATAAGTTATACGGCAAAGGAAAATTCCCAAGAGCCCAATCATATATTGAAAGCCTTATTAAAAATAACTAATTAATTTATGAATGATAAAGAACTCTTCTTGAAGTATCTAGATAAGGTTGGTTCTATTAAAGACCAACGTTATTTCCTTATGAATGAAGATATTTATCATGGACAAACTTCTTATTTGAGAATGAAGTTTAAAGGATCTTCCATCTTTAATCCAGAATGGATTAGAAGAATTGAAGATTGTATGTATGAGCTTGATCAAATCACTAATAATCCTCGAGAAGTGACGACAACAGAAGGTTCAGTTATGCCTATTGAGCTCGCCAAAAAGATTAACTATGAATCCGTTCAACATTTAGCGAGCCATTCGCAGTTTATTAAAGAGATTAAAGATAACGGTGATGTCGTTCCTGCTAAAATTCTTGGTTTATATAATAAAGAGGAACTTCACACCTACGAAAATAGATTTATAGCGACTTTTATCCGTCGCTTAATTTTATTCATAGACAAGCGATATGAATTTATTAAAAAGACCGTTTCTTTAGATGAAAAAGAAATCATGTATGTCAAAAATAAATCAATCGTCGATGGTCAAGAAGTTGAAATTGAAACCAAGATTACTGTTAAGCGTGCCTTAGAGGATGATTTAAGTATCGCCGCTAGAGAATATATCGCCCGTATTGATAAGTTAAAAGAATATATTGGTTATTATTATAATTCCCCATTCATGAAGGAATTTAAGACCGAAAAAGATGTTAGAAGACCAATTTTATTAACTAACATCATTAAGAAGAATCCACTTTACCATAAGTGTTATGAAACTTTCCTTTTCATTGAAAAGTTTGATTCTTTAGGAGTTGCCTTCAAAGTTGATCGTAACTTCCAAGAATTCAATGAAAAAGAAAGAAAAGACTTAGGTCATATCTTACTCTCTAATCTCTTATTCTTAGAAAACACTGAAAACGATAAGGTCTATAAGCAAGTTAATAAAGTTTATAAACCAAAATTGCTTCATTCTATCGATGATGAATCTTTTATTTATGATGATTTAGTTAAAGGACCAGTTGATTTTGTCCGTGCGGATGAATCTTATATCAATTACTTAAATAAATTATCTCCAAAAGATTTACCTGCTAAACCTAATAGAAGTGAAAAAGTTTATTACCAAGATGAATATAAATTGAAAAAAGATATCAGTGATGAAATCAAGAGCATCGAAGCTTTACTTAACCGCATTAGAAAGGCGATTGAAAAATACGAAAAGAAAGTCGCTAAATTAATCGAACAACGCAATTATGAAGAGGCTGAAGCTTACAAAGCTAAGATTGCTGAACTTCGCCAACAACAAGAAGATATCCTCAATCAAAAGCGTGCAGAAATTATCGCCGCAGCAAAAGGCGACTACACCGATAACAAAAAATATAAAAAACCTAAAAAAGCCGCAAAATCTAAGGAAATTCCTGCAAATCCTGCTCAAAATGAAGAAATTCAATCTGAGCCAGTTAAAGAAGAACCAGTTACTGAATCTCCAATAGAACAAGAAGAAAAGGCCGAAGAAGTTCAAATAGAAGAACCTATTTTTAGCGAGGAAAAAGTAGAGGAGATTAGCGAGCAGCCTGTTAAAGAAGAGGAACCAATTGAAGAGGAAAAACCTGCTCCAAAACAAAGAAAGCCTCGTAAAAAATCTCCAGCGAAAAAGAAAGTTACTAAGAAGAAAGAAACTAAACCAGAAGAGCCAACTGCTCCTATTGAAGAAATTAAATCAGAGCCAGTTAGCGAACCTGTTATAGAAGAAAATGTTCCTGAACCAGTTACTGAATCTCCAATAGTGGAAGAACCTGTTAAGGAAGAACCAAAAGAAGAAGCTCCAATCGCTGAAGAAAAACCAGTTGAACCTGTTAAAAAGAAGACTAAAGCCAAAAAGAAAGCTCCAGCGAAAAAGAAGGCTACTTCAAAGAAAGAGGAAAAGCCTAAGGAAGAACCTAAGCCTGTAAAACCAGTTGAAGAGGCAAAATCTGAAGAGCCAAAACCAGTTAAAAAGGCTGCTAAGAAAAAACCTGCCCCTAAAAAGAAACCAGAGCCAAAGAAAACACCAGCTCCTAAGAAAAAGGCTAAACCAGCAAAAGAAGAATTAGCGCCTATCCCAGGTAAATTCATCGTTAAGACTAACGAAGGTTATTACATCAATAGTAAGAAAACATCTATCTATAAAAATGATGCTCATATTTTTGATGACTTTAATAAAGCCAATGAAATCAAAAATAAGATGGGTGGAAAGGTTGTTAAATTATGAGTGAAGAAATCATGAATAATGTCGTGGCAACCGAACCAACCACAAATAATGTGGTGGATAATACCACAAAGAAAGCAAAAAAGAAGAAGAGCAAAGCTCGTATTATTATTGAGTGGATTCTCTTTGTCCTTTTTGGCCTTATTTTTGCTTTTATTATTGCAGGCAACATCAGTGGAGAAATCCATAAAAAAGAAAATTATGGTCAATCAATTAGATTTGGAATTGGTAGTTTCATTGTATTAACAGATTCTATGGAACCTGAGATTCCAAAAAGTAGTGCAATTATCACTTACAAAGAAGATCTTGAAGCGGTAAGAAAGAGTTTTGAAAAAGGCGCAAAAATCGATATTACTTTTGCAAATGAAAGAGTGGTCATTCCTGGATTTGTTCCTGATACTCCTGAATATCAAACTGGAGAAGTTGTTGTTACTAATCGAGTTATGACCCATAGACTTAAAGAAATTCACTATGACGCAACTACAAAGTATGGACAAGGAAGATACATCTTTGTAGCTTCTGGTATTAATAATGAAGGTGAACAATCTAAAGAAGGACAATACCAGGTATTTACTGAAAAACAATATTTAGGAACAGTTAAAGTTACTAATGTTTTCTTAGGTAAAGTTTTTAACTTTATTGTTTCACCAATTGGACTTATCATTGTTTTATTAGTACCGGCAGGATATTTAATTGTCACATCCACAATCGATATCTTTAAGACATTAAAAACAGCAGAAGAAGCAGAAAGCGTTGCCTCTAGTGAAGGTCGATTAGCGTCTTTAAATGACGCTCAAAAAGAAAAGCTTAAGAGAGAGCTTTTAGATCAAATGATTGAAGAAAAACGTAAAGCCAAAGAACAGGAGAAGAAAGATGAAATTCAAAATTAAGCCTCTTACTCTTTATCGTATTATTTTATGGTTAAGCTTTGCTTTAATGGTGGCTTTTATTGTTTTCATCGTTGTTGCAGCGGCTTTACCTAGTGTCTTTAAAGATAAACAAGTCGTCCTTATTGTTTTATTTGCAGTCTTTGAAGTTGGCTTTGCTGTGATATTTGTTTCTTCAGGATTAGCGATTACTTCTGAAAAGAGATTCATTAATCAATTAATTATTGAAAATAGTTATACATTAGGAGAGCCATCTCAATTCTATAATCTTGACGCTTTCAAGTTGAGAGCTGATAGATTATCTCATAGACGTCAATATCTTAAAAAAGATCGATATGTAATGATTTTTACTCCGACCGCGTTAGAGATTACCTCTAATAGAGGTAGAGAAAGAATTCTCACTAATTTAAATCTTCAATTAGCGAAATTCTTAGACAAGTTATTTGCGAGAAATAATGGAACTTATGATTCTAGAAATATCGTCTATGGTTTCTCTAGAGGAATGTTCTTGTTCTGTTTATTCACTAACGATAATTCATTAGTGTCTAAATTAATGAGTGATATCTCTAATGAATGCTTCAGAATGGTTAATGAAGATAAAGTTAAAATCTGGGTTCAACCTTTCTACGGGATTAAGTTAATGGAGAAAGACGAATCCATCGTTTCAGCGATTGAAGACGCGCTTATTGCTAGAGATTATTCTGAAAAGAATTATGAATCATTTACATACTTTAAAAAGTCTTTTAGAGATATTACTGCAAGTAGTAGTTCTAGAATCTATAAAGCCTTAGAGAATAATGAAATTATTCCTTTCTATCAACCTAAATATTCCGTTAAGGAAAAAAGATTTGTTTCTTGTGAAGCTTTAGCGAGATGGAATCATCCAGAACTCGGTGTTTTAGGTCCAAATAAATTTATCGATGACGCCGAAAAGGCTGGTTTACTTAATGCGATTGACGTTAGAGTTTTTGAACTCGCTGTTAAAGATTTAGGAGAGGCTCTAAAAAGAGGAAGGCATGTCTTACCTGTTTCAGTTAACTTCTCATTATATGAATTCTTCTCTAGATCATTCCTAGATACTATTGTGGATACTTTAAAAAAGTATGATGTTCCACCTAAATATCTAGAAATTGAAATTGTTGAAACAACATCTCAAGTTAATAAATTCTTATCTTTATCTGTTATTAGAAGATTAAAGTCTTTAGGGGTTCGTGTTTTAATGGATGACTTTGGTGTTGGTTATTCTCAAATTGATAACATTAGACAAATTCCATTTGATGCGATTAAGATCGATAAATCATTTACTGATAGAATCTTAACCGATACAAGAACTGAATCGATTGTTCATTACCTTATCGAGCTCGCTCATGTTAATAACATGGAAGCGATTATTGAAGGTGTAGAAACAAAAGAACAAGTTGATTTGTTACGTAAGCTTAAGATCGACACCATTCAAGGGTTCTATTATTCTAGACCTCTTCCAATTGGAGATTATAATGAACTTGTTAAAGCTCAATTTGAAAAAGAAGAAAAGAAAGGAGCGAAAAAATAATGATTGTTATTGTAGGTGAAACTCACGACGATATTTTATATTTTGACTCCGTTCTTGCTAACCGTAGAGAAGAAGTAATTTTAGAGAAATATAAAATCTCTATTGGAACAATTTTCTCTCAAGATGCGATTATTGTTTCAGACTTATACACTTCGACTTTATCAAGTTCGATTTTAATGCACATTCTTGACAATTATTTCGTTGATTTAGTTATCTCTGTTGGTAGATGTATGTCCGTGTCAAGTAAACTTAAAAACGGCGATATCGTTGTTAGTAAAAAAGTCATTGATGCGAATGTTGATTTAACGATGTTTGAAAATGTCGCGATTGGACAAATTCCGGGATTTGATAGGGAATTTGCGGTTCAAAATGACATTTTAGGCTATATTTGTAAAGGTTTAGATCGAAGAATTAAAATCAACTATTATCAAGGCGTTTTCCTTTCTACAAATAATTTTTCTAATGAAATGCTAAATACATTGAAAGAAAGAAAATCCGCTTTTAGTTTAGACAATGAAATGATTGTTGTTGATCAAAACACTGCTGGTATCGCTGTTACATCAACTTTAAGGAAAGTTCCTTTTGTTGCCTGTAAGGTTGTTGAGAATAATCTTTCTAGAGTTAATAATTTAGAATCTTATTCAGATGTATTATCTACATATATCGATTTAGGTAAAGCGGTTATTTCAACGATCAACGACATCAGTAGAAGTGATATTTTGGAGTAAACGATATGAAGAATAAAAAGAAAAGAAATCTCCTCTCTACTTATAAAGGCTATACGCTTATTCCTGCATTCACTGTTGCGGTTTTCTTAGTGTCTACAATCGCTTTAATCACTTCTTATGCATATACGCGTTCTTTAGTCTTTATTTTTATTTTTGACGCAGTCGCTCTTGTTACTTTAGTCGCATATTTTGTTTTCTATATCAGATTATCTAGAAGATTAAAAAAGACTTTCTATAAACAGTTATTTGAAACTACTTATACAAATATTAATAAGATTAGAAATAATGATATGAATCTCGTTAGTTATGGAGATAGTAATATTCGTGAGATTCAGATGCTTGATAAAGCTACGAACGATATTAAATCTAAATTAGAATCTTCTTTCTTGATGCTTAAAGATCCTGATTATTCTCATATCAATTTAGAATATGTTGATAAAGAGAAAAATCTTATCACTTATAAGAGTTTTAAAAACAATATCTCTAATATTATCTTCGTCTCTCAATCATTTAGAAATGTTGTCATCGAGGCGTTTTTTGAGTTGCCTAGTGGCTTTGAATTGACTGATGTGGATAAGAATAGATTATTAAGCTTATATCGTGATTTATTTAAAGAACACGATAATGTTTTATATATGTTCGGTGAAAATAATAAATCAATTTTGATTTATATTCCTGTCATTGATTCTTTCGCAGAGATCAAAGAGAAACTCAATTTAGTGGTTACTAAATCATCAATTATGATCCGCGATGAAAGAGGCTTAAGGAACGTCTTAGCAAAATATGCGATTGTTGCTTATCCTTATTCAAATGAGGAAATGATTTTAGGTGATTTAAAATACGCCAAGCAACAAGGAAAGCCATATAACTTATATTTGCCATCAAGACTTAAAAACAATGTTGGCACTAAATTGATGATGAATACATCAATGAACCTTAACTATACTTCTAAAATTGTTAATGCCTTATCTAACTTAGATTATTCATCCACTAATAATGAACAAAACGATGCATTATTAAAGAACATCTTTGATGCGATTTGTAATTTCATTGATGTTGATGAAGGTGGAATCATCGCTTATAACAAATCAATGAACCAATATTATTCATATATTGCATCTAGCAAAACTGGATTATTTGCTGATGGAATTGTTAAAGAAGACTTTATTAAGACATTGGGTGAAACCACTGATGAAGATGATGCTTATTATTTTTCAACAAGTACTCATGCTAACTTATCACTTCAACAATGCTTAGGACAGTATGGTATCCAAAGTGGTATTTATTACGTCATTAAGGATTTAGATAATAATAGAATTATTGCTGTTGTTTATATCTTTAATAGAAATAGAGATTTAAAGTTGAATACATATTTAAGAGAAACCTTCTATATTGTCGCTCTTAGAATTGAAAACTATTTTGAAAAACGTGAGATTGCTGACTATGCGGATAGTAAGCAGAATGAAAATGAAAGTATCTTAGCCTTATCCAATATGTATGCTTATCACATCGATAATGATTACAACATTACATATTTATCTAATAACATGAAAAAGATTTTCCCAAAAATTAAAGTTGGAGAAAAATGTTACAAGGCAATGTTTGGCCTAGATAAAAGATGCCGCGATTGTCCATATTCTGCAAAGAAGAAAAAGTACTTCGAAATTCAAGATAACTCCTTTGAGGCTTCTATGACTTTATCAGATAAAAATGATAAAGATGGAGTGGTCTTTATTAAACATTTAGAGAAAGATGAACTTGTTGGAGACTTATATCAAGAGGACTTCTTAGTTTATTCCTATAGAGCGTTCTTTAACGCGATAAAAAATGAATTCATCTCTAGCGGGCGTGGATATATTCTTTTATTAAAAATTGAAAACGTTGAAGATATTCTCCATAAAATTGGCGGAGAAGGATATTCCTATTTAGTTAGAGATTACGTGAGAAATTTAAAGAATAAGCTCGGAATTGACGATATTTATTACTATAATGCCTCAACTTTGGCGATCCATTTACCATCCAACGGACATAAAGATATCATTACTAAAATTGAGAATATTTATCCACTTAGTAAACAGTCATACTATAACAATAATGACTTCCATCCTCTTAGCATTACCTATCTTGCTACAGGTTATCCTCGTGGCTATGCGCATGCAGAAGACTTATTTAGACATTTAGGTGAATTCTATAGAGAAAGAAGAGAACACAAAGATTATATTTACTTCTCTGATTACGATATCGAAAGAAGTGCATCTAAACGTGAATTCATGATCTCTACATTGGAGAAAGAATTCTCAGGACACAATTCAACATCGATGAACTTACAACCAATCGTCAGAGTTAAAGATGAACATATTTATGGAGCTGAAATTCTTTTACGTATTGCTGACGCGCATAGAAACGTCTTCTTTAACGCTCAAGAGATTTCCACAATTGCCGAACAAGAAAATAAGACCGGCATGATTACCGAATCTATCATTAACTTTGTCGGTATGATGTATAAAGAATACGGAAACAACATCTTTAAGATTAACCAATTTAACCGTATTGCTATTAACATTGACCAAACATATTTAGATAACGAAGAATTAGTTGCTAAGCTTATCTCTTTATGTGAAGAGAATCATCTTCCAAATGGATTCGTCTCTCTTGAAATTCCTGAAGAAGTTATTCCTAATAACAAAGAAAAGATTAGAAGCTTTGCTTCTCAACTCGAGAAATATAAGATTTTATTCTCTTGCGATAGATATACAGGTCAATATATTGATATTGAAGAACTTTCATTTTTAGGATTTAAAGAAGTGAAAGTTGCTAGAGACATTATCTTAGCTATCGAGACTGACCAAGTTAAATATAACTCCCTTAGAGAAATGGTTAATAACGCTAAGAAAGCAAAGATGGGAGTGGCTGCTGTTGGTGTTGAAAACGAAAATCAACTCATGATGCTTAAAGATCTTGATGATGAGATGATGGTCCAAGGTTACTACCTCTATAAACCACTCACTCGTGCAGACTTAATCACAGCGTTGATCTCTTACGAAAAATAAAACTGGGTTATCCCAGTTTTTTCTTTGTCTGAGCCAGTCTGCAAAGGCTGAGCGAGTTAAAACCCCCAGATAGTCTGG
>CAMOEI010000010.1 GCA_946612115.1 uncultured Caryophanales bacterium | reverse complement strand
AAATGATTATGACTGACTATGCTTGGTATATTGTTAGAAACACTCCAGGTGTTACTGGCTTCGTTGGATCTGCTGGTAAAGGTACAAAGCCATTCCCAGTGCCACGTGAACAAATTGAACCAGTTCTTAAAAGAATGGGCATGGTTGATGAAAGCATGTATGATCGTTATGAACCAGGTGATTATGTTAAAGTCATCCACGGCACTCTTGAAGGAACCGAAGGTAAAATCCTCTCCATCAACAAAGATACTGGAGCGGTCGAACTTGAAACCATCTTCTTTGGTAAAACCATTAAAGTTGAAGTTGATTTCTCAGAAATTGATAAAATCTAACAAAAAAGCAAACCATTCAACGGTTTGCTTTTTATATTAAATATAAAACTATTTCTTTTTAATCTTACCGTTAATCGCTTCTCTAAATGAAGCAACTTCCTTAGAAGTTCCTACAACGTAGACAGTATCGTCTGGTAAAAGTGAATCATTACCACCAGGAACGAAAGATCTTGAACCTCTTCTAATTAAGACAACATTAACGCCATAAACATTTTTAGGATTCATTTCTTTTAAGGTAACTGGGAAGAAACCAGGGTTAATGATAATGGAGACTACTGAATATTTGCTATCTAAACGATAGAAGTCAGTGTAATCATCGTTACCGATACGGTTAGCCAAAGCAGCACCAGCAGCTTTTTGAGGAGTAATTACTTCAGTAGCACCGAGTTTTTTCATAATTGGAACATAATAATCATCGTCAACACGAACAACGATATTTTTAACACCTAACTCTCTTAAAATAACGGTGGTAAGAACGCTCGCTTCTTGATTATCACCAAAAGCAACGATTGCCGCATCAACATCACTAATTCCAAGCTCTTTAAGAGCTTTTTCATCAGTGGAGTCAGCAATAAATGTTGTTGGTAAATCGTTAGCGACTTCTTTAGCGACTTCTTCGTTATTGTCAATCGCGATAACGTCCATCCCGTTTTCTGATAATTCTTTAACGATGGATCGACCGAATTGACCTAAGCCGATAACTGCAAATGATTTGTGTGCCATATAGATTTCCTCCTATTAACCAACGATAACATCGGTTTGTACACGTTTAAAATGAACACTTTCTTCTCTATCCATATCACCTTGGAATAATTGGAACAAGGTAATTGGACCGAGTCTTCCAAAGAACATTAGGGCAATAATGATAACCTTACTGCCTACATTCAATGTAGAAGTAATACCTGCGGTAACTCCAACTGTACCGAACGCTGAGAAGACTTCAAAGAAGACGTTCTCGGATGTAATGAGTTCATTTGGATTTTGACAGTGTTGTTCAATAGCCATAATGGATAAGAAGGCAATGACGATGAAAAATATTGATAAGAACACTAAGCTTGTGGCCTTAAGAATACTTGATTTGGTGTATTCACGGTTGAAAGCATAGATTCCTTTTCTTTGTAAGAATCTTACTAAGCATAAGACGATAACAAAGATGGTGGTGGTTTTAATACCACCAGCGGTGGAGATTGGTGATCCACCTATAAACATCAATAGACAGCTGACAGCTTTACCAGCGCTACTGAGATTATTCTGATCAAAAGTTGCAAAGCCAGCAGTTCTTAAAGTGACACTTTGGAACGCTGCTTCAAAGAAGTTGATGTGATTAGTGGTGACATCAGTAAGGACAAACATCACAAAACCAAAGACTAATAAGACACTTGTAGTAATTAAAACGATTCTAACAAAGGCACTCCATTGATTTGGTTTCTTTCGTAAAATCACCAAGTCGATAATAGTGATAAAAGAGATACCACCAATAACGATGAGGACCATTATATAAGAACATAAATAATAATACGCCCATGTAGGAAGACCATAAACGATTGGGTTTTCCGCCATTCTTATAAGCGATAAACTGCCAAATAAGTCAAATCCTGCATTATTAAATGCAGACACTGAGGTGAATAAAGAGACCCAAATTGCTTTTCCGGTTGAGTATTGAGAGACATTCAAAAACACTGGTAAACCTAATAAGAAACCTAATGTTTCAGCGGTTAAAACGATAACAATAACTCTTTTAACAAACTTTGAAACCCCAGCTATTGTGTTACTATTCACAGCCTGAGAAAGGAATAAACGATCCTTGAATTGTAGCTTTTTGGCAAACAAGGAAATGATGAAGGTGAAGATGGTAATAAAACCAAGACCACCAATTTGAATCATCACAAGGACAACAGCCTGACCAAAATATGTAAGTTCCCCTTCTAGTCCAGAAGCATAAGTTGATAAGCCAGTCACACAAGTAGCGGAGGTAGAAATGAATAATGAATCCAAATATGAACCCCATAGACCATTTTTATGTGCTAAAGGAAGTGTTAATAAAAATGAACCTAAAAGTATGACTCCAGCAAAGGAGAGAAGTACCAATAAGTAAGGTGATAATTTACGTTTTTTGGTTTGTGATTTTGCCATATAGACTGTTTGTATTATACTCTTATCGCGATAAAAAGCAAATTAGTATAGTTATTGTACCTCAAATATAAATATTTATTGAGCAATAAATAGCATTAATATTTTGTTATGCTCAGTAAGAATATTTCATTAATCAGTTAGAGAAAAATATCGTAATAAAATCTAATAAAATTCCCATAAAGGTATTATCAATATATAGGTTATTTATAATATATCTTTTACAATGTAATCTACACGAATTATATAATAAAAGAGGTTAGAAAAATATTAAAATCCATAAACAATTATTGCCCACATTTCTCCACCTAAAAACGTTTATCTTTTTTTTGATTTTTCTTCATTTATAGACAGTAACTTTTTTCTTGCGATTGTTCTCAAATGATATCGAGGAATTTTTATGGAATAACTTTGGGTTTTTATTAATTTATTAATAATGTCTTGATATTTTATTCTTTGTTTACTTGATTAAAGAAAAAAAATAAATTTTTGCTTGCGTCCGCATGTGTCATTTTGATACGATATACAAGCATGTTGCCTTTACGTATACGAGAGTACGTAATACACATGATTAGTTCTGTGGAAGAGTGGTGATTCACCCGTACCACAGCACGGACAAATCTTAATATAGGAGGGAAAGTCACGTGAGTAAAAAAATCGCGAAAGTCTTAAAGATGGAACTTCCTGGTGGCGAAGCTAAACCAGGACCAAAACTCGCATCTGCTGGTATTAACATGGCGAAGTTCTGTACCGACTTCAATGCTAAGACTGCTGATCGTCGTGGGGAAATCGTCCCAGTCATCATTACGGCTTATGAAGACAAATCTTGTGATTTTGTCATCAAAACATCTCCAGTTGCTCCATTACTTCTTAAAGCTGCTGGTATCCAAAAAGGTTCCGCTACAGGTGTTAAACAAACTGTCGGACACATTACAAGAGCACAACTCAAGCAAATCGCTGAGTACAAATTACCTGATTTAAACGCTAATGACATTGAAGCGGCTATGAAAATCGTTGAAGGTAGTGCTCGTAATATGGGAATCGTCATCGACGACTAATGGAGGGAACTATGAAAAAAGGTAAGAAATACACTTCTGCTTTAGCGAAAGTAGATCCAACCAAACAATATAGTCTTGAAGAAGCTGCCAAACTTGTCAAAGAAACTTCTACTGTCAAGTTCGACGCTACAATCGATGTCTCATTAAGACTCAATGTCGATCCAAAACAAGCCGATCAACAAGTCAGAGGAACTCTCATCCTTCCACATGGAAATGGTAAAACAAAAAAGGTCTTAGCCATTACTGACAAAACTGAAGAGGCTAAAGCTGCTGGTGCAGACTTAGTTGGAGGACAAGAAATGATCGATAAAATCAGCCAAGGCTGGTTCGACTTCGATGTTATCGTTGCTACTCCAAACATGATGCCTGTCATCGGTAAAGTCGCTCGTGTCCTTGGTCCTAAAGGCTTAATGCCAAACCCAAAGACTGGCACTGTCAATCCTGACATCGCTAGAGCGGTAAAAGAAATCAAAGCCGGTAAAGTGGAATACCGTGTCGACAAAGAAGCAAATATGCATGTTTCTATTGCCAGAGTGAGCTTTGATGAAAAGAAAATTTATGAAAACCTTGAAGCTTTAATTGACGCAGTTATCAAGGCTAGACCAGTTGCTGTTAAAGGCACCTACGTCAAAAACGCTGTCATCCATACGACCATGGGTCCAGCTATCCACATCACATTTAACGGTCGATAATCAAACTAGATTCTAATATACCTAAGACAGTAACGGACATGGGTCTTAATAATGTTACCGAGGTGAAGAAATAGAAATATCATCATTTCATTCTCACTGTATATTGGAGCCTCAAACAAAAAATCAAATTGAAAAGGAGGTCAAACATGAATAAGGATGTCTTATTAGCTAAACAAGAATCTGTTAATGAAATCGTTAGCAAAGCTAAAGAGTCTCAAGCCTTAATTGTTGCGGAGTATCGTGGTCTCACTGTTGCTCAAATCCAAGAATTAAGAAGAGCCTTAAGAGCAGAAAACGCTTCTATGAATGTTTATAAGAACTCACTCGTTGAACGCGCTGCTGATGAACTTAATTATCAAGATTTAAAACAAGTCTTATCTGGACCAAACGCTGTGTTCTTCTCAACAGAAATCAACACCGGGGCCAAAGTGCTTGTTAAATACGCAAAAAGATTTGGAGACAACTTAACCATCAAAGGTGGAATCTTTGAAGGAAAATTCGTTGACGCTAACGGCGTTAAAGAAATCTCAAAGATGCCTGGAAGAGAAGGTCTCATATCCATGTTATTATCGTGCTTACAAGCACCAGTCCGTCAATTTGCCTGCACTGTAAAGGCTGTTGCGGATGCAAAATAATGCCAATTTAGGAGGAAAAGAAAAATGGCTAAATTAACAAAAGAAGAAATCATTGCCAGCTTAAAAGAAATGACAGTTCTCGAATTAAACGAACTCGTCAAAGCTGTTGAAGAAGAATTTGGTGTCACCGCTGCTGCACCTGTTGCCGCTGCTGCTGCACCTGTCGAAGAAGAAGCTGCTAAAGGACCAGTTGAAGTCTCTTTATTCTTAAAGAGTGCTGGTGCTAGCAAAGTCGCAGTCATCAAAGCTGTCCAAGCAATCACAGGCTTAGGCTTAATGGATGCTAAAAAGATGGTTGATGCTGCTCCAGTTGCCATCAGAGAACACATCTCTGAAAGCGAAGCTAATAGCTTAAAAGAGCAATTAGTCGCTGCTGGTGCTGAAGTCGAAGTTAAATAATTAACGAAACTTTAGTTAATTTCCTGAGGTAATAATGGGCCATTATTTTGACTCGGAGCCAAGCGTCAAATCTAACGAGAGAGAAATTAAATTCTCTTTATATGGCAAAGAGTACGCCTATTATTCCGATAATGGAGTATTTTCAAAATCGCGAATAGATGAGGGGACCTATATCTTTTTAAAGGTATTAGTCCCTCTAAATCTATCCGGGAGAATCCTTGATTTAGGGTGTGGAGTAGGCCCTATTGGACTTACTTTGGCCCAAAACAATATAGAAGCGAGAGTCGTTCTCGCTGATATTAATTCGCGTGCGCTTGCTCTAGCGTCAAAGAGTAGCCAACGTCTGAATTTATCGTCACGAGTCACCTGCCTTCATAGTGACATCTATCAAAAGATTGAAGGAACGTTTGATTCAATTGTGTTAAATCCCCCAATTAGGGCGGGTAAAATCGTTACCTACCAAATGTATAGTGGGGCTAAACAATACTTAATTGATGGCGGTTCACTTTATATAGTAATCCGTAAAAAACAAGGAGCCGAGAGCGCTTTCAAATATCTCGAAACAGTATTTGAAAACGTTACTGTGCTCCACAAAGAAAAAGGTTACTGGATTATTCAAGCAACCAAAAGTGAACAGTAAAACATTTTTATAGAAAAAGGAGCCATTACATGTCTAGAAACATTAAAGATTTAAGACAAATTAATAACAACAGATATGATTATTCGAAGATTTCTGGTGATCTTCCTTTACCAAATCTCGTTGAAATCCAAACTAAGTCTTACGCTGAGTTTTTAGAAAAAGGTCTTGATGAGGTCTTTAGAGAATCATTCCCTATTGAAAACTACACCAACACCTTATCTATTGAATACTTAAGCATTAGACTTGGTGAACCAAAACACACTTATTTAGAGTGTAAAGAAAGAGATCTCACCTACAATGTTCCAATGTATATCACCGTGAGATTACTCCATAAAGAAACTGGTGAAATTCAAGAATCAGAAGTCTTTATGGGTGATTTACCACTTATGACCAATAGTGGAACATTCATCGTTAATGGTGCAGAAAGAGTTATCGTCTCTCAAATCGTTAGATCTCCAGGAGCCTACTTATCTAAAGAATTTAGAGCAGGTAAATATTTATATGAAGCTGACTTAATTCCAGGAAGAGGTACTTGGTTACAATTTGAAAGCGACGCAAAAGATATGCTTTCAGTTCGTATTGATCGACAAAGAAAGATCCATGCGACCACCTTACTTAGAGCGTTAGGTATCGAAAATAGCGATGACATGCTCAAATTATTTGGTGATTCTCTTGCTTTAAGAAACACTCTTGAAAAAGAAGAAGAAGCCAATATCAAATCTTCTAAAGCCGCTTTAGTGGATATCTTTAAGAAGATGAAACCAGGCGAACCAATCACTGAAGAAGGAACTGTTAACTTCTTAGTTCAACGCTTCTTTGATGCGAAACGTTATGACCTTGGTCGTGCTGGTAGATATAAATTCATCAAAAAACTTGGTATCTATAACCGTTTAGGTGGAAGAATCCTCGCTGAAAACTTAATTTCCGCCGATGGAGAAGTCGTCTATCCAAAAGGACACTTATTAACCAACGAAGAAGTTGAGAAATTAAAAGATGAAGAATTCTTCGAACAAGGCGCTCACTTAAGAGTTCTTAAAGTTAATGAGAAACTTGACACTAACGGAAAAGTTAACATCGTCAAAGTTTACAATAACGAAAAAGATAAAAAAGTCTCTGTCATTATTGGTACAGACTTACATAATACTTCAACATATGTCAACATTTGCGATATTATCGCAATCTTTAGCTATTTCTTAAACGTCCAAGACGGATTTGGTGGAACAGATGATATCGACCACTTAGGAAATAGAAGAATTAGATGTGTTGGAGAACTCATCCAAAATCAATTTAGAGTCGGTTTAGCTAAGATGCTTAAGACCGTTCAACAAAAGATGTCTATTTCTGATTTAGGCAACGTCAAACCAAAAGCCTTAATCAACCCACGTCCTTTAGTGGCCTCAATTAGAGAATTCTTCGCAAGTTCCCAATTATCTCAGTTCATGGATCAAACAAACCCATTAGCGGAGTTAACAAACAAAAGAAGAATTTCTGCGTTAGGTCCTGGAGGATTAACTAGAGATAGAGCCTCCACTGAAGTTCGTGACGTTCACGTTTCTCACTATGGACGTATTTGTCCAATTGAAACCCCTGAAGGTCAAAACATCGGTCTTATCAATAACTTAGCCTCATACGCGAAAGTAAATAAATATGGATTTATTGAAACTCCATATAGACCAGTTGATGAAAAAACTCATAGAGTTTTATCTAAAGCTGAAGATAGCGTTTATTTAACCGCTGATGAAGAATGGGATTATGTCATTGCTGAAGCTAATATTCACCTATCTGAAGATGGCGAAATCTTAGATGATGTCGTTGTCGCTAGACATAAAGGCGAAAACGTCTTAGCGAAGAAAGAGGAAGTTGACTTTGTCGATGTCAGCCCAAAACAAGTTGTTTCGATTGCGGCTGGTAGTATTCCATTCTTAGAAAACGATGACACAATGCGTGCCCTTATGGGTAGTAACATGCAACGTCAAGCCTTACCATTATTAAAACCACACGCACCATTAGTTGGTACAGGATTAGAGCATCAAGTTGCTCACGATAGTGGACTTGCTGTTGTCGCTAGTGAAGATGGCGTCGTCACTTACGTCGATTCACGCGTTATTGAAGTCTTAGTTAAAGGTAGTAATGAACCAGTATGCTACCACTTACAAAAATTTGAAAGAAGTAACCAAGGTACATGTATTAACCAAGTCGCCATCGTCAAAGTTGGAGACAAAGTTAAAAAAGGACAAATCATCGCTGATGGTCCAGCAATGCAAAACGGAGACCTCGCTTTAGGTCAAAACGTCACCATTGCCTTCATGACTTGGAACGGATATAACTACGAAGATGCGGTCATCATGTCAGAAAGACTCGTCAAAGACGATGTCTATACCTCAATCCACATTGAGAAATATGACTGCGAATGCCGTAGCATTCCAAAATTAGGTGATGAAGAAATCACCGCGGATGTCCCAAATGTTTCAACCGAAGCCAAATCTCACTTAGATAGTAGAGGTATTGTTGTTATCGGTACTGAAGTTAAAGAGGGAGATATCTTAGTTGGTAAAGTTACTCCAAGAGGACAAACTGAACCAACTCCAGAAGAAAAACTCTTAATGGCGATCTTCGGAGAAAAGACCAACGAAGGAAAAGATGCTTCTTTACGTGTCCCACATGGTGGGGCGGGAATCGTCCTTGATGTCAAAATTAGAAAAAGAGAAGAAAAAGCCAAAGACAACGAACTCCCACCAGGAGTCAACGAAGTTGTCACTGTCTACATCGTTCAAAAACGTAAGATCTCCGAAGGAGATAAGATGTCTGGACGTCACGGTAACAAAGGTGTTATCTCTCGTATCTTACCAGAATGCGATATGCCTTTCTTACCAGATGGAACTCCAGTAGACATCATGCTTAACCCATTAGGCGTTCCATCTCGTATGAACATCGGTCAAATTCTTGAAGTCCACTTAGGTATGGCTTTAAAGAAACTTGGCTATAAGATTGCTACCCCAGTTTTTGACGGAATCACTAACGAAGAAATCTTCGAAATGATGAAACAAGCTGGAATGGATAAAGATGGAAAGACCGTCTTATACGATGGCCGTACAGGTGAAAAATTCGATGAAAGAATCACTGTTGGTGTCATGTATATGATTAAACTCGTCCACATGGTCGATGATAAATTACACGCTAGAGCGACTGGACCATATTCCTTGGTCACACAACAACCTCTTGGAGGTAAAGCTCAAAACGGTGGACAAAGATTTGGTGAAATGGAAGTTTGGGCTCTTGAAGCTTATGGCGCCGCCCACGTCTTACAAGAAATTATCACTATCAAATCTGATGACCGTGTTGGTAGAAGAAAGACCTATGAGGCTATTATTAAGAATCAACCACTTCCAAAACCAGGTATTCCAGAAGCCTTTAAGGTTTTAGTTAAAGAATTACAATCATTATCAATGTCTGTTGATTTACTCGATGACAAAGGTAATAAGATTGATATGGATGCGCTTGCTAAAGAAGCCGATAAAGAAGAAAGAAAGATTAACACTTCCTTACGTAATCTTGTCGGTGAAGAAAGCGGAAATGTTAAATCCGGTATTGATGAGGATATCGCTATGACAACCCTCGTTAATAGTGGAGACTAATAGAAAGGAGAAAAAAACAATGTTTGACGTAAAAAAATTATCTGCTATCAAAGTTGGATTAGCTTCTCCTGACACTATTAGAAGCTGGTCTCATGGTGAAGTTTTAAAACCAGAAACCATCAACTATCGTAGCCAAAAACCTGAAATGCAAGGTTTATACTGCGAAAAGATCTTTGGTCCTGCCAAAGACTACGAATGTCACTGTGGTAAATATAAGAAAATTAGATACGCCGGTGTCGTTTGTGAAAAATGTGGTGTTGAAGTTATTTCTAAAGAAGTAAGAAGAGAAAGAATGGGTCATATCGAACTCGCTTCTCCTTGCACCCACATCTGGTACCTTAAAGGTATCCCGTCTCGTATTGGTTTACTTCTCGATGTTTCTCCAAAACACTTAGAAGAAGTGGCCTATTACGCTGCTCATATCTGCTTAAACCCAGGTAAATCTCAAATCCTCTCCTATAGAGAATTCGTTAACGAAAAGAATGGTAGAGAAATCTTCATTCCTGTTATTAAAGAAATTCAATCTCATGGAGAAGAATGGGGATTAACTCCAGGAAGCGATGATTATTTAAGAAGTGAAGAGCTCATCGCTAGATTAGAAAACAATAACGAAGTCTTTGACTTCCAAACTGTCTATCTCTTCGCTAGAAAGTTCACAGGTTGTGAATTCTCTGAAGGTGCGAGTGCGATTAAACGTTTACTTTCTGAAATCGATTTAGATGCAGAAAGCGAAGAAATTAACCGCAAGATGAAGGGAACAACTTCCTTAAATAGAGCAAAATTAACTAAAAGGCTCGAAGTCATCGAAGCCTTCCGTCATAGCGATAACAAGCCTGAATGGATGGTCCTTGATGTCATTCCAGTCATCCCACCTGATTTAAGACCAATGCTTCAACTTGATGGAGGAAGATTTGCCACCTCTGATTTAAACGATTTATATCGTAGAGTTATTTCTCGTAATAACCGTTTAAAGAAGTTAATTGACATGAACTCTCCTCAAGTCTTATTAATGAACGAAAAACGTATGCTTCAAGAAGCAGTTGACGCGCTCATTGATAACGGCAGAAGAAATAAACCAGTCACAGGTCCTGGAGGAAGAGCGCTTAAATCCTTATCCTCTGGCTTAAAAGGTAAACAAGGTAGATTTAGACAAAACCTCTTAGGTAAACGTGTCGACTACTCTGGTCGTTCCGTTATCGCGGTTGGTCCATTCTTAAAAATGTATGAATGTGGTCTTCCACGTGAAATGGCGGTTCAACTATTAAGACCATTTATCGCCTGTGAATTATTAAAGAAAGGTATTGCGAACGCGCATAAGCAAGCTGACAAGATTATCGATCGATATGATCCAGCGGTTTTAGATATCGTTGAAGAAATCATCGGTAAACACCCAGTTCTCTTAAACCGTGCTCCAACCTTACATAGACTTGGTATTCAAGCTTTCCAACCTCGCTTAGTCGATGGTAGAGCCATTCGTTTACACCCACTTGTTTGTACAGGATTTAACGCTGACTTCGATGGTGACCAAATGGCGGTTCACGTTCCATTAAGTAAGGCTGCTCAAGAAGAAGCGTTACACTTAATGCTCGCAAGTAATAACATCCTTGGACCAAAAGATGGAAAACCAATCGTTACCCCATCTCAAGACATGGTCTTAGGTAACTATTACTTAACTCTTGAATCCACTAAAGAAGAATTCTTAGCAAGAGCCAAGAAATTCGAAGAAAAAGGTGATTTAGAAGAAGCTGAAAGATTTGAATTATACGCTGCTAGTGAAGGAAAAGTCTTTAGAAGCGTTGATGATGTCTTACTCGCTTATCAAACTCACCAAGTCCACTTACATAATAGAATTGCCATTGTTGGTAAAGCTTTAATGAAGAAAACCTTCACTGAAGAAATGAATAAGAGCTACTTAATCACTTCTGTTGGTAAGATTATCTTCAACCAAATTTTCCCAAGTGATTTCCCATATTTAAATGAAGTTAATTCCGCGAATATGGATCACGATATCCCTGAATACTTTGTTCCAATGGGAAGCGATGTGAAATCGATCATTGCGAAGATGCCACTTCGTTCACCTGTTAAGAAAGGTGATTTAGGAAAAATCATTAATGAAATCTTCCAACGTTATGATCGTAAAGGTAATCCAAAGACCTCTTCTGTTCTTGATAAGATGAAAGATCAAGGATTCCAATACGCGACTGTTGCAGGATTTACCATTTCTATCGACGATATTCATATCGTTGAAGGAAAAGAAGACATCTTAGAAAGAGGTGACAAGAAAGTCGCTGAAATCGAAGAGATGTACGATATGGGCATGTATACCGAAGAAGAAAGACACAATTCCGTCGTTGATGTTTGGAATGGTGTCCTTGCTGAAGTTCGTACCAAATTAACTGAACAAGTTAAAAAAGATAAGAGAAACCCTATCTTCATGATGAGTGATAGTGGTGCTCGTGGTAACATTTCTAACATTACCCAATTAGCTGGTATGAGAGGTCTTATGGGTAACACCTCTGGTGGCACCATCGAACTCCCAGTTAAGAGATGTTTCCGTGAAGGTATGACCGTTAGTGAATTCTTTATCGCCACCCATGGTGCTCGTAAAGGTGGAGCGGATACCGCTCTTAAGACTGCTGACTCTGGTTACTTAACTAGAAGATTAGTTGACGTTTCTCAAGACGTTATCGTTAGAGAAATCGATTGTGGCACTGACCACGGCTATTCCGTTAAAGAAATTAGAGACACCGCTAGAAACGCTGTTATCGTTAAGTTATATGACCGTTTAGTTGGTCGATATGCTTTAAATGATGTCGTTAATCCAAAAACTGGTGAAGTCTTAGTTAAAGGTAACACCATGATTGACGAAGAAAGCGCGAAAGCAATCGTTGATGCTGGAATAGAAGAAGTGACTATCAGAAGCTTATTTGGTTGTGAAACTAAAGATGGCGTTTGTGTTCACTGTTACGGACGTAACCTCGCTACAGGTAGAGAGGTTGAAGTTGGTGAAGCTGTTGGTATTATGGCCGCTCAATCTATTGGTGAGCCAGGTACTCAGTTAACAATGAGAACCTTCCATACTGGCGGAGTTGCTGGTAGCGATATCACTCAAGGTTTACCTCGTGTTCAAGAATTATTTGAAGCTCGTAACCCTAAAGGAGAAGCTCTCATCTCTGAAATCCCAGGTAAGATTACCAAGATTGAAGAAAAGAACGGTTGCTATCTCGTCACTGTCACTAACGATTTAGAAGAAAAGACTTATACAACTTCTTTCGGTGCTAAACTCCGTGTTAAGAAAGGTGATACAGTCACTAACGGCGGTAAGATCACCGAAGGTGCTATCGATCCTAAGAAACTTCTCGAAGTTAGTGATGTCACTCAAGTTGAACGTTACATTATTAAAGAAGTTCAAAAAGTCTATAGCGCTCAATCCATCGGTATTTCTGATAAACACATCGAAGTTATCGTTAGACAAATGTTAAGAAAAGTCTTCGTTATCGATGCTGGAGATACTGATATGATCGCTGGTACAAGAGTGAGCTTAAATATCTTCACTCGTAAGAATAATGAAGCGATTATTGCTGGAAAACGTCCTGCAGTCTTCTCTCCACTTATCTTAGGTATCACTAAAGCCGCTTTAGAGACCGATTCCTTCCTCTCTGCAGCATCTTTCCAAGAAACTACAAGAGTTCTTACCGACGCTGCTATTAAAGGAAAGACCGACTACTTACACGGCTTAAAAGAAAACGTCATTACTGGACACTTAATTCCAGCAGGACGTGGCTTACTAGATGATGAAGCTAGCGAAGAATTGTTGAAGGATTTCTCTGTTGAGGCCACAATGCATGAAGTCAAAGATCACTATATTGAAGATCATGACCGCGCGCTTAACGCTTTACACGAGAAAATCACTCATAAGTCTGGTCAAGAATATTAATCTTTGATTAACTAATAAAATCGCCCCTATGTTAAGTAGGGGCTTTTATGTTGATAAAAGAAAAAGGTGAGAAATTCTCACCATTTTACTTCTATAACTTCATCAACTAATTTGAGTACTTCTTCATTTGGCTCTTCAAATTTATTTACTAAGCCTTCTAAGATGAAATCTGGGACTCTCACTTCAACTTCTCTTTGATTGTTGTAGAATCGACTTTTCTCTAGTGAGCTAGGGAATAAGACGAGAATCTTTTTATCAAATTCAGGAGTGGTTGATAAATATTTTAATCTGACTGCGTTAACATCGTTAAGCGCATCAAGAATTACTGTGACGTCATCAATTTGTCCATATTCATGGATTCTTTTTTCAAATAATTCCCACACTTCTTTTTGCTTGGAGTGGTCTTGATAATCACCATGGGTGACTTCCATCCTCACATCATCAC
The DNA here is from genome assembly GCA_946612115.1 of uncultured Caryophanales bacterium. Classification (GTDB taxonomy): domain Bacteria; phylum Bacillota_I; class Bacilli_A; order RFN20; family CAG-826; genus UBA2450. Next base: position 21,825 of record CAMOEI010000010.1, on the reverse strand, counting down.
TACTTACGATATAAGTATTGTCGTGGGTTTTTTGGTATTCACTTGCCCAGGTCGATTTACCTGAAGCTGGAATAGCCGAGAGCATGATTAGTGTTTTCATGTTGTATTTCTCCTTAAGTGTCCAATCTGCAAAAGGAACAAAGATATATTAAATGATATTTAATAGGTGGGCAATTAAATAATGAAAAAGTTTTTTCTATTAAAAAAATCCGTAGTGTAATACGAAAAAATTTATATATAATCCAATTCTCAATGTATAATCAGGGTATGAAAATAATTCTTTAACATGGTAGTTAATCTGCTATTAAAAAAGAAGCTTTATACAAAATTGAAGGTATAATTTCATATTTAATGATTAGGGACAAAATAGATGTATAGACAAAATTACGAAACTTATCTTATTGAAATATTCTCAAATATTCTTCATTTTGAATTATCAAAAGGAATTCATCTTTTAGTGTTAGAAGAAAAGCTCGCTAGTTCTAGATTTATTCACGCTTTAGAAAACGATGATGATAGTTTTTTTGATCGTTACAATAAAAAACAAATAATTGAGGACACAATTGAAAGAGTAGTGAATATAGAAGATATAGATGTCGTATCTGATGAGGCGTACTGGATCGCTTCAGCGTACTATTATCTCTTTTTAAAATATCGTAAATCTTTCTATGCGTTATTTTTAACGTTACCAATAAGTTTAATGCTTCACTTTTTTCCAACTCTTCACATAGTGGGCTGGAGCCACTTATATTGTGAATATGAAAAAGTAAATCTAGAAAGCACTTTGTTAAAGAGAATTTTGAAAAGAAGAATGATGACGATGAAAGAATTATCTTTGAAGAGTGGCGTTGGATTTGATTCGATTGATCGATATTCTAGAAAGGATATATTTTTATATAAAGCAAGTTTTTCAAATATTTATAAATTAGCGAAAGCCCTAGATGTTCCATTTTCTTTCTTTGTTGAAAAAATTGAGTTTAAAGACGATCGAAAGGAAGAGGTATCTGATTTAGACAAGGTTCTTGCAGAATTTATTGTTGCTTATTATTTCAAAGATATCGATATAAAAGATCTATTAGTTGTCACCAAAGAAACAAAAGAAGTGGAGATTGATAACAAAAAAGACAAAGTATTAGTGTTTTATCAATTGAACCCTGAATCCAATAAGGACTTTGGTGAATACAAAGATGTCATTATCATCAGCGATAAAAAAATTCATCGACACTCAAATCAAATAACAAAGTCGATCAGTGATAAAGCAAAAAGCAAAATTAACAAAAAAATTCTTTACTAAAGTCGCTTAATAATAGGCAAAATAATATTTTTTAAAAAAGTTATTGCGCCTATTTTTCTTTTATATATAATATATGAGCGCGTAATTCAAACCGCCACAAGACCGTTAAGGTCCATTTTTATGAGAAAAGTTGGACACACCCGGTAGCGTGGACAGTAATTACCATAAATAACAGGAAATAATTGAAAGGAGCAATATATGCCAACAATTAATCAATTAGTCCGTGAAGGCAGAAGAACCGCCACTGTAAAATCAAAGGCGCCAGCTCTTGGAAAAAGATGGAACTCTTTAAAGAAAAAAGAAACCTCTCAACCAGCTAGCCAAAAAAGAGGTGTCTGTACCCGTGTTGGTACCATGACCCCTAAAAAACCAAACTCAGCTTTAAGAAAATACGCTCGTGTTAGATTAAGCAATGGTTATGAAGTTACAGCTTATATCGGTGGAGAAGGCCATAACTTACAAGAACACTCAACCGTCATGATTAGAGGCGGCCGTGTTAAGGACTTACCAGGTGTTCGTTACCACATCGTTAGAGGAACACTTGACTGCGCCGGAATTGAAGCTAGACGTCAAGGTCGTAGCTTATATGGTTCTAAGAAACCAAAAGCGGCGAAATAATTAGAAGGAGGATAGAATAATGCCACGTAAAGGAAGCGTTGCAAAACGTGATGTGTTACCAGATCCAATTTATAATTCAAAATTAGTAACACGTTTAATTAACAAAATTATGCTTGATGGCAAAAAGGGAACCGCTCAAAAGATTCTCTATACCGCCTTCAACAAAATCGAAGCCAAAACAGGTAAACCAGCAATGGATGTCTTCGCAACTGCGATCAATAACATCATGCCAGAAGTCGAATTAAAAGTTCGTAGAATCGGTGCGGCTAACTACCAAGTCCCAACTGAAGTTTCTCCAGAGAGAAAAGTCACATTAGGCTTAAGATGGTTAGTTAACTATTCTAGACTTAGAAACGAAAAGAGCATGGAAGAAAGACTCGCTAATGAAATCATCGATGCCGCTAACGGCACTGGTGCTTCCGTGAAGAAAAGAGAAGATACTCACAAGATGGCAGAGGCTAATAAAGCTTACGCACATTACCGCTGGTAATAGGAGGATATTAACGTATGGCACGTGAATTTGATTTAGCTCATACACGTAATATCGGTATCATGGCTCACATCGATGCCGGTAAGACCACAACAACCGAACGTATCCTCTTCTTCACAGGTAAAATCCACAAGATTGGTGAAGTCCACGAAGGTGGCGCCACCATGGACTGGATGGAACAAGAACAAGAAAGAGGTATTACCATCACCTCAGCTGCAACTACAGCATTCTGGAAAGGTAATAGAATTAATATCATCGACACTCCCGGTCACGTCGACTTCACTGTTGAAGTTGAAAGATCTCTCCGTGTCTTAGATGGTGCGGTTACCGTCCTCGATGGTAAAAATGGTGTTGAACCACAAACTGAAACAGTTTGGAGACAAGGTTCAAAATATGGTGTTCCAAGAATTGTCTTCGTTAACAAACTTGACGCCATCGGTGCGGACTTCGAAATGTGTGTCCGTTCCTTAAAGGAACGTTTAGGCGCTAACGCCAAAGCCGTTCAACTTCCAATCGGTATTGAAAGCTCCCTTAGAGGTGCGGTTGATATTATTGAAAGAAAAGCTTATGTCTATGAAGCGGGAAGCCAAGAACCAAAAGAAATTCCAGTTCCAGAAGACATGGTTGATCAAATGGAATTAAAAAGAGCGGAACTCGTTGAAGCTCTTGCCGCCTTCGATGATGACTTCATGATGAAAGTCTTAGAAGGTGAAGAACCAAGTGTTGATGAAATTAAAGCCATTATCCGTAAGGCTGTCTTAACTGGTGAATTCCACCCAGTCTTCTGCGGTAGTGCTTATAAAAACAAAAATATTCAATTACTCTTAGACGGTGTTGTTGAATACTTACCATCCCCACTTGATATTCCTCCCGCAAAAGGTGTTGATGATCAAGGAAATGAAATCGTTTGTAAACCAGACGATAACGAACCATTAGGAGCTTTAGCGTTTAAAATCGCTACTGACCCATTCATTGGTAGATTAGCCTATGTCCGTGTTTATAGCGGTACATTAAAATCAGGCTCTTACGTCTTAAACTCCACAAAAGGAGTTAAAGAAAGAATCGCTCGTGTTGTCTTAATGCACTCTAATCATAGACAAGAAGTTGAAGAACTCCACGCTGGAGATATCGGCGCAGTTGTCGGACTTAAGAACACCACCACAGGTGATACACTCTGTGATGAAAAACACGAAGTCATTCTTGAAAAGATGGAATTCCCAGATCCAGTTATTGAAGAAGCTGTTGAACCAAAGACTAAAGCTGACCAAGAAAAGATGTCTATCGCTTTACAAAAATTAGCGGAAGAAGATCCAACTTTCAGAGTTAGAACTAATGCTGAAACAGGTCAAACCATTATTGCTGGTGTCGGTGAATTACACTTAGACATTATCGTCGATCGTATGAGAAGAGAATTTAACGTTTCTGTTAACGTTGGTGCTCCTCAAGTCGAATATCGTGAAACGATTAAATCCTCTGCGGATTGTGAAGGTAAATACATCAAACAATCTGGTGGTCGTGGACAATACGGTCACGTTTGGATCAAATTTGAACCAAACCCAGGAAAAGGATTTGAATTCGTCGATGCGATTGTCGGTGGTTCTGTCCCAAGAGAATATATCAAACCTACCCAAGACGGTTTAGTCGATGCCTTAGGTAGAGGTATGATTGCTGGATTCCAAGTCATGGATATTAAAGCGACATTATTCGATGGTTCTTACCATGATGTCGACTCTAGTGAAGCTGCTTATAAGATCGCTGCTAGTATGGCTCTTAAAGAAGCTGCTAAGAAATGTAATCCAGTCATCTTAGAACCAATCATGAAGATTGAAGTTACTGTCCCAGAACAATATTATGGTGATGTTCTTGGTGATATCGCTAGAAGACGTGGACTCGTCACTGGTGAATCTCAAAGAAGCAACGCCAAAATCATTGAAGCGGAAGTACCACTCTCAGAAATGTTTGGTTACGTCACAGATTTACGTAGTATGACCCAAGGACGTGGTAACTACGTCATGCAATTCGACCACTACGGAGAATGCCCAAGATACGTCCAAGATGAAATCATTAAGAAAAGCGGAATGAGTGCCCGCTAATCTTAAAAACCTTAATAATTAACACCAATAATAATTGGTATTGATTATAAATAAAACTTGCTATATATTAAAAATGTTGAATTCATTTGAATGAAAGGAGAAATTCAAACAATGGCAAAAGAAAAGTTTGACAGATCTAAAGAGCACGTTAACATTGGTACCATTGGTCACGTCGACCACGGTAAGACCACATTAACTGCTGCTATTACAACTGTCTTAGCAAAGAAAGGTTTATCTGAAAAGAAAGCATACGATCAAATCGATGCTGCTCCAGAAGAAAAAGCCCGTGGTATTACAATTAATACTGCCCACATTGAGTATCAAACAGAAAAAAGACACTATGCTCACGTTGACTGCCCAGGCCACGCTGACTATGTTAAAAACATGATTACTGGTGCTGCTCAAATGGATGGTGCAATCCTCGTTGTTGCTGGTACTGATGGCGTTATGCCACAAACTCGTGAACACATCTTACTTGCTCGTCAAGTTGGTGTTCCATACATCGTCGTCTTCATCAACAAGACCGACTTAGTCGATGATCCAGAATTATTAGACTTAGTTGAAATGGATGTCCGTGACTTATTAAATAGCTATGGCTTCCCAGGAGACGAGGTCCCAGTCATCCGTGGTTCCGCAAGAGCTGCATTAGATGGCGATCCAAAAGCAGAAGCTGCTATTATGGAATTAATGGATGCATGTGATACTTATATCCCAGCTCCAACCAGAGATACCGATAAGCCATTCTTACTCGCTATCGAAGACGTTATGACTATTTCTGGACGTGGTACAGTTGTTACTGGCCGTGTTGAAAGAGGTACAGCTAAACTCGGTGACGAAGTTGAAATCGTCGGTATTAGAGATACCCAAAAGACCGTTATTACTGGTCTTGAATCCTTCCGTAAGACTTGTGACTTCGTCCAAGCAGGTGATAACGTTGGTGTCTTATTAAGAGGTATCAACCGTGATCAAGTCCAACGTGGTCAAGTCTTAGCAAAACCAGGTTCCGTTACACCACACAGCAAATTCAAAGGTCAAGTCTACGTTTTAACAAAAGAAGAAGGTGGCCGTCACACAGCTTTCTTAAGCAACTACAGACCACAATTCTACTTCCGTACAACAGACGTTACTGGTGTCATCACTCTTCCAGCTGGAACAGATATGGTTATGCCAGGTGATAACGTTGAACTCACCGTCGAATTAATTCACCCAATCGCGATTGAAAAGGGAACCAAGTTCTCCATTCGTGAAGGTGGTAGAACCGTCGGTGCTGGTACCGTTAACGAAATCATTAAATAATTTAGTTAACTAAGCACAATTATTAGGAGTCTTCGGACTCCTTTTATTATTCTTTGTAATAATTATCGATTTTGTAGTTAACGCCTTTTAAATAGGCGTTTCTTTATTTTTAGTTAATAATTAGTTATTATTAAATTAATTAAGGAAAATATATTATGAATGACAAAACTAAAAAGGTTTTAAAAATTGTCGGTATTTCTGTTGGCGGAGTTTTAGCGACGATCATTTCAGTTGTCGGAGCGTTTATTATATTCGCTAGTGCGACTGAACTAAAAGTTCAAAATAAAGAAACTCTTAAAGTATCAGGTAAATCTTCTAAAGAAGCTCTTATCACTAATACAGTCAGTATTCTTTCTTGGAATGTTGGTTATGGCGCCAATGATAAAGATAGTGATTTTGCTTTAGATGGAGGAAAAAACGCCAGAGCTAGATCTAAATCCGCGGTTGAAAATAACGTCAAAGCGATGAAAAATGAAATCGCTAGTGGGGATTATGATATCGTTGGTTTACAAGAAGTAGACTATGATAGTGATCGTTCTTATAAAGTTAATGAACCACGATATTTCTTTAATGAATTAGGAAAAGATAAATATCAATCGACTTATGCGTTAAATTATCAAGCAGGCTATGTTCCTTATCCTTTATTTAATACAATTGGTCGCGTTAATAGTGGAGTGCAAACATTAAGTAAATTTGAGATGATTGAAGCCACTAGATATCAACTTCCTATTCCGTTCTCTTGGCCTATTTCAACGATGAATTTAAAGCGCTGCATGAGCGTTACTCGCTTCCCAATTAAGGCGAGCACTAGACAACTAGTGTATGTTAATGTTCACTTAGAAGCTTATGATGATGGAGAAGGAAAAATTAAGCAGACAAAAATGCTTAGAGAATTCATCGATTCAGAATTTAAAAAAGATAATTATGTGATAGCCGGTGGAGATTTGAACCAAGTTTTCAGTAATTTTAAAGATTCTTACCCACATTATGGCAATAACTGGGAAGCCCCAGTAATTAATGAAAGTGACTTTGAAAACTTCACTTGTTCTATGGATGATTCTATTCCAACATGTAGGTTACTTAACAAACCGTACACAACTGCCTATGATGAGAAATTTCAACACTATATGTTAGATGGATTTATCGTTAGTAATAATCTAGAAATTCAAGAGATAAAAACATTGGATAAGAAGTTTGAAAATAGTGATCATAATCCTGTAAAACTTGTCGTTAAGTTTAAATAGAAGCTAGAGTAGGTAAATCCTACTCTTCTTTATTTTTATAAGAGAAAATTGTATGATGTTTCTATGAAACACAAATTATTTAAGGCCATACCTATTTTATCTTTATTTGTTTTATCTAGCTGCTCGCTATTTAAAACTGAACAAATATTAATGGTTAATAAAAAACCAACCCAGTTATCTTTTAACACTGGGCAAGCTTTTAATATTGATGGGATGGAAGTTATTGACTCTATCAGTGGTAAGACAGTCACTAACTTTGTTACTAGTATTGAACCTGGTTATATTTTTCAATCTAGTGATGCAGAACTGAAAAAGTCAGTAGAAGTTAGTAAAAGTGGCTTTAAATCTACTTCTTATTTAATTGATGTCTATGATTTACCAGCTTTAGAGATTTCAAGTTTACCAAAAACTAAATATCGAGTTGGAGATACTTTCTCTTTAGAAGGATTGATTGTCACTTGCGGAAATGAAGTGATTGAAGATTATACTTCCTCAATAACTGATGGAACGACTTTAACTAAAGGTGGATATCATCAAGTCGTTATTAGCAAGACCGGTTATTTCCCTACTAATTTTAGAATTAGTGTTGATGGAGCGTTATCTTTAAAAATTAAAAGATTACCTACTAATATTATTTATAACCAAGGTGATTCTTTCTCTACTTCAGGATTAGAAGTTGTTGATCAAGATAACCAACCAGTTACCGATTATACACTTTCAATTAATAATGGAAATAAACTCAAATATGCAAGCGATGAAATTCCAATTACTGTAAGTAAAGAACTTTATCAATCTGCAAAATTTAATATCACTGTTAACCCAGTCACTAACACCGATATTGTCGATATTAGAAACTTAACCATTTACTATGTAAATGACACACATGGTTCATTTATTAGACAAGAAAAAGCTAACTCATATCAAAATGAAGCTGGTATGGCTTATATTGGAAAATATTTCAAAACCCAAAAGGCTAATGATCCAAATAACACCTTAATCCTTTCTGGAGGAGATATGTTTCAAGGTGGATATGAATCAAATGTCACATATGGCAAAGTGATGATTGATGCGATGAATAACATCGGTTTTGATGCGATGGTTCTAGGTAACCATGAATTCGACTGGGGAGAAGAAGTTTTACAAGATATGGTGGGTAGATTAAATTGTCCAACTATTTCATGTAACTCATTCTATTCCACTGGAGAATCTTTAGATTACATTGCTCCATATACGATTATTGAAAAAGACAATCTTAAGATTGGTATTATCGGGGGAGCGATTGAAGGAATGGGTTCATCAATTGATAGTGAAATTTCCACAAACTTCTCATTCCCATCTCCAAATAGTTATATCAAAAAGTATTCTACTGAACTTAGATTATCTTATAACTGCGATTTAATTATCGCTGGATTCCATGATGGTGGATTTGAAGGATATGATGGAGAACCAACTAAATATTCTGATTTAGTGGCGACTGATCCATTAACCAATTCTAAATATGTTGATGCGATGTTTTTCGCTCATGACCATTTAGGAAAAAACGGAACATATCAAGGAGTTCCTTATTTAGAAGCCTGGAGTAACGGAAGAGATTATGGAGTGATGACTTTAAATGTCGCCTCTAATGGAATTAATTACACAGTTAGGAATTCGTTTACTAATGTTGTTCAAGCATATAATGCTTGTAAGACTGAAGACGCTGAAATTGCCGCTATTCCAAGTCACTACGCTGAAGAGATTGGTAATCCTGATGAAGTAATTTATACTTTTAAAAATGATTACACATCAGACGCCTTTGCTACAGTTGCCTGTAAGGCAATGCTTTGGTATGTAAATAACAATCAAGAAACATTCGATAATCATTATGTCTATGCTTCTTGTCATAACCTTGGAGGAGTGAGATCCGCTGTACAACGTGGTGATTTTACTTATCGAAATTTAATTGAAGTATTCCCATTTGATAATAAGTTGATCATTACTAAGTGTAATCAGAGTAACATTAATAGAATGTTCTCGCATCTTTCTTTAAGGGCGTACTCTAATCAAGAGATTGTTTACACTAACGGGTATACTAAAGCGGTTATTATTACCTATATTAGAAAATATAGTGGTATTAAAACTTCTGAATTAGCGTCTTATCCAAATACCGCTAAAGAAGCACTTGTAAGCTATTTACAAAATAGTGGAGATGATTCCTTGTAATGGAAAGAATTGTTTCTCGATATAAAAACAATGCTTTAGCTAGTAAAAAGAAACATATCTATTCTCGTTTACTAGATTATTTTTCAACCTTTGTTTTAGGCTTTATTGTTTTTGTAATCGCAAATGCGATTCTTTTAAACATTCCTTCTATTAGCGGGATGTATAAAACATTAAACAAAGAATCAACCGCTTTAGCGGACTATGTCGATTCCACTAGACTACAAATGTATAACGAAGAGAAATCTTCTTTAATTAGCGTTGATGATAGTGGATATGATTATGTCGTTAATATCACTAAGACAAGCGCGTATATTCACGAGTTTCAATATCCTTATTATAAAGAAGATGGAACTTATGAGATGAAGGATGTTCCAATTGAAGAAACATTCTTAGAAGATGAATATAATTATCCGCTTGATAATATTTCATATTATTTCAAGAAAGTTAAAGCGGATGAACCATCACTAAATTCATATGTTTATCAAAATGTCGATTATCGATTTGATATCGATACGTATTTATATGAAAAGATAATGAAAGTTAAGAGTCAATTCTTCGTTAGTGAAGATGACACTGATTTTGTTGTTCGTGGTGGATTTTTATCTAGATATGTCGTCTTTAATAAGACTTATACAGAAAAGATGATCAATCGCGTTGGTAAAGGTGAAAAAATTGATAGTGAAGCAGTTAACTGCTTAAATAGAGTAATTGAATCGTATGGCAAGGCTGTTCAATATGGGATAAAAGAAATCGAAGATAAATCCACTCCATATAAGGTAATCTATGCTAGATTCTACAAAGTTTATAGAAATATATGTTGGTATGACGCTTTAACATATTTAGGAAGCTATTTATTAGCGTATCTACTACTAACTTTAATCTTAAGATTAATTACAAAGCAGTGGGTGACACTTGGCCAAAAAGTATTAAATCTAGCAATGTGTTCATCTAATGAAATGGAATTAAGTCCAATTCAAATCATCGGATATCACGTTCTTAATTTTGTTTTATTCGGTAGTTCATCTGTTGTTGGGCTATATTTTGCAAATATGGCGGGAGTTCTTTCTTTACAAGTGATTCCATATGTCACAGTGTTCTCAATTGCCCTATTTGTTTTAGTGTTTAACCTGATCTCATTATTCATGCCATTATGGACAAAAAATAGACACGATATTTCGACATTTATCACTCGAATTTCCCTTAAAGATATCAATGAATTTGAAGCTCCTGCAGAGGTGATTTCAAAAGTTGAGGAGGACGCAAAAAATGGTTAAAAAAGAAAGCGAAGAAATTAAGGCTCAAGAACCTAAAAACGAAGTCAAAGAAGAGACTAAAGTTGAAGAGGTCAAAGAAGAAAAACCAAAGAAAATTGAAGTAGTCTACACCAAAGCAAAACTTGGTAAAAGAATGCTTGCTCACATCATCGATGTTGGCTCTTTATTTGTCCTTGGAGTTTTACTATTTACTGGTCTACATTATGTCAACATTTCTTTACCTTACTATAGCCAAAAGACTGCGGAATTATCTCAAGCAAAAAACGAATCTGGCATTTATATAAATGACACAAACCTCATTCAATATATGGATAGCCATTCTGGTGAATATTCTGATTACACTAGTAGAAAAAATCTTTTAAGTACACGCATTGATGCTTTCTATTCTAACACAACCTACTTTTCTAGTGATTTAGTTAAGACTGAATATCGCCAAAGAAAAGTTGCTGCAAAAGCAACGATTGAAGGCACTCAAGTAGAAATTTTCGTCAAAAATGAGGGAAATGTCGAAGAAAAAGAAGGTATTTCTGCAGAAGTATTCTACAATTTCTATAAAGCTGAATACGAGAATTATACCCTTGCTTATCTTGTTAATAATCCAACCTACTTAAGACTAACTCAATTTGCTTTTTTGTCCGAAGTTGTTGTCGTTATTATTGCGGTTACAATCTCATTTGCATTAGTTTATTTGATCCTTCCATTAACTGCGTTTAAGCGTGGAAGACAGACCCTTGGAATGAAGCTAAATAAGATTGGTTTAATTACTGTTAGAGCGATCAATGAACCAGCTTATGTTTATATAGGAAGATTCTTTTTCAACTACTTAATTTTCATTCCTTTAAACTTTGTTAGCTTCCTTATTCCTTCATTTGTCTCGCTTGGAATGATGTTCTTCTCAAAGACCAATTCTTCACTTACAAGTTACGTCTTTAACGACTATATGGTGGACGTTGATTTGAAGAAAATTTATATGAATGAAGCGGAGAGAGAATTTGCCGAAGAAGAGCTTAAGAAAATTAGGTTAGAAAACAAAGATTTAGTCCTCAAATAAATCTAATTCTATCTTTACTATCATTTCGCACCTGCGCTATAATTTTAAGCGGAGGAACACATATGGAAATAAGACTGAAGAACCTTACAAAGGTTTTTCCAGGCAATCCTGCAAAAAATATTCCGGATGCAGTCGCGGTTTCCGCTTTAGACGTGGATATTCGTGATGGTGAACTTATCGGTTTACTCGGCCCATCTGGATGTGGAAAATCAACCACTCTTTACATGATTGCCGGACTCAAAGCGCCAACCGATGGTGAAATTTGGTTTGGCGATGAAGACGTGACCCACTTAGCTCCTGAAAAGCGTGAAATTGGTCTCGTTTTCCAAAACTATGCTTTATACCCTCATATGACAGTGTATGACAACGTCAAGTTCCCATTAACTAACTTAAATGTTGTCACAACTAAGAAGGAGAAGGGAATGCAAGTTAACGCAACACTTGTCAATCTTCTCAAAAACGAATTTGAAGGTGTCTTGCAAATTATTCTTGGTTCTAAATTCAAGAACAAATACTCAAAGGATATGTCAGCTCGTAAGCTCGTTAAGAAGTATCACATTGTTACTTCAACTGCTGAAAAGCTCTTTAAATTTGGGTTCCAAGGTGTCAGAAGCGATGATTTAGATGCTTTAGACAAACTTAGAGGTGATATTGAAAAAGAAAAGATCGCCGTTAATGTTCTCAAATTAAAAATCGAGAAAGCAAAAGAGGGACAAATCCCTGCACTTAAAGAAAAATTACACGAGCACAAAGAAAAACTCGACGCTCTCAAGGCTCAACTTGAAACCGTTAACGTTGATGTTATCGAAAAACAAGTCTTTGAACTTAGAGAAAAAGTTAGAGATGAAGTTGTTGCTTCTTTAGAAGCTGATTCCGCTGCTCGCAAAGCTAAATTAGAAGAAAAAGGAATGTCCGTTGATGACAAGTTCAATATTCTTGACGCTAACGGCATGACTATTTCACAAAAGAGAAAACTCGATAGAGACGAGATGGATGCTCTCATTCAAGAGACTGCTAGACTTGTTCAAATCGATGAATATCTCGCTAGAAAACCAAGCGAATTATCTGGTGGTCAACAACAACGTGTTGCTATCGCTAGAGCGCTTGTTAAAAAACCAAGAGTTTTACTCTTAGACGAACCATTATCTAACCTTGATGCTCGTTTAAGACTTCAAACTAGAGAAGAAATTAGACGTATTCAACAAGAAACAGGCATTACTACTATCTTCGTCACCCACGACCAAGAAGAAGCGATGTCCATTTGTGATGATATCGTCGTTATGAAAGATGGAGTTCAAATGCAAAGAGAACATCCACAAGCAGTCTATAATTCTCCAAACTGCTTATTCGTTGCGAAGTTCTTAGGAACCCCACCAATTAACGTCTTTGATGGAACAATTAAAGATGGCAAAGTTTATATTGGAGAAGAAGCAATCCTTGCTCATAAAGGTTTGAAAGACTTTGAAAACGGACACAAAGTTAAAGTTGGTATCCGTCCAGAAGGTTTCTTAGCGGGTGATGATGTCCCAGCAAAAGAAAAAGTTTTAACTCTTGATGTTGAACAAATTCAAACCATGGGTAGAGATGTCTCTCTAGTTTGCCAATCTAAGTATCATAAAGACGAAAATGACATTAAAGTTATTATCGACTCATTAATTAAAATCAATCTCGGAACAAACAAATTTGGTATTAAGGAACAAAAGACTTTCATTTTCGACGCTGAAGATGAAAAATTCCCAAGAATTTATTTAGATAAATAGTAAATTATGGAAAGTAAAAACAACTGGAAAGCTTGGTTATATTTAGCCCCTGTCATCATTCTCTTGGCAGTGTTTACTTTTTATCCAATAATTAATACTTTATTTGTGTCATTCTTGAAGAACTACGATTACATCGACTTCTCTCATGAAGGCTTCACGTTTGACAACTACATTGCAGTTTTAACACCTTACTCTAAGTTTGGTGGTGGAACAGGTACGATGTATGAACAAGTTATGAAGACCGCTCTTCCTAACACATTGATTCTTACAGTTATTACCGTTCCATTAAGCATTATTCTTTCTCTCGCTATTGCGATTGCTTTAAATAGTATTAAGGTCTTAAAGAAATTCTTCCAAACAGTCTTCTTTATGCCTTACGTCACTAACGCGATCGCCATTGGTATGGTCTTTACCGTTATCTTCTCAACAGATTACGGTATCTTCAACTCAATGTTTGGTTTAAAAGGAACTCCATGGATCTTCCCTTCACCAGATCATCCAGAGAATTCCGTTAAATACGCAAATGCGTTATTCGCCATTTGTTTCTATATCATTTGGCATAGCTTACCATATAAGATTCTTATCTTCCTTGGTGGCTTACAAAACATTGACGCTCAATACTATGACGCAGCGAAGATCGATAGTGCTCCAAAATGGAAAACTGCACTTAAGATTACTGTTCCGTTATTATCTCCTCAAATTCTTTACATGCTCATTACTTCATCAATCGGAGCGTTTAAGGAATATAACTCAGTTATCGGTATGTTCGGTAGCGAGGGTGGATCGTTTGATATCAACTCTGGACCACGTAACATGTCGACAATGGTGTTCTTCATTTATAAACAAGTCGCTAAGAACAAAGTTCATTATGCCTGTGCGGCTTCAATATTCTTATTCTTAATTATCTTGTTATTTACCTTGATTCAAAATCAAGTGAGCAAGAAGAGGGTGCATTACTAGTATGAAAAAAGAAAAAGCTGTTTATCCATATGCGGCTGATACTTCCGAATATGTATTAGCACTCGCTGGTAGTGAACAAAGTACTGCTACCAAACAAAAGGTGAGCAATGTCTGGCATATCATTCAACTCGTCTTTACCTATTTATTCCTCGCCGTTTTAGGTTTAGTTGTTATCTTCCCATTTTATTGGATGATTATCACTTCTCTTAAAACTGGTGATGAAATTCAAGCTTTAGTCCAAACCTTCTATCCACATATTGTTAGATGGGAGAACTACACTGAAGCATTCCAAAGATTGGACTTTGGAACCTTACTTAGAAACACCTTGATTGTTGGTATTATTTCCACAATTGGAACAATTATTACCACAATCTTAGCAGCCTATGCCTTTGCTAGATTAAACTTCAAAGGCCGCGATGTGATGTTCATGCTTTTATTAGGAAGTATGATGATTCCTGGTGAAATGATGGTTATTTCTAACTACATTTCCGTTTCTAGATTAGGCTGGACCAGCAATAGTAATATCGTTGGTAACTTTGCTGCGATGATTATTCCATTCTGGGTTTCTATCTTCTACATTTACTTATTACGTCAAAACTTCAAACAAATTCCTAATGAACTCTATCTCGCCGCTAAAGTTGATGGTAAGAGTGACTGGGAATTCTTATGGAAAGTCATGGTTCCACTTGCCATGCCAACATTAACTACTATCTTTATTCTTAAATTAATGGGCGCGTGGAACTCATACGTGTGGCCAAACTTAATCGCTAGTGGTAACTCAAAGATTTACCTTATCACTAACGGTTTAAGAGAAACCTTCTCGGCAGCGGATAACGTTAACGATTACGGTGCTCAAATGGCTGCTACTGTTATCGTTACAGTTCCATTACTCTTATTATTCGTATTCTTTAGAAAATACATTATGCGCGGTGTTGGCCGTGCAGGTATTAAAGGCTAATAAAAAGGAGGAATTCATTTATGAAATTTACAAAAGTTTTAACTTTATTAGCTGGCTCATTGATGAGCTTAACCGCTTGTAGCACTGGTACAGGTGGTAATGTTGACCAAACTCTTCCAGATGGTGATCCTAGTAGAGAATTAACCATTAATTTCTGGCACTGCTTAGGTCACGCCAAAACTGAACAAATGCAAATTGTCATCGACAAATTTAATGAAGATTACAAAGGTAAATACAAAGTAGTCTTAACCAAGATGGCAGGAGATTATGGCGATCTTGATGACGTTATTCGTCAAAAGATTTCCGCTGGTGAAGTCCCAGCCTTAGCCATGGGTTATCCAGATTCATTCTCTGCTTATATGACAAGAAAAATCTCTAGATCTAAAATTCTTAGATTAGGTAACTTTATCGATAAAGAGAAATGTAAATATGGTTACTCTACTGAAGAATTAAATGACTTTGTTCCTGCTTATTGGAGTGAAGGAAGTGGCTATCAATTCGATGGCATTTGGTCAGTTCCACTATATAAGTCCACTGAAGTTATGTACTATAACAAGACATTCTTCTATGGCGGAAACGAAATGAACAGTAATTTATTTACTGGTGCAGTCAAAACTGGTTTCGATTCTAGATTACAAAAAGTCACCGGATTTGAAAAAGAAAAACATAGTCCAGAAGAAATTGCCCAATACAATTCAGACATGGAAGACTTAAAATCCTACGTTAAGGAAAATAATGGTTATACATATGAAGTTCCTGAAACATGGGAAGATATGATTACTACCGCTCAAGCAATTCAAAAAGCAAGAACTGATACTGGTTGTACTGGCACATTCTTCCCAATTGGATACGATAGTGATTCCAACTTAATGATTACTCAATTAGAGCAATTAGATTATGCCTATACCAAAAACGACGCTGAAAGCGAAGAAGATGGTACAAAACACTATCAATTCAAAAACGCAAATACAGAATCACTTTTAGGTGAAATCACTGGATACATTAAATCTGGTTTAATGCACACTAAAGGTTCTTTAGGTGGAAACCAATACACCAATACTTACTTCACCGCCAAACAATGTGTTATGTCCATTGGTTCTACTGGTGGATCTAGCTATCAAGCAAGTGGTAACTTTGATGTTAGCATCGCCCACGTCCCAGTCAGAGCGGCTAAATTAAATGATCCTGATCCAGAACACCCATACAAAAAATACATTCAACAAGGTCCATCACTTTGTTTCTTTGATAACAATAATAAATACATCCATAAAGGTGCTTGGTTATTCTATCGTTACTATTTAAGTGATCCAACCAATAACGCAGTCTTAGCACTTGAAAACTCCTATGACCCAATTAGAGTTTCTTCTTATGATACAGTTGAATACAAAACCTGGGTTGGAAAAGCTGGTAGAGGTTTACAATATGATATTCCAAATATCACTCAAACCTTAAAAAACAACTATATGACTTCTCCAGTCTTCGTTGGTAGTGGTGAAGCTAGAACTCAAATTGGTAACACAATCTCTTACGTTATCGGTAATAAGATGTCAATCCATGACGCTATCTCTACTGCCTATAACTACTGTATTTCAGATCAATAATCAATAGGAGAATCCGTATGAAAAAATTCTTAATTTCAGCAACGTTATCTCTTCTTGCTTTAGGTAGTCTTACCGGATGTAAATCTACAGACGGTCAAGAGGCTTACTATGAAGATATGACTGCGGATTCCATCTTTGGAAAACTTTCTGATTTCTCATTAGCCGATCCTGATAATGTCAAAAGTGGACAAACCTTAACCTTTAAGGCCACTCCAGAAGAGCATTATTCAATTAAGGACGTCACTAACAATAACAAACCATGTAAATTAGTCAGGAAAAATGATGATGGTAGTGCTGTTTATAAGACTACCATCGTTCCTGGCAAAAACGTTATTGCGGGTACATATTCTGTCGATAAAGATGTCGACTGGGTTGATATTTGTAAGATTCCTATTAGCAATGATGTCTTTAACGAGATTATGAGCAAAAAGAAGACTGATGGAAAAGAAGTCTTCGCTGATGACACTGATGTTGATTTCCGTAAGTCTGGAATCGAACAAGTTCGCGCTCCTAATTATTATGATGGAGACACAAAGAAAGAATATCCAACGACTGGAAAAAATAGTGTCTTTATCAACTATGTTGATGGAGATACCACTCACGTAGAAACATTCAACTTAAAATACACAGTTAAAATTAGATATTTATCTATTGATACACCTGAATCAACTTCAGAAATTGAAGAGTGGGGTCTAACTGCATCTAACTACTCTAAATATATTTATAGTGGTCATGATGAATATAAACAAGCTATTAGACAAACCACAGACTTCACTGGTGTTCAAGCTGGTGCGACAAGCATTATTTTGATGAGCCAAGAAATCACTAAAGCTGGCGAAGAAAATGTCAAAATTGCTGATTTAAATAAAGGCACAACAAAAGAAGGTAAATATCACGCCACAACAGATGGTAACCAACGTAACTTAGCGTATGTTTGGTATTCCACTGCTAAAAACCCAACAAAAGATACATTCCGCTGCTTAAACCTTGAAATGGTTTATCAAGGATTCAGTAGTGGCATTGGAAGTAAAACTGATACTTCCTTATATATGTATAAAATGTTAGCGGGCGCAGGAGCTTCTGCTGAAGCTAATAAACGTCATATGTTCTCCGATATGGATGATAATAACTATTATTACTATGAAAGAGATGACGTTAAAATCCGTTCTGCGACATTAACCGAAATTTATGAAGATTTAGAAGTTGATAATGATGACCCATTATATTACAAAGCTTCTACATCTAGCCTAGCTAATAGAAGAACTCTATTTAAAATTGAGGGTTATGTTTCAAGAATGGTTGGAACTTCCTTCTATATGCAAGAAAAACAAACTTACACCAAAGAGGAATGGAAAAATCATAAGGCCGTTGGTATTTATGTCTTTACCTTCTCTCAAACACTTATTCGCCCAGGTGACCATGTCGTGGTTATCGGTGCGTTAAGTGAATATGGTGGAACTTTACAAATTCAAGGTATTAACTTCAATACAATTAGACCAAATTTAAAACGTGATACACGTATTCTTGAAAGTGATAAATATGTCACTCCAGTTAAGATGACTGGTGCTGATTTCAACACTTACCGCTTACCAAGCGTTTTAGTCGATATCGTTGATGATTTATATTTCTACGATTTTGAGTCTACTTATGATGGAGTTACTGGCTCAATCGCTGAAGGTGGATCTCAAGAAGTTAATAAATATAATTTATTCTATAAATTTTATAACACAAGTAACGCTCCATTCTTCTACGCCACCTTTGGTGAAGATAATGGTGCAGATCTCGATAATGCTCCAAGTAGTGCTGATCCATCAGTCAAAGTCAAAGAGACAGTTGATGGAAATAGATATAGTAGCGCTCTTATCAGATTCAAAGTTGATGAAAACGTCTTAGTATCTTACGATGGCAAAACATCTTACTCTTATAGATTCTTCGTTGGTGGAAGTTATTGGTATAACGATAAAGGCGCTCAATTTGCTAGCGCGACATTTGCTAGTACAGTGAGTGAAGCAGATCGTGAAACATTATGGACATCCCCTTCTGATCCTAGCGATCCAGAAAGTAAGACCTGGCAACAAAAATTACCTGACTATGATTTAGAATCATTCAAGGAATTATTCATTGCTTACGAAGTTGCTAGTAGCAGAAAATGTATCAAAAAAGATACTGTGAAGAACCACGGCATTATTTGTATGTCTACTGGTTATGAATCCACAAGTGGTAAAAGAAAGATGACTGCGACTATTTGTACAGCATACTACACTGAATTCACTCTCTCGGAGGTTGAATAATATGGCAAAAGAAGTAGTAAAAAAAGATTACAAAGCTTTGTCATATGAAGAACTCTCTCAAATTAGTAGAGACGACCACCAAGAAGATACCCGTCAATACGACAAACAGCAAAACGCTCTTTGTTTAGTAATGATTGGGGCTATTACCCTTATTTGTGGAATTTTATTCCTTATCTTGTCATTTGTTAGAAGATATAACCAAATGGCAGGAATTGATACTGGCTCATTACAGTTCATTGTTTCAATGGTCTGTTTTGGGGCTGCTGTTATTCTCTTATCCATTGGCTTAGTGAGATTTTTCATCGCCTTTGGAGTAAGAAGACAATTAAAACAAGAAATTATTGAGGTTGCTGTTGTTAAACGTGACCTCATGGCAAAAGAAATGTAAATCCGGAGGTTATAAAATGAAAAAAGGATTTAAATTTGGTGCCTTAACTCTTTCATTGGTCCTTATGGGCGCAGGCTTAGCAGGTTGTAAATCTGAAGCCCCAAAAATCTATAAGGTCAATTATGAAGAAAGCACCGCCTACACAATTTCAGGTGTTAACGCAGCTGGCTATAAGGCTGGAGAAACCGTTACCTTTAAGGTTGCTGCTACCGACAAAGTCAACTACGAAGTTAAAGATGTGAAATATGATGAAACGACAGTGGAACTCGTTGGTGATTCATATTCATTCAAAATGCCTAGTAAGAATGTCACATTAAGTGCAACCTTAAGAACTAGAGTTCACTTCGTTTATAACGAAGCCTTCCTAAGAGACGGCATGACCGCTGAATTCGTCTTATGTGATGGTACTGACCCAATGACTGGAATTACTTTATCTCCAGCCGCCGAAAGCTTGGCTCACGTTACTATTTCTGGCAAATTCGTCACATTTGAACTCGGATATGTTGGACAAGTCACTCTTATTGCTAAAGAAGCTGGAGAAGAAATCTTCCGTGAAACAGTGTCAGTTCAAAGACACAGTAAAGGTACAGTTGAATCTGATCCAATTACCGCTGCTGAAGCAAAGGCAATCGGACAAAACTTAACACCTAGTACTCAATCTGGTTCTTATCCAACTGAGTATTACTACTACATCCGTGATGTTGTTAGCGAAATCACTTCTGCTTATGACGAAGGTTATGAAAACTTAGGTTGCTATTTAGGTGAAAATAAAGAATTCTTAGCCTATCGTTGTGTTTGGCCAAAAGCATCACAAGCCTCTAACCCAATCGTTTTAGGATCATACATTACTTATAAATGTAAGATTATTAACTATAACGATAGAGAAATTGAAGACTTTACAAGCGATAAAGATACAGAACATAAGGCAATCGCTGTTGATAGCACAGAAGTTAGATTAATTAGATTTAATGTTGCTGCTAAGACAGTTAAACTTGACACTGATTACGACGCTGAAGTTCAAACTTATCCAACTACCGCACCTGTAACTGGTACAATCTCTTACACATATACAACAGCAGGTATTGCTACTTGTACAGCAGGTGTTGTTCACGCTGATGCAGTTGGTGATACAAACGTTGTTGCTAACTTAACAATCGGTACAAGAAAAGTTACTGGTAGTATTCACATTTACGTCCAAGAAGAAGATGTTATTGGTGAAGATGCTGATCATCCAATGACTGCAAAACAAATCAAAGCCGTTGGATCTAAATTAGCACGTTCTACCCCACCAAGTACTATCGTTGCTTCTGATATTGTTTACTATGTTAGAGATATAGTTTTCGAAGTTTCTGAAGCATGGACTTCTCAATATAAGAATGCGACTGGTTATTTAGGACTTGAAAAAGAATTCGAATTCTATAGAGTCACATTTACTGAAGAAGAAGCTGCTAAATTAGTTAAAGGCGCTATGATTGAAATGAGCTGCCGTATCATGAATGCTTTCGGCAATACAGTTGAAAACATTCAAGGCGACGGCACTGTCATTAGCCTTACAAATACTGATATCACATTCGTCGATGTTGAATGCGATGGCATTTTCCACGATGAAATTTATGTCAAACCAGGAGAAGATAACGCTGTTGCTATTTCTGGAAAAGCATATCCAGAAGGAAACAACCAAGCTGTTTCTATTGTTATTGCTGATAGTGAAGTTGCTACTTACGATGCAACAAGTAAGAAGATTACCGGTGTTGCTGAAGGAAATACAACATTAACAGTTAGTGCTGGTGCATTTGAAAAAGTTTACCAACTCCATGTTTCTGCTACTGCTCCAAAAGGTAGTGAAGAAAATCCATTAACCGCCGAAGAAGCTCTTGCTTTGGCAAAAGCTCTTGATAACAATGAAGTCACTGAAT
This sequence comes from uncultured Caryophanales bacterium, assembly GCA_946612115.1. Classification (GTDB taxonomy): domain Bacteria; phylum Bacillota_I; class Bacilli_A; order RFN20; family CAG-826; genus UBA2450. The sequence goes on along the minus strand of CAMOEI010000010.1, from coordinate 389 downwards.
ACGAATATTGTGTTCTCGGTGTTGTTAAAAAGATTGATTCCGCTTTCTCTTCTCAATACAAGAATATGTCTATCACATACACTGCTGGAGAAGAAACATTTGGTGCTTATAGATTTAAATTAACTGAAGCTCAATCAAAGACAGTTGTCGTTGGTGCTCAAGTTATGATTAGAGGACACGTCACTAACTTCTATCAAGAAGCAAGTGGTAGCAAACCAGCAAGAAATGTCTATCAAATTGACACCGGTGGACAATTCGTTAAGGTTGTTCCAGCTAACGCATAATTTACATCATTAAATTATTTGGCTAGTGGGTTAACTCACTAGCCTTTTATGGCTCTCTGAAATCTAGCGGGGTTTAGCGGGGAGCCAAAATAAAATAACCCCAAA
>CAMOEI010000009.1 GCA_946612115.1 uncultured Caryophanales bacterium | reverse complement strand
CACTTCATCTTAAAAATCGACAAGATTTTGATGAAAGAAAAATTCTATAACGCGATTATTAATGGAGTAAAAGCTAATAACTTCCCTAAAGTTCCAGTGGATTATGGATATCGCGATAGCCAATACTTCTGGTACACCAGGTTTAAAGGTAGACCAATCAAAGAACCTATTCCCGCTGGAAAAGAAGCCAGTGTAGAAAGTGTCATGTATGCGGCAAATCGAATTGATGACAAAGTCAAATTCACTAAAGAAGCATGTCAAATGTGTGTCAAGATTCCTCGCGTCTTCTTAAAAGCTGCCTTAACTCAAATGGTCGATTACGCTAAAGCTCAGGGTTGGACCTTAATCGATGTCAAAGAAATGCAAGAGATTAGAGATAAGCGAAACAAGGAAAAGAAAAAGAACAGCTAATGCTGTTCTCTTTTTTTGCTTTTTTACTATTTTCTAAGTCCGAGCTCGACAATGAGTCTTAAATAAGCATCTCTATCGGTTCTGGCTAAGTAATCAAGTAAACTTCTACGTTGACCAACGAGAATCATTAAACCTCTTTTACTAGCGGCGTCTTTGTGATTCTTCTTTAAGTGTTCGGTTAACGCTTTGATTTGTTCGGTAAGAAGAGCAACTTGGACTTCAACTGAGCCAGTGTCTTTTTCGTTTTTACCGTACTTTTTGACGAGTTCTGCTTTTCTTTCTTTTGAAAGTGCCATTTTCGTTTCCTCCTATTAGTGTTCTTAACTTAAGCCCGGGAGATCCGTTGAGGATTCGGAAGTCCTAGAGATAAGTCGCTGTGGAATATATTAAATTATTTAATCTATTCTTGCAAAGCATTTTTTGCAATTTCACGGTCTTTTTTCAGTTGCTCGCCTAATTCCTCTAGTGAATTAAACTTTTTAATATCTCTCATATATGAGACAAATTCTAATTTGACCTCTCTACCATAAAGGGAACCTTTATAGTAAAGTAAGTGAGCTTCAATAATTGGAGAATTTAATTCTTCAATTGTCGGATGAGTGGAGACTGAAATAATTGCCTTATAGGAACTATTTTCAAGTTTAACATACCCCATATACACTCCGATTTTAGGAAGGACGTATGGGTAATCCATTTCAATATTTGCGGTAGGAAAGCCAATCTTTTCTCCGTTATGTTTCCCTTCCACTACTAAACCATAAACTGAATAATATCTACCTAGACTTTCTTTAGCTTTTTCCACTTCTCCATTAGAGATAAATTCCTTGATATATCGAGAAGAAATTTTTAGGTCATGAAGAAGCTGTAAATCCACGACTTCGACTTTAAAAAACTCTTTTAAATACTCTGGAGTTCCTTCAGCTTTATAACCGAAACGGTAATCAGTTCCAATAAAGATTTTTTTAGGAGAAATTTTTCTTAATATTTGGTTAATAAAGTCATCTTTAGATAACTTTAATAAGTCTTCTGACATCCTTAAAATATATAAGTATTTCACTCCCATTTGTTGGAAGATAGATGCCTTATCGCTTAATGAAGTTAATAAAGAATTAACAGTGTTTTTACCAAGGGCGAAATTAGGAGATAGATCAAAAGTCATCACCCCAGTATCACCCTCACTAATCGCTTTTTTAATGAGATATTGATGACCGAGATGAACGCCATCAAAATAGCCTAAAACTAAGTTGATGTCCTTATTCATTTCAACATTCAGATTCTTTAAATCAATCTCAATAATTTTCATTAAAATAGTCCTCGAGCAAAGACAAATTTATTATCCTTATTTTTTAAATAAATCGCAATAGCGGTGTTATTCTCATCCACTACCAATAGACGATCGAATTTAGATTCATAGGTCAAGGTTGTTCTCTTTCCATCTTTAACATCTTTAATCTCTAATTCGGATAATTTCACTACTTCAGAATCATCTTTTAACATTTCGTAAGTAGATTTAACGGATGATTCGCATAGTGAATCTAGAGCAATAGAATCGCTAAGTTTATAAGGTCCAACTTCTTCTCTTTCTAATTTGATGAGATGACCCGCTGTCTTTAATTTAGTGGCAATATCTTCTCCAAGCACTCTAATATATGTCCCTTTAGAGACTTTAGCCCTAAAAGTTAATTCGTTATTTTTATAAGAAACTAGCTCGAGAGATTTAACTTCTATTTCTCTAGAAGCTCGAGAGATTTCTTCTCCTTTATGAGCGAGTTCATATAATCTTTTCCCGTTCACTCTTATGGCGCTAGTCATTGGGGGAACTTGATAAGATTTTCCAAGAAAAGATGTTAATACATCTTTAATATCGCTTTCTTCTAGATTAGGAACTTCTTTTTGTTCAACTATTTCGCCTTCTATATCTCCAGTTTTAGTTTTTGCACCAAGTTTAATAGTGGCTAAATAACTCTTATAAGAATCATCTAAAAATTGGATGGCTTTACATCCTTTATTAATCGCTACAATAAGTAATCCACTAGCAAAAGGATCTAAAGTCCCAACATGACCAACTTTTTTAGTGTAAAAAAATTTTCCAACTGTATCAGTCACCTTTCGACTAGTTGGTCCAACTGGTTTATTAATTAAGATGAAACCGTCCATACTTTATATATTATAAAAGAAAAAGACAACGAGTGTCTTTTACTTCTTATTTAATAGCTCATCAATACGAGCGACTTTTTTATATCCTTCATCGAGTTCAAATCTAATCTCTGGAACTCTTCTAGTATCAAGTTTTTTAGCGAGTTCGCTTCTAATAAAGCCTTTGGCTTTGTTTAAAACTCCTAAACTTGGAGCAATGTCACTTTCTTTAATAAAAGAGACATAAACTTTCGCTACTGAGAAGTCATTAGAAACTTTCACTTCTGGAATTGAAACAAATCCTAGATGTGGGTCTTTAACTTGAAATTGAATAATTTCAGCGATGTTTTTTCTAATGATGGAGGCAATTCTTTCATGCTTATCCGCCATAACTATTCGCCTTCCACCATTTCATAGCCTTCGATGATATCGCCTTCTTTGATGTCGTTATAGTTTTCAATTAACATACCACATTCAAATCCAGCTTTAACTTCTTTAGCTTGATCCTTTTCTCTTTGTAAGGAAGCAAGTTTTCCTTCGAAAACTACCACACCACTTCTAATAACTCTCACTAAGGAATTGGCTTTGATAACGCCATCAGTCACCATACAGCCTCCGATAGTGCCAATCTTGCTGACTTTAAAGAGTTTTCTAATCTCGGCTTGTCCGGTAACTTTTTCAACGAGTTCTTTTTTAAGCATACCTTTCATCGCAGCTTGTAATTCTTCAATTAAAGCATAGATGATGTTATGTAATCTAATTTCAATTTTTTCTTCTTCCGCTTTCGCTCTAGTTTTGGCATCTGGTCTAACATTAAAGCCGTAAACGATAGCCTTAGACGCACTAGCGAGAAGAATATCACTTTCAGTGATTGCTCCAGAAGTCGCTCTAACAACATTAATCTTAATCTTGTCAGTAGTTAACTTCTCAAGAGAAGTTTTAACTGCTTCAGCAGATCCGGTTGAATCAGCCTTGATGATGATGTTGATTGTTTGAACATCATCGCTATTAGCCATCGCATATAAATCTTCTAAGGAGGCGGCAGAGGATTTATTTTTCTCTTTTGCTTCTTTTAAAAGTTTACGTTTCATGGCGATTTGACGAGCTTCACTTTCTTCAGCGAAAGCCATAAAGCGATCTCCGGCTTCAGGAACTTCCGCTAAACCGATAACAGATACCGGGGTACTAGGAGAAGCTTCTTTAAGAACTTTCTTAAATTCGTTAGTCATTCTACGGGCTTTACCATAAGATGAACCAACGACTAAATAGTCTCCTTCTTTTAAAGTACCATTTTGAATTAATAAAGTGGCCTTTGGACCTTCATTACGATCGAGTTTAGCCTCTAAAACAGTACCTAAAGCGTAACGGTCTGGGTTAGCTTTTAAATCTTTCATTTCAGCGACTAATAAGACAGTTTCTAATAAGGCTGAAATATTTGTTTTCTGCTTAGCAGAAATTTCAACACAAATAACATCTCCGCCATAATCTTCAGCGATTAAATCGTGCTGCATTAATTCGTTTTTAACGCGCTCAGGATCTGCTCCCGGTTTATCCATTTTGTTAATCGCAACAATAATTGGAACTCCAGCACTTTTAGCGTGGTCAATCGCTTCGATGGTTTGAGGCATAACTCCATCATCAGCAGCAACGACAAGAATAACGATATCAGTGACACTAGCGCCTCTACTTCTCATCGCCGTAAAAGCTTCGTGACCTGGAGTGTCAATAAAGGTAATTTTTTGTCCGTTAATCTCTTTTTGATAAGCACCGATTTCTTGAGAAATGCCACCTACTTCACCAGCGACAAGATTAGAATTTCTAATCGCATCGATTAAAGTGGTCTTACCATGGTCAACGTGTCCCATAATAGTGACAACTGGGGCGCGTGGTTTAAGTTTAGAAGGATCATCGTGAATTTCAACTTCTTCGAAGTTTTCAGCGGCAACGATGTGTTTCTTTTGGAAATCGTAGCCAAATTCTAAACAGACTAGACCGATTAATTCATCATCTAAAATAGTGTTGATGGTGACCATCTTTCCTTGCATGAAAAGGAATTTGATAACTTCTCCAAGAGGGATGTTAAGAGTCTTTGCAAGTTCTCCAGCACTGATAGCGCCGGTATAGACAAATACTCCACCATTAACTTTGGTCTTCGCTTTATCAGCGCTGACTTTAGTAGAGACATTAGTTTCTCTTTCGAAATTTTTCTTGTTCTTGCCCATTTTGATACCTTCTTTCCTTAATCTAATTTACTATACAAGTCTAAATAGACTTGTTCATCAATCTCGCTAGATTTAAAAGCTTTATTTAATAGCTTTAATCTTTTAGCTTGATCAATACACTTTTTACTTTTGTGGATATAAACTCCTCTACCACCTATAGACTGATTTAAATCAATGACAATATCTTTGCTAATTTTGACAAGTCGAAATAAATCCTTCTTCTCGTATCTATTTTTACAAGCAATACAATATCGGTATATCGGAGCTTTTGGATTCATTAAACTAATTAATCCTCATCGTAATATTGATCATATTCGTCATAATCAATATCTTCGTCGTCTTCGTAGACTTCTTCTTGGTCTTTGTCTTCTTCTTCCATCGCTTTAAGTTCTTCTTCGGTGTAGATTGACATTCTTGGACCATCAGCGTGAGAAAGTGAGGCTTGTTCTTCTTTCTCCTCAACCTTCTTCTTATTCTTCTTATAGCCAGTCTTCTTTTGGGCTTTAGAAGAATCTTCTTCTAAGGATTTTTCTAAGTCTTCTAAAGTGGTTGTAGTCTTAACTTTAGTTTGTGGAGCTTCTTCCACTTTTGGAGTTTCTTTAACAACTTCTTCAACTTTGACTTCTTCAACTGGAGTAATTTCTTCATTAACTGGGGCTTCGAGTTCTTCTTTTTCAGCAACTTGCTCTAAAGCAGCGTCGAAATCATTAGATTCATTTTCGTACACTCTTTGTTGAGGAGCAACATATCCTTCTGGAACTCCTGGTAAAGAAGAAACTTCACGATTTTGATAAACAAGAGATTCTCTTTGAGCTTCGGCGATTCTAAGAGCCTTTTGTTCGAGTTCTAACGCCATTAATTCTTCATAGGATTCATATTCTAATCCTTGTTCAACTGCATCAGATTCAACTTTGATATCAATGTTATATCCAGTGAGTTTGACCGCTAAGCGGGCGTTGACGCCTTTTCTACCGATGGCTAAAGATAAGGAGTCATCTTTAACAACAACAAGAGCGGATTTATTTTCTTCGTTAACTTTAATACCTAAAACATGGGCAGGTTTTAAAGCTTCCATGATATATAAACGGCTATCTTCTTTATAAGCGATAATATCGATCTTTTCTTTAGTAGAAGCATTTCCTAATTGAGCGACAACTTTTTGAATTCTATTTCCATTAGGTCCAATACATGCTCCAGCAGGGTCGACATTAGGATCTTTACTAGTAACAGCGACTTTACTTCTTTCACCAGCTTCTCTAGCGATTTTCACAATTGAAATTGTCCCATCATTGATGTCATGAATTTCTTCAGACATAATCGCGCCTAAAAATCCTTCGCAAGATCTAGAAACAACGATGTGGGCACCTTTAGTTCCGCTAGCGACATCTTCGACGAATAATTTGATGATTTCTCCCTGGGAGAACTTCTCATCTTTAATCATTTCTTTTCTAGAGAGATAAACACTAGTTCTTCCGATGTTAACAGAAGCACCTCTTTCATCAAAGGTTTCAACTCTACCAGTGATTAAAGTATTGATTTTATCTTTGAATTGTTCGTGTAAGATTTCTTTTTCAGCTTCAGCGAATTTTTGTCTCATTAATCCTTTAATGGTTAAAACCATCGCTTTTCTGAGTTCGGTAATATCCGCTGGGATGCGATAAACATCTCCAACTTTATATTTTCCAACATCCTTTTCAGGTAATTCATCGATACCGATTTCAAGTAAATCATCTTGAACATCAGCGACGACATTCTTTAATTGACACATTTCAAAAACACCAGTGTCTGGGTCAAGTGTCACTTCGACTAAAGCATCATCTCCGCCGAGAGATTTCTTAAAGGCTTTAGCCATTGATTCTTTTAACGCTTCCAAGACGGTTTCTCTACTAATTCCTTTAGAGACTTCAATCGCCTCGAGAGCAGCGTTGACTTCGTTTACGTTAATAGCCATAATTTGTACTCCTTAAAATTTAATTGCTAAACGAATTTTATATATATTATTAAATAATATATTTATAGTTTTAACTCTAGTTTTGATGCGGTAGGTAAGATCGAAATTATCTTTGTTAACCTTGCTTAATTCACCTTCGTAAATATTTTCTCCATTAATTGGATTAACTAGGTGAACATGAACATATCTACCTTCATAGTCTTTTAAGTTTTCTACTTTAAGAGGCTTTTCAGCGCCTAAAGAGGAAACATCTAAGAAATATGCAGTTTCAGATTTATCCACTTCATCGATCACTTCATTTAATGCGTTAGTGACTTCGACAATTGCATTCATATCAATTGGGTTAACGCGGTCAACCACAATCGAGAGAATTAAATCGCCTTTTTCATTTCTACTTGAAATAGAAACGAGTTCATATCCCAATTCATTAACTTTGTTAGCGATATAAGGTTTTAAGTAATTTAAATCCATAGACCTGCCTTTCAAAAACAAAGAGTGCCCAATTTGGCACTCTTGTTATAGAGTATCACGCATCTTGCGATGCTCCACTATTTTATACGAATAATAATTATTTAATCAAGAATAAATAATATTTTTATTAGATTAGTGATATGGATTGACCACAATCGCTCCATCTAAGCAGATCACTTCTGTGGTCTTTGCTTTAGCAAGCCAGTTAGATCCACGAGTAATTTTTCTCCACTCTTCTTTAGTTCCGGCATAATTGATTCTCTCAAGTTCAACACAGTTGAAGAAACAGTTGAATCCAATTTCTTTTAAATCTGCTGGTAAAGAAACAACCTTTAAATTTAAGCAGTTAGCAAACGCGCTATTACCGAGTTTACCAACTCCTAAAGGAATATTAGCGACAGTTAAGTTTTGATTTTCCGCAAAAGCATGTCCACCGATAGAAGTTGTATTTGGTGGGATGGTGTTACTTGGTTCATATTTGATTCTTGTGATTTCATTAACTTTAGTAACGTGTTCCACGACTGGTTCTTCTTCGTGATAAACAAGATCTTTTTCTCTAACGGAATTAGCGAAATTACAAGTATGAATAACGGAAATGATAATAAGTAATAATAACGCTCCAGCAGCAGGATAGAAGCTCGCCCAAACAAATAGGTCTGTCGCACCTGAACTACCAATTTTTACTAATAAGTAAATAACTAACATTGCTAAGGCGAATAATAAAGCAAAAATGAATTGGAAAACAGTGAACACTTTAACGGCTTTACTATGTTTTAAATAGCCTTTGATGAGTAAAACAAAGAAGAGAATGATTAAGATGAGCGAGAATATCGCCATGATATATAAAACGGCGGATAAACCAACAAAGATAAATCCAACAGGATCTCTAAACATATCTCCACTAGCGTCCATGACAAGCTGGATACCGCCAGTAGGGGCAATACCAGTATGAGAAATAATTCCCATGACAAAGGCAAAACCGAATTGATATAGATGGAGTCCAGAGATTTCTTGTCCGCCGAGTTTATCGATTAAAGGCAAGAATAAATACGCAGCTGGTAAAGCTGCAATAATTAATGTAAATAGCGCATAGAAAATGTTTGCGGCGCTATGAGGATGATTAACACGGTAACCATCAACCCGTTTGATTTTACGAATATCTTTTTGTTCCATCTAGTTTTACCTTACATAAAATTATTACATATATTAATGTGATTTACATTAATTTTTGAAACCAAATTGAAAAGATTGTTTTTCTAATGTTTCGGCTAGTTCAATATTTTGAACTCCTCCAATACCATTTTTGTAGTATTGAGCAAGGTTATATAAGCATCTTGGTTCGTTTAGATTTGCACCTACTTCATAAATTCTTCTAGCCATCACAAAATCTTGTTTTGTCCCTAATCCCTTAGCATGGCTAAGAGCGAGGTGATAAATGCAATCTGGAATCTTTTCTTGTAGCCCTAAATTAAAGTATTCGAAGGCTTTTTCATAATCTCCTGAAACGTAATATAACTTAGCGATATTGTCGATTGAGATCTTATCTCCTAATTCATAAGCTTTGAGGAGTAATTTAATTGCGATATTGTGATCTTTAATAACTCCAAGTCCATTGATATACATGCTCGCTAAAAGTTTGATTGAAGGAAGATAGTTCTCTTCAATTCCACTAGATAAATAATTAATTGCAGAAGGATAATCTTTGTTTTTGTAGGAATATAAAGCAAGGTTATAGCCGCTTGGAGAATCGCCTAATTCATAGGCTTTTTTATATAGCGATAATGCTTTCTCACTATTTTGCTCTACACCAATTCCGTTTTGATAAAAATAGGCTAATTTGCGATACCCTTCTTTATATGGAAGATACTCAAATCTTAAAGCGGTTTGATAAGCCTGAAGATAGTTTTCGTTTTTAAGGTAAAAATCGATTAGTTCAATGATTGCTTCAAGCTTTCCACTAGCGGCGAGTTCTCTGAGATTATCTAAATAGTTATCCATAGAAATAATATTACTATGGATAAATTATTTTTTCAAGGCACAAAAAAAGACTTTGTTAGAGCAACTCTTTTAAAGAGGTGATGACTACACCACTTTCATTAGAAAATTCATCTAATCGATCTAATAAAATCGCATCAACTTTCGCGTTAATTCCAGTTTGTCGATCATCTAAGGCATCCCCAACATAAACGACGCTATCTTTTGTAATACCGAGTAGTTCAATCGCTTTATCAATTGGGTCTGGATTAGGCTTATGATTCTTTGTTGATTCATGACCTACAATGACTGAAAAAATATTTTCATCAATATCGACAAATCTTAAGACATCTCTTACGTGTTCTTTAGCGTTACTAGTAACGATTCCTAATGTCGCTCCACGAGATTTAAGTTCTAAAAGAACTTCTTTAACTTCGCTATAGGTTTTTGTCTTCTTTGTAATCTCTGGAACTTTTAACAATTCTTCAATTTTATTACCAAAGATTTTCTTTGATTTTAAATCATCTGGTGCTCCTAATTCTTCATATCCTTTAAATAAGGGAATACGCATCAAGCGTAGCACCATTCCTTCTGGGACTTTTACTCCTACCAAAGAATAAGCACCTTCAAAAACATCTACGAGAGAGTCATGAGAATCTACGAGCGTGCCGTCAAAATCAAATAAATAAGTCTGATATTTTTTCATTCCGTTAGTATTGTAAGGTAAATTAGACAAAAATATAAATTATTTTTTCTTTCTATTGATAAATTAATATAGAGTGCATATAATTTTGCGGGTATGAAAATCAAAGTAGCTACATTCGTCTATTGTCTAATCTGTAATATTCCAGTCTGCTTCTTTTTATGTTTAGCAGCCTCTATTACTGGAGCCACTAACGTTGAAAGCGGAGTTTTAACGATTAACTTCAATAGCATTGTCTGGCTTAATATGCTTTACAATTTCTTGGTCGGATTTACAATCGCTATGTTAGTGGGAACATTCGTGCCACTTACCAATATAGGTAGATGGTTCGCTCATTTATTTGGAGTAAGAAACGATACCTATACAGGCAATATGCCATATAGATTACTCGCCACCTTAATCATTACATTAATTTATTATGTAGCGATCACTCCAGCGTTAACCTTATTCAACTATTTCATCTTGAAGATTTACACCACTCCTGCTCAATGTGGGATAAGCTTCTTAATCAATATTCCAATTATGCTTCTTGTCGGCTTTGTCTCCTCTCTTATTAATGATATTGGAGCTTATAAAGTCGCTCACATGATTGACAATAATTTCTAAAAACAAATAAAAAATCCTGCTTTGCAGGATTATTTTTTTAAATCGATTCCGAGTTCTTTACCTTCGTACATGTAATCAAACCAAGGGAAATTTTTGAAATGGTTAATATGTAATCGGTGCATCTCTTCAGTTAACATGATGACTTTTCCAACAACTGGGGTATCTGGATAGAAATCGTAATATTCATCATTAATATATAAAGAGAAGATTGTTAAATCGACTGTCATCGGATAAGTCTCAACGACTTTATAGGATAAATCAAACTCCCAAGGCTCACCGAGTTTAGTTCCTTTAAAATGCACTCCAGAGTGATTGATTTCGTATTCCCCTTCTCCACATATTTCAGTGGTTTTCAGATCTTTTACAAAGTGATCTTTTGGTAAATAGCCAACTTTGCATTTGAATTTAAAGGAGAAATTAGGGTCTTTTCTAATCTCATCAATGACCGCTTGTCTTTCTTCATGTACCCATTTAGTCGGGGTATCTGGAATAACGCATTCTTTATTAAATGGATGGAAATCATAATAATCATCCATTGTTGCCCCATTACCGCAACAAGTGCATTTGATGTAATCATTATGAGATTCCATCTTAAATTCCGCTCCACATTTTGGGCATTTATAAAGCATGTCAGATAAATGTTCACAAATCTTTCCTTTAGAATCAAATTTGATGTGATGAATTTTATTCCATTCATAATCATCGTGATGAAATTCTTCATTAATCTTCATGTCGATTTCTTCACTGCTCATCTTTTTAAGGTCATCAGCAGTAAATAAAAGTTTTAATTGTCCGTGCACTTCCCCAATTCGATCGTCTAAAGAAATCTTGTTGTTGGTTAAATAACTTCCTTGTAACGCCATCGAATAGACTGGAATATTAAAAGCTTTTAAAAATCTTCCGGTTCCAGGAACAATCGGTTGATTATCTCCAAATAAGGAACTAGTTCCTTCAGGAGAAAAAGCGACACATCCGCCTTGTTTAATAATATCGCGGATTGCTCTTACTCCCGCCATATCATTGGAACAGAAAACTTTCTTTGGAAGGATTTGATTCATCTTAAAAGCCCACTGTAAGTGGCTTCTAAAAAATTCGTTATATCCTGCAACGATAGATAGTCTTCTAGGCCAAGCGGCAGTCGTTAAAAAAGTATGATCTCTTCTAGATTGATGGTTCCAAATCAAAAAGCATGGACCCTTACAATCTTTAGGAGAATCAATAACCTCAAGTTTTGGATTATATTTCGCACCTAAAAGCTTGGTTCTTCCAACTACATAATAGATGAAATAACAAAGAGGGTTAGGTTTATGATATCTTCTACGAGATAACTTTTCCTGAACACTATACTTTTGTTTCATAAATTTTAACGATGTTTGGCGTGGAAAGTAACACCTAAGGTGTCAGGACCGCAGTGACTGCCAGCGGTTGGGTTAATATCTTCAACGATAATATTTAAATCTTCACCAAATTGATTTTTAAGCATTTTGGAGAATTCTTCTACTAATGGCATCGCGTCTCCATGAGCGATAATTACTGGATAAGATTTGATATCATCTTCTAAATCAATAACGTATTGTAAAATCTTTTCAAGGGCTTTTTTTCTTCCGACAGCCTTATCTAAAGACACCATCTTTCCTTCGCTAGAAATATAGATGATTGGCTTAATGCCAATAACTCCACCCATAAAGGCGGAAAATCCGCTGACTCTTCCACTCTTACCGAAGAACTTTAAGTTATCAGCGAAGAAATAGAAAGCGGTCTTATCAACATTCTCTTCGGCCCACTTTTTGATTTCATCAATGGATTTACCTTCTTTATAAAGTTTTCCCATTTGTAAGCAAAGTGAGAAGCTACCGAGGGTAATTCCTTTGGTGTCGATCATTTCGAATCTTCTACCTGGGTATTTTTCTAAGAGCTTTTTAACGCAAGAATCAACATTTTGGAAAGTGACGCTCATAGCGCGAGAGAAATGGATATACAAAATATCGCGACCAGCTTCAAATTCTGGTTCAAAGTATTTGCGGTATTCTTCTTCGCTTAACGCACTTGTAGTAGGAATAACTCCTTTTCTTAAAGTTTGGAAAAATTCTTTCGCGTTATATTCTTCAAAATCAACGTATGGGAAAATTTCTTCTCCGTCAATGCAGTAAGGCATTGAAATTAATTTAGTGCCAAATTCTTTAGCGATTTTTGGAGTGACATCACAGTCTGTGTCAAAAAATAATGTATACATATTTATTTCCTTTCTTATTTTTTCGCATTCTTTTCTAAATAGCTGACGACATCTTTAACAGTTTCAAAGAAGACTGGTTCATCAAATCTAATTCCGAATTCATCTTCCATCGCCATTGAAAGCATCATCATTCCTATGGAATCCATTCCTAAATCATCCATTAGTTTAGAATCCATTGTGGCTTTAGAGACATCTGCTTCAGGCATATTCTCTTTAATTAATTTAAGTAATCTTTCGTACATGAATTTCTCCTTTATTCATAAAGCGTTTTATTTTCCGCGATATTGATCAAAATCTTACTAGCGTTATAAATTGCCTCTGCCCCAGAAGAGCCGCGGCATTTGAGCACTAATTTTTTCGCGCCTAATAAAATTCCAGCGCCTAAACTTTCAAAGTCATATGTTTTCATTAAATAACCAACTAATTCCATAATCGAGGCATTGCCAGTTTTCTTTGAAAACTTCACCATCTCAGTGATGAGATTAACCGCCATACCTTCGGAGTTTTTAAGGACTTGGTTTCCAGCAAAGCCGTCGCACACCAAAACATCGCAAAGTCCTGAAAGAGTTTTATTACCTTCGATATTGCCAACAAAGTTAATCTCTTTTTCTTCAGCGAGTAATTTATGAGCTTCTTTAACAAGTTTATTTCCCTTAGTAGGTTCTGCTCCATTAGAAAGTAGGCCCACTCTAGGAGACTCTATTTTATAGAGTTTTTTCATAAAGTCGCTTCCTAAATGAGCGAACTCCACTAGTTGAAGAGGACCGACATCAATAGAAGCACCAGTATCCACTAAACAAGTAAATGTATGCTGCATATTTGGAAGAATTGCGGCCATACATGGTCTAGTTCTTTTATCATCGAGAAGGTATCTAAGGGAAGCCACCATTAAAGCCCCACTATTTCCAGCGGTAATAATTCCAGCGCTATCTTCTTTACTGGCTCTTTCAATAGCTTTAAAAATTGAAACATTTGGTTTTTTGTAGAATGCTTCTACTGGATTATCGTAATTAGTGACGGTTTCTTTCGCGTCAATAATTTCCACTCTTTCCCTAGGAAAGTTGAAGCTATTAATTAGTTCTTCATCTCCGACAAGGACAAGATTTGCTCTTGAGTTTTCTTCTAAGATTCTTTTTGCCCCTTTTAAGATTTCTTCAGGACCCTTATCGCTTCCAAGGGTGTCGATGACAATTTTGTATTTTTCCATAATTCACCTATTTATAAATTCCGATTAATAAATCGTAAACATCTTGTTTTCCAGAGACCACTCCAACTTCAAGAAGTGGGTATTTATATGAAATAGTCGCAGTTAGTTGCACGATGACATCTTCTTGAACCATTTGTCCATAGATGAGAAACATTACTTCTCTAGATTCAATATCATCAAGTTTTTCTAAAGCGTCTAAAGTCGCTTCAATTAAATCGTTTTTATATCCGACGAGTTTATGTCCAAAAGAAGAGACAAAGCTTCCTTTTGGAGCTTTTTCTTTGCCAATCTTGGCATCTTTAGCGGATTTAAACACTGTAATCGAGTCGATTAGATCCACTCCAGAAGAGACTGCTTGATAGCATTCTTCATTAGTTTCATAATTTCCAAGCAAAGCTTGAAGCGCGCTATAACCCTCTTGGATATTATGAGTTTCCACTACTCTAACTTTGCTATCTTTATATAATTCGCTAGCTTGATAGGCTGCTTTAATCATATTAGTTTCATTTGGCAAAAGGATGATTTCATCAGCGTTAACGAATTTAAAAGCGTCAATCATCTCACTAACAGAGGTATTCATTGTTTGACCTCCGTTAAGAACTAAATCAACATTCATCGCTTTAAAGGAATCGATAATTCCATCTCCTTGAGCGATAGCGATAACCGCTAAAGGTTTTCTTTCTCTAGCTTTTGTTTCGCTTTTAGAAATTACTTCGTTATGTTGTAGGGCCATATTTTCCATCTTAAAGGAAACAAATTCACCAAACTTTTGAGCGTATTTAATAACTTCGTGTGGTTTTTTAGTGTGGATATGAACTTTGACAATCGTTCCAGTTTGGAAACAGACAAGAGATTCTCCATGACTCATCATCCAAGAGATGAATGAATCGATATCAAAACTCTCAATATCAATTTTGCTTCTTAAAAGTTGAAGTAGGAATTCAGTGCAATAACCATATTCAAGTTTGCTATTTTCATTAAATAATGAATAATCAATCGCTCCATCATCAGTGGTTTTGACTTCAATAACTTCTTCTTCGCCTTCTTTGATTTCTTGTCCGGTGAAGAAATATAAATATCCTTCAAAGATAGTGAGAAGTCCTTTTCCACCACTATCGATGACTCCGTTCTCTTTGAGAACAGGGAGTAAGTTAGGAGTGTTGTCTAATGAGACTTTCATCGCCATAACAACACGAGATAAGAAAGACTCAAAGTCATCTTCGTCGAGAACTTTGACATTTTCAATTCCTTCTCTAGCAACAGTGAGGATTGTTCCTTCTGCAACATCTGCACAGGCTTTATAAGCATTTTTATAAGCTCCCACCATTGCTTTAGCAAAGTCTTTAACACTTAGTTCAGTTAAATCTTTCACTTCATCAGCGAAACCGCGAAAATATTGAGAAGTCAAAACTCCACTATTTCCTCTAGCGCCAAAAAGCATTCCTCTAGCGAGTTCATCAGCGATCACTCCAGCTGGAGCGTCATCATCACTAATTGTTTTTAATCCATTTGAGTAAGTGAGTTTCATGTTTGTTCCTGTATCTCCATCGGGGACAGGGAAAACATTTAAATCATTTATTGCTTTATAATGCGCAAATAAGTTTTTATATCCATTCTTTAATAGCTCGGTAAAAACCGAACCGCTCATTGATGTCATTTTCATATATTCACCTTAAAATCATTATAAATAATTTTATTATTCCGAGGTCTATTCTAACACTAAGAAAAATAAAAGTCTTTATATTTCATAATATAACAAGAATTGGCCAATATTTTTATAGATCAAAATTCGTTAAAAAATCTCTTATTTCAACTAACGCGTTTCTACATGAATCATAGGTTATTTGTTCATATAGTAATGGTCTTGTAATCTTCTCATAATCTTCTTTAAAACTATCGTTCTCAATGATTTCAGCTAAAATTTTTGCAAGTTTTTGATCTTCTTTTGCAGAATAACAGACTTCTATTTCTTTACGATATTCCCTTACTTGATTAAACAAATCTGCTAAAGATGAATCTAGAGAGATTTGAGTAATTATCTTTGATAGATCATATAGATGCCTAGAATGTTTCTTGCATCTATTTGCTAAATAATAGTCACAAATAGCGAAAGTTTTATCGATAAATGTCCTTTCGAGTGATTGGACATTAATTTCAAACGCTTGAAGTTCATATTCTTCCACTAAGTCGTGTCTTCCAATTTTGTCCAAATATTCACCGATAAACGATTGAATACTTTTTCGAACATGAGGGAAAGATGGGGTTTGGGCTGCAAGCTCTATAACTACATGTTTGTCAATTAAAACACCACTATTAGTTAATACCGAATTATATGGGCAGATTAGTTGATTGAAATAAGCTGATCTAAGGAGTCTTTCTTTGTTAGAAATGTCTAAACCACTTTCTTTGACAGAAGAAGTAATTCCTTTGAATTTTTTATTTCTTTGTGATGATCCAATAGATGCATAACTTATCGAATAAGAAATGTCAATATCCTCTGAGAAACGATTTATAAGATGAAAGCATTTTGACAAAGAGGTTCCACCTTTAAAAACATAATCTATTTCTTTTGAGAAAATGTTCTTGAGAATCTTGGTTAGCCAATAGTCTTTTTCAACATATTCGTCTGCAATTTGAAAATAATCACCCGTATCAATAATTAATTGTTTTAAAAGAGTTTCAGTTAAAGGCATAAATTAATCCTTTCTCAACAATAAGTTTATTGATTCTCAAGCTATAATATTTGATGTAGCTAACATATTCATATTTAGATAGGTGCTTACTTATATATTGCCTAAGCAATTCCTTGTTTTCCTCGACATCATCATCGCTTAAATAATAAAAGGCATCTAAAAATTGGAGTATTTGATAATTAGTGTGATCAACCTCAACCTTAGGTTTTCTTAAAATAATTTTCCTCCACCCAACGTTAGTAACTCTTTTGCAACTGGTTTTATTTGTTACAATTTCTAAAGTTGCTGGTATTTGTTGGGAAATGCCAAGTTTAGTTAAAAAGGCCTCACCAGTGATGTAGCCATAAATATTGATGTCTAATCCTATAAAACCAAAATCATCTTTTATGTATTTTTTTGTAATAATGTCATCAAAAGAGATATTAGTAATGTTTTCTTCTTTGTTTTGAAGATAATACACACCGTTTGTTTTTTTGGAAATTGTTCCTTCTTTTGTGGCGCGAGAAAGATCCTGCCTAATTGCAGTTTTGCTTTTCTTCCCAATTCTAATGTCTTTTAAGAATATTGGTACTCCATAGCCATATACTTCTCTGAGGTAATCAACTGTTTTCATACACTTAAATTATACTATTAGAACGCTTTTGTGTAAATATTGTGACAAAAAGATTTTATACGTAATGTATAATTTTGTGACAAAATATAATAAATAAAAAAAGATAGAAACTTTTCTACCTTTTTAAGCGAATAATAAAGCGATAAGCATCATCAACTCTTTATGAGTGACGAATCCGCTGATTTCATATAAGTATGGACCGCAGTATTCTTTGATATAGTTACCACTAATCTCAGCGATAAATGGGCCACAATATCTTTTAACTTTATTTCCAGATACTTCTAAAACATATGGGCCACAATATTCTTTAATCTTGTCCCCAACAATTTCATAGCGGAACGGTCCACAATATTCTTTGATGTAGTTACCACTTAATTCGTAGCGGTATGGACCACAGTATTCCTTGATTTTACTGCCGGTAATTTCTAATAAGAAAGGACCACAATATTTCTTCAAGTACGCCATAACAAATATGTTTTATCGCCTTTTATTTTTGATAATTTTAATTGATTATTTTTCTTGAGCAGGTTCTTCAGAAGGTTTTTCTTCTTCAGCCTTTTTCTCTTCGACTTTTTTAGCTTTTTCTTTTTGAGGGAAGGCCGCAAACATCATATTGCAATAGGCTAAATCAATAACCACTAATAAGATGGTGACTTCTCCAAGCTTAACTGGTGAACCATAATTGTTAAATAAGATTTTTAAAAGTAAAACAAGAACGAAAATTAAACCAAATAATCTCGCTAATCTTTTGATAACTTTGGTTCTAACAAAGCAGCTGACAACATATAGGACTCCAAAGCCAACAGCGCCAATAAGACTAATAATGCCAATAAACCATCCTCCTGCTGGGAAAGGTGTTTCCGCTTCAGTGAAGGCTTTGACATCGTTAATTAAGAACAATAAATAGACGACAAACATAAATAATGGGAAGGCAGAAATAGTAATGGCGTCCATCACTTTTTTACCTGTTCCAAATAATTTGCCACCTAAAACCCCAAATAAGCCAACAAAGAAATAGAAGGCTGCTAAAACCATGGCGACGATACCAATAGCGAGCTTTGTGTTATTGCCAACCGCACTGATATAGTTGAGATAACTTAGCATTAATAACGCGCCAAAGATGATCTCCATAAATGGTTGAAGAATTACGGTAAGTTTTTTCATATTTTCCTCCTTATAAAGCCCACTTAAAATAGAGAAGAAATTTCCCTAAGATATTCTTCTTCATGTTTTTTCTTATATCTACTGGATAATAAGAATTCTTTTGTGGCCACTAGATCGTCAACATAGTTGACTAGTTTTGCTTCCTTAGATTTAGGGAAAGATTTTGGAGTTAATGGCCACATATGAGAAAGAATGATCTCGCTCACTTCGCTAGAAATATGGAAATCCTTTTTCGCATTCTCATTAGCGACATAAGGATGTCTAGAACCGTGCTTCTTTTTAAGAGACTTATTTTTTCTCCAATCATAGAGGTAATAATCATGTAAAATCGCAGCGATTAATAAGTTAGATAAGTTATATCCTCCCTTTTTAACCGCTTTTTTAATACAGATTTTCGCTACTTTAAAAGAATGGATGTAGCAATTACTTCCTCGATGCATTGGGATAGTTTTCATTTTTAAAATGTGATCATTGTTTAAAAATGATTGGTAAAGCTTTTCTAGTTCTATTTTCTCTATTTCACTTAAAGTGTGTTTCATATTTACCAAATCTAACATATATCTTTTCACTGCTAGATTCAATAAAAAAGGCTGATAAAATCAGCCATATAGATATTTAACTTAATATTTTATTAATGAAATACGGCATTTGATATAGCCAGCTACTCCAATCGTGCACGCTATTTTCATCCCAGAAATTGAAATCAATATTAATTCCTTTATTTCTAGCGATATCACATAGTTCATAATTAGAATCAATCACCAAATGTTCCCAGGCTCCTTTTCCCACTACTACATACATCTTTTTAGAGTTATAGATGTTGATATAGTAATGTGAATTATCCATATTTCTTAAATAATGAACTGGGGAATTTTGATAGATATTTTCGTCCATATATCCGTTAAAGAAACTAGCGATATCATATTTCCCACTTAAAGCGATAAATCCCGAAAATAAATCTGGTCTTCTAAAGAAATGGTTAGAGGCGTGAGACGCTCCCATAGACATGCCAATGAGATAAATCTCATTATATCCGCATTGTCTGTCAATAATAAAAGGATAAACTTCATTAACAAAGTATTGATGATACATCTCAAGTTTAAAGGCGGCGTAACCTTTATCCCAACCCTGGAAAGAGACTGTTTCATCATCGTTAGAATCTAAACAGAATAACTTCATTTTTCCGTTTTCGATATACCAGCTTAAAGCGTCAATCATTCCATTATTAGAAAAGTCATCGCTTTGCTTATCTTGGCAAGGAAAAGCAACAAAAGCAGGACCGTAATGTCCATAAATCTTGATGCGCATATTTCTTCCTAATCTATCGCTATACCAGCTAACTTCTTCGTATTGCATTAATAATCTAATAGACGACCATAGTCGTTCCATTCTCCGTATTTTCTATTTTTTCTTGTTTCTGTTATCAAATGTGATAACGCTTTTTGATACATACCTTTGTCCACTCTTTTTAGAAAAGAGACATTATACGCTCTGACTCTTTGATATAAAGGTGGAAAAGCTTTAAAAGCTTTATAGCATCGATGCTTTTTGAGTTCAGCAATTATTTCCGGATCAATCTTAGATTTACCTCTAGAAAGAGCTTTCCTACCTTGAGGAGTCATTAAACCAAGCTTTTCTAATCTTCTCACTCTTTCTTTATTGAGCTCACTCCAGGGACTATATTTCTTTCTCGGAGTAAATCTTTGAATGGTGATATTTCCATGTTTTTTACTCACGCTATCGATCCAACCAAAGCATAAAGCTTCTTCTACCGCATCTAGATAATAAAAAACATTTGGATCAGTTGGCCTACCTCTTTTTAAAGAAAGATAGCATTCATTCTCTATAAGAGAATTTTTCTCTAACCACTTTCTAAACTCTTCTCGAGAATGAACATCTAAGACTTTAATATCCGACATAGTTTAATAATATACCTATACGTAGATATATGTGCAATGTAGAATATAATCGTGAAAAAAGAAGATCTACTCTTACAAATAAAAGGAATCATTGATAAAGGTTTACCTCTAGTCAGTAATCTTTCTAATGTCTCTTCTATTTTAAATAAATTAGAAGATATCAACTGGTGTGGCTTCTACTTAGTTAAAGAAGACACTTTATATCTTGGTCCATTTCAAGGAGATGTGGCTTGCACAGTTATACTTAAAGGAAAAGGAGTCTGTGGAACTTCTTTATTAGAAAAGAAAACAATTATTGTAGAAGATGTTACAAAACATCCAAATCATATCGCTTGTTCTTCCATCTCTAGAAGTGAAATTGTCACTCCGATAATTAAGGATAATGAAGTCAAAGGAGTCATCGATATCGACTCCCCTTCTATTAATAGATTTAATAACGAAGATAAAGTCTTCCTTGAACAAGTCGCTGAAACATTATCACCACTATTCAAATAAGATAAAGGACCCTTGTGGGTCCTGTTTTTATCAAATAAAAAAGAGACTGATACAAGTCATCAATCTCTTAACCAACATTTTTGTCTAAGTACTACGAGAATAATACAAGGAACACTTTTAAAATGTTGACACGAACTAAATTATCTATCCTTGGTCCATTGACATTGACATTTTTTGCATTCGTAATGAACGGTTTCATGCCCATCTGCAAAACGTTCACTCCAGAACATAATGTCATCATATCCAGCGCCACATTGAGGACAATTATTTGAAGATGAACATATTAAGCCTCCACCGGATATCGAATTTAATTGTTCGCCAGTTAATTCCACGCCTTCTTCTTTTGCTAACTTTAAAAGTTCTTCACTATTTTTACAGGCTTTAATTTTTGCAATTTGTTCTTCGGTTAAACCTTTTAATAAATCTTGTTTCATGTTCAAAGATCTCCTTTATCGATTCTACTTTATCACACGTCTTGCCACAAAAGTGTCACAGTAATTCATTAAAAAAGGATTCATTGAATCCTTACACTATCTCAATACCTAGATAAACTTGTGATATACAGTTAAACGGATTGTTTATCAAGAACGCTATGGTGTTTGACTGTTAATGAGTCGTAATAAATATGTAGGTTTTTCTTATTATTACATATTTAAACATTATTAGATTATATCTAATAAAACAAAAAAACACGGCATTACCGTGTATTAAATGTAGGTTGGTGCCTCCTGCCAGAATCGAACTAGCAATAGATCCTTACCATGGATCCGTTATACCACTTAACTAAGGAGGCAAATGGTTAACGCATAATATTTAATCAAAAGATAAAGCGTTAATCAAGCATATTAATGATTTTTTACTTTCAGTACCCAGCTATACACTATTTCAGCGTTATTTCTTAAGTCCTCTATAGAGACTTCTTTTCTTTTTAATGCTTTCTTAATGTCTTTAATATCACTTTTAGCGCCAGGCATCGTCAAATTAACACCCGCTAAAAGTTGTTTATAAGCATTAATACCTGGATAAATTGATTTTTTGTAATTTAATTGACCAGTTTTAATCCAATCGCTCATCACTAAACCATCATATTTCCATTCATCTCTAAGAATATGAGTAACTAGGTTCTTATTTTGTGATGTATGTAAATCGTTAACTAGATTATAGCTAGTCATAATCGAATGAGGATTTGACCACTCAATCGTCTTTTCAAAGCCGTATAAGTAGAATTCGCGTAACGCTCTTTCAGACACCATTGAATTATTGTTTGTTCTATTTGTCTCTTGGTTATTGCAGCAAAAATGTTTAATAGTAACAATATGACTACTATTTTCTTGAGCACCAGTAACAATACTAGAAGCACATATCGCACTTAAATAAGGATCTTCAGAATAATATTCAAAATTACGTCCACATAAGATAGAGCGATGAATATTTAAGGCAGGCGCTAACCAGATATCAACATTGTATAAATTCATCTCCGAACTTACTAACCTACCCATTTCATATAACACCATCGGATTAAACGATTGAGCTAAAGCGGTTGCCACCGGAATAGCGGTAGTTAATTGATAAACTCTAGTTCCTTTTTTCTTTTCATTTTTCTTCTTGTCTAATAGCTTGACCAAGATTGAAGGCAGATAATGTTTAATCTGTTTCCAAATTGAATCTTCACTAATCTCATAAACACCTTTTGGAGTGACAATAAATTCATTGATTACTCTAAGTCCAGCAGGGCCATCCACCATTGATAAAGAAGGCAAATTCTTTACTCTTAAACTAGTTTCTCCAGCACCTCCTGGAAT
Organism: uncultured Caryophanales bacterium; assembly: GCA_946612115.1. Classification (GTDB taxonomy): domain Bacteria; phylum Bacillota_I; class Bacilli_A; order RFN20; family CAG-826; genus UBA2450. The sequence goes on along the minus strand of CAMOEI010000009.1, from coordinate 17,802 downwards.
TTGAGAACATGATTGCCCAATCATTCCACTAATGCCACTTTTATAATCTCCAACTGAAAGATGAATGAGTTCATTTACACTTAATCCCATAACAAATTCACTTGGAGTTTTTTGATAATTTTCACAATAATGAGTGACTTTTGTCGTATATTTTGATGAATCTAAAATAATTATTTCTGTTTGATCATCATCCAAATATTCCTTTTCAAATTTCAAATCAACAAAATCAGGATGGACAAATTGGTTCTTAACTTGTTTAACGATAAGTTCTTCGTTTAGTTTTAGCTTGATGACATTAGTTAAGTTTCTAGATGAATTGCCAACTTTAATAGAGTAGAAGCCACTTTCTAAAATGTAAGCTTGTTTACTGACACTATAATTTGGGAAATCATAAAGTCTAAACGAAATGTCTAAAATCTCACTTTCACTAGGTTGAAGCTCTTTGGTTTTCTTAAAAGCACACAAGATTTGTTCTGGCTTATCTAATTCAGTTTTTGGAGAAGATAGATATACTTGAATAACTTCTTTTCCAGGATACTCACCAATATTTGTGACCTTAACCTTCAAATTGACATGTAACCCATCAGCGTTTGTACTTAGATATTCATATTTAAAATCAGTGTATCCAAGTCCGAATCCAAATGGATAAGAGACATCTATTTTATTGATATCGAAATATCGGTATCCAACATAAATTCCTTCGATATACCTAGTATTGTGATAATCTCCAAAATCTTTGATATATTCATAATCTTTAATCTTGGTCCAAGTAGTCGATAATTTCCCGCTTGGATAAGTTTTTCCTAAGATGATATCCACTAGAGTTTGACTTGTCGCGACACCTAATTGGCCAAGATAAAGAATATTTCTCACTTCTTTAACAGGTTCTAAATCCACTACTCCAGAGACATTAAGTACGAGCATAAACTTTTCAAAGTGCTCATTTAGATAAAGAATGTCTCTAATTTCACCATCGGTGAGATAAACATCTCCTTTAATTAGTTCTCGATCATGTCCTTCTCCAGCATCTCGAGATAAAACATAAATAGCGATATCTCCAGAAAATCTAGCGACATTAAAATCAAATTCCTCGTCGTAATTGAATTTACCCACCCCGTGGGCGGCAGGAATAACTCCTAATTCTTTAGCTTCTTTTTTAACTCTAGCAATATGAATTGGGAATCTTTCTTTTTTATATTCGTCATACATCTTAAGCCAAGACGATGAAGTCACATCAAAACCCGCTTCAGTAAAAGCGTCTTCGATATTCATGAAATATCTTGAATTAACGTCGCCACTTCCCGTTCCGCCTTTAACTGTGTGTCTAACTCCACTTCCAATCAAAACTACTGAACAAGGTTCTTTAATTGGGAAAGATTTGTCACGCTTAAAAAATAACGTGCATTCAGAGGCAACCGATTTAACTCTGTTAAATCCTGATATTTCATGTGGCAATAAATTAATCGACATATTCCCCCATTAAGTCGTAGACAAAGGCGTTATTGATTTTGACTTTAACTTTATCTCCTAGATTTAAATTTTTATCTGATGAGAAATAGATTTTTCCATCGACATCATCAGGCGCGTTCCAATAGCTTCTAAGTAAATAGTTCTCGTTTTCTTTTCCGATGACTAAGCCTTCCATAACTTCTCCAACATGTTTCTTATTTAGTTTATAAGAGATCTTTTGTTGGGCTTTCATCACTTTATCTTTTCTATTCTTTTTCTCGCATTCCTCCACTTGATTAGGGAAATTAATAGAAGGTGTTCCATCTTCTGGAGAATAAGTAAATGTTCCTAAATGATCAAATTCCACTTCGTTCATAAAGGAGATGAGATTATCAACATCTTCACTTGTCTCTCCTGGGAATCCCACCATAACTGTGGTTCTAATAACTGCATTAGGAACTTTAGTTCTAATTTTTTTAAACAAATTACGTAAAAAATCTTTGTCTCCTCTACGATACATATCTTTTAAGATATGAGATTCACTATGTTGAATTGGAATATCAAAATAAGGAGTTAAGCGAGGTTCGTTTCCAATCAAATCGATTAATTCATCACTAATCTCATCAGGATATAAATAAAGTAATCGAATATACTCGAGTTCTTCGATTTTAAGTAACTCTTTTAATAAAGAAACAATGTTTGCTCTTTCATCTTTTAAATCGATGCCGTACTTGGTGGTGTCTTGCTCTAAAACCACGATTTCTTTAATTCCATTAGAGGCTAAATCTTTTGCCTCTTTAATAATCGCATCAAAGTCTCTAGATACAAAATGACCTCTAATTAAAGGAATTGCGCAATAGCTACACCTATTGTCACAGCCTTCTCCAATTTTTAGATAGGCTGAAAATGGACCAGTAGAGACAATGCGATAATCATCATCGATTCCTAAAGAGGAATCAATTGAATTATCTATCTTTGATAGATGTTTATTGAATTGTGAATATTCCCTGATTGGAATATAGGCATCAACTTCTGGAATTTCTTTTTTTAGGTCTTCTAAATATCGTTCCGCTAGACAACCAGTAACCACTACTTTTTTATTGTAGTTAAGCATCTCTAAAATATTTTCAATGCTTTCTTTTTTGCTGTCTTCAATAAAACCGCAAGTGTTAACAACAATTACATCCGCTTCACTTGGATCGTTAGTGATTTCATAACCATTACGGTCAAAAAGCCCGAGGATATTTTCACTATCGACGAGATTTTTATGACAACCTAATGAAACAATACCGACTTTTTTCATTATTCGCTCCTTAAAGCGATAACAGGATCTTGTTTACTTGCAGAGAATGATGGGATAAGTCCACTTATCACAGAAAGTAAGACACTAATACCAATCATAATTAACGCATAAGTAAATGGTAAGGCACAAATCATTGTGACTCCATAAGGAGTAACAATAATGTTGATAATTAACTGTAACAAATAGGTGAATAAGATACCGATAATACCACTAGATAAGCCAGTAATCAAATTCTCAGCAATAAATAATCTAGAGACATCTTTCTTTCTTCCGCCTAAAGAACGGATAACACCAATTTCTTTAACTCTTTCCATGACCGAGATATAAGTGATAACCGCGATCATAAAGCAAGAGACCACTAAGGATAAGGAAGTAAAGGCAATTAAGGCAATCGAGATGACATTAACTAAAGTAGAAATAACTGAAACAATCATGCTGATCGTATCATCATATGTAATCTCACTTCTCTTCTCTTTTGGTAGTGGTTCATCATTAATGATGATGTCTCCATCTTTATTCCATCTATCTAAATAACGAGTAACGTTATTCTTTCTTTCAAAGTTCTTTGGATAGATTTGAACATTTTGAGGTAAATGCTCCGTTGAATAAATTGTTTCTCCTGGATTCAATTCATCTGGAGTTTCCACTATCTTAAGACCAGATACTGCTCTTAGGTGAACTTTTTCGTTATCCAAATTATTTCCAGCATTTGGTAAGAAAGATAAGAAGATTGAAGCCATTGAGGTTGATAAATCTCCATTTAACGCACTAGCATAGCCTTTTTTATCTTCTGGTTCAAAAGTTTCAGAACCATCATCATTAGTGTAATCATCATAATGGAAGAAGACGTAAGCATTGAAATTAGAAATGTTAAACATCTTGGTTTCAATATGGGTCTTAAAATCATTAACAATATTACTATCACTAGCATCAGTCATATATTTATCCGCAAAAGCGTTCGTATAATATACTCCACGAGATAATGTTCCAAATCTTGTTGATTCTTTAGCTTTTAATATGCCGGTAACCTTCATCTTCTTACCGCCAACACTAGTAGGATTAAGATACATTTCACTAGTTCGATCAATATAAGCGTCATAGTAATAATCTGGAGTTACAGGGTGAATTTCACTGATTTTACCAGAGGTAAAGTTAATAGGTACATTATAGCTACCAACGGTTATCGTTCCACTTGCGGTCGCATCATATTCATAAGTTAAATCGCTTAATGGACTTTGGTGCTTATTTGAAGAAGTGATAACGATATCCATTCCCATTCCTAAGGCGTTAATTGACCATCTACCATCAATCGCTGAAGCGTTTGGATCAGTCACTTCGTAATCATTATCTCTTAATAAGATAACGGTTTGATTTTGTTGAATAACATTATCTGCGTCAAGAAGTAAGAATGTGCCAACTAAAGTGTCCGCAGCATTAGAGTAAGTCAAACTTAAAATTGCGGTTTGACTATTAAATGTACCAGATAAATTAATAGTGACTTGTTCACTATGAACAAGATGTTTATATTCTTCTGGTGCAGTTGTGGAATAAATCGCATCGTGAGGATAATAGACAAATTCATGGTCTAAAATCTCATCGATATCAAAGACTGAATCATAAGGATAATGCTCCTTATTCCAGGCGATAGTCTCTTCATATTCTTTTTTATCTTCTGCAGTCTTTTGGGACTCGTTATATTTCTTTTGAGCTTCATTATCTTTGACCGCTCTTTTAGCGATATTTAAGAATTCATCTTGAGGGTAATAACCCATCTGGGCGAGGATTAAATCGGTTAAGGTTGATTCTCCATCAACCACCAACATCATCTCGTTATCGTTTTCAGCCCATCTAGAGTTTTCTCCGATTAAATCATATTGAGAAAGGATATAATCCTTTTCATCTGGTAATTTCTTCATAAAGGAAGTGAATAAATCAACGAAAGTCGCATATTGTTCAAATCCTTTAACAGTCATCAAAGTCTTGATATATCTTTGAGTTAATCCGTTTACAGAAATAACATCGTAACTAGGATCTTCTTTTTTAGGAGAGAAGGCTGTAAAAATGTTATTAGTTGGATCGGTGCCATAATTCATTTCAATCGCTGAATAATAGCTTTTAGGCATATCACTAATGTAATCCACTAAATATTCATTGATATCGTTAGTCTTAATATTTGTGAAATCAGTGTATTTACTCATCAAGTAGGCAATCATCGAATCCATCCCAACTTGAGTTTTAAGATCAAACTTTTGAATCTCTTTTTTATCATCATTAGATAGTCCAGAAATTAAAGAGGATGTATCTAAAGTCTTTTCAGCAATTTCAATTGGGTAGCTAGAAAGCATATCGTTTTGCATTTCATTGATGAAATTACTCACTCCAACGGAAACACCTAAAATTGTGCTAACTCCAATAATTCCAATGCTTCCCGCCACAGCGACAAGAATTGTTCTTTTTAATTTAGAGATTAAATTAGAGACTGATAAAGCGGTTGCGGTAAAGAAACCCATCGAAGACTTTTTCTTGCCTTTAGAGGCGACTTTTGTTTCTTCTAGAGGCATTTCTTCTTTATAAGAAGCCTCTCCATCATATGGATTAGAATCATCAGTGATTAAACCATCTTTCATCCTGACAATTCTAGAAGCGTATTTTTCAGCGAGCTCAGGATTATGGGTAACCATAATAACGAGGTGAGATTTACTCACTTCTTTTAATAAATCCATGATTTGAAGTGAGGTTTCACTATCAAGCGCCCCTGTAGGCTCATCCGCTAAGACGATTTCTGGATTATTGACTAAAGCACGGGCAATCGCCACTCTTTGCATTTGCCCTCCAGAGAGTTGATTTGGTTTTTTCTTATATAAATCCTTTAAGCCGACTCGATCTAAAGCTTCTTTTGCTCTAGCGATTCTTTCTTCTTTTTTGATTCCTGAAATCGTTAAAGCAAGTTCAACGTTTTTAATAATGGTTTGGTGAGGAATTAAATTATAGGACTGGAAAACAAAGCCTACTGAATGATTTCGATAGGTATCCCAATCGCTGTCATTAAATCTTTTAGTGGAGATTCCCTTAATGACTAAATCTCCTTCATCATAGTGGTCTAATCCACCAGTAATGTTAAGTAATGTGGTTTTACCACATCCAGAATGTCCTAAAATCGCTACAAACTCGTTAGCGCGGAATTTCAAAGAAATTCCTTTTAGGGCGTGCACTGGTTCTTGATCTTTTAAGGCGTAATCCTTTTTGATATTGATAAGTTCTAACATAAACGCCTCCTATTTTGAGATTATTTGTTCCACTCTAGTCTTAATATCATCAATATTTGGTTTTGGTTCTTTGACCAATTTCAAATTAATTGAGAAATAAAAATATGTGTATATGACATCGGAAATAAGTAATATTCCCGCTGGTAATAAAAATTCTAAGGCACTAGGAACAATATCAAAATATTGTCCGCGGTCCGCCATTAAAACGACATAAACAGTAATTAAGGCAAAAGCGGCGATCACTAAAAAGATAATCGGTAAGAAACTAGGTCCTTTACGATAGATAGATTTTTCAAATCTATGTATCTCATGAAAATGCTCTTCATATTTATCTTCCACTTTAAAAGTGATTTTAGTTTTATAACCTTTTTCTTTTTGAGAAACAACTCGATATCCAAGAGCGGAATAGACTTCTGATCTTTCACGAAATTCTGGCACTGTTAAGGTTCTTTTAAATTCAATCATTGCTACTTCCCTCCTCTACTTTGATGTATGTGATGTATTCATATTGTTCATATCTAGATGAAATCTCTTTCATTTGCTCTAAACATTTCTTATGGAGATAATCCTTATTTTCCATAATCGATTTATTTTCTTTCGGATAAATGATTTCTCCGATTACAAGTGTTTGTTTTGGTTTTTTACCAAGTATTGGTTTTCTCCAAATTGTCACAATTGGAATTACTGGAGACATACTTCTAGCAGGGTAGATAAATGAACCACTTCTAAAATCTCTAATCTTCGTATAATAAGGCCAAATATGAGCCTCTGGATAAATAAGGATAAATTGTCCCTTTTTAGTGTAGAAATCTAAAGATTCAGTTAACGCCACCATGTTATTTAAATCTCCTTTTAAAGGGAGAGGCAAGTAACCTAAGGCTCGACAAAGATTTCTCACTATCGGCATACTTAAAGAATCGCTATAGCCAATAATGTTCACTCTTTTCTTATTAAAGAAAACAAAGGATTGAAATTTAAAGACGTCACTAATCGCTACGTGATTTGAGTAAATGTACGCTCCTTGTCCTTTTAATTTCTTAAGTTCTTTTTTATTAACAATTTTAATCCCTTTAAATAGGCAATATAAACCAAGGACTGGTTTAGCAATTACATGATATAAAATTCCAGAGAAAAAGTTATTAATCGGATTTGTTCTTTTATATTTATATCCTTCTGGAACATTTGGACGAGATAAACCAACTTCATCAAAATCATCGTGAAGTTCATCTTTCCAGTAGATAGTTTTTGTCTTTTTCCAATCTTTATTGTTCACTTTTGTTCACCAAATCTTCGTTATTAATTTCGCCGGTGTGTTGAATCTTTTTCCAAGTTCTTCTCTTAGAAGGATGGAAGAAGCCGTCTAAAAACGCGAAGACGAAATCATAAAAATAGAATAAGTAAGTAAGAACACCAACGATTTTCTTGCCAGTTGATAATTTTAAATATTCATTATCTCGAATAACTGAAAGCAACGCTGGAACGACAAAGACGCTATAAAGCATCAGTGCTTCAAATCCGCCCGTAGCGAATAAAAAACCAACGTGATAATCTTTTCCATAGAAAATCGCTAAAGCACCAAAAACAAAGCTTAAAACCATGATGACAAAGGTGATGACGTTATAAATAACAAATGGAATTAATCCCCATTCAAATTCAAATTTGATGAGCTTTTGCATGTTTTTGGAGTGGTAGTCATCTTGAACGCCTGCTTTTTTTAAGAAAGTTCTTCTTTCAAAATAACCAAATAACCATCTTAAATGTTGATTATGGACAGTTTTAAAATCGGAGGACTGTTCATCATAAAAACAGACAAGTGGGTAATAACGCATATAGATATCGTGATAGATGCAATACGAGGTGAGTTGAATGTCTTCAGTCATTCCAGTAAAGATCCATCCTCCAGCTTCTTCAATGACACTTCGATCAACGAAATATCCAGTGCCCATTAAAGTTGCTTTATGGAATAAAATACTTCTCGCTTTAGAAGTGATTTGATTCATGTATGAAAACATAATCGCTGAACCCAAAGTTAACCAGTTGGTGCTCGCATTAGTGAAGTTACGATATCCTAGTCCCACTCTGACACCGGTTTGTCTTAAATCATTCATTACTTCTAGATAGTTATCATCAAGGATGTTATCAGCGTCAAAAATCATATAAGCATCGTAATATCTATCATGGCGATTAATGTGGTCGATACATTCTTGTAAGGCAAAGCCTTTAGTTCTTCTATCGCTTGTAATGTGGTCTCTAATAAAACAGTGATATCCATATTCCTTAGCGATTTGCATCGTCGGGTCATTGCGACTTTCAACGATGAGATAAACTGAATAATATTCTTTCGGATATGTTTGCCTACTTAAGCTCTCAAGTAAATGAGTGATAACGTGAGATTCGTTTCTCGCAGCGATAAGAACCGCAAAATTTGTGAGCTTATCACTATGAGGAACAGGAGTCACTTTTCTAGCGGAAACACTCCAATAGATTAAGTAATATATCGACATGCCTAATAAGAAAACAATCATCACGAGTGATGAAATTCCAAGTATATATGTCAAAATATCATAATTAATATTCATATCGTTTTAAGTATAACTTAGATTAATTGTTATCGCAATTAAGACGCACTATAACGTAGCGATTAACAAAGTAATATGTAGCAACTAGGAAACTAGATAATAAAACCGCACCAATAATATCGGTGAGATAATGTTTTCCACTTCCAAGTCTAATTAAACTCATTCCAATAGAGGCGATGACAGCGAAAATAATGCTTAGTATACTAAACTTATCTCCTTTAACCGCATACTTATTATATAAGTAGGCTCCACTACAAACTAAGGTGACGAAGATAAAGACATGACTAGAAGGATAGGAGGCTTTATTTTCTACTGGAGAGAAATTAATTTTCACTAATTCGAAGATCAAATATTCAATCGCAATTAAAACATATAATCCCGCCATAACAAATAATTCTTTATCGACAGCCTTAAGAGATTTTCCTTTAATCCACTGGACTAGACCAATAATCAAATAGCCAAATGGAAATAAGAAGGAAACATATAAAAATACATCACTAATCTTATCGAAGGTTGTAGACCAGCCTAGAGATTTAACAAAATCATTGACCGCTAGATTCATCGTAGAAAAACCAAGGTAATAAGAATTGTTGATATAACTAACATCAATTGTTTTAACTAAAATAGTAAAAACAACAAAGATTGCTAATAAGATAGATGGAATTAATAAATATAGATATTTTTTCATAAGAAAACCCTAATATATTAACTCACAACTCTTTTATGCGTGCAAGCGTTATATTAGGGTTAGTTAAATTAATTAACTAAATTTTATTAGATGGTGCGGTATTTACTGGTGTTATTTAAATAACTGCCCCAGCCATCATTGCTAGAGAATGAGACACCTCTAATACCTGCAAATGCATCAGCGATATCTTGACTCCAATCGGTCTTACTAGGATCGATGTTATCAAGAGTTAAATCAAATCCGATGACGATACTCGCTAATGAGGCTTGGATGTTAAGTGTACCATCTAAATTATGGAAATAACCTTTTCCATCAACTTCTTTTCCAACGATTGTCGCTTCAATTGATTGAAGAGCTTCAATACCAGTTAGTGCACCGATGTTAATTCCAACATTCCATGTTGTTGTAGCTTCATCATATTGGAAACCAGTACTTGTGAAGACGTTTGTGTATTCTCCTGGCGCCTTCTCTTCAGAATCATTTCCTAAAGCTAAGTTACCAATGCTATCAACTGTATCTTTCTTGATGCCCATAAATCCACCGAGTAAATAGAAGATGATGTTGTCTAAGAAGTAATCGCTTGTGCAGCGGTAATGGACGTACTTATATGCGTCTCTAGTATGAACAAATGGGAATGTCCAGTCAGTGTAAGTTTCAGTGTGAGTGATCGATCTCTTAATATCGAAATATCCTCCGATATCATTTGTCTTATTTGGATCACCTGTCTTATAAGTTTCAAAGGTCAATTCTGATTTAACGTCTTTAGTGCCATCAAATAGGCCATAATCTTCTTGAATGAGACCAGAAGCAAAGCTTAATAGTTTCTTAACATGGGTGGTCACATAAACTTTAACATTGACACCGTCAACAACGACATAGGCATTGAGATAGAAATCAGTATTGAAAATCTTTAAGGCGGTTAAATTAATTGTTCCACTTAATTCATAGACGCCTAATTCGGTGGTATTGATACCAAATCTTAATAAAGTTTTGATATCAGAGAAGTCCATATATTGGGCATTTAAATTAAGTGGAGTGTGATCTTCCCCGTTATAGTTCTCGTCGATATAAGCGGAGAAGTTAATAGTCTTCCCACCCGCTTTGAGATTAACGAGTCTAATATGTGTCATTCTCTTGGAACCATTACCATTATCTTCGAGTTCGAGTCTTAAATTTAAATCGCTATCAAGACCCAAAATATTTCCGGCAATAACGATGTCAAGAGCGTTACCGCCATTAGATTGAGCAATCTTCTTAATAAAGGTGCTCTTAGCAAAGCTAAGGTAATCTCCACTTTCGACAATTTCGCTAATTTCACCCATAGTCATCATCTCTTTAAGAGGCGCTAAGAATTTGGTGAATTTGCTCTCTCCAGCAGCGCCGTTAACAAATTCCATGACGAGATCTTTAATATCAAGGATAGTTTGAACAGTCATCTTGCCTTGAATATTGTGCTCTCCTTCTCCTGGATTGACTTTTCCATAGACGAACTTGATGTTGTTGTCCTTAGACATCATTGAAGGATTATTATTTCTAACATCAAGGGCGATATTATGTGTATACCACACCTTATCAGCGTGATATTTATATTGTTTGATTTCAAGTTGGCCGTATCCAAATCTATTAGTGGAGACATCTGAGAAAACGGCATCTCCAGTTAATGTAAGCCCTAAGCCATTATCATCTAAGACGCTTCCTTCTAGACCAAAGGAACCAACTTTAGATTGAACCATTCCTGCGACTTGAGAAATCACACCTGGTAAAAAATTCATATTGTCATAAGTAGTTTTATCACCTGGATTGACTTCTTTGAAGTCAGATGATTTTACGTTGAAGTTGATTTCGACATCTCCCATTTCAAGGTTATTAACTTCAACGTCTAATACGTGAGCGTCTTGTTTTCTTGAAGAATCAAGAATCACTTTCACAAGAGCGTTTTCGCCTAATCCTAAAATAGATAAATCTAACTCAACGAGAATTTGACCTTCGGTGATAGTCTGAACCTTAATTTCATTATCAACTTCTGTTTCATAAATGTGATCTTCTGAAGTAGATTTTAATGTCTTTAAAATATTTAAGATTTTTGAATAATCTCCTTCTTTCAAACTAGAAACGACAGTTGAATCAGTGATGAAATCAAATGAAGAAGATAATTTTGAAGAATCAAGATTCACTCCTAATGATTTAATGGTGTCATTAATGAGATTTGGCATATCGGAAATTAACCAGTTAATGGTGTCGCTTTCAACGACCGCTTTCATTACACCTTCGTTTTCATTTAATCTGATATAACCATCATTGTTGACATAGTCAACACCTAGGGTCGCGTATAAAGGCGCTTCCTCTAATGTTCCTTTTTGACCATACATATTAACATTGACGCCTAATTGAACTTTGCTAGTCATTTCTTTGACGGTATCAAGCATCTTAGAACGTTTAGCGTTAATCTTATCTTCATATCCTTCATCTTTTGGATCATCTCCTGGGATATGAGGGGTATCGTGACCTGGCTCATTTTGAATTGAAGTAAAATCAATTAATCTAGAGAAATCAACATTGACATCTCCTTTAATAGAGCCCATCTCTTTTCCTTTTAAGGAAACATCTAAACCAAAAGTCATACCTAATTTTTGATTAGATTCTCCTAATAAGTTAGCAAGTTTTTCAATCCAACCAGAATAGGCAATCATTTCAACCCATTCTCCGTTAGAGAAATCTGGGGTTGTAATATTGATTGGTCTAATATCCATATCGATTTGACCACTAATTTTTACTCCAGCAACCTCTAACTTTTTAAAGTTAACGTTTTCCATTGTGTAATCTTTATCAGTTGTAATTTCGATATCAACCGCCATTGAATTGCTATTGACAGTTACGGTGAATAAATAACCATTTTCAGTTTCTTCATCACCGAGTTTAAAACTCATTCCACCACCAGTAATAGAAGATAATGAGCTAGTTAAATCAGTTGTTGAAGAACTACCCATAACTGAACTAACGAGTTTATCAAGTTGTCCTTCAGCGTCAATATTTAAACCTGCGCTTGAAGTTAAATAATATTTAAAGATGGTAAATAAACTGTCAGTGTTTTGGCTTGAAGATTTAATCTTGAGATCTTTAAACGCCATAAAGACAGTGCTATCTGCATAACCAAAAGTTAATGGAAGATGAACTCCGTTATAATCCACATCAGCGTCCATTTTGAGTTCGATGTCATTAAGATTTCTCATCTTGAAATCAAAATAACCATCTAAATCAATATTATTTAAGGCCTTGCCTTCTTCTTGGAATTGAACGTTGAAATCAACAAATTCAGCGTGTAAACCATCGATACCATTTTCGGTGTAATCGAGTAATTTAGTTAAGAAGTGATCAAAGTTTTGACTATATTCTTCATCTTCGCTTTTTGGCTTTCCTAAATCCACCACTCTAGTTTTTACTGGAGTGAGGAAATATGCTCCTGCTGCTGCAAGAATAAAAGCGCTAACTCCGGTAGCAATCTTACCAGGCAATTGTTTTATCTTTTTTACTTTCTTTTCTTTCATATGACGTTATTCTCCTTTATTTGGAATAATTGAATTTTTCATTTGGTTCAGGTATCTTAAGATACTCATTTGGGTGATAGGTGTAGGTAATTGTGTTTCTAATCGTTGCAGGAACACCCATTCTTGCTTCAAATTTTTCATCAACTTCACATGTTTTTAACATGAAGTCACTTGATACAACGTATTTGAGCTTCACATAACTGAATGTTGGAAGTCCGTCTAAGTTTGATAAAGTTTTCATTTGATATTTATACATGTACGTAGATATAACTGTATCTAACTCACACGTAATGACATATGATCCATCATCTTGCTTTTTACATTCGCCTGAATTTACTGTTTCGTTACAGATGAGGTAGATAAACATCTCATCAAGCGTCTTACCATAGGACTTTTTATAATCTTCTGAAGCGAAGATCTTAGGTGTAGATCCGAAATTCGCATTTTCAGTAGAAACATTTGTTCCTGAATAAAGTTTGATTTCGGTACCAACGCCAGTTTGATAGACCTTGTTAGCCACAGAGACCATATCAGAGTGAGAAATAGACTCTTCATAATATTGGTTACCATTTTTCACCTGAGCGTTACGAATTGTCTGCTTAACTATCGTGTCCGCTAGACCAATACCTTGAGACCATGAGTTCTCACATCTACGGTACTTTTCTAAGGAGATGTTAATAAGCTCTGCGACTGTGAATTGTCTTTCAGGTGAACTGCCGTGATAATTCTCAAACTCAATTAATAAGTTATCCGAATCCATGATGTAGTTATTGATATCGAATCCCTTGTAAATAACTTGCTCGCTACCAGTGACTCTTTTCACAACAACTCCGGTGGTTCCTCCTACTCCTAGAGCGGCGCCTCCAACTATTAAGTAAATCAGTAATGTTTTGTTGATCATAAAATTTACCGAGGCAAATTATATACATATACGCAAGGCGCACGCTCTCTAAAGTTTATTTCCTAAATGTGAGAGTCGAGAAAATAACTCTCAAAATTTGAGAATTGGATGCATTTTCTTATTAAAAATTATCAAATTATTATATAAATGCATTGAAATCCACTCTCGTGTATGTTAAAAATATTTCGTATGGAAGAGTTAGAAAAAATTATTGGAGAGAATTTAATTTATCTCAGAAAAAGCGCTGGATTAACTCAATTAGAGCTCGGCGAAAAGTTCAATTATTCAGACAAAACAGTCTCAAAATGGGAACAAGGAAGTGTTGTTCCATCAGTCGAGGTTTTAAAACAAATCGCTGATTACTATGGGGTCACTGTTGACTTTATTTTGACCAAACACACTTTTAATGAATTCAAATCTAAGTTTACAAAAACACCTGATAATTTTAGAAAGATCACCATTATCAGCTTAGTTATTACCGCTTTATGGTTTATTTGCATCACAATTTATGTTGCTAGTATTTATAACCTAGGAACCGCTAATTTTACAAAGAACCGCTGGTGGGTTGTCTTTTTATGGGCTATTCCACTATCAGCATTAATCGCCTCTTTAGGCTTTAGAAGATTCTTTAAAGATTATAAAGTTAGTATCATTCTTAATTCAGTCTTTGCTTGGGGCGTTTTATTAGCAGCTTTTATCTCGGTGTTAGATAGAGGAAACTACTGGTACTTATTCTTTATTGGTTTGCCAGTTCAAGTAGCGATTATTCTATTAGAAAGATTAAGAAAATAACATAATTGTAAATGTAGTAATTAAACAGGCTATGCCTGTTTTTTTAACGTAAAGGCTTCTTACCAACAAAAAACCAACCCAGATAATTCTGAGTTGGTAAATTAATTTGTATCGATTTGGCCGAGCTAAATGGCTTCACTATAATACATAAACAAAGTCATGTCACTTGTCACTACCATGGTGTCAAACAACCATTCAATATAAGAATGGCCATCGTCATAAATCCAGCTATTAAAGTGAATATTATCTGGAAGGTTTGCTGGTTCGCCAGGATTTGTAATCTTACCACCAGCTGCAATGGTTTGCGATGGAATAGGATCGCCATATTCATTATCAAAACTAACTGTATAGAATATAGTTTTTTCCCACTTTGCATATAGAGTAATATCAGTTGTTACTTTGTTGGTTTCAAAATTCCACACAATTGTACATGATGGTTCGGTATACCAACCATAAAAAGTGTATTCATCTGAGGTTGGGTCAGTTGGTTTTGTTACACGGCCATTATATTCGACAGATTGGGAATCAACTTGGTCACCATGACCGCCCATATCAAAGATAACAGTCGCTTTATTATGTCCAATAGAATATGTAGCGACATATGTTGTATTAGCAACAGCAGCAACCACTTCGTGGTTCCAGCCAGCAAAGGTATAATATGTAAGTCCAACAGACAACTTTGCTGGAGCTACTCCATCATAAGTTGGGATCTCGCCTTGAGCGACATCTTGGTCAACTTCTAAGACTGTTCCATCATCATTAAGCCATGTAATTGTGTATGTTGGATCTTGGGTAGGAGCTGGTATAGGAGTCTCTCCTCCGCTACTTCCACCTTGTCCTTTTGTGTCTGCTGTTTTAATAACTTGAAGTACCAACATTGCGGTAGCTTCAGCAAAAATCAATCCTAATATAGCAAGGCAAATAATAGGAAATTTACTCGCTTTTCTAACTGGTCTATTTTCTTCCATAATTCTTTACCTCTTTCCTATTTAATGCCAATCCATTCGGCAACTAGGGTCATATCGCTGGTCACACTATTATTAAAATCCCATGGTTCATCGTTGTAATTCCATCCAACAAATTCCCAATTAACTGTGTCATAATTTTGTGGGGCTCCAGGATTAATTGCTTTGCCACCATAAGGAACAACTTGTGAAGCAACAGGATCTCCATGTCCGCCATTATCAAACGTTACAGTAAGGTTCTGAACTTCAACCCATCTAGCGTAAAGAGTAACATCTGAAGTGACTTTGTCACTTGCAAAGTTCCACGCTAATAAAGCAGTAGCTTCTTTAAACCAGCCAACAAAGACATAGCCTTCCGCGGTTGGATCTACAGGCTTAGTAACTAAAGTATTATAAGCAACCAATTGAGGATCGACTTGATTGCCGTGTCCGCCCATATTAAATGTCACAGTAGCGTTATTATACGCGATCGTATATGTCGCAACATAAGTTGCGTTCGCGGTCACAATAGTAGGCTCGTGATTCCATCCTTTAAATGTATAAGAAATTAATCCTTGAGACGCTTTTGTTGGAGTTGTTCCATCATAAGATGGAGTTGCATCTTTAGCGACATCAGTGTCGACTTCTAAGACTGTTCCATCATCATTAAGCCATGTAATTGTGTATGTTTGTTCAGGTACTGGAGCAGGGGTATCTCCTCCACTTCCTTTTTGCTGTTTATCTAGCACAACACTTCTAGCAACTTGGAGTACAAGTGCGGCAGTTGCTTCGGCAAAAACAATGCCTAAAACAACTAAACTAGCAGCAAAAAGCGCGCCACCTTTTTTCGCTGGTTCACTTCCGTTCATATGAGTTACCTCCCAAAACAAGTGCCAAGATAATCTTGGTTTATCAAATATATAATAAAAAATTATTAAAATAATTGTAAATAAAAAAGCCTGATTTTATACAGACTTTGTTGTGTTTGTTGAATGGGTCAAATGACAGTTTTATACTAATTGCTATTATTTAACCATTCTCCAATATCAATTATTCGAACGCTTTCATATTGACTCTCTGGATGTTTGATTCTAGCAGTAACCATTTTTGGATAAGCAAACCGATTGGGCAAAATTTTGGGGGAAATTTCACTTTTCTTTTCTAGTGCAGGCGATAAATGTGTATCAATTTTAATTGCATATTTTTTCGTAAAAGTATGCAGTTAGATTTTATAATATTTAGTGTATTTGCCTTTTTGAATCATTTGAATACGCTTTAAACCAACAAGTTCACCTAGTGATTTCTCAATCGTAGTCCTTGATAGATTAACAAGTATTTCTTCAATACCGCCTTTGGTAATCGGGGTTTTATAATCATTTATAACTCTCAACACTTTTTCATTTGCAACACTGTTCATAGAATTTACTTCAAGGATATACGCTAGTTTTGAATAACCTTCTTTAAGGCATTCAAGCATAAAATGAACAAAGAAACCATAGTCATTTTTTCCTTCGTGCCACCCAATTGAGGATTTTTCTAAAGACTCATAATATTTGTCGATGTTATTTAATATAACATAACTAAAAGAATAATATTGGTCTAACTCATAGCCATATTTCAAAAGTAAAAATGTTGTTAATAAGCGGGATACACGACCATTACCATCGTAGAAAGGATGGATGCACAAAAAATCTAGAATGAAGGCAAAAATAGTAAGCAATTTATTACATTCTATATCTTTCATACATTCGTTAAATTGATAAACTAAATTGCCCATTAAACCATCGACATCTTCAGGTTTTGATGGAATAAAAACTGTTCTGACTAAATTGTTATTCTTATCAAATTCACGTATGTAATTTTGTTCTGTTTTATATTCCCCGCCAAAATCAGGAGTTAAGGATTCGTAAAGGTAATAATGTAAATCTTTAATATAAGATTCAGACAAAGATTGATATTTATAAACTTGAAAAACATTCTCTAAAGCTTTGTTATACCCAAACAAAAGATATTCTTCCTTTGTTTCAGGATCCATATGCTTAAGCAAGATGTCCTCTTCTCGAATTTTGCCAATTTTAATTCCTTCAATCTCGTTACTAGAAGTAACACTTCTTCTTTTGTTTAAATCATGAAGTCTATTTAACTTTACTTTTGTTGGTAAATTAAAAGTTCGTCCCCTATTCATTTCTACAGCTTGAAGCATAGAAATAATAAAAGGGTCATTTAAGTTTAGGACAGTTTCTTTTAAATTAATTATTTTCATGACTATATAATAATATAGCGATAAATGTGTGTCAATTTTAATTGCATATTTTTTCGTAAAAGTATGCAGTTA
>CAMOEI010000008.1 GCA_946612115.1 uncultured Caryophanales bacterium | reverse complement strand
GCGATAAATGTGTGTCAATTTTAATTGCATATTTTTTCGTAAAAGTATGCAGTTAGATTTGAACAAAAATAATAAAAAACCCTTTCCTAGACAGAATTTTGTTCAGATAAAGGGTGCAATTCAGAATGGAGCACATGACGGGAATCGAACCCGCGTATTCAGCTTGGGAAGCTAACGTTCTACCATTGAACTACATATGCATTTTTCTAAAATAAAACGATACTTTCGTACCGAGTTTTAAGCTTTGATGGTGGCCCAGGCCGGAATCGAACCGGCGACACAGGGATTTTCAGTCCCTTGCTCTACCAACTGAGCTACCGGGCCTTCAAATCTTTAAATGGCGGACCAGACGGGAATCGAACCCGCGATCTTCTCCGTGACAGGGAGACATGTTAACCGCTACACCACTGGTCCAACGCTTTTATATTATTCTATAAGATAGATATTAAATCAAGTAAATTATTAAAAATATCTTTACGAGGAAAAATCTTCAATAATATATAAATATATTACCTATAGTTCTTCTTTTTTAATCGTCGATAATAGATAACCAGTAGAGTTGATTTTATTTCTTAGCTCTTCTTCATTAAGTTCTTTTAAAGAAATGATTATCGTTTGATTTTTTCTACTCGAACTTTTCACTTTTTTTATTTCAAAATTTCTTCTGATGAAATCATTGACGTGAGCCTCACAGGCTCCACACATCATTCCATCGATTGTTAAAGTATATTTATATTTTTTCATAATGACTTAAAAGGGGGCGTTATGCCCCCTTCTCCTTATTTACAGTTACAGCCGTATTTTTTATGATATTCCTTTAGAAGCTTGTTCTTATTTTTATGACAATAAGCACAGTCTCCAGTAGGAAGATTTTTACTTCTACGGTAGATGTATATTCCAAGCAGAACACCAAGGAAAATAACTACCGCGATAATAACGATAATTTCAATCCATAATGTACTTGGGTTAGTAAACATCTACTATTCTCCTAAATAGCGGCTTTATTTGCTTTTTTATCTAATAGATATCGAGTTAAGAAGAACGCTCCAACACCTAAAGCTAAAATTCCGATTGTGGTTGGAATGGCCCAGGCAAGAGTTTCTTTAGCAAACATCGATAAGAAGCTATAGATAAAGGCTGATCCAACATAGCTAGCGCAAATCCAGAATAATAAGGTCCATTTAAATTGTCCTTTTGGTAATTCTGCTTTAGCGGTAGCAACCGCGGCAAAGCAAGGGATAGTAAGCATGTTGAAAGCGATAAATGAGATACAACCTTGCCAGGTAATACCAGTGGCTTGAATCATCGCTGCAGTGGCTTCAATACCTTCTTCATCCGCTTCGATGGCTTCGATAATTTCTGGAGGTAAGGCTCCGCTATTTAAGGCAGCAACCGCCACAGCACCTAAAGTGATAAATGTAGCAATAACATTTTCTTTTGCAATAAGTCCAGTGACTGCCGCAACAGTGAAGACCCAACCAATACTACTTAATTGAGAACCAAATCCTAATGGAGTGAATAATGGCTGGAAGAGTTGACCTAAACTACCAAGAATTGAGTCTTGGATATCGGCCATTTGCCAGTTCCATCCAAAGTTAGATAAGAACCAAATGACAATTGTGGAAGCTAAAATGATGGTGAAAGCTTTCTTAACGAAATGCTTTGCTTTATCCCATAAGTGAATCATTAAAGCTTTAAATTGTGGCCAGTGATAGGCAGGTAACTCCATTATAAATGGAGCAGCTTCTCCTCTCATCGTTGTATTTCTCATTAATAAGACACAAACGATAGCGGAAATAATACCAACCGCGTACATCGAATAAGTGATTACATCAACATTCTGGAATCCAAATACTTGAGCAATACCACCCGCAATAGCGACTAAAATTGGTAATTTCGCTCCACAAGAGAAAAATGGAATAACTCTAATGGTCGCGGTTCTTTCTTTATCATCCGCTAAGGTTCTGGTATTAATCATCGCAGGTACTGAACAACCAAATCCCATAATCATTGGAATAAAGGCTCTACCTGATAGACCAAATTTACGGAATATTCTATCTAGAATAAAGGCTACACGAGCCATATAACCAGTGTCTTCCATAATCGCGAAGAATAAGAAGAGTACTAAGATTTGTGGTAAGAATCCTAAAATGGCGAATAATCCAGAAAGGACTCCATCACAAATGAATCCAGTTAACCAGTGTCCTGCACCTAACGCGCCTTCCATGGCTCCAGCGACTGCATCAATAATCGCTGAGAAAGACATATCGAAGAAATTAAATAAGATAACACCAGGGGAATTGATACCCGCATCAGTCCAGAATAATCCTTCATAGATACTACCTTCTAAAGAAGGAGCCACTCCATTTGCTTCAAAAGCTTTCCCGACAAAGAAGAAATTCTCTGAGAAGGTGAAATGGAATACAAGGAACATGATGGCGGCGAAAATGATTAAACCAAACACTTTATGTGTTAAGACTTTATCAATACGGTCACTCTTATTCTCTTTGACAGTTTTAACGACTTCTTCTCCTGATTTAGAAGTGATGACATTAGAGAAGTTTTTCGATATGTAATTATATCGATCATCAGCGATAATCGCTTCGATATCATCTCCAAAGGTTTCATCATTTAAGGTCTTTTTAAATTCTGAGACCATCTCTAATAAATCTTCGTGGTCTTTGACTTCAATCTCATCATTTTCCGCTAATTTGATAGCGTGGAATAATGGATTGTCAACTTTTTTGCCTTTAAAGGCAATTGCTAAATCTCCCACTAAGTGGATGAGATTTTTATTTGAAAGTACGCTCTTACCTTTTCTCTCTTTTAAAGATTCTTCGTAAGCGACTTTCATTAATTCGTCGAGGTTCTCTTCTTTTAAAGCCGAAACCTTAACAACTGGAACTCCTAATGTTTTTGATAATTCATCAACATTGAGTTCTTTATTGTCCTTTTCTAGGACGTCCATCATATTAACTGCGACCACTAAAGGAACATCAATCTCTAACAATTGAGTGGTTAAATAGAGGTTTCTTTCTAAGTTAGTGGCATCAACAATGTTAATAACACAATCTGGTTTTTCATCTAAGACGTAATTTCTAGAAATTACTTCTTCATTAGTATATGGAGATAAAGAATAAATTCCAGGGAGGTCGATAATCGCGACTTGTTCCTTTAATTTCTTATAGTATCCATCCTTTTTCTCCACCGTCACTCCTGGCCAGTTGCCAACGTGAGCAGTACTTCCTGTTAAGGAATTAAATAATGTGGTCTTTCCAGAATTAGGATTTCCCGCTAAAGCAAATCTTTTCATCTTTTAGCGTCCTCCACTTCTAGAACCACTAATTGAGCTTCACTTTTTCTTAAAGTGAGCTCATATCCTCTGATTGTGACTTCAAGAGGATCGCCTAAAGGAGCTTTTTTACGAAGATAGACTGTTGCTCCAGGGGTCACACCCATATCGAAGAGTCTTCTTCTTAATCTTCCTTCTCCTTCTACTTTTTTAATTAGGCCAGTCTCGCCTACTTCAAATTGATCCAAGTTTTTAAGCATAATTCCTACCTTTCTACGCTACAAGGATTTTAGAGGCAATCGATCTATCTAACGCGAGTCTACCATCTTTAATAGCCACAACAACTCCGCCATTAACACTAGATAAAACAGTGATTTTGGCGTTAGCTAAAATACCTAAACTTTCTAAGTGTTTTTTGGTTTTCTCATCTGCGAGAACTTTTAAGATTGTTACTTCTTGATTTGTTGGTGCTAAGATAATTGGCATAATACTCTCCAGTTAGAATAGACTAACTACTCTGTTAAACAAATAGCCATATCTAGTTAGACATGACTAACTATAACTATTATAAATATATTTATCTTCGTGTCAAATAATAATTATTTATCTAGTAAGTAGGCTCTAGTTTCAAATGGCTTAAGTCTAGTTAAATCGTGATCTTTAAAATTAGAAATAACTATCGACTCTATCGGTAATTTTTCTAAATATTTGTATTCAATTTCTTTATTTGCAAAACTGGAAACAACCACTAATTTTTGTTTTTCAGTATTTCTTTCATAAACAAATAAATTAGGGTTATTGATATCAATCATTTTGTTATCTCCGTTAATGACAACATCATGAGATTTCCTAAACTCTATTAAATCTTTATAGAAATAATATAAAGAATCTTTATCTTCTATAGAGCGTTTAACATTAATTTTATCTTTATTAGAGTTAACTCTAATCCAAGGTTCACTTTGAGAGAATCCAGCAAATTCACTATCATCCCAAAGCATTGGGGTTCTCGCATTATCTCTAGAAACATCTAACGCTACTTTCATTAACTTTTTCTTATTTAACGGTAATTTATTTAAAATCTTTGAAATGTTTTTTATTTCAACATCTTTTGTTTCGTCTAAAGATTTAAAATGAGCGTTAGTCATTCCAATTTCTTGACCTTGATAAATAAATGGAGTTCCTCTAAGTAAGAAATACGCGGCAGCGAGAGACTTAGAAGAATTAATATCTTCCTCGCTAGTGCCAAATCTCCCAACGCTTCTTCTTTGGTCGTGATTTTCAATAAATAATGAATTCCAGCCGTCTTTTAAACCAATCTGCCATTTATTTAATCTTTTCTTAAATCTCACTAGAGAAAATGGACGAGCAAAATATTTCACTCCGAAATAATTATCTACATCAGTGTGATCAAAATTGAAGACCATATCTAATTCTTCTCTATCTAACAAAGTTAGATCTCTTCCATCTTTTAAAGATGAAAGGACTGTTTCTCCAACAGTCATTGAATCGTAATGAGAATAGACATCCTTATATAATTCATGGAGATATTCATGTAATCTAGGCCCCATGATATAAGCATCTCTTCCTGTTAAGGCAATATTTGGGAATCTAGATTTAAAATCTTGTTTTTTACTTATCAAAGTAATGACATCACATCTAAATCCATCCACTCCCATATCAAGCCAATAGCGAAGAACCTTTTTAACTTCTTCTCTTAATTTAGGGTTTTCCCAGTTTAAATCAGGTTGCCCTTTAGCAAACAAGTGTAAATAGTAATATTCACTATCTTTTATTCTTTCCCAGGCTTTTTCCCCAAAAAATCCAGACCAGTTATTTGGAGGTTTCTTGCCGTTAGATTTGCCTTTTCTAACAATGTAATAGTCTTTATATGGAGAATTTTCAGGATCTTCTAAGACACTTTTAAACCAAGGATGTTCACTAGAAGTGTGATTAACCACTAAGTCCATGATTAATCTAATTCCTCTTTCATGCATCCCCTTAAGCATCTTTTTAAAATCATCAAGATTGCCAAAAGGAGGATAGATATTGTAATAATCAGAAATATCATATCCATTATCTTCTTGAGGAGAATTATAAACCGGGGATAACCAAACACAGTTAACTCCAAGATCTTTTAAATAATCTAATTTAGAAATGATTCCAGGTATATCACCTAGTCCATCATTATTCCCATCGCAAAAAGAACGGGGATAAATTTGATATATACACGCTGATTTCCACCAATAGGTGTGCTTATTTTCCATCGACAATCTCCGAGATAACATATAACCTACTGCCGTAATCTCTTAAAACTCTAACATATTCGTTAAAGCCACTTGCAGACCATTCAGGAGTTAAGATGACTCCTTTGTTATTTAATACGCTACCTTTAACGATATAGTTATCTTTCTCGCTAGGCATGCTCATGTGTTTACCAACAAAATCCACAAGCTTTCCATTCGGATTTAAATGGATCGGTAAGACTTGATTAACTAGTCCACCAAATTCATGAATATTATGTGGAACCGGAACATTATCGACTTTATATTCAAGTTCGTCGATTAATCCCACTGTGTGTAAAATTGACTCTTCGGGCGTGATACTTTGATTAACAGAATATTCAGCGACTATCGCATTAGTTCTTTCAGTATTCATCACTTGATATTTCCAATGTGAATTATTGCTTTCTAATTCTCTAAACTCGCCAAATTGCAGTAATTTGCGGTTATTTTTATAAATTTTGATGAGTTCTTTCATTCTCTTCTTCTCGAATTTTGTTAGCTCATGGAAGATGAGTTCATAACCAAGTACCCCAAACGCTGCAGTGTTAAATCTCGTATCGATTGTGTTACTTCTAAGAGCCTGTTGAGATGGGCTTTCTGAGATGTGATTAGATAAGACGCTTAAAGGATACCCGTATAAATAGCCATGTTGAATCTTAAGTCTTTCATAAGCATCTGTATCATCACTTGCCCAGATTTGAGGGCAATAATATAAAATGCCTAAATCAAAACGGTTTCCTCCACTCGCGCAGCCTTCAAATAAAACTTTAGGATGAAGCCCTGTTAAACGATTTAGGATATCGTATAATCCTAAAATATAGTTATGATAGAACTCTCCTGCTCTTAACCCACCAGGAATATCAGACATATGTCGATTCATATCCCATTTTACATATTCAATATTCGCACTAGTAAGGACATTATGAACATTATCAACAATGTAGTCTCTAACTTCTTTATTAGTTAAATCTAGTAAGAATTGATTACGGCATTCACTTGCTGGAGAGCCACTATTTTTGATGGCCCATTCTGGATGGAGTTTAAATAATTTGGAATCTTCATTAATCGATTCTGGTTCAAACCATAATCCAAATTTCATTCCCATCTTATTAACTTTTTTTGCAAGTCCATCTAGGCCGTGAGGAAGTTTCTTTTTATTGACATCATAATCACCAAGTCCAGCGTGGTCGTTATCTCGATTAGAAAACCAACCGTCATCTAGGACGAATAATTCCGCTCCAAATTTATGTGCTGATTTAGCGATTTTTAATACCTTGGATTCTTTGAACTTAAAATAAGTTCCTTCCCAGTTATTAATGATTACAGGCCGAAGTTCCTCCTTCCACCTACTTGCGATAATGTGATCATTAACAAAATGATGCATGTTACTTCTTGCCCCATTAATTCCTTTTGAGGAGAAAGTAAATACCGCATAAGGTGCTTTAAAACTTTGGTCTTTATTTAATAAGTGATCAAAACAGAAAGGATTAATTCCAGCTTGAACACGAACATATCCATAAGGTGTGAGTTCCACTTCTTCTAAGTGGTTACCGCTATAAACGAGATTGAAGATATAAACATCACCATTATCTAAAGAAGCATCTTTTTCTTTTAATAAGAATAAAGGATTAACTTTATGAGAGGAGAAGCCAGTCATCGATTGATGTTGATAAATTCCTGGCACTAGAGGTTGTTTACCTTCTTGCATCTCACTAGCCCATCCTCCAGTAAAGCTTACTAGCTCAAAATGACGATTAATCATATCTAAGTTAAACGATAAAGCTTTTAAGATGTGGAGATCTTTTTCTCCAATATTGTTTATAACAATATTTCTAGCAATCACATCGCATTCTTCAAAGATTAAATAATGAAGTTCTAATTTAACTTTATTAGAACGATCTTTTAAATAGATAACTAATTCTTGATCTCCATCATGTGGAGTTGGCAAAGCTTCTTCACTTTCTTTGGGGGCGCTTTTAAGTTCATAGCTATCATAAACAAAATCAAAGACATAACCGTTGTCTTCATCTTTCAACAATATTGGAGTGGTTCGATAATCTCCTTTATTAGGGAACGAGAACTCCAACAAAGCGTAGTCCATTGATAAATCTGGACTGGTATTTTTATCGTAGATAACACTCGTTCCTTTTTGACAAGAGATCTTCTGTTTAATCGCCGAGATATCATAATCTTTGATCTCGATTTTATTTCCGAAATAATCTCTTAAGAGTAAACCGCTTTCATCGACGTGAAAGACATAAGATAAATTCTTTGTGTTTAAAATAAACACTTTTCCATTTGAAATTGTCATATTAACATTCCTCGTTTATCATTATATATGAAATATATGTATTTGGAGAAATATTAAAATGGAAAAATTTAATTACGGTTGGAAGTTTGTTCCTAATTTTAAAGATGAATATTTATCTAAGTTTCCTAATAATGCAGAAATAGTGAATTTACCACATAATGCAAAAGAAGTTCCTTATAACTACTTTAAAGAAGAGATGTATCAAATAGTCTCTACTTATGAAAAGGAATTTGATTTAGAAGTTAATAAAGATAAAAGATATTTCCTCAAATTTGATGGATTCATGCTTAAAGCTAGAATCTATCTCAATAATCAAGATTTAGGAGAATATGTTTCCGCTTATATTCCAGTAGAAATTGAAATTACTAAATTTGTTAAAGAACATAACCGTTTAGTTATCGTTTTAGATTCTAAAGAAGATAAAGACTATCCTCCATTTGGGTTCGCTCTTGATTATATGACTTTTTCTGGAATCTATCGTGACGCGCACTTAATTGAAGAGACAAAGACATATTTAAGAAATATTTATGTCCATGGAGATAGTCAAGGCAATCTAGATATTTCCTATGACAAAAATGGAGAAGAAGAATTAGATATCTCCTATAACCTTTATAAGGGTGACACTCTAGTGAAATCCTTTAAAGAAGATCACTTAAAAATTGATGATGTTGAATTATGGGATTTAGATCATCCAACTCTATATACCTTAAAAACAATCATCAAAGATAGAGTCTATGAAACTAGATTTGGCTTTAGAGATATCGAATTCACTAATCATGGTTTTTATTTGAACAATAAACTAGTTAAACTCATCGGCTTAAATAGACATCAAGGCTATCCATATATGGGCTATGCGGCTAGCAAGGCTTTACAAGAGGATGATGCGAACTTATTAAAATATGAAGTCGGTGTTAATGTTGTTAGAACTTCTCACTACCCACAAAGCGAACACTTCTTAAATCGATGTGACGAAATCGGTTTATTAGTGGTTAATGAAATTCCAGGCTGGCAACATATTGGACAAAGTGAAACATGGAGAAAACAGTGTTTAAGAAACACTGAGATGATGGTCTTAACAGAAAGAAATCATCCATGTCTAATCGCCCATGGAGTCAGAATTGATGAATCAGTAGATGACCACGAACTATATAGTGAAACTAACCGTATCGCTCATACTCTAGACAAATATCGCCCTACTATTGGAGTTCGTAATTTCAAAAATAGTGAGCAATTAGAGGACATCTATGGCTATAACGATTTCATTTGTGATTCTTTAAAAGTCGGATTAGAAAAACCTAAAAAAGTCAAAAAGAATGATAAGCCACTTTTAGTGACTGAATATATGGGGCATATGGATCCTTTAAAAGCCACTAGTGATGAGCAAAAACGAATTGAAGTTGCTTTAAGACATGCGAAAGTCATTAATGACAATATGGAACATAGTGATGCCTGTGGAGCCATCGGTTGGTGTTTCCTTGATTATCATAGTCATACCGATTTTGGTTCAGGAGATAAAATCTGCCCACATGGAGTGTTTGATTTATATCGTAATCCAAAATATTCTTCATATATCTATTCTTCTCAGCAGGATAATTTCCCAGTATTAGAAGTCTTATCAAATATGAAGCCAGGAGATGTTCCTGAAGCCATCTTTAATGATATTTATGTCGCCACTAACTGCGATTATATCGAACTATATAAAAATGATGAATTTGTTTCAAAATTCTATCCTAAAAATGATTTATTTAAATCATTAAAGCATCCACCAATCCTAATTGATGATATTGTTGGAGAAACATTTAAAGAAGATAAATTCCCAAAGAAATCTTGGCCAAAGATCGCTAAGATGTTCTCTTATGCGGCAATGCATGGATTTAATCATTTACCACTAAAAAATATGGCATATCTTGGCTATATGATGATGCGCTATAAAATTAGCTACACTGACTTAGTGGGATATTGGAACGAATATGTTGGAGCCTGGGGTGGCAAAGCCAAAACCTATAAGATTAAAGGCTATAAAGATAATCAATTAGTGAAAGAAGTTGAATTAGGACCAAGCAATAGCTTTGATTTAGAAGTCACCACTAATAAGACTACTTTAGTTAATGAAGAAACATATGATTCTTTAAGAATCAGAGTGAGACATATCGATTCTCACGGAAGTCTCATGCAGTACTCTAATAGAATTATCAATATTAAAACCGAAGGGCCAATCTCTTTAGTGGGTCCATCTTCTCAGTGTCTATTAGGTGGACAATTATCTATTTATATAAACTCCACTGGAAAACCTGGAGTAGGAAAAGTCACTATCCAGATGGATGAATTTGAAAAGACGCTACAAATTGAAGTGAAATAAAGACCTTATGGTCTTTTTTTCTTATAAATGGATTTTATTAAATTTCAATTGTAGCATCTGCGACATTTGAAATATTTAATTATTAACTAACAAGTCATTAATAACCTCACTAGCGAGCAATAAACCCATGCTAGAAGGGATTAACATCATACTCCCAGGAATTGCTCTTCCTTTCTCATTTCGCCCCTTAGAAGGGCTATTTTGTATAGGAGATTCCTTAGAAAATACAACTTTTAGATGATTAATACCTAATTTTCTCAATTCTCTACGAATGACTTTCGCAAGTGGATCAACTTCGGTTTTAGAAATATCACTAATCTCAAGTAGTTCTGGATGAAGTTTATTTCCCGCTCCCATCGCAGAAATAACTTTTACATTACATTTCTTTGCTTCTTCAACGATTGAAAGTTTCGCGCTTACTGTGTCAACACAGTCAATGACATAGTCATATTTAGAGAAATCAAATTGTTCTTTGGTTTCAGGAAGATAAAAAAGCTTAATAGGAATTACTTTTACATCTTTATTAATCTCGTTTGCTCTTTTAACTGCTTCATAGACTTTTGGTTTACCAATATTAGAATATGTCGCTAAAGTTTGGCGGTTGAGGTTAGTGATGTCAAAG
Source organism: uncultured Caryophanales bacterium (assembly GCA_946612115.1). GTDB lineage: Bacteria > Bacillota_I > Bacilli_A > RFN20 > CAG-826 > UBA2450. Next base: position 32,639 of record CAMOEI010000008.1, on the reverse strand, counting down.
ACATCATTATCCACTACTGTGATTTCTCCTACTCCAGATCTCACCAACGCTTCAAAAACACTTCCTCCAACTCCACCAATTCCAAATAGTAGAACTTTAGTGCTCTGTAGTTTCTTTAATCCTTCTTTTCCAATTAGCATCTCTGTTCTAGAGTGTTGGTTAGAGTTATCTATGTTTTGCTCACCGTAATCGAACAATTCATTCGCGTCTATATTGTAGACTTTGAGCAACAATTGGATTTTCTCATAGGTCATATCAGAATCACCTTTTTCAATATGAGAAACCATCGATTTATCTTTATATCCTAAAGATTTTGCAAATTCATCCTGACTTAATTTGTTGTTTTCTCTAATCTTTTTAATTTTTTTGCCAATTCCTTCTTCTTTCATTTTTTATTCTCCTAGCGTTGATTTTTTTATAAAAATATTTATTATATTGATAGCTGCTGGTAAGGGTAAGGCCTCCAGTAAGACGTTCCAAAAAAAGAATGACGTTAGTCTTCAATCTTTTATAGATCTAAAACTAATGGTAGAGAATTGGAGTTGGCAATTGGAGCCATCCTCTCGTTCTCATTTTTTTATTTTTTGCAATGATTATATATTATAAATACTGATGAAAATTTTTCAACCAAGAAAGAAATGAATGGTTACACTGTCTAGGAAAATCTATATTCAATATGAATATAAAAATATTCTTTCACCTTTCATTAAAACGAATGCCATTTTTCTCCCTATTAATAAATGAGGGCAGTGATATTTATTGCCTACTTATTCCTGGCTAATCCTTGTGATTCGCCATTAGTTCTTTCCATGGTTTCTTATCTTGGCGGTCACTACCGTGATAGCCAGGGGTGGAAAGGAGATTGCCTATGGACATATCTTTGATTGTTCTCGTCATAATCCTAGCGATTATTCTCGAAATAAAAAAAGACCACCACTAAGGTGATCACAACACACTTATAGTAAACCATGGTGGTCCATATTTGTCAACTGCCCTCAAATCTAAGAAAGTGAGGTAAACAAAGTTTAAAAGAGGGATTGCACTTTATTATTCTTTCTAAGGTGCAAGATTTGCACTTTCATATTTGAATTAAGGTGCAAAAGTGATATGATTATTTTATGAATAATATGTCACTAAAACAATTAAGAATTAAAAAAGGATTAACACAAATAGCTGCTAGTAAATTACTCGGAGTGTCTTTGAGATCCTATAAGGATTATGAGAACAATCAAAATAAAACTAATACAGTTAAATACAAATATTTCATCCAAGAATTGGAGAAATATGGTTTTATCGATGAAGAACACGGAGTTCTTTCTTTAGAAGATATTAAAATTACTATTAATGATATTTTATCTCAATATGACGTTGATTACTGTTATCTATTTGGTAGTTATGCCAGACACAAGGCAAAAGATAACAGCGATATTGATTTATTAATATCCACTTCTATCACCGGAATGGAATTCTATGGCCTAGCAGAACACTTAAGAGAAGAATTAAGAAAGCGTGTTGATCTACTTAATTTAGAGCAACTTAATAACAATCCAACTCTTTTAAACGAAATTTTAAAAGATGGAATTAAAATCTACACCAAAAGTTAAAGACGATAACTATTATCTTAAAAAGATAATCGATGAGATTGATTTAATTGTTCAATATTCAAAAGGTGTGAGTCTATATGACTTATATCTAGATAGCAAAACAGTTGACGCAGTTATATTAAGATTTATTCAAATATCAGAACACGCTGATAAGATTTCTGATACTTTTAAATTAATTCATAACGATATTGAATGGAGACAAATTAAAGGCTTTAGAAATCGACTAGTCCATGATTATGGGGATGTTGATTTACATTACGTCTATTCCGCTATTACGATAGATATTATTAAATTAAGAGATAAAATATCGAGTTTGCTATAAAAAAGGAGCCAAAGGCTCCTAATTGTTATTTAGAGAAAGTTCTGTTTGTGGTTCCCCATGTCTTATCTGATCCATGTAAATTAATGGAGATCAAATGATTATCTGGGTCATAAACACCACTATTGTTTGTAAATACTTGTTCTTCATATTCTCTTTCAGGAAAGAGTCTCCACATAGCGGTTTTAGAGCCATGGTAATCAGATGGTCCTGGATTTGATGGAGAAACAGCGCTTGACTCATATTTATTAAGGGTGATTGAAATATTATTGCCGTTTCTTGTATAAGTAAACGATAAAGACGCAGCGGAGGCGCCTGTTCTTTGGTAGGTACCTGTTCCATCATCGTTAAAGGTGAGAATATATTTAATTGTTCCACTTTCATTATAGTTTGCAGTGTAGCTGCCTTCAAAAGCATCTAAATCTGGTTCATCTGGATCTGGAACTGTACCAGTAACATTAATCGTATATTGAGCAGTTCTAGTAACTGTTCCTTCAGTATAACTAACGGTAACGTTTTTATTACCTGGAGTGGTCATATCTGGAGTAGAGAAAGAGGCACTACTTGTAACATCTCTATCTGTTCCACCATTAGTGTAATGAGCGGTAACCACAACTGTATCGTGATTAAAAGCATCATTAACATTGAAACTAATTCCACTTGTTCCAGTTAAGGAGATGGAATCAAGCACATATGTTGGTGCTGGTGGTTCACTTCCTTCAACTTGGAATTCTGCGCAGATAGTCGCATTATGATGAGGCATTGTGAAATAATAGCCATTTGGTTTCATTGGGCTTGGATCTTTAGTAATTGGATAGCTCTCATCTTCTAAGAGATACACTCTTTTTACTTCATATCCATCATCAGGTTTGGCGTTGAATTGAACAACTGTGCTATCCGCGTCCACTGCTGGGATTTCTCCAGCAGCTGGAGAGATAATCATAATCGAACCATTAATAACATTAGTGCTCTTAGCCAATGTATAGGAACTACTTTCAGCAGTTTCTGCAATTAAAACAATTGAAGTTAAGGTGATATCACTTGGTTTAATGGTCCATCTTCCTAAAGTGCTATCATAATCAACATAAGCAGAAGAATCATTTTTAACAGAGACACCTGTGATGGCGTAACCGCTTACACAGGTGAATTTCGCATAGAAATAGCCATCATCTTTAGTGTAATCATAAGCAGTGATGATATTTCCATTGATGTCTTCAAATCTGCTACTAGAGATATTTGCGTTAGTTTGTAATGAAATGGTTGGATATCCTGGAGCAGGAACATTCTTCTCTGGGATATAAACATTAAATCTCAAAATAAAGTATCCTTGATAATTTGTAGATGTGATTAAATCTGGATCAGCAATTGTGATGTAGGATTCATAATTATCATTCCAAGTGGTATTAGTGCAATAAACCATGCCGTCTTGTTTAGTGACAACACTATAACCTTTAGCAACACATGCATCGATATAAGCTTCTATGTCCGCTTTAGCGGTAGCGTAGCTATTAACATAAAGTTTGATGTATGGAGTTGTTGAGGTATATAGGAGATAATGTTCTCCATAAAGTTGATTCATGTTCGCGGTGCGATCATCGAAATCTTTAATTTGAGTAACTTCGTCACCAAATGGAAGTAATGGAACAGCATAAGTCATATTGTTAGAAACAATATATTCATTTAACTCACGTAAAGTTGAAATGGACATATTAGTAGTTCTACAGTGGAACTTCATTTGGAATAAGCCAGCTGGATAATAAAATCCAACAGTGTGTCCATAATAAGTTTCACTTGGTCCTTTATATCCAAATTCGATTTCCCAAGTGGTCTTCTTATTACTGGTTTCATCTTCAAAAACTTTCACTAATTTATTTGGGTTAGAGGAGGTTGGATTAAATCCTACTGTTCCTAAAATAGTTTTATAAGATTGAATAACGTTTCCACATCCATAATCAGTTAAGTAGAAATCAGTACCGTTATATGTTTCTTCAGTATCAAAATGCATTGAATAAGTAAGTCCATTTAAAAATGGAGGAATATATTCTGCAAAATAAGAATTAAATAAGACAACATCATCCGCACTCCAAGATGTTGGATTGGTGTAGGTCTTTGTTGGATTAGCAATATACGCTTCAACATTTTGATTTGTGGTTGAACCAATCTTCTCTAAAGAGATAGTACAAACACCATTAGCGATTTTAGTGTCACCATCTTCGATAAAATATGTTTCAAAGGTAACGGTGAAAGTAATCTTATCAGCGCTAGCTTCTGCAGTGATACTTGCTGGAGGATTAAACCAAGATGATTCAATATAACCAGTAAAGTTACATCCAACCGTAACAACATCTACGTTGCTACATGCATATTTATTTGGATTAGTTGCATCTTTTTCCCAAGTTCCTAAGAAGAAGTTTTCTGCAACTAAATCATAGACATCAGAAACTCCAACGCTTGGGTTAGTTGAGTAGAATGTTGTAGGAACAATCTCTCCTGTTCCCGCCATGATGAAATTGACATAACCTTGATTTTTTTGATAAATCACTCCACTATAACCACTATAGAAGTTATTGTAGAATGCTTTGTCATTAATCATGACAAATGTATCATCATAAATAGTTTCAGGATCATCTTCATATCCCACTAAATAAGAGTGAACTTTTAATGTGTAATTATGTAATGAGAGGACTTGACTCTTTAAATAAGTAAAGTTATCTTCTCCGATATTTTTCCATTGGGCCACTAATTCAATATTTGAACTAACAGTAACTTTACTTCCTGCTGGTAAAGTTTCGCCTTCTCCGTTAACTTTCCATCCAGCGAATTCTTTTCCACTAGGAGCGGTAAAACTACATTCTGGTAAAGTGTATTCTCCAGAAACATTTTGCACTAACGCCATCGAACCAGTTCCACCATTACCGTTAAAAGAAACGATGTAAGTAGTAACCGATGGTGATGGACTAGGTTTATTGTTGTTAGTACATCCTGATAACATTCCTGCTGTTAATGCAGTAGCAATAAGTGGTAAAAATAGTTTTGATTTTTGCATAATGAATCCTTCCTTGGCCTATGCTGCTTGTTTTTTAAATGATTTCGAAGACCCGCTATATGTACTATTACTACAAGTATAAACTTTCATGTTTCCAGTATCAGTATAGAAACTGCATTTATTGTTCACAGTTGGAGCCTCTCCACTAGCTCCTGTAAATAAATCATACCATGATCCAGAAGAAACAGACGAATCTCCTGGTTGTTGATTCTTAGTGAAGACAATGTTGTAACCATCAATCACATAAGTAAAATGCATTGTGCAATCATAAGTACTATTAACAAATCTATAATACCCATTAGAACTATCCACAAGGAAAATTTGCATTGTATAAGATGTTCCACTTGTGTATTTATATTCGCCTAATCTCGAAATCCCTTCGACTGTAACTTCACATGTGTCAGTAAATCCACCATCATTGGTTGTCACAGTAATAATTGCGCTGCCTGCTGCAACACCAGTAACAACACCATTGGATACAGTTGCAATGGTATCATCACTTGATGACCATGTGACAGATTTATCTGATGCGTTCGAAGGAGCAATATTAGCGGTCAATGTTGTAGTACTACCGACGTTAATTGTCTCTGATTTTGAGCTCAAACTAACTCCAGTAACCAGTACAGTATTGACAGTAACGGACTGGTCAACGTACAACGAAACACCCTTATATGTATAGGTTGCTCTAACGTAATTATCGGAGTAAGAAAGGGTTGTTTTGTCAAACACACAGGAAGATGTAACATTATCTGTATCACCATTACTATATGAAGCAGTAATTACCATTCCTGTAGAATCAAATGATTCACCATCATTATAAACAATCTTGTTTGGGGCTTTTGTGATATTTAAATCAGTTAATGTTCTGCTGATGCCAGGACCACAATCATAAGTAATAATAACTTTAGAGAATTTTCCTGTATTGGAAGACGCATTAACCAACTTAAATTCAACGACATCACTTAATTCTCCTAAATCGATGACATGTTCTTTCTGTTGAATAACATCAATAGCAGAAGAATATGTATAATCAGAGTCGCCACTGCATTTGTAAGCATATTTAATAGAAAATGTGCCCCATTCTGTCTTTGTTAAGGCAACACTCTTCAAAATCGAACCAGAAAAATTGAATGGATTATTACTATTATCTCTGAAATTCAAATCTGAATCACTGTAAGCAAAGTAAGCAACAACACCATTTGTATTTAAACCATTATTTGTTCCGACACTTTTAATATAATTCCCACCGGCAGTTTCACTCACCGTTGTATAAGTATAGGACGATCTAGTTGTATTGGATCCGTTGAATGTTATGGTTCCATTTTCAATTGTTGAGCTGCTTGATTTGGCCCTCATTATATTTTCTAAATTAAAAGAACTGCCAAACGCAGCAAATAAAGAAGCGGATAACGCTAAAGCTGACGTGACAGCGATAATTCTAGTTTTAAGTTTCTTGTTCATATTTCAGCCCTCCAATATCAGGTTGATTTCTTATAAATACCTGAGAGAGCCTCACATTATTCACCAACAAGAATTAACTAAAACCGTCTCATATTCATAAGAATGCTATTATATTATTAAAACTTAACTGCATAAAACAAGCATTTTTTACTTTATTAGTAAATTTTATTAATTTTTAACCTTCAAAAATAAGAGAAAAGAACCTTTTAGGTTCTTATCTCACTATTGTAAGTTTATATAAACTAATTAGAAACATATCAACTTGAGGAGATGAATCGTATAGGGAGAATCCACCTTTTCTTTCATCGTACATCAACTGTCCATAGATATTTGAAGTAGATTCAACATATAATCCTTCGTCTTCAAAGGTAAACATCCAATACTTATTTCCTTTGTTATTTGTAAAGGTTACTTTCTTCTCATTAGTGCACACTAAGTATCTACCATCTTCGCTTTCAAAAGTTAACGCACTTTCATATGGAGCTTTAGTGTCTGTTCCTAAGATAAATTTCTCACTAGTTTCTCCTAATTCAGTAATTTTAGATTTATCACTACTAAATGTACTTTCTACTGGATGAAAATACATTCCAGTATTTTCACTAGTCGCGGTTAACTCTTTTTCTGGACAAGCAATAACTACAACATCATTTGGGTTTAATTCACTTCTAGAATTTACTTTTCTCCACTCCTTAGTGATGCTTCCTTTACTTTCCCAAACATAGATATAGATCCTTGCTTTTTTATGTCCGATATTCGTGGTGAAATAAATAATCGCATTACCAACTTTATTGCCAGTAATTCTTCCATATTGATCTACACTAGCGATTGAGGAATCACTACTTGTAAATTCACCTTCTCGATAATTTAAATTATCGTCTCCCATTGCTTCATCATTAAAATTAATGAGATAATTCTCTCTTTGACCAATGATTAAATCATCTTCACTTTTATTAAATGAAATATTTGTGACTGGAGTGTAAACATCTTCTGGATCTTCTTGAGAACCAGAATGGGAGGAATGTCCACCACTTTGACTTCCTTTTGGGGAAGAAACACAACCCGCAAGTAAAAAAGGAATAAATAAGAATGTTAATAATTTAAGTTTCATAATTAAGTCCTTAGAAATAGGCACTTAATTTTAACCGATATATAAATATATCTCAAGAACCTGCATTTGAAAAAATTATTTATTTACTTCTGTTATCAATAATCTATTCTCGATTTGTAACCGAGTTAAAATGGTTTTAAATTCATTTTCTTTACCACTTCTTTGCGCATAGTCATTCAGCAGAGCATAGACACCAGAGAAATATTCCACTTTCATTTTTTCAGGGTTTTTTCCATGCTCGCTATAGCAAAATTCAAGAACTATATCGCTGTTGTATATGTCATATTTATCAAACATTGCATGAAAATACGCATAGTCTTGTTGGCCTAAAGAATGACCATAAAAAACAATTTTAGAAACATTATCCTTTTTAGGAAGCGGAATAACATTTGACTTTCTAAATATTTTTTGCCCAGATTTGGAAAATAATATCCTTTTATCAGTACTCTTCAATGTTTTATCGCTAGAATCGTATCCGATAATTATATTTTCATCAGCTATTCTTCCATGAATGTTTATTCTTTGTATTTTTGCATTCTTTTTATAATCACGCAAATCTGCTTTAGTGTAATTAAAAGATAAAATGAACACGTCCTCAGGATTGCATTCGGCACCAACAATGGCATCAAATAGTCTTTCACATTCATACGGATAGTCGTAGTTTGCAATAGAAGATAAATATTTCGCAAAATCATTCTCAAATTCTTGTAATTCTTTAAGGAAATAATCAATTGAATACAATCTCGGGTGAGAGTTTCTGACATAAAATGTTTTCATAATACAATTTTGCTCACTATTTCCTCTAATCCGTTCAAATTCTTCTACTTTGTATGAATCAAGGTGAATAAAGAAATTATAATATGTCTGATTGTTAAGATATAAGCACTCTGATGGGGCAGGGCTCCCAAACAACATTCTCTTGATAAAAGTTTCTATTTCCATCCATAGTGGGTCATTCCTTTGAAAAGGAGTAATAAAAGGCCTTCCTTGATAAGCTATTCCTTCATAATCTTTCGATTTGACAATATTGGAATTAGGTTCTTCTTTCATTTCATAAGCATAATAAAATAAAAGATACCAAATATTGCAGTTGTATTGGTTGTCTAAAAGTTGTTTGGCAACATCATGCTTTATTTTATTGAAAAAATCAGCAAACGATGACGCTAAATTACAATTCAAATCGAAACCATTTCCTAGAACGAGTAATGTTTTCTTGCTCATATATCCTTTCTCCTTGTTTGACTACAATAAATCAATACTTTAAGAGTATTTTAAGGTTCTTTAAACTTAAAGGTGGACAAAAATATTGAAGTCCACTTTTTTGTTTATAGGATTTCATTGTTTTAGGCACAAGAAAAGTCCTCGTTATAATTGATGTGTTAGATACCAAAATAAGGAGGACATTATGTATCTTAACACATTTTTATACCAGTTTGGGTTAGACCCAGACAATTTTGAGAATGAGCTGGTTGAACCATTTGAATCAGACGACGGATTCATCATCTATAATTTAAGGCAAAGAATTGATGAAAGAATATGCCCAGAATGTGGATGCTTGAACGCTGAGATTAATAATTATTATTGGACCGAAACTAACTTCACTACTAACGAAGGAAATCCGGTAGTTATCAGAATTAAAAAGACAAGATTCAAATGCCGAGAATGCGGCAAAACATTCACTCCAAAAATTAAAGGGGTTGAACGATATTCTAAAATCAGCAAACAAATCGAGACATTTGTCATAAATGAGTTTTATAAGCAAAAATCATTTTCAATAATTGCTAAAGATTATCATCTATCAACAATGCAGGTAATGAAGATGTTTGACAAAGCTTTTCCATTTATTCCAAGGGGTACTCTTCCATCCGCTTTATGCATTGACGAAATTGGTTTCAAAACATTTGATGGAAGTTACGCTGCAATTCTTTATGATCACGATAAAAAGGTTGTCATCGACATCATAAGAAACAGGCAATGTGATTATTTAAGAGATTATTTTATAAGATGCTCTTTCAAAGAAAGAAGTAATGTTAAATACTTCATCTCTGACTTATATAAAGGATACGCTGCAATTAAAGAGGAATTCTTCCCTAACGCAATCCACATCGCTGATATGTTTCATGTAATAAGGTTGTTAAGAATTGAAATCTCAAGATTAAGAGTCATCACATATAAACAGTTCACAGACGAAGAAGATGTCGAAAGGTTTTTTATGAAACAACATTGGGATTATTTTGAAAGATATTTGAATAAAGAACTCGCCGATAAGCCATACTTTTGTAGAAAAGAAAACTTTGAATACACTACCTGGCACATGATGGAAAGATGTTTGAAATTAAATATGGATTTCTGGGATGCTTATTCTTGCTTACAAGATTTCTACGAATATTGGAGATGTCGATCTTTTGAGCAAGCAATACTATGGATTGAAAAAGTTATTAGGCAGCTTAAAAGGACTGAAAACGAAAACCTGGTAAGAGCTGCAAAAACATACGACAAATGGAAAAACGAAATCGCTAATGCAATAACCGTTAAAAATTATGATGGAAGAAGATACTCAAATGGTCCCGCAGAAGGATTAAATAATGCCATCAAAACTATCATAAAAGATGCTAACGGGTATCGGAACTTTGAAAGATTTAGAAAGAGAGCTTTGTTAATTTTAAGATACAGAAAAGACCCCTCACGCAACGCGTAAGAGGTCTCCACCTTTTTGTTTAAAGCCTAAGCAGGTTTTTTAAGCTTGTCCACTTAAATCCACCTTTTTATTTATAGGCCCTATTTTAAAAAAGAATGGGCAAGTGGTCAACTCACCCATTCATCTTTATTAATAATTAAGTAATCTTAATCGAGGTCAGCCTATATGCGATTAAAAATTATTTAGATTATTGTTCTTTGCGTCTTCTTAGGAAGAAGTAACCACCTATGGACGCAATAGATACTACAGAAATAATTACAATTGCAGAGATAGTTCCTGTTGAATCATTTTCAATCAACCCAATTATCGAAGCACGTTCATAGGTAATTGAGCCATCATCAAATGTTGGGGTTTCTCTGTGAGAAGCCCAAGCCCATTTGCAGTATCTCTCCCACATTCCTGTTGTATCATTACTGAAGTCTTCTTGAATAGCAGACCATTGATCAGATAGTGCTGCTTTAGCAGTATCATAATAATCGTAACAAGTCTCTGTGTCAGATCCTCTAGTTGTTTCGTTGTCTAAAATATCAAGTTTGTGCAAATACAATTTTCCAAATGTATCAATTCTTTGATCGGAAGTGATAGATGATTTGTTTGCTGTGAAAATAGCAACAGTTTTGTTGGTTGTATAACAAGCAATTCTATCTGATCCACTAAATCCAATCATATAAGTATCGTACTTAACATTTTTAATAGTTGCTCTAGCCAAGCCACTATCAGCAAAACTAACAGTCCAATAAGTAGTAAAGTTAGCGTCATCTAAAGAATCTGATTGAAGCAACGTGGCATTTGCGTTGTTAAATGACAAATATTTATTTGCTGCATCTTGGAAGTAATAGCCATATTGGTTTGCTCCAACAGTCAATTTATTGGCAGAAATTGTTCCGGATACAGTATCATCTGTAACCGTCAATTTATTTGCATTTCTATAAGTGCCGTTTTGTTCGCCTAAGAAGTAGTATGATGTATCCTCTATTTTATATCCAGAGATATAAACACTAGATCCAGCAACCAAATCAGTAACAGAATCAATCTTTGTATATGTTGTTGCAGCACTTGCTGTAATTGTGAATGAACCAGATTGTCCGGCGTATGAAACATTGAAGACTGTAGCTCCGACATTCGATAAAGTAGTTGAAGCATTAGTGATAGTTGCTTTTGCGGTAACATCTTCACTTGCTGGTTGTTTTCCATCGTTGTAATTTGCTGTAACAGTAACGCCAGCTTTTACAAAGGAAACAGTATCTCCAACATACCATCCATTGGCAATTGATGGGGATGAAACAGTGATTGAACCAACAGTTCTTTCTGCAGGAGTCCATGAGAATGTGATAGATGATAAATACATCGCGCCACTGTTTGATCTAACTCCAATATAGGAATAATTACCTGCTATAGTTAGTTCAGTTGATGTACCTGCAACAATTGTTCCAAGCAAATCACCGCATAATGAGTTGTTGTATAAATTTGTTGCTTCGGTGTATGCGGTACCTTTTCCATAAACATTTAATGTTCTTCCTGTTTGTGTAGCACCGCCAACATCATACCAAACAACTACAACTTTCTTAACATTGCCACCTGAAGAAGTGGTAACTATACCACTATTACTATTGTTGCTTCTTAATTGTATGCAATTGTTTCCTCCTGCTGATTGTCCAGCATATACAGCATCAGAACTAACTGTTTTGCCAGTCCAAGTGCCATATCCACCGCCATCTGAAATGCCCGTGGTGGCTCTAGTTAATTCATCATCAGCGATTTCTATAACATCAATCGTCACAGATGTTTTTGCACTCGTAATAGAACCAATTATAGCGGTAATCTCAAGGCTTTTGTTTTTTGCAGCACTATTAGGTGCTTTTGTTGATGAAGAAGCACTGCCATCATAATAATATTTCCATTCTTCAACTTCAGATGTAACATCAACACCAGTATCACCATCACTATATGATGCGCTAACAGTTATTCCGGAGTGATTCCAATTCTCTTCTGTTGCATAAGTTTTTTGTGCAGATGAGACGTTTAATGTCAACCCTGTTATAGAACCGTGTATGACATTAATCGTGACACTTTTGTTTGTATATCCTTCTTTTTGAGCGGTTACCGTCGCAGTTCCTCCAGCAAGCACTCCTGTAATGACATAGGTGTTGTTTGAACCAGCAGCAGCTGTAACAACAGAACCGTCATTTGGATTAACATTCCAAGTTACATCAGATGTTATATCGCTGGTTCCATCATTTGCTTTCAAAGTAATACTCTGTCCTTTTACAACATCATAGGAATCAGCAGTGGTATCACCACATTTAATATACATTGGATTGGTTACAGAAGATGCAGCCTCCCACACTTTTATTCCGTCCAAAGTAAGTCTAGTTCCAGTAGAGTTCGCACTATTATCGATGCCAAAAGCAAATCTTACATTGTCTCCGATTTTTGACCCGTGGTCGTATGTTATTGACCACGATGAGTTTTTGGTTGAGGTGGTGGCCTCTTTATTTACTGCTGTCGTCCAAGTTGTTCCGCCATTAGTAGAATAATAAATATAGTAATATCCAGGTTGAGCATCATAATTTGTGACTGAAAAAGTCACTTTTTGAGCGTTGCTAAAATCGTCATCTGTTTGGTACATCCCATATTTTGATACAGTAGCTGTATACGTTAATGGACCAAAATCAGCCTCTGATGATTTATCACCAGATGCTTTATTCCATCCAAGAGAACTATTGTTACCATAGTTGGTTACATACCAATGAACACTATCTAACTCTCGAACACCATATGTATATGTTGTTCCCCAAGACGGAGTACCTGTTGAATATATCTCGTCCCCTGGAGCAGCAGCCCTAGCTTCTCTAGCACCACTATCAGACTTGCTTCCAATTGCGACACCTACTCCGACTGCCATTGCAATTCCAACCATTGCAGTAGCAATCTTTGTAAATAATTTGTTCATATATAATATTCTCCTTTTCTTTTATCCCCCGCCCTCTCTGGCGGTGGGCATATGAACAGATTTGTGAAAACGATTAAAATTACCTAATTTTCTAATTTGGCCAGTTAGAAAAGATAGATAAAAGTAAAAACATTTTCACTTCGTTTCTATAAGGAAAACATTATTAAGAGAGTATCATGCATTCATACTCTAATGAAAAAACTGTTTTTCTATTAGAAACGTTTTATAAGAGATTCAGAAGATAGCCTGACCAATTTCCATCTTAGAAGCTCTTATATAAATATATTACTTAATGCACCCCCCATATGCAAGTGCGTGCACTAAAAAGAAATGCAAATATACGTAAAATAACTCCACTACTAAGGAAATGTCGTTAAAAAGAACTAATAGAAAAGTAAAAAAATATGCTTCATAGAAGCATTTATAATTCACAAAAGAAATTTTTAAAAAAATCCGAAAAATCTCCCTATTAATAAATGAGGAACCTTTTATTTATCACTCCTCAGAACGGAGAACAATATGAAAAAGTTCATTAATATCAAAGACACAAAAAATGCATTAAAAGATTTAGAGGAATTTAGATCTAAACGTTATTCCACCATCGTTAAATTGAAAAATGTAAATTTAAAGCGAATTAATGAGATTATTGAATTCACATTATTTAGGAAAAATGACTTGTATGTTGATTCAGATACTTTATTTGATTTGATGCAGCCAAAAGGAGGAAGAGGAAAACATAATTACCATAACATCAGCCCAAAGTTATTTTTAAGCGCGATAAACGATTTGGCAAAACCTATCTGTGTTTTGGATGATGGACATGATAAATATGCAATTGTTTTGATGACAAAATACGAAAACAGAGACCCACTTCTATCTGTAATCGAAACTGGTTGTAGATTAGATAATGATTTAGATGCGAATATAAACAAACTAGTAACCATGTATCCAAAAGAAAAAATTAACAACTATTTAAGTAGAGTCAAACCTAATAAGATTATTTATTTGAACAAAATAGAATTAAACAAAATAAAATGAGAGTCATCACCTTGGATCCAATTTCCTCGGCTGCACTCCCTACCATTCGGCGATGTACCTTTTTATGGGCCTAGTCAACCTCTCTGACATTTATTTATGAAACGCCTAGGATAGTTGGATGGCTAGCACCGCTACCTAGCTATCTTTATTTAATCAAATAGTTTGTTGATTTTCAACATAGTTGTTAGATTTATCCAAAATAAAATGAGAACCGTTACCTTGGGCAATCCCTGCAGCCGTATTCTCTAACGTTTGATGATGTACCTTTTCATGGGCCCTGTCATCTCTTCGACATTCTTTTACGAAACGCCTAGGATAGTTGGATGGCTAGCACCGCTACCTAGCTATTAATATTTAAACACTTTAGTGAGGTGCAATCAACACTATTAGGTGTTTATTCTATTTTTTCATTCCTGTAACGTATTTAAGCCAAAGAGTGAAAATATCTTTTGCTTTAATAATCTCCTCTTCGGAGAATTTTTCATTTAATCTTTCTTTTCTAGTCTTAAATAACTGCACTGCGTTTTTAGGAACATCATAGATAGTCTTAGATGATTCCCCCATGAGTTCAAATAAGACTCTCACGACAAGTTGTTTATCTTCGTCATTAATCTCTTTTGACCATTTAAGCATTCCAGCTTCAAAGACTCTACTACCGATACTTCTATTTTTTGAATAAGAGAAACATTCTCCATTTAAATTAACAAACCAATAGAAAGGATCGTGTCCCCCTAAAAGTAATCCATTAGAGTGAACAATTTTCACATTTTCAATCGTATTATTAATCACTCCCACCATATCGTTATAAGTGAGATATTTCTCTAATCGATCTTTGATGATCTCATAATTAGAATCTTTCAAGATTATTCTTCTACTTCCTGGTCCATCAAAGGAATAGGCTTTGATCAGTCGATTAGATAAAGATTTATTCATATATAGGACACTATAGATGGCCAAATTCCCACCTTTAGAGTGACCCCCAACATAAAACCTTCTTTGAAGTTTAGTCATGATGTGATTTAAATAGCCTACCGCATCAGGATGAGAAGGAATCTCATCAGAGAAAGTAAAATACATGTCTTCTCTCCAACCGAGTAAAGAAGTATCCGTTCCTCGATAAGCGACATAAGCTTCATTATTTGGAAGTAAATATGTTAAAGCGTAAAACTGTTTATCTTTATTTTCAGAAATAGATTTTTTAACATTGCTAGTTTCAACGTTTTTAAATCTTTTAGATGTCTTCATCAAATTAAAAAGCATCTTGTTTTGTTTAGCGTCCACGCTTCCATCATAAAAGGCAGTTGGATTATCAACATTAATGTCTCTAATTCTTATTGATCCCTCATTAGGAGTGTACATATCTAAATTGACATACGCTAAAGCGGACAAGATTAAACCATCGACCTCGTTAAAAGGTCTTTCTTTAAAAGAATACTTTCCAAATTTTCTAACGTATGAGTTGATATTCATCTCTCTTTAATGATAAAAGAAACGCCTTGTTTCTAACAAGGACAAATTGTATTTAATTCGAAAGTATTAAAAAAATATGCTTCGTAGAAGCATTGAAAATAACTAAAAGAATTTTTTAAAAAAATCCGAAAAATCCCCCTATTAATAAATGAGGAATTTTTTATTTATCACTCCTCAGAATGGAGAACTATCAACATGATTAAATACACAAACATTCAAAAAAGAAGAGCGACACTAAATTTGTTATATTCCATCCAAACAAAGCATTATCAGAACCTAGTTGTTAGATTCGGGAATACAAATCTGTGTAGAATTAACAAACTAATTAAAAAAATAATTTTTCACAAGAATGATCTATATGCTGATGCCACTACTCTGCACGAATTAATGCAACCAGTTGGTGGCAAAGGAAAACACAATTATCATGGACTTACTCCTGAAATTGTTCTCGAAGCAACAAAAAATGTTAACGATCCATTATGTATTCTTAGCGAAAATAACTATAAATATGCATGTATTATTCCTACTCAAGACGAAAATGGAAATCCACTACTTGTTGTGATTCAAACTAAATGTGGATTGAACGAAGATGAGAATGCAGGAATTAACAAATTGGTGACAATCTTTCCAAAGGAAAAAGTTCATAAATATTTAAAATCGTTCAGCATCGAACAAATTGTTTATTTAAATCAAGTTGAATTGGACAAAATAAAATGAGAACCGATACCGTGGGTCCAATTCCCTTGGCCGTATTCTCTACCGTTCAATGATGTACCTTTTTATGGGCCCCGTCATCTCTTCGACATTCTTTTATTAAACGCCTAGGACTGTTGGGCAACAGAGGTGCCTCAGCCTAGCTACTTATATTAAAACACTTAAGTGTGATGTGTTCAATATATTTGGATAAAATAAAATGAGAGCCACTTCCTTAGGGCCAATCCCCTCGGCTGTACTCCCTACCGTTCAATGGTGTACCTTTTTATGGGCCTGGCCATATCTCCGACATTCATTTTTGAAACGCCTAGACTAGTTGGGCAACAGAGGTGCCACTATCTAGCTACCTATATTTAAGCAAAGAAAAAGATGGCGTGTCAATCTTATATAAAGTCACTCACCATCTTTTTTCTTTTAGAAATCTACTTTTTCTAATCTTCTCGCGGAAATCTTATAAACCGCGATATGGATTAAGAAATAAATGATTAATGAACCTAATAATAATCCGAATTGAATTAATAGATTTCCAGTTAAGAAGTTTTTATATCCTTCTAATCCTGGAATATAGATTAATACGACAGTGAAAGTCATTAAATATAACGCAAATCCGAGAATGGTTAATAAGGTTGAAGCAACGATAGATTTACCCTGTTTATAGTAAATTGGAAAGAAGATTAAATCCGCGATCGCATATCCGATAATCGCTATCGCTAAAGTGGAAACATATCCAGTTAATGGAATTCCTGCACTTGGAGCAAAGGAATGAGACCAAATCGCTAAAGGGAATAAAGCGGACATCGTTAAGATAAAGGCTAACTGCATAAATGCAACAGTAAACATTCTCGCTAAGACGATGTCTTTTTTTCTAATAGGAAGTAAGGTTGAATAAAGTAAATCATTACTTTGTTGTCCTTTGTTCGCCCCTAAGAACAAAACAGGATAACAAGATAATATATAGATGAATCCAACCGAAATCGGAAAAGAAGGAATTAAAATCATAATTGGAAAAGCGAAAACAAAGACGTAGCACATCGGGTGCATCGCTAATTTGAATTCTTTATAAAGTAAAGCTTTCATGATTATATCTCCTTTCTAAATAGACCATGATTTGTTCTAAATCAGGTTCTACTGGCTGAATATTGTTTTTAATAAAGACATCTTTATTCTTCACATCGATTAATCCTTCGATGTGGTCATCAAGTTCTTTATAGGACAAATATTCTTTTTCTAGTTCTTTATTTTTAGATTTGTCTTTGACAAATAAATATGAATTCACAAAATCATTTTTCTTTCCGGTGAATTCGATTTCTCCGTTATGAATATAAGTAATATTGGTCGCACATTTATCTAAATCACTAGTGATATGTGTGGAGAATAAAATCGCTCTTTCTCCACTTCTAACGATTTCTCTAAAGATATCTAAGATTTCATCTCTACTAACTGGATCTAATCCTGAGGTTGGTTCATCTAAAATTAATAGTTCCGCATGATGAGATAAGGCAATCGCTACAGAGTATTTCACTTTCATTCCACTAGATAATTCTTCTAATTTCTTATCTAGATTTAAATTGAAGAGCTTACAGACTTCATCAAATTTCTTCTCATCAAAGTTCTTATAAAATCTTTTTGTGACATTCATCAATTGTCTAATAGTCTTATTTGGGTAGTAATTAAGTTCGCTTAAAGCAAAGCCAATTCTTTGTTTGTTTTCTAATTCATGAGAATTCATCTCATTACCAAACGCGGTAATAGAGCCACCCTCAAAATGGATTAGATTCATAATCGCTTTTAAGGTTGTGGTTTTACCTGCACCGTTTCTTCCGATAAAACCCATGATTTCTCCTGGTTTCACTTCAAAAGAAACATCTTTTAATTCAAAAGAAGGATACTTTTTATTAACTTTTTCTAATTTAAGAATGTTGTCCATTATTTCTCCTCCATCATAGAATAAAACATCTCCGCTCTTAATAAAGCGATTCCTCGAGATTTATCTCCCATGACCATTAAAGTGTCACCGACTTTAATATCAAACATTTCTCTAGCTTCTTTAGGGATAGTGATTTGACCTTTAGGTCCAACTTTAACTGAGACGATAAATCGATTATTATCTTTATCTTTCATATTCTTACTTTTCTTACCTTTCTTACTTATTATAGAGTTGTTGTATTTTAGTTTCAATACATAAAAAACGCTTCCGATTAGCTAACCAAAAGCGTTATTTATGTAGTTATATCTATTATCTTTACTTATAAAACTTCACAATAACGTGAGTCCCTTCCCCGACTTTGCTATTAAAGGAGATCTCACCCTTAGTCATCGAAGTGATACGATGTCTAACGTTGTTTAAACCGATATGTTTGTTACTTTTAAAATCAACATTATTCATATCAAATCCCACTCCATCGTCGATAATTTCAACGATATAAGAAGAATCATCTTCTCTAGTTTTTAAAGTGACTGTTCCACCTTCCACTTTCTTTAAGATGCCATGTTTAATGGCGTTTTCCACAAGCGGCTGAATACTTAGAGGTGGTAAATAGAAATTAGTGGTCTCAATTTCATAAATGAAATTAAGTCGATTATTGAATCTTAATTTCTCTAAAGAGACATAAGTTTGAATATGTTTTAATTCATCTTCAAAAGAAACAAGTTTAGTGCTTGTTAAAGTTGAGAAATTCATTCTTAAATAGTCAGAGAAATCATCCAAAGCTTTTTGAGCTTTATCTGGATCTAGAGGAATTAAGGTAGATATCGAAGATAAAGTGTTATAAACGAAGTGAGGTTGAATTTGACTGACCATGATTTTCATGTCAGCCTCTTTAAGTTGCTTTTCATCTTCTCTTAATTTGATATTCTTCTCAACATTGATGAACAAAAATAAGATTTCAATCGCGAAAAGTAAGACCATATAGGCAATCGCATAACCTGGTAAATTATTTTGAATAATAATACTAGCGACAGGTAAAACGCAGTAGATGTAAAAAGCGAGCTTTTCTCTAAAGTTTAACGATTTATTGATCACCGTCAAAATAAAGCAAACCGCAAGCATGACAAATTGATAGCCTTGTGACACAATCATCAAGTCTTGTCTAAAATACACCCCACCTATTGAGGTGAAATACATCCTAGTAAAGATATTAACGATATCAGAGATGACAAATACCGCAAATAAACTGTAGTTTATAATATCGGTGATTTTCTTAGTTTTAGATTCGACATTTGAATAACTCGTTAAATACAAATAAAACAAGAGTAGTTCGATGTTATTCATGATGTAAAACACCGTATAAAAGCTCATGATGAAAGCATCACTCGTATATCTTTCTTTTATAACTGTAAAGATATAATAAGTTAAAAAGTGAATTGCGGTAAAAACAATAAAGGCGAGAAGAGATTTTTCATCTTTTCTTCTATCTTTTTTCAAAATAATATTCAAAGCGTGAATAAATAGGATTAAAAATCCTATAAGACACACCGCGGCATTAAAGACACTTTTTGTATTCATCGATTTATATTATATAAGTTATTAACGTTAAATATCTAGTTAACGTTTACCTTTATTATAAGGTTCTCCTAACGCTTTAGGTCCAACATTCTTTTTGCTCGTAAAGATTAAAACAATTAAACAAACAACATATGGTAACGCTAAATAGAAATATGAAGATATTCCAAGTACCGCCAAGAAATCAATTTGTTGATAAATAATTGTTAAAGTTTTAAATAAGGAGAAGATAAACGCTCCAAGGAAGATATATAGAGGTTTCCACTGTCCAAAGATTAAAACCGCTAAAGCGAGATAACCAAATCCACTCGCCCCGTTAGCGAATTCCCATTCTGCGTTCATCGTGATTAATAATAATCCACCAAATCCAGCGAATAGTCCTGCTAAGATAACTCCAATATATCTAGTTTTATTAACATTGATTCCTAATGAATCTGCACTAGCAGGGTTTTCTCCGCAACTAGATAATCTAAGCCCAAATCTAGTTTTATAAATAACAACATATAAAATTGGGATAAGAGCTAAAACAATAAAGACTAACCAGTTAAATTTAACCCCTTGTAATCCGAATAAATCGAAATTGAAGATCTCATAAAATCTCATGAAACTAAGTCTAGAATTACCAACCGGTAAAGCTTCGGTCATCGTCACTTGTTTAATGATCACTACTGCTAAAGCAGTACTTAAGATATTTAACGCAGTTCCTACTAAAGTTTGATTCGCTTTAAAAGTAATACAGGCTAAAGCTAATAAAAGCGAATATAATCCACTACTAATTATCGCCGTTAAAATAACAATTACTGCGCTTAATCCGTCAGGAACACTACTAGGAAGTAAATACATCACAATTCCAGCGGTAAAAGCTCCAACAGTCATCGAGCCTTCTAAAGACAAGGCCACTGTTCCACTTTTTTCAGAGAACATTCCCCCAAAAGCGGTAACGGTTAAAACACAAATATAGGCTAAAAGAAATGAAATAATCTTTAAAACAATGCTCATGATTGACTCTCCTTTCTTCTAGACATCTTGTTAAATTCTTCTTTAATTTCGTTTTTGCGCATCACTTCTTTAAAGAAAGCGACAAATCCAGAAAGATAAATAATGACAGAAGTTATAATTGAAGCGACTTCAGGAGCAAATCCTAAATCAGTGATCATCGAACCACCTTCAGTGATGTGAACGATGAAATAAGAAGAGAAGATGACTCCGATTGGATGTAATCCACCTAAGAAAGCCGCAGAAATACCTTGGAAACCAATTTCAGGAGTGACACTTGATAATCTCCAAGAAGTAAATCCGTTTTGTAAATTTAAAACTGCTGCTAGTCCTGCTAAAGCACCAGAAACTGCAGTGGCGATTAAAATATTTTTAACTTTGTTAATACCAGCGTAATTAGCGGCCTCTACATTAAACCCGGTGGCCTTTAATTCATATCCGATTGTGGTCTTTTTAAATAGTACAAAGATAACGGCCACAATAACTAAAATAAGAATCATTCCTAAACCCACTATTTGATTTCCAGCAAACAACTTATCTAATCCAATAGAAGGAATAAACGATTTAGATGAGGAATCAATAAAGAAGGCTTCTGAGTGAGAAGAATCCCAAACCGATGGAGTGCTAGTTAATATTCCATTAGTGAGATATAAGGCAATCCAGTTAAGCATGATGCCTGAAATAACTTCATTAACATTGAAAAATGCTTTTAAGGCTCCGGAAATCATCGACCAAATACTCGCAGCAATAATGGCGATAATCATTACAAGCCACCATGGTAAATTTAATCCAACACCTAATAAGGTGATAATAATAACTGCGATTGAATATTGTCCTGAGCCACCTAAATTAAATAATCCCACCTTATAGGAGAATAAAATCGATAAGCTCATCGCAAGTAATGGAGCGGTTTTAGCTAATGTTTGACCAAAATAATTAAGTCTGTCGCTTGGGTTAGAGAAGATTAAATAATTCCCTAAAACAGAAGTCATACCGTACGCTGCATCTTTCGCGTTAATAAGTAGTAGGATTAAAAATCCTAATACAAGTCCTAATAACGCGCACCATAAAGAAGTGACTATAGTCTTAGTCGCATCTTTTTTAAGTAGATTAGAGAGGAACGTTTTAACTTTATTCATGTTCGTTCTCCTTTATCGCGTTAACTTGGTCTTTTTTCGCACCAGACATATATAAACCTAAAGTTTCTTTATTAACTTTATTCGGATCAAATTCTCCAACGATTTCTCCTTCATACATCACTAAAATACGGTCGGATAAACTTAATACCTGATCAAGTTCAAGTGAAACGAGTAAAATCGCTTTATTTTCTTCTCTTTGCTTAAGCAAAAGTTCGTGAATTACTTCGATCGCTCCAATATCTAAACCTCTAGTTGGTTGAACAGCGATAAGTAAATCTTGGTTTCTTTCGATTTCTCTACCGACAATGATTTTTTGTTGATTTCCTCCAGACATACTTCTCACAATCGTGTTCCCATCTCCACTAGAACGGATGTCATATTTATTTATGAGATTATCTCCATATTCTTTTATCGCTTTATCTTTTAAGAATAAATGTTTAGAAAACTGTCTTTCATAATATCGATCAAGGACTGAGTTTTCGTAAATGGAGTAATCTAAAACTAGACCGTGTTTATGTCGATCTTCTGGGATATGAGAGATACCTGCTTTGATTCTTTCTCTAATAGAGAAATTAGAAATATCTTTATTATTTAAAGTTATTGCTCCGTTATGAACTTTTTTCATTCCGGTAATGCCGTAAACAACTTCTTGTTGGCCGTTACCATCAATTCCCGCAAGAGTGACGATTTCTCCTTTTCTGACATTAAAAGAGACATCATTAACAATTTTCTTTTTGCTATTAGGGTCCACTACTATTAGGTGTTCCACTCTTAAAACTTCGCCTAAAGGAACCTTTTTAGTTTTCTTTTTGAAAACATCAACTTCTCTTCCCACCATTAATGCAGAAATCTCTTCTTTAGAAGTATCTTTAGCGGATAACGTATCGATATATTTACCTTTTCTAATAACAGTGATTTCATCACTAACTTCAAAGACTTCATTTAATTTATGAGAAATGAAGATAATTGATTTTCCTTCTTTTTTAAGATTTCTAAGAATATTTAAAAAATCATGGATTTCTTGTTCGGTTAACACTGCAGTTGGTTCATCAAAAATCAAAATATCGTTATGGCGATATAGCATTTTAATGATTTCAACTTTTTGCTGCATCTCCACAGAGATATCTTTGATTTTTTTATCTAAATCAACATTTAAATCATATTGATTAATAATCTTCTCTACTTCTTCTCTGGCAGTCTTATAATCAATCAACTTAAAGATGCGTTTATTTAAGAAATTAAACGCCTTTTTAAATATATTTAAATTGCCTTTATATTCCTTAAGAGTTTCTTCTCCTAAAATGATATTTTGTAAAACGGTAAAAGTATCTACGAGTTTAAAATGTTGATGGACCATTCCAATATTTAATCTAGTCGCATCATTTGGATTAGAGATTTTCACTATTTCTCCATCTTTTTTAATGACTCCTTCATCTGGTTCATATAAACCAAATAAAATTGACATGATTGTGGATTTGCCTGCACCATTTTCTCCACACAAGGCTAAAATATGTCCTTTTTGTAAACGGATATTAATATGATCGTTAGCCAAAATATTCCCAAATCTCTTGGTAATATCTAGCATCTCAATGACATAATTCTCTTTCATATTACTTAATCGGTTTATGATAGGTGACGTGAGAATAACTACTAACCTCAGGTTCAGTATCAATCTCTTCACTAGCGTGTCTATGCCCTTGCAAAAAATCTTCAATCAAGGACTTATAGTCATCGATGGTGAAGTTTTCCATTCTCCAAGTTTCTAAAGGAAGTTGAACATAGTTATGTTCAGGATATTCGCTAGACTCTAATCCGAGCTTTTGTATACCTTGATCCCATTTCCCCTCCCGATAATACGCTTCTAGTTTATCGATGACGGTTTGTTTAATCCCTTTCATCGCACTGGTAACACAAATACCAGGTTTATAATCTTTATCAATAATCGGAGCTTGATCGCTATCAACTCCAATCATATAACCATTATTATTTTTTGCCGCTAAAGCGACAGAAGTATAAATACTTCCTCCACAAGCAAAAACGATTTCAGTCTTATTGATTTTATACCAGTTATCGATATACATATTAATCTCGCTATCTCCGTAGAATTGTCCTCCATAGACATAGTCGAGATAAATATTTTCTTCTAATTCTTTCGCGGCTGCGTCCACTCCTTGAACATAACCATATCCAAATTTAATAACAGGAGCGGAAGCCATTCCGCCTAAATAACCTAAGCGTCTAAATCCTTCTTTCACTACTGCATATCCTGCTAGATAACCGGCGATTTCTTCGTGATAATTATATACAGTAATATTATCAGTCAAGGTAAAACCTTGAGGGAAATCTTCTTGAGTAATATCTAAGCCGATAAATTTCACATCTTTATGTTTAGGAGCAACTTCCGCAATAGCTTCGCCTAAAGCAAATCCAGGGCATAAAATAACATCATATCCACGGTCTATTGCGAGTTTCATCGATTTAACGCGTTCCGCTAAAGAGAGACCAGTAGGTTTATAGTAGTTAAATTTAATATTGTTTCTTTTACTCCACTCCTTGCCTCCTTCATAGCAGGCTTGGTTAAATGAAGCGTCGTTAACATCAGAAAAGTCTGTGACCATCGCCACTTTAAATTCATCAACTTTATTAATAGAAAGAGTGCCTAAAGAAAAAACCAAGGTGAAAAAGACAGTCACAGTCGCTAATAAAGCGAGAAGAATTTTCTTCATATTGCCTATA
The DNA here is from genome assembly GCA_946612115.1 of uncultured Caryophanales bacterium. Lineage (GTDB taxonomy): Bacteria > Bacillota_I > Bacilli_A > RFN20 > CAG-826 > UBA2450. The sequence continues at coordinate 7,855 of CAMOEI010000008.1, read as the reverse complement.
TTGTATAACAATTATTTCTAATTGTTTAGAGTTTAGATTATACGATGATAATGATTAATTTAAAAAGATATCTCCATCACTACAGTGAACGACGGTAAAGCTAGTGTGATCGTTCCATCTAGATTGTTTATTAATCGCATTCCACTGAGCGATTGTGCCTAGATAAACAAATTCTTCAATCGAATAACAATAATAGAAAGCATAATCTTTAATTGTGGTAACACTGGCGGGAATTTCGACTCTCGTTAAATATCGATTTGTGGCAACGACATATTCTTCAATTACTTCTAATCCATTAGGGAATGAAATAGAGGATAAATTTGCCATATGGAAAGCATATTTTCCAATTTCGGTTACTGTATTAGGAAGATTAATCTGTACTAAATTAGAGCATCCATAGAATGCGTCTTGTTCAATTTTAGTTACTCCTCCGCTAACAACAACACTTTTAATAACTTTGTTATTCTTGAAAGCGGAATTTCTAATCGTGACAGTGCCATCTAAAACAGTGTAATTCTCACTAACAGACTTACAAGAGCTAATAAGATTTTCTCCATTATAAGAATAGATGACTCCACCTATAGATTTATATGTGACATTCTCTACACTGAAATTCACTTCTTCTAAGTAAGATAGTTTAAGCAAAAGAGCGTCGATATTACTGCTCACGCCTTTTCCAAAGGTAACACTTTTCAAATTTTCACACTCATATATCGCATTATTAGCAATTATCGTAACTGAATCAGGGAAAGTAAGTGACTCTAAAGAAGAACAATTAGAAAAAGCGCTAGAACCAACTTCTAATAAGGTTTCAGGTAAATCTATATTTTTAAGATTGTCGCAATTATAGAAGAACCCTTTTAAAACAGTTAAATTGTCAGGGAGTTTGACATGCTCCACTGATGTGGTGTAGAAGACATAACCCTCATTAGCAAAGCTATTGATTGTGCTATTAAAGTTAACAGACACTAGTTGATTGTTGTTGTGGAAAATATTCTTTCCAACACTATTTAAAGGATAATCAATGTTCACTTCAGTTAAGCCAAGCTCATAGAAGGCTTCGCCTCTAATATCAGTAATATAACTAGGAACAGTGATTTCTTTTTCGCTTCCGATATAGTTCACTAAGGTTTTCTTACTTCCTTCATCTAAATAAACAAATTCATCAGCAGAGGTTTTAAGTAAAGATGAAGATTCATCACTAATCACTCTAATATCGGTGTTTGTTATCCCTCCTCCATAAGGAAGTGAGCTAAAATTGATATTACAAGTGTTAATGATTTCCACTAAATGTAGACAGTTACTAATAAATTCATCACCAGAAACTATTTGAATATCAAAAGATCCGGTAAGATTAATTTGACATAAGGAATCACACATTAATATTAGTCCATTTTCACAAGTCTTTTTTCCATTTCCAAAATTAATTGTCTGTAAAGAAGAACAACAATAGAAAACATACATTCCTAATTGGTAATCACTATCTTCAAACGTAATCGATTTAAGTCCACCACATCGATAAAAAGCAAATCTTTTAATAACGCTAAATGAACTAGGTATAACTAAATCAGTTGTTTCAACATCTTCATGTTCTTCATCTAAATATAGATGAACACTCTTAGGGCTAAAAGAGTTTTGATCGATAGTCAAACTCAAATAATTTGATAAGGTTCCATGATAATTGATGTTTACTGAACCAATAGTTCCTATTTTTTCACGTAAATTGTCATAGATATTTATATAGGCATTACTATTAGCGTTATTAAAAACGTTATTTCCAAATGAGGTGATTCCTTTTCCTAGGGTAACCAATTTTAAATTACGACATTCTTCAAAGGCTTCATCTTCAATGGTTCTGACATTGTTTGAAATAATAATTCTTTCTAATCCGCTATAAGAAAATGCTTCTCTACCAATAGTGTTAATGGAATCTGGAATGCCAATACTCTTTAAAGAAGAACATTCTCGGAATGTAGCATAAGGAAGAGCGCTTAATTTATTTGATAGAGTAACTGTTTCTAGCGCTGTACATTCATCAAAAATTCTCGTGCCTATTTCACTAACGCTATTAGGGATAGTTACTTCACTAATTCCACTACAGCCTTCAAAGGCTTCATCTTCAATTTTAATTATTGAACTAGGTATATGGACACTAGTCATTTCGGTTTGATTTTCTAATGAACTACTCGCAATGACGTTAATAGGATATCTACCATATGTCTCTGGAATAACTAGTTCTCCCACTATTTTTTCATTAGTTCCAATAACGGAATATCCTCCATAAGAGTTAGAAGATAATTTAAGTACTCGATAAGCGTAATCTATCGCTCCGCTATCTATATCGGCGTATTCAGTCACTCCGCATACGCATGAGCGGTGTTTTTTTCCTTCTATATACCAGGTTGGTTCAAGATCAATAACCCATTCTCCATAGGCGTGAAGTTCATATGGAGAGTGAAGAGTTTCATATCCAGGATCTTTACACATATGCCAGTGATAAGTATCGTTATGTTCATAACTCTCATAATAAGTATGTTCTAATTGAGGAAGCGTATCTAAATAGATGTGGCTATGGCATAGCTCACAATCAACCGCAATTATTCCTTCTCTTTCATAAGAAGGTTCTCGATATGTATAAGCATTATTGACATCATATACACAATCTTCGTGTTCTTCATGATTTATATCACAAAAATCACAATGATATTCAACGATATGATAAGGATGGTCAGTAGTTTGAGGATCCCTTGCCATATATACTCTTCCTGTAGAAAAGTCATGATTAACTTTTTCGGTTTCATAGCCGCAAATAACGCATCTTTGCCAGTGGCCAGAAGAATCGCGCTTAATTTCGAAATTATGTTCCACACATGGTTGAGAGGATCCACTATTTTTCGAGCCAGAAGAACAAGAGACTAAAGAAAGTAAAAAAATACTTATTAGTCCAATACTTTTTAATGATTTTTTCATACTTAAAATTCCTACAATCAATGTAGCATAATCTATATAGCAACAAAAACAATTTTGTTTTTTAATAGATATTTTAGTTAATTTAGATAAAATCAATACTGTAGTTTACATCTGAGAGCAGAATACTAAGGTGATACGAACCTATCGGTCCGGTATTAAGGTTAATTGGATTATTTTTTATTTTTCAAAAGCTTTAACGATTAAAGAATTGAGCTTTTTGACAAATTCTTGCTTATTAGAAACATCATATCCCTCTAATAGCAAGGCTTCATCATATAAGACAGAAGCATAATTCTTAACCATCTCATCATCTTGTTCAATACTAGCGAAAATTTTAAATAATTCATGTTCTGGGTTGAGTTCGAGAACTTTGATGGATTTAACATCTTCTCCCTCACCTTTTTCTTCATTGATTGTCTTTTCCATTTCCATGGATAATCCTTCTTTTGTGGAGATACAAACAGGAGAATCAACGAGTTTAGAAGAGATGATGACATCATCAACATTCTCTTTTAGAGAATCTTTTAGATTATCTAATAATCTCTTATGTTCTGCGGTGACGGATTCCACTTTTTCTTTTTCTTCATTAGTTAATTCATCACTACCTTCACTAGCGATAGATTTGAATTCTTTCTTATCGTATTCACGCACCATCATGATAGCGAATTCATCAATCTTGTTATCAAATAATAAGACATCGATTCCTTGCTTTTTATATTTCTCTATCTGCGGTAATAGCTTAATGCTGTCGAGGTTACTACCAGAAGCATAATAGATGTATTTTTGATCTTTTCCCATTTCTTCCACGTATTGTTTTAAGGAGATATATTTATCTTCTTGTTTTAAGGAATGGAAGATGAGTAAATCATTTAATAAATCTTTTTTAAAGCCATAGGAAGAATAAATACCATATTTGATATGCTCACCAAACGATGACCAGAATTTGAGGTATTTATCAAAGTCGCTATTCTTTAATTCTTTTAATTTATCAACAATCTTCTTTTCGACGTTATCTGCGATAGTTTTTAAAACTGGTGAAGTTTGTAAGATTTCACGGGAAATATTCAAATTAAAAGCGTCTGAATCCACTAAACCTTTAACAAACTTTAAATAATCTGGGATTAATTCAGGGCATTTATCTTTAATGAATATTCCTTTGGAATATAATTGCAAACCTTTTTCGAAATTTTCACTATATAAATTATATGGTTGATGAGAAGGAATGAATAATAAAGCGCTATAATCAACTTTACCTTCAATGTTTAATTGAATAGATAATAATGGATCTTCATAATCGGAGAATTTACTCTTATAGAATTCATTTAATTCTTCTTGTTTAACTTCAGATTTATTCTTTTTCCAAAGCGGGACCATTGAATTTAGCGTTTCTAATTCTTTATATTCTTCATATTGGCCTTCAATTTCTTTACCATCTTTATCTAATTTTGGTTTAGATTTAGTGACATTCATCATAATTGGATAACGAATATAATCACTATATTTCTTCACCAATTCTTTAATGCGGTAATCAGATAAATAATCATCATAGTTATTTTCTTTTGTGTTCTTCTTTAAATGAAGGGTGATGGTTGTGCCAACATCTTCTTTATCACATTCTTCAATTGTGTAATTTTCTTTGCCATCAGAAATAAATCTATGGGCTTTTTCATTTTCTTTTTTACTAGTTACTTCTACTTCTTCCGCAACCATAAAGGCACTATAAAAGCCAACGCCAAATTGACCGATTATATCGACATCTTCTTCGTCTTTATTCTTCATCTTTTTAGCGAATTCTTTACTGCCGCTTCTGGCAATTGTGCCGAGATTTTTAATCATCTCGCTTTTATTCATGCCAATACCATTATCACTAATAGTGATGGTTCTATCTTTTTTATCATATGATAAGTCAATTTTATATTCTTCTAAAGCTACCTTGCCATTACTTGTTAAAGCGAGATATTTTCTTTTATCAATCGCATCAGATGCATTAGAAATGAGCTCTCTTAAAAAGATCTCGGAATTGGAATATATCGAATTGATCATCAAGTTAAGTAATTCTTTGCTTTCTGTTTCAAATTGCTTTGTTTCTTTCATAAACTAGCCTCCTTTTAGCACTTGAACTCTTTAACTGCTAACATATATGATTTTACTAACTTTTAGCACTCTGTCAACTAGATTGCTAATTTTTCTCCTTTTTACGGGATTATTAAGAAAAAAGTACACATGTGTACTTCATTCTATTTTGTTATGTGACAACCTCCCCCACTTATAGAAGATGGGGGCTTCCCACTCAAGAAATCTAATAAAAAAACAGTTCCGATTTATATTGATACTGTAATTATCATATGGCTGTGGAAAAAAGGATTTGAAGTTAATAACCTGTTCGTCGATGTTATCCACTCTCCCAACCATGAAAAAAAGACCCATGAGGGTCTATTGTTTTCATCCGGAAATCAATTTGTGAAATTATACGTCAAATAACTTCAAAAATTAAAACTATATGTGAAATTATACGTTGTTTTTGCCGGAAAAGTACAGTTTTTTACAAAAAAATGAAATAACGAGAATTGTTTCGCATTCGAGTAGATTTATTTCTTATTTCTTTTTCCAGTGTTATTCGAGCCTCTAATCTCTTCATGATAGAAATAATCAACGATGACTGGATGCCCTTTTTTGGCTCTGCCATATGGAGTCTCGTTATCCACAAATGGGCAGTCATTATCTTTAGCTAATTGAAGGGCTTCTTTTTCTAAGTTTTCAAAATAACTTCTATTCTTTTTACTATATATTTGTTCATATAGGGGATATAAATTAGGATGCTTTTCTTTAATATAATCCATTATTTTCCCTTTAAATCCGCCTCTAAGGTTAAGGTTTTCAAGCCATATCAAATCACATTGATCTTTCACTAATTCAAATATCTTCTTGAAATCAGTGATGCCAGGGAACACCGGTGAGATAAAACATACTGTCCTGATGCCCGCATCATACACCTCTTTCATCGCTTTTAATTTTCTTTCTATTGACACAGAATCATCCATATCGCTTCTGAAATCTTCATTTAAGGTGTTTATTGACCAAGAGACGGTAACTTTATCAAATTTCTTTAATAGATCTAAATCTCTAACTACTAAATCGGATTTCGTGCATATTAAAAGTTCTGCGTCAACACCCACTAATTGTTCTAATAATTTTCTGGTGTTTTTATATTCAGCTTCTTGTGGGAGATACCCATCGGTCACAGTCCCAATGATAATATGCTCGCCTTTATATTTATCTAGATTCTTGATTGGTTCCCAGTTCTTGACATCTAAAAATGTGCCCCATTCTTCTGTGTGACCTGTGAATCTTTTCATGAATGACGCATAACAGTATTTACAGCCATGTGTACACCCTACATAGGGGTTAACACAATACCCTCCTATCGGGGCATTAGATTTGGTCATGATGTCTTTAACTTGGATTTGCTTGATGACTACATTCTTATTCATCTTTCAGGTTCTCCTTTATTTTGCTTAACAATCTATCTAACTCGCTTGCCTCTTCTTCGCTCAGGCCTTTATAGAAAATATCGGCTATTCTTTTTGTGGCTCTATTTATCTTCTTTTCAAGCGACAATGTCTTATCGCTTAAATAAATAATTAAGCTCCTCTTATCTTCTTTAGATTCCTCAACAATTAAAAGGCCGTCGTTTTTCATTCTCTCCACCATTGAAGACAATGTTGTTTTAGCTAAAGAGGTTCTTTTTGATAATTCGATTAAAGAGAGTTTTTCATCCTTCCATAAAGAAAATAAGATTCTCCCCTGTTGTCCATTGAATTCGTATATCCCTTCTTCTTTTAGAATCTTGTTAAAAATCCTATCTTGAAGTTGCTTGATTTGAGAAATTAGGGTTCCTCCATAATGTTTCTTCATTTCAATGCTTCCTCCATTTCTAAAGTGAGCTCTTGGATTGCCTTTTCCTCACCCATGATTTTATAAACGAGCTCTTCTTTGAAAAAAATCTTACAACCATATCTTCTAGCGATGTTTACTAAATGATCGACCCATTCTTTTTTTGCGTCTATCTTACCTTTGCAGTTCCCAGTTTCTGTTCCGATGACTATCCACTTGATTCCTGATAAATCGATATCACCTAAATCCTCGAATAACGGTTCAAACGTGATATGATAGTTTTTACATTTAATACTTTCCTTTAAAGCTTTTAGTCTCCATAAATCTGATTTTGATGTGATGGTAACTCCCATCCAAGCGTTATCAGGAACATCATCAAGTTTTATTTTATTTGGAGCTTTGGTCAAATATATCCCCACAGTTCTTGGAGATTCCCTTAATAATTCAAACGATTTATCAATCCACTCCTTTTTCCATAGATACAAATCAGACATTCCTGTTAGAAAATATACTCCTGGCTTCCTTAATCTTTCTAATTTATGTAAATCCGCGATTGGATTAGTAAAATCATCTGTCAAATGGAATCTTTTCGCCACCACTTTGGCATAGCAATATCTACACCCAATATTACAGCCAATAACCGCATTGACGTTTTTAATTTTATCCTTGATGCAAATAACCATTAAATCACCCTAATATATTGTACTATATAGGACTAATTATGTCTATTAACAATTTAGTTTCATTAATGCAAAGCATTAACTATTTTTCTATGACACATAACAAGGATTATTTCTCATTGATTATCGATTCCAAACTAAGTTATTTACCTACCGGTATGCTATGCGAATCTTACAAGCACTAATAATGATGAGCATTTTTGTCTGTTCAGGAATCTTCTGGATAATCAAATCTATCAAAAAGAAGTTAAAAAACACAAATAAATATCCACCGGACAATCCGGTGGTTTTTCATAGACGGGCAGATATTA
>CAMOEI010000007.1 GCA_946612115.1 uncultured Caryophanales bacterium | reverse complement strand
ATACCTAATTAGGAAAACAAAACACCTTCTGAAATATGGAATCTATATTAACTAATGGAGTTGGCAGGGTTACAGTGTTTTGATACAACGCAATATTTTAATAAATTACTGCATCGTTAGCGGTATATTCTTTTAAAGAATCAGCCTTAACTTGAATGCAAATATAAGAAATACCTTCTTTGTCACTGGCTTTAAACTGTCTTTTAGTGGTTGGTGCAACTTTAATAACATCACCTTTATTTAAAGTCACTACTTCTTCATCTAAAGTAGCGGTTCCTTTGCCTTCTAAGACAATATAGATTTCTTCATTGTTTTTATGAGAGTGGACAAAAGGGACACCTGCGCCAGCTGGAAGATTATTAAAAGATACTTCCGCTCCGGTAAGACCTAATAGGTCATGTAATTCTGTTCTTGGTTCATTACCAACATTAACTTTTGTGTAATTTTTCATTTTCTTTTTTCTCCTTGTGTCTATATTTAATCAATTTATTTTAAAAGAAAAAAGTACGCACCTTTTTGTAACTACGTATTCATTTTGTTATGCGTGATGTATAATAAAGTTACTTGAGGTCAATAAAATGAAAAAGAAAAGTGAATTACCAGCATGTCCAGTTGCCACTACCGTGTCACTCATTGGGAGTAAATGGAAATTATTAATCATTAGAAATTTAAGGACTAGACCATGGAGATTCAATGAACTCCAAAGATCTTTAGAAGGGGTTTCTCAAAAAGTGCTAACCACTTCCTTAAAAGAAATGATTAATGATGGCTTAGTTACTAGAAAAGACTATAAAACCAATCCACCTAAAGTAGAGTATTCATTAACTGAATTAGGATTAAAAATGATGCCAGTAGTTGATTCAATGGCAGAATTTGGAAATTATTACAAATCGTTATAAGTTTATAGCTAAGTAAAAAAATAAAAAGGACTGACACATTGTATCAATCCTATTTAACTAAGTTGACAACAACTTCTTTTTTTATAACAATCAATTCATTAACCGACAATTGGACTTTGAAATGTATTCATTCATCGACAATTGGAGACAAAAAGAAAAAATCCCCAAGGATTTATATCCAGGGGTTTTATTTTTTGTTCATTCCGTGAGGGATTTTTCTCCACTTCACTTCTTTCATAAATAGCACGGTGATATCTAATGGAGCCTGAAGAAGTAGGAAGAATGGAAACATGATAAATCCACTGATCATTGGCCATTTAGCTTGACCTTTAAATTTGCCTCTAGAGGCAATTAATGTACCAATCGCCACAATATAAGAATAAACAATTACGTTAATTACTGATCTAGATAATGTGAATAATGCTCCAACATTTAATGACAAAAATAAATTCTCAAACCAGTTTTTACTATAATCCCAATATAGGAATGTTTCTTGAAAAGAAATTCCAAATAATGGGGAGAAGAATAAAAGAATTAACTGCAACAAAAATGTAAATAAGAACATTAAAGGAATAAATGAATTGAAGGTCATCGCAATAAATATTGAAAACCTATTCTTGGTTTCCTTTTTAAACAAAGCCTTAAAGAACTTGCCAAAATATTTTTTACTAGTCATATTTTGACCTTTAGCCCATCTTAATCTTTGATACCACATCGTGACAAAGTCACGAGGTTGTTCATCATAAAACACTGCGTCATCGCAGTAATGAATAATCTTTCCTTCTAAAACTTTATCTGCACTGAATTCGATATCTTCAGTAATACTCGTATAATTCCAACCATTTTCTAAGTAAGAAGAAGGGACGACAAATCCACATCCAGTCACGCGGCAAGCAACTCCAAAATCTTCTCTACCTACATAAGATAAAGAACACGCAGCAGCAAAATAATAACCATAGATCGCTGGTAAAGTGCCATCACTAATGTTTAAAGAGTGACGGAAACTAGTCACCACTTGGTTCTTTCCGTTATAAACAAAAGCATCATTTAGTTTGTCGAAATAATCTTTAGAGACCACATTATCAGCATTCAAGATGACAAATCCGTCATATTCTTTGATATTAATTATGTTAAATGCGTAACGATAGGCCAAGCCTAGAGTTCTTTCTTCAGGTCGATTGCACACAATAACATTCGCCCCTAAAGAGCTAGCGACTTCCGCTGTTTTATCTTTGCAATTGTGAGCAATGATAAAAATGTCTAATTTATCTTGAGGATAGCTTGTACTTCTAATACTACTAATTAATCTAGGGATAACATTTTCTTCGTCTTTAGCAGATATCAATACCCCATATCGACATTTTTCTTCGGATTGAGGAAATCGTTTTTTATGAATTAAAGACACAATAGCAAAGAAAATAAAATGGAATAAATATAAAGTAGTGAGACCGCTAATAATTAAAAAGATTAGATTAACAATACTGACATAATTCATATGTAAAAACATTATACATCTAATAGCATCACAAAAGTGCCACAAAATAAATACCATTTATTTGATGGTATGTAAAAATGAATTAAGTGATAAAATAATTTCGATGGATTCAAATAAAGAAGTAAGGATTACTAACGCTAGAGCGATTAACAAAATGCGATGCATTGTTTGTTTAGTTATTTGCTTAATCGTCATCTCTTTAACCATTGTCTCTTTTACTTTTAATATTATTAATTTCTATAGTGAAGTAAGTAATGAAGCGGGACTAGGCACTTTAAGAATGTATACAACATTATCAAACATCTTAGCGGCTATATCTGCTTCCATCTGTGTTCCTTATCAAATAGACGGCTTAAGAAAAGATAAATATAAATTACCATCTTGGGTAGTTGAATTAATGTATGTTGGCACAGTTGGAGTGTTATTAACTTTTACAATCGCTGTCTCAGTAATTTCCGCTTATGCCGGATTTACATATGCAATGTTTGCTAATTCAAATCTTTTCATGCATACGATTAATCCAATATTTATTACTTTACTATTCACTGTTGCGGTTACTGATACAAAAATCAAATTTAGCCGAACATTTTTTACAATAATCCCAACTTTTATCTACGCGATGTTATACTTCGTTTTAGTATTTGATGCTAAAGTATGGAATGACCACTACCACGTTGCTAATGTTGTTCCTTGGCCAATTGCCTTAATTGGAATTCTTTCTATCGCTTACGCTTTAGCGGTTTTATTAAGATTTTTACATAATTTATCTAACAAAAGAGTTAATAAAGGAATTGAAAAATATTATAAAGAATCACCTGATTATGAATTTGAAAAAATTACTAACGCGATTGCCAAATTAGCGGAGGTTGAATCCAAATTCTATAAAGAAGGAGATGATATTTATATTCCTGTGGATATCATCAAACTCCTATCAGAAAGATATGTCACTTCTACTCTTCCATTAGACATTCAATACGACATATATTTAGAAAATTACTTGCTCAATATTCACCCGAAAAAAGATGAAGAAATTTAACAAAAATAAAAAATTCGCGCCAATTTTGCACGATTTTTTATTCTTTTTCAAGCAAATCATCTTAGGGATAGCAGTATCAATTATTAATTATTTGGATGGGAATGGTGATGTTTAACAATTCTCATTTCAATTAACATTACAAAATAGATAATAAACCCAATTGAAGCGCTGACTCCACCAATAATATAGGCGACATTCATTGGGATAAATTTTCCTAAGGCAATATGAGGTTCGCCAAATAAATAAGTAATAGTTACCGCACTCATAAAAGATGCCGGTAAGGCAGAGATTAATGAACCCCACTTATATTTCCCTTCTTTTAATAAATAAACAGTAATTATCCACAAAGTGAAAGCGGCGATAATCTGATTAGACCAAGCAAACCATCTCCACAAAATATTAAAATTCGTCGGACTAGCAAAGTTCCATATGCTTAAGCCAATCACCGCAGCGAATAAAGGAAGAGTAATCACTAATCTATTTTTCAATTTCTTTTGATCGACATGAAAAGCTTCCGCAATCATTAGTCGGCAGCTTCTTAAAGCTGTATCTCCACTTGTCACTGGACAAATAACCACTCCAATAATTGCCAAGACTGTTCCAACAGGTCCTAATATACCTTCAGAAATTCTTCTAACGGAAATAGAATCTCCTCCACCTAAACTAGTTAATAATTCAAATCCTTCAACTGTGTCAGTTTTAAAAAACGCCATCGCGGCAGCAGCCCAAATTAAAGCAATAATTCCTTCTGCCACCATCGCTCCGTAAAAGACTTGTCGACCTTCTTTTTCACTTTTAATACATTTAGCGATAACTGGAGATTGAGTCGCATGGAAGCCACTTACCGCTCCACAAGCAACAGTGACAAACATAAATGGCCACCAAGGAAGATCACCATGAATAGAAGAATAATCTTTAAAATGACCGATGAGTTCTAACATTGGGAATTTGCCTTGTTGGAAGATGACTCCACCAATAACGGCTAAAGCCATGACGATAAGAATTACTCCAAATACTGGATAGGCTTTGCCAATGATTTTATCAATAGGTACAACCGCACTAAGTAAATAATAAATAAGAATGACAATCATCCAGATCCAGGCTCTAACATTGCCGTGAGTTAACTCTTCTAAAAGCGAAGAAGGAGAAACCACGAATACTGCGGTAACTAAAATTAATAAAATAATAGAGAATATTCTTAGGAATATTTTAGTGATATTTCCACCGAATTTTCCAGCGATGTGGGCCATTGATTCTCCATTATTACGACTAGAAATCATTCCAGAGAAATAATCGTGAACGGCTCCTCCTAAAATACAGCCTAGAACAATCCATAAAAAGACGATTGGGCCAAATAACGCTCCACTTATCGCTCCAAATATTGGACCGGTTCCAGCAATATTTAATAATTCAATTAAAAAGGCTTTCCATTTTGATAAAGGAGTAATGTCTACTCCATCAGGGTGATCAATCGCCGGAGTTTTTCTTTCATCAATAGCGAAAACTTTTTCACTAACTCTTGAATAAACTAAATATCCACCAATTAATAAAATGACGGCAATAAAAAATGTCCACATAACTTAATCATTTTATTATTTTTATAAAAATAAACAAGTATCAGGACACTAGTTTTATAAATTATTTTTAAACCAATTGTTTATTTCTTCATTCATTTCTTCCTGATCTAAGTTATATCCAGCCTGCAAAGCAGTGAAATAATAACTGCCATCAAAGGTTTTATTTTCTCTAACAACGTAAGAGATAGGTTTAACTTCGATATCAAATGATTTTCTTACTTCATCTTCTTCTTTATTAATAAAATCTAAATTAAATTTCAGCTTATCAATATTTAAATCTAATTTGATTAGACCATATAAATCGATTAAGTGTTTAATTTGTCTATTGGTTAATTCATTAACCACTGCATTTATTTTTTCAGCGGTAACATATTCAACATTAACCCCATAAAAATAAAAATCTTCGTCGATAATTTTTGGTCCTCGATATTTTACTTTTTCTAGTTTTTTACATTCTTCAGTAAACATCCCATCAATTAAAACAGTTTTAACTGGGTGGCCTTTATGAAAAATATGAACATAAAATGCGAAGGTATTGTGATAGAAAAGCTTTGAAGCTTTCTTCATCTTTATCCATTCAGTTTCATATGTGAAATCATCTTTAGTGTTTCTTAAAGCTTTATTAACTTCTTCAAAAAAGACATTTGGATCAGCAACATAAACATCGATATCAGTTGTCCTTCTAGCGTGTTTACCTAAATACATATTTAAGATAATTCCACCTTTGACTAGGAAATCGATATTGTTCTTTCTAAATATATTTATTAAATATAAAAAGAGGAACATATCCTTAGTCTGTCCTTCTTGAAAAGAAGGAGAGAGTGATTCGACTTCGTTACACAAGTTGAAAACACTAAGACTTTTATGTTCCTCTATTTTCAGCGTATTTAATCCATCAAATGGATTGAGTTTCATTTTAAATTAGAATAAATCGTCCCATCTATGACCGCAGGATTTACAGAAATGGGTGCTAACATTTTCTGAAGTATCCCAGGCAAGGGCAACTGTGTCATTACTATTGCAGTTTGGGCAAGGTCTATGAGCAGGCATTTTTGGTTGGACACAATTTCCACCATTGACCATAGCTAATTGCTCATCGGTTAATTGAATGCCTTCTTGCTTTGCTAATTTAAGAAGGTCTTTGCCGTTTTTGCAAGATCTAGCTTTTTCTAATTGTTCTTCGGTTAATCCCTTTAATAATTCTTTTCTCATATAGTTTTCCTCCTTGAGACATTAATATAATAACAAATGACTTGTCACAGAAGTGTCACAAATTATTTAACAGTCTTTTTTAAGACAAGAATATTCTTTCCGTTGATGCGGTCATAAGCGCATTGATCCATAATCTTTTTAACAATTAATAGACCTAATCCACCGATTTCCACTTTTTTTGCATCTCCACTTAATTCTGGACGATTAACTTCTAATTGATTAAATGGAATTGCCTTATCAATAACAGTCATCGCAAATTCTTTCTTGTCGATATCGTAAAGTAGTCTAACGAAGATATCTCCATTGGAGTTTTGATATCCATATTTAATAATATTTGAGAACACTTCATCTCCAACAATAACTAACTTACTAATTAAATCCTCTGAAAGATTTTGTTCTTTAGCGAAGTCATTAATGAAAGCAAGCATATTAATCATGTTTTCTTTTTTGGCTTCAAATTGCATTTCTTTATAAGAATAATTGTCTCCGCGATATTTGAAAGTTAAGAAAGTGATATCATCACTTTGCGGAGCGTCCATAACAAAGCTAGAGATACCGTCTTTAATCGCGTGATGGAATTCCACTAAGCAAGTATAGTCATGTTTATTTAATAAATTAATGAATCTTTCCTCGCCAAAGAATTCACCTTCAGCATTTCTTGCTTCGGTAATACCATCCGTATATAAAGTAATGCTTTCTCCAGGTTTTAAAGTTATCTCTTCATCTTTAATAAATGTTTCTTTTAAACATCCAAGTAAGAAACCTGAATTACATTTTAAATAGCGGTAATTTCCATTACTTCCAATAATAGGTGGATTATGTCCTGCGTTTGCGTAGACCACTTTTCCATCTCGCTTATCTAAAATCGCTAAAAAGCAAGTAACGAATAATCCGGTTTTATTTCCTTTATTAATTGAAGCGTTAACTTCCTTTAAGATTTGAGATGGAGTTTTTCCTTTTGTAGCGAAATCTCTAAACGATGTAATCGTTTTCATCATAAACATCGCTGCTGGAACCCCTTTTCCAGAAACGTCTCCAATTAAGAAAGCGACATGGTCTTTATCGATATCGACATAATCGTATAAATCTCCACCGACTTCTTTTGCGGCTTTAAGTTCTCCAGCGATTTCAACATCTAAAGAAGATAAGGTTTCCGCCGGCAAAGTATTTAATTGAATCTCTTTAGCAACTTCTAATTCCGTCTTATTCTTCTCGTTTTCATTATTCGAAGATATTTCGCTAGCAAGAAGCGCTTTTGTTCTCTTATTTAAGAAAACAACAATGAAGAAGATTAATGTTAAAAGTAAGGCTCTACCTAAGTAATATTGAGTGAAGATTTTAACAAATCTATTCTCTCCACCGATAGCGATCAAATCTTTTAGATAAATATATCTTCCTGCTGGAGTATCAGGGTAAGTTCTTCCTTCTAACTTATAGTGGAAAATAACTTGACTCTTTTTATTGAGTTCGCCCGCTAATAAGTTAGCGTCATATTCACCATAGAACGTTCCAAATCCTAAAGAGATAAGCATCATCACCATCGATACGGCAAAGACAATCTTAGTTAATCTAGGACTATAATAGTGAGCGGTTATAACAATACAAGCCGCCCAACCTAAGATTGCGTGTTTTGGCATAACGACATTTAAAATTGAAATCGCTAAGACTAATAACATCGTCGCAAAATATTTATATTTTGGACTACTGGTAATTTTCGTCTTAATAAAGAACATTGGAATGCATAATAAGACGATGACAAAAGGAATGATAATGATTGTGACTTTTCTAGATAATTCACCCAAATCAAACAATTTAAAGAAATAGCCAAACCACACTAAGAAAAGTAAAAAAGCAGTGAAAAGCAAAGCGAAAGTCATGTGCTTATTTGCACTAGCTTCGTTTTTCTTATAGGCATTAGTGATATCTTGTTCAGTTCCCATATTAAATACCGATATCTAAGTCGTCTATACGGTCAAGTAATTTATATAAGCGACCTCTACACCCTTCTAATCTTTTGTTATTATCAGGTTCATTAATACGATTCCACCACACCATATGAACATATGATAATAATCTAATCTTTTCTTTAGCAGCTTCATCTTCTTTACCAAAATAGATTTTAAGGACAGAATTGTATAATTCTTTTGCTTCATTATCTTTAATACCAAAGAATCTTTCACTATTCCCTGGATCATCTTCATTAAAAGCACAATAAGGAGCATAAAGGGCTGCTAGTTCAAATATTGGATGACCAACAGATAAAGTGTCCATATCAATTAAGAGAAGCTCGCCTTTTTGAACCATAATGTTTTTAAAGTGGCAATCTCCATGAACAAAGGTTTTTCTTTCTTCAATGGATTCAATTAATTTACGAGCTTTTGAATAATATTTTTCTTCTAAATATGGTTTGATTTTTTCGATTTTATTTAAGTAGAGTTTCTTAATACTTGGAATTTCTGGATTGAAACATTCAGTCGTATTAATTTTCTTTAATAAAGAGGCATATTTATTTAAATATTCGTCGTAGTGAGCTTTATCAGTGGTTAAAACCGTTTTTAAAGATTGACAATCAAGCATTTCAAAGCAGACACCAAGTTTATTACCCACTCTGACAATATCAAATGATATTGCGGTTGGAACTCCAAGAACAAATGCTTCTTTAGCAAGTCTAAGTTCACGGCTGACTTGTTCTGGATCGCTGGTGCGGTTAAATACTTTAACAATCGTATCTTTGTCTAAGCGATAAACTGTGGAAAAATATCCTTCTCCAATCACTTCTGCATGAGAAACATCAACGCTTCTAAGCATCTTTTGAATAGACATCATCGAAGTGAAGCCAGTCATTTGGAAAATGTCATAGACTTCTAATGAAACGTTAATTACCGAGGTATCTTCATATAACTGTTTAAGTTTTAAAACAACTCTAAGTCCAGCGCTAGAGATATAGTTTAGTTTCTCCATATCTAAAATAAGTTTATTAAACTTATTTGAAGAAACAATCTTCTCTATTTCTTCAGAAACTTTATCCGCGTTAGAAGAATTTAATTCCCCTTCAAAATATAAAGTAAGTGTTTCTTTTTCTAATTGATAATTCATAAGAATCTCCTTCTTATTGTCTTTCAATTTTGATGATGTTTTCGAATCCAACCATCTCAAAAATGTCATAGACATTCTTACTAACTTTAACTAAAGAAGTTTTGTCAAATCTTTGCTTTAATCTAACGATGATTCTTAATCCAGCAGAAGAAATGTAGCTTAAATCTTTGAGATTCAAAATAATTGAATCGAAAGAATTTGATTCAACGATTTCATCAATTTCTTTTTCAACATCTTCTGAATTAAAAGAATTGAGTTCTCCTTCTAAATAAATTGTTAATACATCATTTTCGACAGTGTGTTTCATAATATACCTCCACTATTTATTGTCTAATCTTTGTCTCTCGACAAGTTCTGCAAATTTTCCTTTTTTATCAATTAAGGTTTGATAATTACCTTCTTCGATGATCTTTCCATTTTCAAGCATAATAATGCGGTCCGCGTGTTTAATAGTCGATAATCTATGAGCGATAACGATTCTTGTGCAGTTTAATTTAGCTATCGAATCAGAAATGCTCTTTTGAGTTTTATTATCTAAAGCACTGGTGGCTTCATCAAAGATTAATACTTTTGGTTTATGGACAATTGATCTAGCAATCATAATTCTTTGCTTTTGTCCTCCGGAAATACCGCCTTGACCTTCTGAAATGACTGTTTTCATTCCCATCGGCATCTCTCTAATATCATTAGCAATATTAGCGATTTCTGCTGCTTTCCAGGCATCTTCTTCTTTTAAATCAGGAGAAGAGATAATGATGTTAGATAAGATATCAGCGTGGAACAAAGTTCCATTTTGCATGACCGTGCCGATATTTCTTCTTAATGAACTTAAATCTACATCATTAATATCGATATTGTCATATAAGACCGCACCTTTATTTGGTTTTTCAAAGCCAAGTAATAGTCTTACCAAAGTGGATTTACCACATCCGGTTTGACCGACAATGGCCACATATTCTCCTTCTTTAATATGCAAATTGAAGTTATTTAGGATTAGTGGCCCTTTTTCATTATATTTAAATGAAACATTATTTACATCGATATTTCCACTTATTGAGGTAATTGTCATTTTGCCTTCACTAGATTCAGGCTCAGTTTCTAAAATTGGACGAGCCATTTCAAAGATTGGTTGAATGCTAGACACTAAAGAAACAACCGAAACTAAAGAAGCAATCGCTGCTGAAAGAACTCCATAGCTCGCGGTAAAGGCCATGTATGTGCTAATTTCAACATTATTTGCACCTGCGACAAAATAGATCAAAACATTACCGAGCAAAGTAATTAATAAAGTAATTGCAGGAGATAATCTGACAATTAATGGTGGACGATATCTAAGTTTAGTTGATTTAGAATAGACATTCGCCCATTTGGCGAACACTCTTTTTTCTGAACCTGATAATCTAATCTTTTGAATACCATTAATCATTTCATAAGTCACACCAGATTCTTTAGAAGAAGCCTCAAGAACTTTTTGAGTGTGATTCTTTTGAATAACTGATACTAAAATTGTAAAGGCGGAATTAACAACTAAAATAGCTACTACAGGTAAGATAAGAACAGGAGCAAATCCAATCATTTGGAATAAATATGCTAGTGACATAATGACTGACACTAAAGTCATAAATACTCCACTAATCAAAGTGATTGCTAAATTGACAACACTACCAAATCTTGCGCAAAGTTCACCAGTATTAAATTTTTTGAAGAATGATGTTGGTAGATATAAAACCCTCATCATCGTCGCTTCTTGAACAGATTTTTCAATTTTAATTGAAATACGTGAATTAGCAAATCCTTTTGTAGTGTTAATTAATAATAATCCAGTGGCTGCAGCGACAACATAAATCGAGAATATAATAAATTCATTCATCGACCTACTGCCAGTAGCAACAGCGGTTAATTTTTGAGTGAGGAATGGAACTAATAAGCCAACTCCGGAAGCAATTGCGGAAACTAAAATTACAAGGATAATATCAATAGGTCTAATCGATTGCCTAATATATTTTGCATATTCCTTTACTGAAATTTTGGCATTTGGTAAAGGACGATAAAAACTAATAGCGTCTTTTTCAAACCTCGAAAGGATTTCCTCGGTTAGTTTAACTTTCTTACCTGTATGATGAGAAATGAAATAATATCCTTTATTTCCTCTAGGAAGGAAGACAACTGGGGTGTGATGGGCAAGAGTAAACGCTAAGATTGGACATCCGGATTCATTCAAATTGTTTTCTTTTAAATCAAACTTATGGTACGAGATATCAAACGACTTTAATGCGTAATTGATTTTATCTTTAAAAACCTCAATGGTTACTGGGATATCAACCATCGAATAATGGAAGAATGAAAGGATTTGCTTAATAGCAAAATTTTCCCTAATGGCTGCTTCGCTAAGGTTATGTTCATTATTAATACGAATTCCAGCAAGGGACAAGAAAGATTCCTCGAAGGTTTTTTCATCGAGTTTTTGTCTTTGCTTTACTTGCTCTTCAAACCAGCCCATACTTCTCCTTTCTATTCATTACTGACAAGGTCAAAATAGGCACCTTTTCGTTTCATTAACTGATCGTGTGTACCTTGTTCGGTGATAGTACCTTTTTCTAAAACGACGATTAAATCTGCATCGCGAATCGTAGATAATCTATGTGCGATAACAATAGTCGTAATTCCTCTAGCTTTAATCGCGTTAACAACTTCATATTCAGTTTTAGCGTCTAACGCACTTGTTGCTTCATCTAAAATAATGATGCTTGGATCACTTGCCAAAGAACGAGCAATTTCAAGTCTTTGTCTTTCTCCTCCAGAGAAGTTTTTGCCGCCCTCTAATATCGGAGCGTTATATCCACCATCTCTAGACATGATTTGTTTATGAATTTGAGCGTCATTACAAGCGATAATTACTTCGTAATCAGCGATTGAACTGTCCCACATTTTAATATTATTAGCGATCGTATCTTCATATAGAGTAATATCCTGATCAACAACTGCGATTGAAGAAGTAAAGATTTCGTGGTCAATCTCTTCCATTTTTTGACCGTTAAAAATGATTTCTCCGCTCCAAGGAGAATATAATCCAGAAATCAATTTAGATAATGTTGATTTACCGCTTCCAGTAGATCCGACGATAGCAATTTTTTGGCCTTGTTTAATTTCGAGATTAAATCCTTTTAAGATCGGTTGATCTAATCTTGAATATCCAAAGGTTACATCTTTTAAAACAAGATTTCCTTTAATCTTAGAAATGTTTTCTGCCGGGATTGATCTAGTGACATTTTCATCAAGCGGATATTCTAATACATCATCCACTCTTTCCATTTGAGTTCTCATCTCTTGAAGAGTTTGTCCGCTGGTGATAATAGTCATCGCCGGAGACATAAACATACTTAATAATCCTTGGAAGGCGACGATAGAACCGATTGTAAAATCATATTTAATAGTTAAATAAACACCAAGAATTAGAACAGAATAATTTGCAATTAATGAGAAAAATGCAGGCAAAATCCCAATAAATTGGTTAGTTTTTGCCATTTTCATTTTGCCTTTAACAGCTTCGTCTTGAGCAGCGGACCAGCTAGTAAAATAAGCTGATTCAGCACCATTAGATTTGATAGTTTCAATCATCTCAATTCCTTTAGAGGTCATACCAGCGAGTTTCGCGTTATCACGAGCTTGAACTCTAGAAATATTCACTCTCATCTTCGAAATATATTGAGAAATAAGGGCGTTAAAGACAACTGTCGCTACTCCGATTAAAGTTAAAATCCAACTCTTATAAATCATGAAGACTAAATAAACGATAATCATTATTGTGTTAAATAATAATGGAGCGAAAACATTGACCAAGGTTTCAGCAATGGAGGCGTTTTCGCTTTGTCTAGACTGTAAGTCACCAACCATTCTTTGAGAGAAAAATTCAATTGGTAATCTTAGGATAGTCCACATATAGGAAGATGAACCGATGAGGTCTAATTTTCCTCTAATCTTATATTGATATAAAGATTGAACGACATTTACGACGACTTGTAATAATCCAACTCCAGCAAAAATGAAGATAAATGGTAATAGCCAATCAGGGTTGTTTCCACCTAATAAATAATCTACAAAGAATTGTTGCATTACTGGATTAATTATTCCAAAGACATAAAAGATAATTGTTGTAATGGCGAAGAAAGCAATTAAAGGAATCGCGCCTTTTAATCTTTTCTTAGCGAAATCAAAAATTGATTTTCTTTTTCCGCTTGGAACAAATCCTTCATCAGGAATGATTTCTAAATAAATTCCAGTAAAGAATTGATCAAATGTTTTTAAATCAACTTTCACTAAACCTTTTGCAGGATCGTTAATAATAGCCTTATTTCCTCTAAAGCCGTTTAATACGACAAAGTGTCCTCCACCCCAGTGGATAATTGCAGGGAATGTTCCCTGTTTTCTAAGTTTATCAATGTTATAGGCAAAACCTTTGGTTTTAAAGCCATATTTTTCCGCTGCTTTAAGAATGTTTTTAGCGTTGCTACCATTTCTAGAAACACCACAATCAACTCTAACTTGTTCAAGCGGAATCCATTTATTGTAATAAGCCATGACCATCGCTAAAGAAGCAGCCCCACATTCAAGGACTTCTAATTGCATAATGATTGGAGTGTTTGCAACTCCTTTAGTTTTTGGTTTTCTAATATCCTTGCTCATCTTATCTGCCAATTAAAAAATCCACAGGTCTCATCTGTTTAATAACGATGTAACATGTATATTCATCATTTTTTAAATCAAACTCACTTACGACAGGGTTGTTATTTTCATCAAAAGAAAGAATTTTTCCTTCTTTCCCAGAAATATAGACTTTTTGATTTACTTTTAATTTATTTAAATCGCTATCATCGACATGCAAAGTAACATTCTTATCAATAACAGTGGCTTTAGCAAAAATTCGAATGTTGATTTTATGAATGATAGACCAAGCAAAAAATGACGCAAGGATAGCGATAACAATTCCTAAAATAATCCAAGTCAATGGAGAAGTTTTTTGTAATCTTTTATTTAATTCGTCTGGATTTGATATACCTTGGTAATTATTTTTACTCATAATTAATATAATTATACTTACTTTTTTAGATTGTGTAAACGCAATCTAAAATAAAAAAACACCGAATTAATTTCGATGCTTTCTAACTTATTTATATTTAGATATCTAGTGGCTTAGTTAATCGCCAGCCCTCTAGTTCTTCATTTATTATATCATACCAACCATTTTCAAAGAAAATGCATTTTGTAATATCTTCATGATAGAAATCATTATTGGTGGAATATAATAACCCTAAAGCTGGGCAGCCACCTGTACAAGCTTTGTAATATTTGCAGTTGCCACATTTATCGTTTTCAATAATTTGTTTAAATAAAGGAGCAATCGCTAAATTTAAATAATCGCTTTCAATAGTTAACTGTTTTAATGGGGTTTTAAAGATGTTTCCTAAACTGATTCCTTTTTCTAAGAAATAGCCAGACATTTGTAAACAAGGGACAACTTCTCCACTGCTACTAACCGCGATCATTCCACGGTTACCTTTACACATTGGAATCCTGATATTGAATTCATCTTTATTACAAGCAATAGGTACTAACTCATATGCGTGGTAGGCTGGATATAATCTAACGAGTTGCCAGATATCGACAATCATCTGCATACCAGAATTTTTATATTCTTTAGCAAATTCGATCATACTCTTGTAGTATTCTTCGATTGTCAAACTAGATTGAGGAGAATTCTTTTCCCATCTAGGGGCTTCAGTAGTTCTAATAATTCTCATCTCGTAAACGCCCATCTCATTAAGTAGTTTAGCAGTAGGTAACATCGAAGAAACATTCTTACGGTTAACTTGGACTTGAGCTTTAACTTTAAATCCGTTTTTAATACATAATTCAATAGCTTTGAGGGTTAACTCTTCCGCTTTTGGATGTTGTCTAATCCAGTTATGATATCCAATTCCATCAAAAGAAATTTTAATTAGTGGATTGCAACCAATTTCCTTAAAGAAATCAAGCATTTTTTGTGTAATTAATAGGCCATTTGTGTTTAATTCAAAAATAAACATGTCTCTTTCATATATCGCCTTAACAATATCTAAAAAGCGGTGATGGACTAATGGCTCTCCACCAGTTAAGGTAAAGGCGTGAACCCCAATATCACGAGCTTGATCAAGGATATCAATAATTTGTTCGTAGGATAATTCAGTATTTAGAGGAGCATTATCTTTAGCGTTAAAACAATGTAGACAATTCAAATTGCATTTTCCAGTGACCATAAGGTTCATTTTTGGAAAATAAAAATTCTCATAAGTTTTAAGTAAGGACCATTCAGATGGACGATGACCTTTTTCACATTGTTCAATATAATTCTTAGTTAATAAATTAGATAGATAAACGGATGGTTCGATATCGTGTTCTCCATCACATAATAAAAGGAGTTCGAATTCTTTCTCTGGAATTCCAACTGCGTTTTCTTCTCCTTTTATATATATTGCGCGATCGACATATTTCCATTTTCTAAGCGCGATATTATCTTTTATTCGATAAAACATATTAGTCTTCTATTTTTCTCTTATTTTGATTTTTCTCGGTAGGAGTGCACGCTCCACCACTTATGGCATTAAGCTGTTCATCAGTTAATTCAACACCTTCGTCTTTGGCGAGTTGTAGTAAATCATTAAAATCATCGCATGCTTTAACTTTGGCGATTTGATCATCTGTTAAACCATTAAGTAACTCTTTTCTCATAAATATGTTCCTCGTGAACTAATAGCATAATAGCAAATCACTTGTCACAGATGTGCCACACATTACTTATTAGCCATCTCATCTAAAGATGATTTTTGAATATTAAATATTTTTATGACGTTATCAATAATCTCTGGAGTGTAGAATTCACTCTTGGATAGATAAAACCTAATAACCTCTTCCGCGTCAATCAATCTAGTTGGGTCATACCATGAATAATCCCAATCTTTATCGATTTGAGAGAAGAAGAAATAAATAAGCATTAAAGAACCTTCATTGATATTTGAGATAAATTCTCTTCCGCTTCTTGAACTACCAAACGCTCCACCTAAATCATATAAAGGAGAGATTCTAATTTCTCCTGTTTTGATATTTCTAATCATCGATAAATTATCAAAATGTAAATCGCTAACAAAGCAAATGGATTTAAGACATGCTATTTTGACAAAACGTTTATATAAATCTACATAACCTTCCGCTAATAATTTATCTAAAAATTCTTTGTTCTTATTTCTATCACCATTTTTATTTCTGTATAAAAAATAATAATTAAATGGTAAATACACTGATAATGGAATTAATTCTTCATCAATTCCAATTAATAAATTGGAAACTGATGCATATCTATTTCCAATGGTCTTTAACTCATAATCAATAACTTCAGAAGGTTCTAATAATCTTTTAGCGATTTTAGATGATAGAACTTCAGCGATAACTTCTTCTGGATGTTCAACATCAATTCCTAATTTATATAGTTTAGGAGAAACATCATAGATCCATCCTTTAACCGCCCAACCAGGAGTAACGATATCTGGAACATTTAAATCTGCGGTTTTTAAAGCCTCATAATCTCCTAGTAATACCGCTTTAGCGAAGGTATCATCCCATTTGTTAGTGAAGAAATTAATATCGCCGTATTTAAGGTCTTCACCTTCTTTTTTATACCAATAATGATTAGTTAAAGATAATCCGTGTCCTTTAAAAGATAGTTCAAATGAATCTTTAACTCCAGTTGCCTCAATTATCTTATTGTAGTCAATTCTATTTCCTGAGATTGTTCTTGAATTAAAAAAACGAAATAACGCCATATTCATCGCTTTTTCATCTTTCGCGTTAGCCACTCCATAAGGAGCTTTGTCAAAATGTTCTAATTTATTAATTAGTTGAACACTATTCTCTTCTCCAAAAGTAACTGAAAAAGAAAGGACCTCTAAGTCCTTAAGCATTAAAATGTATTGTTCTTCTTTTTTCATAAATTTATTCGTCTTGGAAATACGCCCAAGAATATTGAATCATATATTCCCCGCGATAACTTCTAATCGCATTTGGATTACCTTTTTTATATTCGTAGGCATCACAGCTCACTTTTTCAACATCGATATAGCATTCGTTGTGTCTTTTAACAAAGACATCTCCTACACCTAAGGCCTTTAATGTTTGTTGAATATCTGCGATTAAGTTTCTTAGGTAAGATGGGTGATCTTCTTCCCATAAAACAGCGTTAAGTTCATTAATGTTAATTGCGCATCCTTCACGGTCGATTAAATAGGCGAATAATTCTTTAGATTTCTTATAGGAAAAATTGATTGGCTCTCCGTTATAAAAAGCTTCAAAATTACCAAAACATTTAATTTGTAATTTGTTATCGCTATTAATTTTAATCGGATATCTTAAAGCATCTAATTCTTCTTTGATCTTAGCGGCGCTGACAGGTTTAGACAAATACCCTGAAGCGTGAATGCGATAAGCATCTAAAGCGTAATCATTATATGCAGTAACAAATATAATATTTGTTAAAGGATAACTCCTTTTCAATTCTTTAGCGAGATCAATTCCAGTCATTCCAGGCATATCGATATCTAAAAAGGCGATATCGAACTTGACCTTCGCATTTTCTTTTAAAACTTGTAATGGATTTTGATAGACAAAAAATTCAGCGTTATTAGGCAAAGCCTTTTTCGCTTCACTTTCTAATCTCATAAGTTGAAGTTCTTCGTCGTCGACTAATAAGATACGCATAATTTATCAATATTGATTGTATCACTACTTTTAGAAGATATTAATTTTTTTATACTCTTCAAATCAATTAATTTTATGAATGCAAAAAATAGTCGATTCAGTCTAAATCTGATTCTTTTATTTTTCATATTCGCATGATAGCAAAAATCTATTCATTTGATTTTTTAAAGTAAAAGAATTTTAATAGTAAAGTATGTATAAGGAAAAAGTATTAGTTACTTCAATAGATGTCGATAACCATTTAGAGTTAAAAATCTCTTCTATTTTCAAATTCCTTCAATTCGTCGCCACTAATCACGCTGAAACAATTCATGTTGGACAAGCTGACACAATTGATAAAGGAATGTGTTGGGTGGTTATCAAGATGTATGTTGAGATAACTAGACTTCCTGTTTTAAATGAGGAAATTGTTGTCACTACTCACCCAGGACAAACTAAAGGATTTTTCTTTCCAAGATATTTCCAAATCTTTGATAAGAAAGGAAATCTATTAATTAATGCTTCCTCAATGTGGTGTTTATTAAACATTGAATCTAGAAAAGTTGAAACTCATCCATTTAACAATATCAAACAGTTTAAATTTGAAACTTCTAAATACGATTTACCAATCTTTGGAAGAATCGAAGATAAAGAGCTCAGCAAAATTGAAAATCGTCGTGTCAGATATAACGACATCGATCTTAATGGACATTTAAATAACGTTAAATATATCGAATACATCATCGATTTACATAACAAAGAATATTATGACAAATATCGAGTTACTAACTTGTTGGTGTCTTATGAAAAAGAAATAAAAGATGGTCAACTCGTAACCATCTATAGTGATAATCAATTAGAAGAAACCGTCAAAGGTGTAGTTGATGGAACCATTCACTTTAAAGCGGTTATCTCACATAAAGAAAGATAAAACCCATTATGGGTTTTTTTCTTGCTTAATATCTCCGGCTTTAGTTAACGCCCATTTGGTCACCATTGGTCCAAATAATTCATACACTAAAGTTGAAGTTAATATAATCGCAACGACCAAAGCGCTTGATTCATAATTCCCAGTTCTAGCAAATAAATCACTGGCGGTAGTCGCTAATCCAATTGCTACACCAGCCTGAGGAATGAGTGTAAAGCCTAAATACTTTTTAATATTTGGATCGCTTTTTGTAACACAAGAACCAATGAATGCACCGAGCCATTTTCCAATTACTCTAAAAATGATATAAGCAAAAGCAATACCGACGACAATTAACCCTCTTTCGTTAAAGAAGATCGTCAAATCTAAACTTGCTCCACTGATCACAAAGAATACCATATAAATAGGAGAAGTAAATCGATCTAAAACATCTAAAGTAGGATCAGGTTCTTTAGCAAAATTAGTGTATATCACTCCAGCAGCCATACACATAAGAAGAGATGATAATTCAAATCCTCCCATGAATTCTTGCTTGAATAAATAGTAAAAGCCTAACGCTGCAAATACTGTGAATATACAAAACGCTAAACGGTTATTTCTACTTTTGAAAAATTTATTGGCAAATGAAATAATTGCGCCCAAAACCGCCCCAATTCCCAAAGAAATTAATATTTCAATTATAGGTTTGATAAGCATTTTATAGACTGAAAAATCTCCGCCAGTGGATAATGTGGATGCTATTTGGAATAAGATCGAAAATAAAATTAATGCTACTGCGTCATCTAAAGCAACTACAGGTAATAAGGTATCAACAACCGGTCCTTTTGCCTTATATTGCTTAATAACCATTAAAGTCGCTGCTGGAGCAGTTGCGCTAGCAATCGCACCTAAGACTAAAACGAGTTCAATAGAAACTTCTTTATCAGTGACAAAGTGTAAAATCATTAACCCACCTATGACTAATATAGATGCACCTAATGCTTCTAAAACTGTTATAACAACAACTCGTTTACCAACAGCCTTTAAAACACCTGCTTTAAATGAACTACCAATAGAAAAAGCAATAAATCCTAAAGCAACACTACTAACCCATTTAATCTGACTAACAAATTGATAAATTATTGAATCTTTGATTCCCTCATAAGTGAAGTGATTAAAGAATAATCCAAGAACAAAAGGCCCAACTATTATCCCAGTAATGATATATCCAGTAACGTTAGGGAGTTTTAAAACTTTCATTAATCTGGTGCTCAAAAGAGCAACCAAAATCATTATTGCAACATAAGCAAAAATGGAAAAAGCCATATCTTACACTGTACCTTCGTAATCGTTTAAATCAACGGAATACATAAAGCCTTTAATATCGATAAAGTTATTTGTATCCCATCTAATGACATCTTTTAATTCAGTTAGCTTATCTTCTTCAACAACAAAGATAACCAAAATAGATTCGTTTAATTCGTGGTTTTCAAGATGTCTTAAGTTAAAGAAATGACGCTCTTCAGGATATTCTTCCACTGCTCTTTTTAAAGATTCGGAACTAACAACAGTAGCGTTAAATCCTCTTTCTCTTAAATCATCTAAAGTTTCAAACGCTCGATTTGATCCTTTTAAAACTAAATAGAGTGCTTTTTTCATGTTTAATATCTCTTTTCGACTATTATTATAGTCTTTTAAATCAAGAAAAAAAGAGGCAAGCCTCTTATTTTTCAACATCTTCTTTATAGGTGTCATGAGTATCTGGATTATATATCTCACTAATCCACATAATCGTATGGGAATTGGTTTTACCAATATTTTTTATTTGGTGAGTGTAGCCAACTTTAATTTCAATCGGGTTTGGATTAGATCCAGAAACAACAGCTGTTTCAATTTCTTCATTTCCAACTTTTCTTTGCTTAATCTCGCAAGTTCCAATAACTGTATAGAAAATTTCTTTTTTATATTTATGGTAATGCCCACCTTTGGTGATGTCGGGATAAGAAACATTATCGCTGATTTGACCCCACTTCTTTGATTTATAAATTTCTTCAAAACTTCCGCGAGCATCTTCGCTATAGTTGAATGAATATCCTTCATCACTTAAATAATCACAGAATGTTTTGAATAGTTTTAATTCGAATTCGTTATGAATCAAAGGTAGATGCCTATCACTTTCAACTTCACCTTTGAAGTAATAAAGTAAATCCGCTAATTTACCTAACGAACAATCATAGGTTGGGGAGACAAAGTAAATTCTATTTTCTTGTTTGATATTTCCGTTTATTACTTCAAGGAAGGTATCAACGATGTCATCTACAAAGTTATAGTGAACAACATAGTTTCTATCTCTTATTTGAATTGGTAAATTATGGGCGATGTTATAACAAAATGTTGCAGCAGCCGAATTATAGTTTGGTCGACACCACTTTCCAAAAACATTAGCGAGTCTAAATACATAAACAGGTAATCCACTTCCAAATAGATAATTTTCACCCATTTTTTTGCTTCGACCATAATCATTATCTAATTCTGCTTGAATCGAACTAGACATAATAATCGGAGTGTTTTTATTTGATTTTTTCACCAAATCCACGACTTTTTTCGTGAAATTAGTGTTTCCATCATAAAATTCTTCAGTAGTTAATGGTCTATTTATTCCCGCTAAATGGACAATAAATTCAGCGGAGTTAATATAGTTAGCTAACTCTTCTTCGTTAGAAGATAAATCGTATTCTAAAACTTCGTGTCCTCTTCTTTTTAAAAGTAGACACATGTGTTTGCCGATAAATCCATTACTTCCAGTAACTAATATTTTCATTATTTTTTCCAAATTTCCTTATTAACCATATCAATCTTAGTTTTGATGTGATTAACCACTCTAGAGGAGACATCCTTAACATCATAGTTTTCAGGTGTCTTAGCAAATTTATATCTTAATAATTCCGTATCAATCGCTAGTTTAATTCCATCTTTATCAATTCCGGAAACAACAATGCTACCAGCTTCCACTCCTTCAGGTCTTTCAGTGGAGGTTCTAATTAAGACTGCAGGGAAATGTCTCATCGCACTTTCTTCAGTTAAAGTACCCGAATCACTTAAGACGATAAAAGCGTTTTCTTGAAGCTTAACATATTCTAAAAATCCTAAAGGTTTAAGATTTCTCACTAAAGGATGCATTACAAATTTATTAGCCTCAAGTCTTTTTCTTGTTCTTGGGTGGGTGGAAAAAATAACCGGCATTTGATATTTCTCTGCAATTTCATTTATCGCCGGCATAAGCTGATTGAAATTCTTTTCAATATCAATATTTTCTTCTCTATGAGAAGAGACAACAATATATTTGCCTTTTTCTAAACCTAATTCTTCTAATACTTTACTATTTTCAATCTTCTCATTTTGAGCATTTAAAACTTCAAGCATTGGCGAACCAGTAACAAATGTAAATTTAGGATCGATTCCTTCTTTCATCAAATTGTCGTATGCGTGATTAGTGTAAGGAAGATTGATATCGCTTATGTGATCGACAATCTTTCTATTAATTGTTTCTGGAACATTCCAATCTCCACATCTATTACCTGCTTCCATATGGAAAATAGGGAGTTTTAATCTTTTTGCAGAAATTGCACAAAGCGCACTATTAGTGTCACCTAAGATTAATACTGCATCTGGATTTAATTCTTTAAGTAAATCATATGATTTAGCAATCGCGTTACCAATAGTTTCACCTAAATTTTTACCAGCGCAGTTTAAATAATAATCAGGTGCTCTTAGTTCTAATTCTTCAAAGAAGACTTGATTTAATTCATAATCATAATTTTGTCCAGTGTGGACTAAAATATGCTCGATATCTTGATCTTTATCTAAAGCTTTAATGACTTCAGATAATCTAATAATTTCTGGACGAGTTCCAATAATGGTCACTACTTTAATTTTTTTATTCATGTTGTTTTACTGGACCTCCAAATAATTCTAATTTCTTAAGTAATTCCTTCATTCCTTCAACATCTAATCTACCAGTGTTATGGGAAGTATAGCTTTCACCTAAGTTTAACTTTTTATTTCCTTTAGAGAAATACTTATCGTAATTCAAATCGCGGTTATCCGCTTTAACACAGAAGAAATTGCCTAAATCAACTGACTTAATCATTTCTTCTTGAGTCACTAGAGTTTCATAGAGTTTTTCTCCGTGTCTAGTGCCGATATAAGTGATACCAGTTTTACTGCCGGTTAATTCAATGACAGCCTTCGCTAAAGTTTCAATTGTGGCAGCAGGAGCTTTTTGAACAAATAAATCACCCTGTTCGCCATGTTCAAAAGCGTAAAGCACTAAATCAACCGCATCATCTAAAGTCATCATAAATCTCGTCATATCTGGATTAGTGATGGTGATTGGCTTACCTTCATGAATTTGATTTAAAAATAAAGGAATGACACTTCCTCTAGATGCCATGACATTGCCGTATCTAGTTAAGCAAAGAACGGTATCTCCTTTAAGGAGTTGTCTACTTCTAGCGATTACATTTTTCTCCATTAAGGCTTTAGAAATGCCCATCGCATTAATTGGGTAAGCTGCTTTATCAGTTGATAAGAAGATGGCTTTTTTAACCCCATTACGAACACAGGCAGTAATGACATTATCACTACCAATAACATTGGTTCTCACCGCTTCCATTGGGTAGAATTCACAAGATGGCACTTGCTTTAAGGCTGCTGCAGAGAAGACGTAGTCAACTCCTTTAAAGGCATCAATGATGCTATCGAGATTTCTAACATCTCCAATATAGAATTTCAATTTGGAGTTGTTATAGGCTTTACGCATATCATCTTGTTTCTTTTCATCTCGAGAAAGAATTCTAATTTCTTTGATATCAGTTGGTAAAAATCTATCGACAACCGCATGACCAAAGCTGCCAGTACCTCCGGTAATAAGAAGGACTTTATCTTTTAAGATAGAAGTATCTTTTGCAGCGTACTCCATCAAACGATCTTTAATTCCTTCAAGTTTAATTTGATCCGCTTTATCCTCATCAGTTTCATAATTGATAAAAGTTCTTAAAGGCATTCCAACTACTTCGCTAGCCTCTTTTTGGGTCAATTTGCAATTTTTGCGTAATTCTTTAAGTGTCATAAATACACCTCTTTTGGAGATATTATATATATAAATAATGATATATAAAAGAAAAAGTGCAATTTTTGCATATTTATTCGTTTATATTATTTTTATCATGATTGTGCCTATATTTTTTAATATAAATAGAAACAAAATTCTAATTTTGAGTTATACTTATCTTGTGAAATAAGGAGATTTACTTTATGAAAAAGAGATTTCTTGCAAGTTTATTAATGATTAGTTTAGTTTCTCCAGTATTGACTGGTTGCTTCTTTTCTAGCGGAGGAGGAACAACTCCTTCAGTAGATCCCGGGGAAGAGGAAGAAGCCCCTAGCATTGTCATTGTCGAAGATGACTTTTTAACCAAACAAACATCAGGCTCAACTCACTGGTATAACATAAAACTCGCTAAGAATTATGAATACACTTTAAATATTAATCTTGGTGATTATACTGGCTCAAACTATTATCTCGAGTATACCTTTGATGTCGATGACAATTATAAAGACTGCGTTAGTATTACTAATAATGTGTTACAAACTAAATCCACCGCTGAAGTTGGTGATCGAGCCTATTTAGTAGTTAGACTCAAACAAAAAGGAAAAAGCAAAATCTACGCTCATGAAAGTATTTTTATTAGTGTCTTAGATGCTGGCGCATATATCACCGCTACTCTTACTAGTAAGAGTGATGATGTTCAAATCAAAGGTAGCACCTCTACTTTATATGATTATTCTTTCACTATCCCAATGTCAGGAAAGCTTTATCAAATGCCTCTTATAGAGGTGAATCACGTTGAAGGTGAATACACTATTGACTATGCAGCAAAAAATGATGGCGATATCGAGTTCTCTGAAGAAAGAGAAGAGATGTTCTTTAAGCTCAACACAGATGCTTCAGTCTACGGACAAGACCTCTATATCGATGTCAAAAACACATCAAATGAAACACTTAGAAGATTCGTTTGTAGATTAGATATTTCTTATGATGATCCAGATGTCTTCCAGATGTTCTATGGTAATAATAGAACACAGATGAAAAACGATGGAATGATGCTTATTGAAAAATCGACATCATATATTCCACTAGATTTCTATTACAACAATTCAAGAGTCAACTCTGCGAGCTCAATCTTACAGATCAATATTGAAGACAACACCATTGTCAACAATAGCAGAAAATCCACAATATATGGTTATAACCATGTCTTAAACGTTTT
Source organism: uncultured Caryophanales bacterium (assembly GCA_946612115.1). Lineage (GTDB taxonomy): Bacteria > Bacillota_I > Bacilli_A > RFN20 > CAG-826 > UBA2450. The sequence goes on along the minus strand of CAMOEI010000007.1, from coordinate 44,859 downwards.
AAAGACAGGCACCACTACTGTGACTATTGAATATAACAAGGACGATACAAGAGAAAGAACCATCGAATTCACTGTCAACGTTTATGATGGCAAGAAACTTTCAAGTGTTTATGTTCCAATGGGGAGCGACGCTTTTGAAATTGATGGAGATGATGTCATCGTCAACGGTAAAATCTATGCAACTTTTGAAGTTGGAGAACCAGAAGCGATTAACGGCTATGATGATTTAGTTATTACTAAATCTGATACATCAGATCCAAATGTCAAAAACGTTAATCTTTCCTATACCTACAAAGGCGACACTAAGGAAGCAAGCTATCAAGTTGAAATCAACAAATCTAGCGGTTATCAAAAGACTAAATTGACTCAAAATTATAAAACTTATTGGAATCAAGCTGGACGTGTTGCTACTCCTTACGAAGGGGAAGTAAAAGTTTTAGCAATCCCAGTGTGGTTTAACAATTCATCAGATTTCATCAATCTTGAGAAAAGCGATGATAACAATCACAACCAAAAAGAACAAATCATCGAAGATTTAACAACCAATTTATTTGGAAGTAATGACGAAGTTGTTAGCAGAAGCTTAAAAACATACTATTTGGAAGAGTCATTTGGAAGAATGAAGATTTCCGGTAAAGTCACTCCTTGGTATGAGATTAACCACGAAAATACTTATTATGAAGATAAAGATACAAAAATTACTTATTTAGTCCAAGACGCTGTCGATTGGTATTTCGGAGAAAGCGGAACCACTGATACAAGAGATGATTATGACGGCAATGGAGACGGAATTATCGATCACGTCATCTTATATTATGGAGCTAATTATCACTGCTTTAGAAATGGCTATGCCGTTTCTAGTGCTTGGATGAGAAGATTGAGCAATAATTCAAACGGCTTCTCAAATTACTCTTGGATCTCTGTTATGGATATGTACGGCACAAGCGGATTATCTCCAAGAGCCTATGGCCAATATGAGGCAAATGACTTATCTGCTATTCACGGTATTGATGCTCAAACCACCATCCACGAGTTCGCTCACGCAATTGGTGTATCAGACGTCTATGACACAGCGATGAAATCTACTCCAACAGGTGCCTTCAGCATGCAATCCAGTGACAAAGGAAGTCATGACGCCTATAACTTAATGGCGATGGGCTATGCGAATCCATATGTCTTCTCAAGCAACGATTCAACTTTAGATAATAGTTTTGATATCGAAATAAATGATATGCAATCAAGTGGTGATATGATTCTTCTCACTCCATCTTGGTCAACCACTAATGAAATCTTTGACGAGTATCTCTTATTAGAGCTTTATACTCCTACTGGATTAAATACTTATGACGCCAATTACACCACTCCATCTGCCAATTGCACTGGAATTAGGTTATGGCACGTCAATGCAATTAGAGATGGCTCTACTCATACTCACAAATATACAAATAACAGTGAGACATCGAACTATGATTTACTTCATTTCATTAGAAATGACAAAGAAGAAACATATCGATCTTTAACCCAACTAAAAGAAGAATATCTCTTTAAAGAAGGTGAAACATTCACCATGGATGAGTTCAAATCTCAATTCTATAATGGAGATGGAAAGCTTGATAATGGTAATTCCCTAGGTTGGAGTTTCCAAGTTAAAACCATCACAAAAGATGTTTACGGAAACGCGAAAGCGGTAATCACTTTAAATAAAGTAGCATAAACAAAAACACGCATCGAATACGGTGCGTGTTATTTTCTTTTTGGCGGAGAATTAGGGATTTGAACCCTAGCGGGGCTTGCACCCCCTATCGGTTTTCAAGACCGACCCCTTCAACCACTTGGGTAATTCTCCATATTTTGGTGGACCCAGTAGATCCCGACACTACAACAACTCCGTTATGAGCGGAGGGCTCTTCCTTTGAGCTATGGGTCCAACTCATAGCGAAGTAAAATATATATCAAAACGAGTTAAAAATAAAGATTTTTAGTAGACACACCATTCAATTATTGAAGCGAGGTAGCCAAAAACAATCGAAGTTAGGAAGCAAATCGCCAAAATTAATAACGTTGATTTAAGAACATTTTTATTCTTGATAAGAATCATCATTCCTAATCCAGCGTTCATCAATAATCCAGAAAGTAACGCTCCAAAAGGAATATTTCCAGCGATAAATAGTTCAGAGATTAAAACACTAGAAGCGCAGTTAGGAATTAATCCTATTAAGGCTGCAAATAATGGGGAGAAATATTTACTACTTTCTAAAAAATTAGAGAAATTTTCTTTTCCAACTCCAGCAATTAATAAGTTAAGCGCCATGTTGATTATCAAAACATAAGCAAAGATTTCTAAAGAGTGAATAAGTGGATGCCATAACTGCTTATGGAGTTTAGTGTTTTCATGATGATGGTCAGTGCAACTTACATCATGAAGTTCTTCTACTGGTTCTTCCAATTTTTCTTTTCTAAAGAAAACTTTATCAACGAGAATACCAACAGCAAAACCAATGACTAATTTAGAAGCGATTAAAGGTAATATTAGCCAAGTTTTTTCACTTGGATGAGTGAGCAACACAATTAAAGCTTCATCGCTACAAGAAAGGAAAACAGCGATCAAAGTGCCAATAGAAATATATTTCTTGATGTATAAGTCGCTAGCGATAACGCTTGTTCCGCATTGAGGAATAATTCCAAATATAGAACCAAGTAGAGGAGATACTTTCTTATTTTTGACTAAAAAATGAGTCAATTTGTCTTCTATAAATGAAAGTAGTAAATGGAATAAGAAAACAAACGCTAGTACGAGTGCACTATCTTTTAATGCATCTAGAAAGCAATCTAATACTGTTGACCAACTCATGCTTAATAATTTTATTTAAATATTATTTTATTTCAATAAAAATACTAATCAAAAGCGTCTCCGACTTTTAATTTGCGGCTAGTTTTATATTTTTCTTTATCAGATTTTCTCACTTCAACTTGGCAAATCCCTTTTTCGTTACAAAGCGATAGACTTACTGAAGACTTATTTATTATTGGGTGACGAAGTACTCTATTTAAGCATCTATTACAAGGAGATTTACTAACTGCGATATAAGAAAATTTTTCATCTTCAAATGGAGCGTCACCTTCTTTAAGAAGTTTATGAAGTTTACTTCTACTGGTTCTACTAGAGAAATGACACCACTCAGATAGGCATTCTTCTTGATGAGGACATGGAGCGATTATATAAGCGCCAAGACTTAACAATAAACTTCTAACTTCTTTGATAATCGAAGATCCAACTGGGGTTCCTGGTTCGACAATTAATAAAACTTTATTTGTGGCATTAAATAAAGATTTCACGACAAATTCTCGTCTATTTTCTTCTAATTCATTTAAAACATAAGAGCAAATTACTAAATCTGCCTTTTCTTCAATTTCTTGATTAACTAAATCAAATTCTTTCCATTTTATTGGTAAATTGTCAGTGATTTCACTTCCCACTTTTCTCATTACGTCGCTTTTTTCTAAGCAAGTAATTGATGTTAAAGGAAGTAAATCACTACTAGCGATTGAACTCGCTCCTAAACCTGCTCCTGCATCAATTAGCGTTTTAATTTCACCATCATAAAATTCTAATGTATGAATAAGAGAGTCATTAATCGCTTTATATGTTGCGGGCATTCTAATACATGCATATACCTTCGCGTCTAGTTCACTATTGACTAAAGAAATTCCTTTTCCAGATTCTTTTAAGTAATTCTCACTTAGTTCACTTGAAACACGCTTTAAAATAGGAAGCTTATACCCCTCTAACATTTCTTCTATTTTATTTTTAATATCTAGAGATAATTCCATATCGCTTTTAAGTTACTACTTTTTTACATAGTTAGTAAATAAATTAAAAATTTAGATTGTATTGTTGTATTCTAATAATAGGTGATAAATATGAGTAAAGAAAAATGGAAAACATTTGGTAAAAATACCGGACAAGCCTTTAAAAACTTTGGTAAGGCAATGGCCACTACCGCAAAAGTAGTTGTCGGCAACGAGAAAAACGACGTCGATGAAAACGGAGAATCAAAACTAAAAAGTGCTTGGAAGAAAACCGGCAAAGGATTTGGAGCGGCAGGGTCAAGCCTAGGAAAGGCCGCTGCTGGAACTTTCCAAAGCGACGAACCATCTAAAGAAGGAATCGATAAAGACGGCGCGGTCGATGTTGAAGTTAAAGAAGAAAAGACCGAATCAGATACAAAATAAATTGAAAATAAAGAGGGAAATTATCCCTCTTTTTTCATTCAAATAACAAATAATTAAACTATCGTTCTACTTGAGTTTTTGTATTTCTAACATGATATGTTAATAAAATTGTCACCGACATAATTGTTGGCGTAAATATTGATAAATACATCGCTAAATAAGTTGCCCATTTATCAGAAACAGATTTCACATAACCAATATTAGCGGTAATTGCTCCATAGAAGGAGAAAATTAAAGACACTAAGACCATCGAATAAGCGATTGTGTAAGAAAACTTATTATCTTTTTGCTTAAGCAAGAAAGCAAATGTAAGAGCGAATAATATTGTTAACAATGCTATTTCAAGTGTATCGTCTAATGTACCTGTACCTCTTGCACTTCTAAATAAGATATTTACAAATATCGCTCCTAAAAATGGAACGATCGCTAATAAATATGCCCATTCCCCTTTTCTAAATCCAAATACACCATATAGAATAATGGCCACAACAGCAACCATCACGAATGCATAAGCAGTAATCATCCACGCACCAAATTGATTGATGATAAGAAACACCATAATGTAGATTGAAGAGAGGGATAATAAAACTATTACTATCATTTGAATGAATAGCAATATCGCTTTGTCTTTTTTAATACCTAATTTCTTTTCTGTATCCATGAGGAAACTCCTTAGTCATTAATATCATATCACTAAAGTGAATGAGTGGGGAGCACTGATTCTTTGTTCTTAATTATAGCAATATATCTTTAGTTTCCATTTCGCTTACCTCTAACTACATTCTATGATTGTCAGTTTTCTTTTGATCAAGAAAAAAGGATTGACTTTGTATCAATCCCATTTAACTAAGTTGACCTTCTCTAACGCGAATAATGTTTGTATTAGCAAATCCAATAAAAGTAAATACTAATGCAATGCTGAAATAATTAACAATGCTCCCATTGATGCAAATGCACCAAGGATAGACATAATTAATGAAATAACACCAAAGGCTTTCGATAATTTGTTATTGCCTGTTTTAACCTTAGGTTGTCCTTTTTCTTTTTTAGGGGCTCTTATTAGCGATAGCACAACTATTGAGGCTATAAAAGATAATATACAAATAGCAAATATAATAATCCTAAAAATAGAGAATGTTGATATTTGAGAACTTGTTAACGTATAGTCTGCATTTATCTGTTTAAAAGTAGTAACAGCCCAGGTAATTGGCCAAAAGCCATGAGACTCAAGTAGTTTTATTCCAAACACAAATATGCAGGAGAACACAAAAAGTATAAATGCAACAAAAAAGACAATTACTGCTGCAAATAAAGAAAATATAAACATTCCAATTGATTTACCCGCAATAGCGATATCCATTGCAAGTGTAGCGATAAACGCTGTAACAATAAGAGAAAAGACAATGATAGATATAATCTTTGCTACATTTTCTTTCTTACTTAAAATAGGGGTGTTGATTAAATTTGTTTCTTCCATAGGAGTATTATAGCAACAAATATTAAAAAAGACCATTTATGGTCAATTTAATCTCCGAGGAATATTTATCTCTGAATTCACTATTTTTGAAATATATTGCCGGAAATAATCTCAAAAAGTGCGATGTAATCAAAGGAAAAAGGACAATACATATTCGTATTATCCTACTTTTTTAAGTTGTCAGAGTGTAATGATTTTAATTGGAACAGATAAATATTATTTTAAATATTCTTTTTAATGAACCCTTCAATCTTATCAAAAGGAATTTTGTCGTGATTTACGCCACCATCATATAAGTCGCAGTGTGTAGCGTCTTTTACTAACAAGAATTCTTTATTATCACCTTTTAATAATTTAAACGCATCTTGACCAAAATATAAAGAATGGGCTTTTTCACCATGGACAATTAAAACAGCATTTCTAATCTCTGAGGCATATGTTTTATTTTCTAAAATATAATTGCTGACCAATTAATAAATATAGTTAAACGTCATATAAAGAAAAGTAATGAATAGATGTCGTTAATCCTATTTTCCAAAATAGAAATCTAAAAAATTAAATATAAAAGTTGTAAAAAGAAACGATGCTATTAGTATCGATTGGACATTAATAGACTCACCACCTAGATACAGCAAGTGAACGATTGATAGCAAGGCACCTATAAGTGAAAGTAGAACACTAGTACCTCTCATTTTGTATGGTTTGAATAATCTAATTGCAAATAGAACAATACATGCTATCGTTGCAAGCGAAGACAAGAATGGAGTAATTATTGCGTAACCAATAGGACGAATATCGAAATAACTGAAGTATTTGACATCATTAGAACCAGAAAAAACCACTCTTAATGACGAAGGCAGTATTTCAAGTACCAAACTAATAGTTAAAAGCAAAAGTGAAATGATAACTATTGCAATCCTATTTTTGGTTTCTTTTTCCATATGAATATGATAGCAAAAAAGCATAAAAAGAAAACATCTCTACTGAGATGTAATTATTTGTCAAGCAGGCCAGCCTAATTAAGGAAACTACTAAATCGTTCCAGGTGTTAAGTGGATTCGGTTTCCCCCTGCATCGCTTTGTGCCATTCAAGAGAATGCGCCGTGGTCGTTACGCTGAATTTCCACCTTTGACATCTAAATTATAAACAAATTACCCAATAAAGCAAACAAGAAAATTCAAGTGCATCTTTTAGATGAGCATAATGTGATTATCGTTTCTGTTTCATCTTTTTCGATTCTCACCACCACTTTAAGATAAGGGAATTTATTAACGCCTTTGCGTTTTCCAAAGTACAGCTTCCCTTTTCTTTTGTCGGTTTTAACAGAAAGTGGTTGCTTCAATATATTTGGTAATAGTTCAATATCTCTAACTTTTAATTCGTGAAGCTTGCCAGCAATATGTTCTGCTCCAGATTCATATCTCGCGCTATTGCGCAGAAAAACTTTAGTTCCATTATTGTTAACTAATGGCCAACAAAGTTTATTGATTGCATCAACTAGATTTTGATCAAATGGTCTTTTATGTTTAGACATGTCTATATCTTAACATAAGACATAGTCTTATTCTATTATATATTCAATTATTTCAAGCAAGAAAAAAGGACTGATATTTTGTATCAATCCTATTAACCTACATTGGTGACCTGTATGGGATTCGAACCCATGAATGCCACCGTGAAAGGGTGGTGAGTTAAGCCGCTTCTCCAACAGGCCAAATTGTGGCGCCTACCGAGGGACTCGAACCCACGACCGATCGGTTAACAGCCGATAGCTCTACCGACTGAGCTAGGTAGGCAACTACAATGCGTTTAGCTTAAAACGCAAATAAGATATTACCAAACAGAGTTGATAAAATCAAGGTAGTTTATTTAATTTTCGCTTCAATTAAATCTAAAACGCTTTTGAGTGTGCTAATTTCTTGAAAATCATCCGCGGAAAATTCAATTCCTAAAGTATCTTCGATTTCAATCATTACTTCCGCTAAATCAAGAGAATCTAATCCTAAGGAAGATAATTTTTCATCTTCTTTTAATTTAGAGACATCTACTCTTTTAGCTAATATTTCTGAAACTGTTTTTTTGATATCCATGTTTATTAAACCTCTATCATAAATAATAACACTTATAAATAAATAAAGAGAGGAATTTTCCCCTCTTTGTTTAATTAGTTTCCGCTAGATAAAGCGGTGTCGATTCCACTTGTAATGTTGGAACTTTTTTGGGTCACTTGATTGGCAGTGGTTTTATAAACTGCAGCAACAGTTCCACCAACAGCGCCAAAGACCATGAGCGATAAGATAATCGCTAATAATTGTCCTTTGATTTCTGACATCTTAACTCCTTTCTATCCGTAATATCCTAAAACAGTAGTTCTTCTAGCCGTAATTTTGAACTCGTGACTGCTCATGATTAACGGATCATACATACGATATATAACAAACTCCACAGTATCACCGATCTGTGGTTTTTTAGGCATAACTGATTCAAATGTGACGTTATATTTAGATTCTAAGCTTCTTAAAAAGAAGTCTTCTGTAATCGCTCTTTTTGAAATAATGTAACCAATACTTATTGCGGTACTATCTAAATCGCTATAAGCGCTAGATAGGCAAAGCATATCTCCTCCTAAAAGGAGAAAGCACATAAAGAAGATCATTGATAAAATTAAAGTAATACTAGAGGACATTGATCATTTCCCCCACGATTGAAAGAATCGAAATAGATAAAATAATTGTTAAAGCACCCGCTCCAATTAATGGGAACGAATTTAATGTATCTAAAGATTTCTTATTTTTGTCGATTAACTCTTCGTTATGTTTAGCGCGAATATTGTTAAATAAGACGTCAAACTCATTAAACCCATTTTCATTCACTCCGTTATCCACCATTTGGTAAATTGAAAGCATTAAAGATTCGATGACATGAGAATGAAATTTGTTCGCAAAACTCACATATGGACCAATAGATTTATCGACATCAATTGAATTTAATAATATCTGTAAATGTTCTTGTAAATAACTTGATGAATAAGGAAGTAGCATCTTAAAGGAGTTATAGACATTATTTTTATTAGAGACAAAAATCTTGAAATAAGAAAGAAGTGAAACAAATTCATCAACATGGTTCTTTTCTATTTCTTTTTCGAGTTTTGAATATCTAGTTATATAGAAAATAGGTAATGCAATTCCAAGAGCGCCAATGATTAAAGAAATATATAGCTCTTTAAATATGAAATAGGATGCAACTCCACTACCAGAAAATAAAACAAATATTCCAACAATGATAAGGATTTCTTTTTTATAATTTAATCCTAATAAGGTTAATCGATCTTTAAAGTTTCTTTTCATAGACAAGTTTTCCTTTCAAATCGATTTTTGTAATTTTTCTTATTAGTAAGAAGATTGAGAATAAAACAAAGATCATAAACACTGAAACAGAGATAATAAAGAATAGTTGATTCTTAATATAGGAATAGAAATCTTTTAATGAAAATCTTAAAAACACTAAGATTACTAGACAAAAAGCCCACAAAGTTAATAATTCAAAGGTCTTCTTTTTCGCGTTTGCTTCAACTTTAGAAATATATTCTTCGTTATATTGGGTTTCTGAGACTAAGTGTTTGGAATATTTCAAAATATCTCCACCTTCATCTAGCCAAAGAGACACTATTTGTAAAAAGAGTAAATAAACATCAAAGCCAAAATAATCAGATAAATAATTAAGCTTGTCCATTTCATCCTGGCTTTCAATATTTGAATAGACATCATTAAATTCAATTGGCATAGAGGCCACTGTTGATTCCATTGCTCCTGCAAGTGATTTCTTAATACTTAAAGCAATAATAAAATTATTGATAAAGTGATAACATTCATGAAATCTATTCACTTTGAATGAATACTTTTTCAAAGATGGGAGAAAGATGAAAAAGGACACTATGACAAACAGAAGGAAAATGATAATTGGAGCAATAAAATTGTCTAAAGCAATATATGTTATTAATGCAATGGAAATAGAGATCAAAACAAATGATAAATACTTATTCATAGTGTCCTCCTTTCAATAAATTTATGTTCTTTTTCTTATCAAATAGCAGTTTATATTCGCCATCGTTAGAAAAATAACAAACCTGTGAAATATATCTTTTAACATTTCCATTAACCACCTCTTTAGCCAAATAGAAGTAATAATGGAAATGATAATAGATATCATTAAGCGCTTCTTTATAATCGATTTTTTGCTTACTATATTGCATCAATCGACCCATTCTAGACGGAAGCGATTTAACATCATAAGAATGGATTGTGGTAATTATTGGCGCACCTGTCATCGCACTATTTAAGACATCTGCCATCTCTTCTCCTCGAGCTTCAGCCACAATTAACCAATCGGGATTATTTCTTAATGCATCTTTTATCAGACTTGATGGAGAAGCATTGGGATTATCTAGATTGACTTGCCAACACGTCATATCGATAGAGGAATCCAGTCTCACTTGATCAAGTTCCATAACATTATCAATAACGATGACTCTTTCATTTTCAGGCATATTTCTAATTAAATATTTCTGAAATTCTGTTTTTCCGCTTCCAGTAATTCCTCCAATAACAATTGATTTGCGATTTGCAATTAACCATTTGATGAGTTCCACAATATCCGGTGTAAAGAAATCGCTATTATCATTAATTCGAGGAGTGCTTGAAGCAATTCTTAAGGAGAAAGTTACTCTTTGTTCATCGTTTAATCTTCCGATTGATTGATGTGTCGCATGTAATCGATATTTCCCAAACGATGTATCAAGTTTTGGATTAGAGAAAGAAAATTGATTCTCAGTCAAATTCGCAATTTGTCTTAAAAAATCTTTAATTGTTTGATGCTCCACCAATAAGGGAGCTTTCTTTCTTCCGAGGCTATTAGAAACATAGTAGATAGAATCTCCATTATACGAAATATCAGTAACATCATCGTCGATTAATAAAGAAGATAAGAATGAACTTTCTAAAAATGAAATAACCTTATTTTTATCCATTGTCGTTGATCCTTAGTTCATAGAACATAACACGTCGATATTGATAGTTAAAACTTAAACTACTTGTGACAGTAATTTCCACTGCTGGGCAGCCTCTACTATCACAATATCCATGGTTTTCTAGATTGTAATAATAAAATGACGCATCATAGTTATCGACGTATTTACTGAGCTCTTTATTGTAATAGCTTATTACCTTTAATTCAAAAGACCTAGTATTGAATTTTGGAGTATTTGGATCTGGGATAATCGCTGTATATAACATCTCCATTGGAGTGTCAATTATTGTCCTATTAAGTCCTTGGATTTCAAAGTTCAAAACAAAGAAATTTAGTGACAAAACACCGATTATTAATGCAAAAAACATAATAATCATTCCAAAATCCCTCCAACAATACAGATATCTGAGAAGTAACAATTTCCAACATATGCACTACGATATTTAAAATTTAAACGTAGACTCAAAGCGTCTTTATTTGAACCCATCTCATCAAAGTTCAAATAGATCTTCTCTTGTTCTAAAACACTCTCATATCCAATCGGTATATAAATATCGCTAGCAAGAGTTGAACCGACCGACATATATGTAGACATTTGATTATTCTCCAAATTAACATACAATTGTTCTGATAACGTAAAGCTGACTTTTGCGCCATCAACATTAGCAGCTAAACCGATAGTGACAAAATTAAATCGATCATGAGGGAGATTTTTAAAAACGTTATTTGTGTCCTGGATTGTTAATTTTGCCCCGCTATAAGTAAAAGGAACTTTAGATTTAAAATCGAAATATAATTCTTCTAGATTTAATCTTCCTTCACTTTTATTGCTAATTTCTGAAACTGTATTAGTAAAATCAAATTCTTCATCTAAATAAACAGTGCTAGAAACAATGCTTAAAAATCTTCCACTATGACTATATGTTGGATTTGATGAACTATAAGTATAAAAGCCATATGTAGCGGGATATAAAGTAAAAGTTTCATTGAATCCGACAATTGTTCCATTAGAAATTTTTATTGTTATAAGAAATCCTTCATTAGTTAGATTATCTTTAAAAGGTATAGATAATGAAAATATACATCTATTTTTAATGACGCTTACCGTTGGTTTTGATATTCGTCCATTTTTTAAGACGTTTCCACTAGATAAATCAGTAACTGTGTAATAGCAGCTATAAACATTCATCTTCTTATCGCCATAAAGTAATTTGATTGTCTGATCAGCGCTACTAGAAAAATTTGTGTAAACCTTATCGGTATTTACATCTATATAAGTAATAATTTCGTCTAGAATAGTTGGATCAAATATTGGAACGAATTCTCCTCCAAGAACTAAGGCGGAGGCACCGATAGCTAATGCTTTGCTAACATTCATATCTAATTCCCTCCACAAACTTTTTCATCGCTTCCATTTTTAATTTAGAAAATAAAGGAGAGGTAAAATACGGTCTCCACCAATCTGGGTAGTCCCCATAAAAGAACTCGTTATTGATGATCATTTGATCTAGCTTAGATAAATGGGAGTATGAAGATTCTATGATTTGGATGTATATTGAGGCTTTTTCTAAAAACGCGTTATTTGATTTGATAGAGTAATTTAATAGATAATAATTTCTAATTTGTTTAATTTTGTTTTCTAAGTTTTTGTTGACCATATGTCCTCTCCTTTCTATTTACTAGTCGAGCAAGGCGACTACTAAATGTTTTTTTGAAGAAACTAGAATCCGATATCATCTAGTCCTCTCACTTATTAATAGGGAGAAAAACGGCCTTCGTTTTAATTTTTTGGACAACAAAATTTTTATATTCCAAAGGAATATATTTTTTTTCATTTTTTATAAGGGACAATCGCTTTTAATAAAAATAAAATTTTTAAGATTGATAAGTAGTGTAAAGAATACTATATTAAATTCATGATAGTTTTAGCAGGTGCAAGTGCCAGTGGTAAAACAGAAGTTGCTAAATTTTTAGCAAAGAAATACGGTATCACTAAGATAGTAACAACCACTACAAGAGAAAAAAGAAAAGGTGAAGTCGATGGAGTCGATTATTTCTTTGTGACTCCAGAGAAATTTCAACAGATGATCAAAGAAGATAAATTTGTGGAATATACCACCTATAACGGTCAAATGTATGGTTCCACCAAAGATCAAATCGCCAAAGACAAATGTGTCGTAATTGATCCTGAAGGATTAAAAAGCTATATCGCTCTTGGTGATCCTAGTATTATGACTTTCTTTTTAGACGCTACCGAAGAAACTAGACATGAAAGAATGATCTTTAGAGGCGATGATTTTGATAAAATTGAAAGCCGTATCGCTCACGATCGTATCGCCTTTAAAAAAGATCGCATTGCCAAAGTCGATTATGTCATCGACAGCAACGGCAAAGATTCAGTTGAAAGAATAACTGACACTATCTATCGATTATATATGAAGAAGTAAAATTTAAAATATTTTACTTTTTTATTTATATACATATATAATATCAATGCTATTAAAGGAGAAAGAAAAAATGGCAAAAATTATTAAAGTTCATGGTCGTGAAGTCCTTGACAGTAGAGGAAATCCAACCGTTGAAGTTGAAGTTTGGCTTGAAGATGGTACAAGAGCTCGCGCAATCGTTCCTTCAGGTGCATCCACAGGTGAGAGCGAGGCTCTCGAATTAAGAGACGGAGATAAATCCAGATACTTAGGAAAAGGCGTTCTTAAAGCAGTTGAAAACGTCAACAAAAAGATCGCTCCAGTTGTCGAAGGTTTAGAAGCAACTAACCAAGTCTCTGTTGATAGAGCAATGTTAAAATTAGATGGCACCCCATTTAAAAAGAATTTAGGTGCTAACGCAATCTTAGGTGTTTCCTTAGCGGTCGCAAGAGCTGCTGCCGAAAGCTTAAAGATGCCTTTATATCGTTACATTGGTGGAACCAATGGTAAAGTCATTCCTACCCCATGTATGAACGTTATCAATGGTGGCGCGCACGCACAAAGTAGTGTCGACTTCCAAGAATTCTTCATCATTCCAGCAGGCTTTGAAACATTTAGAGAAGCTTTAAGAGCTGGTACAGAAATCTTCCACGCTTTACAAAAAGTCGTTAAATCTCATGGATATGAAACCGGTGTTGGTGATGAAGGCGGATTCGCCCCAAGCTGCAAACACGGTAATAAAGAACCTTTAGCCTTAATTGCTGAAGCAGTTGAAAAAGCCGGATATAAACTCGGTGAACAAATCTTCTTAGGTATGGACGTTGCTTCTTCTGAATTCTATGAAGGAAATGGTGTTTATAACCTCGTTAAATCTAAAGAAGGTAAAAAGACTACTGATCAAATGATCAAATACTTAGAAAGATTAGTCAAAGAATACCCAGCAATCATTACCATCGAAGATGGTTTAGCGGAAAGCGATTGGGAAGGTTGGGCAAAACTCACCAAGAGACTTGGTGACAAGATTCAACTCGTCGGTGATGACTTATTCGTCACAAACCCAGAATTCGTTAAGAAAGGTATCGTCAATCACGTCGCTAACTCTGTTTTAATTAAAGTTAACCAAATCGGCACTTTAACCGAAACATTAGATGCGATTAGACTTGCCCAAACTAATGGTTATACCTGCATGGTCTCCCATAGATCTGGCGAAACAGAAGATAGCACCATCGCTGACTTAGCGGTCGCTGTCAACTCTGGACAAATCAAAACCGGTTCTGCAAGTAGAACTGATAGAATGGCGAAATACAATCAATTATTAAGAATTGAAGAAGAATTAGGTGAAGAAGCCGAATTCTTAGGTGTTAAAGCCTTCGCAAATCGTAAGTTCTAATTTAATGAATTAAATTAAACTAAAGCCCTGAATTTAAATCAGGGCTTTTAATTTATTCTTCTACTTCTTCGTTAAACTTATTGTCCACTACTCTAATCTTTTCAACTGTATATGTATCAGCAGACAATATTTCAATTTCGTATCTATCTGCGAAAACAAATTTATCTCCAGTTTTAGCAAATCGATTTAAGATTTCCTGACAGAATCCTCCAACAGTTTCATAATCGGTTTCAAATTCACCTTTATATTCGATAAGTTCAAAGAAATCTTCAATATTCATTAAACCATCGACGATATAAGTTCCATTACCGTTATCGATAAATTCTGCTTCATCTTCGTCGGTTTCATCAAAGATATCTCCAACGATTTCTTCTAAGATATCTTCCATAGTGATAATGCCTTCCACTCCACCATATTCATCGATAACAATTGCGATATGTACTTTAGTGTTTTTAAATTCTTCTAATAAATCTAAAACTTGTCGATTTCTTGGAATTATGATTGGCTTATAAATCAAATTACGTAAATTAATTTCTTCATGAGAATAAATAGCCTGGGCTAAAGATTTTATTGGTAAAATACCAATAATATTATCAATCGTGCCTTCATAAACTGGAATTCTTGAATGCTTAAAAATCTCTTTTTCTTTAATGATTTCTTTAATGTCATCATTGATATCAATCGCAAAGACTTCCACTCTTGGAGTCATAATTTCATGAGCTTCGATATCATTGATTTCTAAAGCACTTCTAACGAGTTCTGCTTCATCTTCGTCGTATTCACCAGATTCTTCAATCTCATCGACCATTTCAGAAATAACATCTTCATCAATTTGATCTTCTTCTTTAGATTTCTTTTTGAAAAGTTTGCCAATCAAAATAAACAATTTAGAAATTGGCCAGACAAAAATATAGAAAGCATATTTAAAGAAAAGCATTGGATAAATGTAAATCTTACTCAAAGAGTAAGAGAAACGTTTAGAAAACGCTTTTGGCATGAATTCTGCAAAAACAATAATAAAAACAGTAAAGATGATTGTGGAAACAATCGTTCCATAATCAGCATTCCAATTAACCCCAATAATCGTGACTAAAGAGGAAGCTAAAATATTAACTAAGTTATTACCGAATAAAATAGAACTGATAGAGAATTCATAATCACAGGCAAATCGATAAGCATAACTAGCGGTTTTATTTCCACTTTCTGCTTCTGAAAGCAATTTATCTCTATTAACGATAGAATAAACCATATCCGCACTAGAAAAGAAGGCGGAGAAAATAGAACAAATTGCGATTACTAACCAATACCACCAAGCGATCATAAGGCTTTTCTCCTTTGAGGTTCACTGATATCGGAAACAATTTCTTCTAATACATCTTCCATAGTCACCATACCCACAATTTTATTGTGGTTATCTCTAACTAAAGCGATATGTGTTCTTCTTTTCTTAAAGCCATTAAATAAATCATCAATCATGATTTTAGTGTTCACAAAATATGGTTTCTGTAAAACACTTCTAATAGAAACATGAACATCGTTTTCATATTCTTCAAAATAAATTTTGGTATTTAATATACCAATGACGTTATCAAAGACTTTATCATAAATCGGAATACGAGAATAATTTGTGTTAATCAAAATCTTTTGTAAGGATTCATGGTTTAAATCTTTAATGTTTATCGCAAAGATTTTTTCTCTAGGAGTTAAAACTTCTTTAACGTTAGTGTCTAAATAATCGATTGTGGATTGAACAATCTCTGCTTGTTCTTCATCAATCATCTCTTCTTCCGCGGCTTTTTCAACAACTTCTTGAAGATCTTCTTCGGTGATATTTTCTTCGCTTTTTACTTTGAAAACTTTTTCAAATCCCTTAACGATTAATTCAAAAATAACCGCGACTGGAGTAAATAAAATCATTAAGACATAAATTGGATAAGTAAACGCTAATGATAAGGTGTCTGGAATAGCTCTAGCAATTGTCTTAGGTAAAGTATCTCCAAACATATAGACGACAAAAGTCATAATTATCGAAGATAATAATGAGATTGTTGTCTCGACTAATCCAGTAGAAGAAAACATCGACAAAAATAAGACTGTCGAAATGGCAGAAATAGCGATAGCAACAATATTATTTCCAATTAATATGACAGTTAACGCACGGTCATATTTATCGATTACTTTTAATAAGGTTTTAGCGGTTTTACTTCCTTCTTCCGCTTTAACTTGCATCTTATACTTATTTGCGCAAGCAAATGAGGTCTCTGATGCTGAAAAGAAAAAGTGAAGTAATAGAAGTACTATAATGATAATCCAGGATATACTGGGATCAGGCATTAATTAACCAACTCCGATCTTGAACTAACTGTTCGATAAGGGATTATATCATAATTATTATTACTTTGCACATGCGTATAAAAAAACTGACGATTACTCGCCAGTTTTTGGGGTTTAAAACTTAATTATTATTCAGCTTCTTTTTTCTTCGCTGCTTTCATTTCAGCTTTAAGTTCTTTAATCCAGTTGACTTTACCAACTTCGCCTTGTTCTAAGCCATCTTTTTCCATAACGTCTTGGATGAGTTCTTTACATCTTCTAACGCTTAAACCGGACTTAACTTTAAAGACGAGTGGGATGTCTTGATACATATCTTTATTAGATGCATCTTGGACAGGGATTGTGCTATTAGCATAATCTTCTGGGTTAAGAGCAAAGTAGAGCTTTAATGATTTTCCAGCAACAGTGATTCTGACATACATTTTCTTATGTAATCTGAAGGTATCACCATTAGCGGAAATACGAGATTTGACTCCATAGCTTAAGATTTCATTCTTAATTTCATTATATAAGTCATGTAAATCGCTATCTGATTGAAGCAATCTTTCAGCGAAAGTTAATCTTTCGTATTTAGGAGCTTCCGGGGCTGGAGCAGCTTCAACAACTGGAGCAGCTGGAGCTTCTTCTTTCTTTTGGAAGAGAGGACGTGGTTTTTCTTCGACCACTGGCTCACTAACTGGTTCTGGTTGTGGTTCTTCTTTAACTTCTTCTACTGGAGCTGGTTCTTCCTTCTTTTCTTCTACTGGAGCTGGTTCAACTTTTTGTTCAACTGCTTGAGGAGCTGGAGAAGGTTGAGTTACTCCATTAATTCCACCATTGAAATATTGGACAACAAGTGGTCCACCAAAGGTGGCGCCAGTAATGGTTTGATTTCCACCTTCGCTATTTCTAACTTGTTGAGGTTGATTGGCGTTATTTCTAGCGATTTCGTCTCTGACGATATCTCTAACGACTTCTCTTAATAAGGAAGCTAATTGATTTTGATCAATTGCAGGAGCTGGTGCAGGTGAAGGTGCGTTATTAACGTTGACTTCGACATGTTGAGGTGCTGGTTCTGGTTGAACTTGCGGTTCTTCTTCAGGAGCAGGTTCTTCAACTGGCTCTTCAACAGCTTCTTCTTCTGGTTCAGGTAAAGCTTCTGGTTCTGGTTCTGGTTCGCTTTCGACAACGATTGGTTCAACAGGAGCTTCGACTTTAATCTCTTCAGCTTCTTGGACGACTTCTGGATCTTCAGCGTTTTCAGCGATTGCGTCAGCTTTTTCTTCAATCTTAACTTCTTGTCTTCTACCAGCGTAGACCATACCCATAATGTAGGTAATGACGATGAAGATGAAACTTAAGATTGCTAAAGCCGCCATCGCGATAACAAAGATACCTTGAGCAATAGGGGTTGAGCCTTTAAATAAGCCCATAATTAATTCATATGCAACTTGTCCTCTAGCAATTGTCACTAAACCGATGACTAAACCGACTAATAGCATAATCAAATAGGCAATAAATCCAGGTTTCTTTTTAATGCAAACATAAATGATTCCAAAAACAATCATGTAAACGAATAATGCAGCAACTACTAAACTTGAAATCGATAAGATTAATGGTAGTAATTGACTTGGATCGCCTTGGAATGGATATGTAAATAACTCGATGACAGAGTTGATCCATGGCATTAACACTGCTTGGAAATCGCCGACAACCATGATGATGTAGGCAACTGAAGCACCAATACATAACACGGTGAAAACAAGAGTGACGATTAACATAGCGATAAGCGCACGTCTTTTATTTGGTTGACTTTTCATACTAAAATCTCCTAAAACTAATATTACTTTATCTTACATATACGCCCATACGCAAGAATTTTATAAAAATAAATGGGGTTTTACCTATAAATTTATCAAAAATAACCATTTTTCAGCGTTTTTTGGAAAATAAAAGACCTAATTGTTTAGGCCTGTTATTCTTTTTGCTTCTGTTCGTATTCTTCGTCTTTCTTTCTTAATCGAGGTAACGCTCTCATCACTCCTTTATATAGAGGTAAAGTAATTGAAGCGCATATTACCGCGGTTACTTGAGAAGAGAAGAAACGGACAATTGTTTGAACAAATGTATAGCTAACTGGATAATGCATGATTATTCCATCTAAATATAGTAAACCAGTATCTAATCCAGAAACGAATAAGGCTACACCCATAAGCGAGAAATAATATATGGCAATGTGATTTGTGACATGATCACCTTTTTTCTTATATCGATAGGCGATTAATCCAATTAATAACGCTCTTATGACAACCGGCAAAACCCAAAGCGGTAAAGTCGGGCTAGCCCCATAAGGAGAGAAGAACAATTGATTAATCGTTTCTCCTAATGCGGCGACAATCACCGCATCAACTGGTCCATATAAAATAGCGACAAAAGCGATAACAATTGAACCAAAGCCAATCTCTAAAAAGCCCCCTACTCTAATTCTTAAAAATCCAAGAATTAAGAATAGGTCAATCATGATCGCGTTAACGCATATTCTCTGAATGATTTTGTTCCCCATAAATAAAACCTCCTGTTTACGGGGAGGTGCTAAAAAGTGAAGTCTCAAGCGGCTGCGATGATTTACCGCGGACAAAGTCCTTCGTCTATTGGCGACCTCCCATCCAATAGCACTTAACGCAAATCATCTACTCTTGATTTCAAATAAAATTATTACATCTAGTCTTTTTATATTCAATAAAAAAGAACCTTCTTTTCGAAGATTCTTATTTAGCGAGTAAGACAAATAGGACAACCGATATTACTATCCATGCGACGATTAGGAAAATTGATAATCCTAATTCGACATAAGAGAGAACTCTAATGGTCTTTAATGTCGATTTTCTATTTGGTATTGAGAAGCCTAATGTAAATCCAGTAGCGACTAAGACAATTCCACCAACGATGATATGGAATGGTAATACCGCAATAATTGCAACGACAGCACCTGGATTATTATTTTTACTTATAATCTCTTGAGTAATCGATGAAGAAATTACAAAAGTGTAAATACTGACAACATAGGCAACTAATAAGATGATCCCAATAATAACTGTAGACGCAATACGTGGCTTATCATAATTCATAATAGTTAAATACCTCTATTCTAATCTAGAATTATACAACATTTTATTTATATAAACATTTTATTTATAATGTAAAAGATGAAAAACATAATTTTATCAGGTGTTTCTGGAGGAATGGGGTTAGCCACCGCAACTAAATTAGTTAACGAAGGCTATCATGTTTTTGGTTTAGATATTAAAGAACCAAAAGAGAAATTAGATAATCTAACTTTTGTTAGAGCAGATCTAAGAAACCTCTCTTCTATTGAAGAAGCTTATAAGAAAATTAGCGAACAAGTTAACGAAGTTGACGCGATTATCTCAATGGCGGGAATCTACGACTTAAATTCTCTAGTAGAAATGAGCGAAGAAGATTTTATTAAAATCTTTGATATCAACGTTTTTGCGATATATCGCTTAAACAAAGTCTTTCTTCCTCTATTAAAAGAAAAAGGAAAAATCATCATAACTTCTAGTGAACTTGGTCCATTAGATCCTTTACCGTTTACTGGAATATACGGCATCACCAAATCCACAATTGAAAAATATGCCTATTCTTTAAGAATGGAGCTTCAATTATTAAATAAATATGTTGTTGTTATCCGTCCAGGGGCGGTGGACACTACATTATTAGATGTCTCTACTTCAAAAGTGGATAACTTCACCAAAGAAACAAAGTTATATAAATATAACGCAGAAAAATTTAAAGATATCGTTGATTCAGTAGAATCTAAAAAGATTTCTCCAACTAAAATAGCAGAATTGACAAGTAAAATCTTAAAGAAAAAGAAACCAAAATACGTTTATAAAATTAATCGAAATCCGTTGCTGTTAATCCTTAATGCTTTGCCTCAAAGACTACAAAACTGGATCATTAAGAAAATATTGTTAAGTAAGAAAAAGAGAAGTTAATACTTCTCTATTTTTATAATTTGTTTAATTCTTCCGAATATTTTTTCGGTTCTTTTAAGATGATAATTTCTGAATTTGGATATTCTTTATTAATTCTTTTAACCGCTTTATCGGCTTCTCCACTTCCAGAATATAAGACGAATGTTAATTTCTTATTAGATAAATCTAATTGCTCTAATACTGTATTAATCGGACAAGAAAATCTCGCGTTCCATATTGGTGAACCAATATAGATATGGTCATAACTAGAAATATCACTATCAAAGTCGTTTAATTTAGCTTTCTTTTTAATTGTGGCCTGGAATCCACCCGCTAAAATTCCAAAGAAAAATGATTTTGGTAAATCTTTTTTAGGATAAACTCTTCTAACCTCAACTCCTTCATCGGAAAAGTGCTCAGCGACCACTTCACCGTTTCCGGTATGAGAATAATAGATAAATAATTTCTTCATATCAATTTCCTAAAAATTATTTTAACACACTATTTTGATTTGAAAAATACTGATTTGACCTAATGATTATTTAAGTAATTCATTAATCTTATTACGATTATAGAAATCTTCTTCACTAATTATGATGTCTGGAGAGACTCCATTATCCGCATGAACGTAAGACTCTCCGCTTTTATTAACAGCGACATTTTCGCTAGATCCACAATAAATGAATCCAGAAGAAGTTGAAATTTGAGAAATAGAGCAACTTCCTCCTCCACTGGTTTGACCAATGATTTTAGCTAAACCATTTTCTTTACAAATTTGAGGTAAATGATTTCCACAAGAGAAACTACCTCCACTAGTTAAGATATAGAAATTATATTTACCTCTAAAGGTATCTTTATCTGAACCATACACTCCATCTTGAGCTACATGATCACCTTCTAATGATGATAATTAGTCTTACTAAAATTAGAATAATATGTAATATAATAAATTTGATGGGTAAAACAGCAATTACAGCAGATAACGTCAAGAAATATAAAACGATTGCTAAAACGTGTTATGCAGCAAATATCGCCTATTTGATTTTGCATGTTTTCTATCTCGTTTTATTTATCATTTCTAAGCTAAACATTCTTGTTGTTATCGATGCGGCAATTATTGCAGTGTATCTATTATTCTTCTTATTAATTTGGAAGAAAAAATATTATATCTACGCTTTATGCTGTGGAAATCTCTTCTTCGGTTTTATCGGAGTTACCACTGTGATGACTGGATTTAATACTGGATTCACCTTTTACTTAATCGGGTTATGTGTCGTTTCATTCTTCACAACTTATTTCTCCAAGAAAAGAGGAATTAAAGGCTCGATAGTCTGGGTTGGATTATCAATGTTAATCTATCTCATTTTATATTTTGTTACCGCTTTTAACACTCCTTATTATCACGTTGAAAAATGGCTTGAAGTAACCTTATTCTCACTTCACTCAATTATTGTCTTTATCTTCATGGCTAGTTATTTTATCGTCTTCTTAAAATACGCTTTCTCTCTTGAAGATAAAATCATGAACGAATCAAGAACTGATGAATTAACTCAAATCGATAATCGATATAGTCTATATGACTATTATGGACAATTATCTAATAAAGACCACTACACTTTAGCGATATTTGATATTGATGATTTCAAAGTCATCAATGATACATATGGTCACGTTACTGGAGACTATGTCTTAAAGGAAGTCGCTAAAATCGCCACTGAAACATTAAGTGATCACTACGTTTGTCGATATGGTGGAGAAGAATTTATTATTCTTCTTAAAGAAAATGTCGCCAAAGAAAAACTTGAAGAGCTTAGAAAGAAAATCGAAGGCACAACATTTGAATTCAACAACACCAAAATTAAAATCACTATCACTATCGGAGCGGTTAATTACGCTAACGATATCAAACTAGAAAAATGGATTTCCTTAGCCGATAAAAAGATGTACGAAGGTAAATCTAAAGGTAAGAACATCTTAGTATATTAAAAGGATTGTTTAACAATCCTTTTTTTGTTTTATAACCACTTATTAATGAACTGACCAATCTCTAGTTAAAAACACAAGCGATAATATTACGATGGCAGTTCTTTTTTTGCTTCTTTTTCCATAACAATTTGATAGTAAAAAATAAAAGGACTGACGCATAAGCATCAATCCATTTAATAACTTTGTGGCCTTCTCTAACACGAAAAATGCTTATTTTCCATATCTCTAACACCGAAAATGCTAAAAATTTAACAATTTTAAGGCTTTTTCGATAAGTCTTTGTTCTCAAAATTACATTAACGAGTATCGAAGTTTTTCAGTTTTTCTACTAGAAATGTAGTCAATTTAAAAGCTCAACGAAGTGAGCTCTTATTCTTTGAAGAAGCCTTGATGATCCACCATATTTTCAATCGTTTCAACTGAATCGAAATGGAATGGATATATTTCGCTTAATTGATATATCTTGCTATGGTAGCTAGGTTTAGTTTCTGTATTATCGACATAGAAGTTAAATGGGATAGGATCGTTTAATCCCCAACCATAGACCCAAGAGAAGTCGCCTTTTACGTTTAAATCATAGTCATGGCTTCCAAAAGGAGAATTCATATAGACCTCTTTAGCTTCATCCATGATATCGGCAAGGTTATTGTTATAGAACGTATCGATAATTTGAGTTCCATAAGCCATTCCGGTTTTGGCGTTTATTTTGTCCTTATAGTATTTGCCTCCGCCCAAATAGGAATCCATGTAGATGCAATAGAAACTTACATCGCTTCTTTTCTTTAAAAATTCTTCGATGTATTTATATTGTTGCCCACTTCCACCAGTTCCGTGGTCACCATCGGAATTATGGATAAGAGAGATAATCACCTTTGAGCCAAATTCCTCGGTGTTATGGTAAAAACCGCTTAACAAATGTTGGCCACTTTTAACTGTCGTAGGATCAAAGGAATAAGCGTGCTTAAGATAGAAAGCATCCGCTGATTGTTCTCTATAGCCTTTAGAGCCACAGGCGGCTAATGAAGTGATAGACAGCAAAGCTAATCCGATTTTTAATAAGTTTTTCATCAACTTTATTTTAGCAAAGATTATATCAATTGTTTAAATTGTTTTGACAACCTAGACCATGTAGGCAATTTAAAAGCCCACCAAAGTGAGCCTTGCTTATAGATTATTTTCTTCTAAATCATCAGCAATTTGATGATTGCCGTGACAATATCTTTCTCCTTCTTTTAGATATAACTTTTTACGGTTAACTTATATTTGTCGGAATATATAGTTTTTTAGTGACAATTCATAGTTCGAATCCAGTTGACGTATATTTTTTTATTTTCTTCTCAAATGAGAAAATGTATTAAGAAAACGCCCGCATATTTCTACGCGAGCGTATCTATAGTTATTTATTACTACTTAAGAGCATCTTCTTTTTTGTTAAAGACTTCAGTTTCATCTCTATATTCAAACTTAAATGGCATTACTAATAATCTAACTTTATTATCTTTTTTGCCGAGTTTAAATGCTCTTACTGCTTTATCTTCTTTTTTGATCCATTTGTTAAACACAAACATCATAAGAACATAAATAATAGCAATTAATAAGATAACTCCACCAATAATTCCAAAAACAATAGCTAATGTTGTATCTGGTTTTTTACTACCGACTAATTCAATATAAATATTCTCTTTTTCAACTAAAGTATCATAATAATCAGGAATTAGATTCTTTTCTTCTCCAGTCAAGGACTCATAAGCATCTTTAGCAGCTTCAATTTTGTCTTTGCTGTCTAAAGTAACTTCTCCGATTGCTTCAATCTTTTCAACTGCAGTATCAACATGCGCGAGAACATCTTCGGCGTGAGTTAATGTCGCATAATTGTCGACTAATGCTTTTTGTTCTTGTGTTAAAGCATCATAAGCGGTTCTAGCATCACTAACTTTACCTTTACATGTATCAGTGTATTCTAATGTTCCAATAGCGTTAATTAGGTCTTTAACATTATTAACTGCACCATCTCTTAAAGAAAAATATGTGCTTTCTGCGTCAGTTAATGTTGATAAATTTGTAACAAAAGATTTACCATCTTCATCTAAAGCATCATATGCACTTCTCGCAGCGTCAATTTTGCTCTTACTATCTGGATAAGTAACTTCACCAATTTCATTAATTTTTGTAATAACTGCATCAGCTGCAGCTTTAGCAGCTACTAATTCAGCATATCGAGCTTCAGCATCAGTAAGTGTGGAATAGTTTTCCACTAGAGATTTTTCAACCGTTGATAAAGCGTCGTAAGCGGTTCTTGCAGCACTGATTGCATCTTTACTATCTGGATAAGTAACTGTTCCAATTGATTCAATTTTGCTTATTACATCAGAAACATTATCGTTAACTGTCCATTTTGCATATAAGGTTATATCGTTTCCAAGCAATTCTCCGGCATTTGCCTTTGTTGTAAAAGTAGATTCCTTGTACCATCCTTCAAGCTTATAACCTTCTTTGGTAGGAGTTGGAAGTGGGTCTGGTAAAGCATTGACACCCTCTGAAGTAGACGAGACTGCACTACCGCCATTAGTTTCATAAGTTACAATATATTTTTGTGTGTATTTAGCGTTATTACTATCTTTACTCCAACTAAAAACGCCAACATCAGGTTTAAAATATTTACTAGGATCTTCACTATTATATGAATAATAATTTTGAACCAAATTGTTTTTTAAACCATTATTATAGATATGAATTTCAGCACCACTGCCAAGAAGACCATCACAATAAAATTGACTTTGACCACCATTGGCTCTTAAATCCATATGATCGCCATTGCCATTTATATTATTAAAAATTTTAACATCGCCTTGAACATAGGTTCCAGGGCCACCACCATAAATACCAGCAGCACTTGAGTTAGTGGTTCTATTGTTATAAATCATAGCTGTGCCTCTTAAATAAAGTTTGCAGTTAGCAGCAGCCATAATTCCGCCATATTCAGCAGTTGCTACATTACCAACAATATTTCCGCCGTAAACGTATATATTTTTTGAAATACCTTTTTGATATGGTGCATGAATGCCAGCACCAGCACTAGATTTATTGCCAATAATAGTGCCACCATAGACATGAACAGTACTACTTCCGTTAATCACTATACCACGTCCTTTTCCTAGGGAGGTTACATATCCTCCAAGAAAAGTTCCGTAATCGGTAGCCAAAGCATCATTAACTGTGGCAAGCCCTTCATCATCAGTTGAATATTTGTGAGTCGTTGAATAGTCACATTCATATAAAGAGAATGTTGTTGAGTTGACACTAATTGCATCACCTGTGCCAGTCATCTTAACGAAGTGCCCATTTAAACAAAGTCTCAGAGTGCCTGATACAGACGCTGTCGAAGATAAAGTAACATCAGTGTCTAAATAATAATCACCACTTGTCGGCAAACTAGAGGCACTTGTCCACTGGTTAAATGTGATACCATCGTGGTTAGAGTGACTTTCTGCGTGAACACTTATTGTCGAACTTTTAGAAACAGCGGCAGCAAAAGTTCCAGCAAGAGCAGTTACCGTCAATATCCCTGTTAAAAAAACACCTTTAAATCTTTTCATAAAAAATCCTTTCGAACAAAAATGAACTTTTTTATTTTATAAAACTAAGTGTCACAAAAGTGCCACACAACAATAATAAATAATATATTTATGTTTCATTATATTAAATGAATTAAAAAAGGATTGTTTACAATCCTTATAATCATTTTGGCCTAAATGTACAGAAATGATACAAATGGAACAAATTAGAGAACTTTGGAACATTATTTTGAATATTCTTTTGAAACATTAGATTTCTCTATTAAGAAACGGCTCAAATATTTATATGTGGAACATACTTTAAGTATTGAAAATATATCGAATCCCTTATGGTTCGTTGAAATCTAAACTACAAAGCAAAATAAAACTCGCTACAATCGTGTTTCTTACTGATAAATCAGTAATTTTGTAGCGAGTATTAACCTGCGTGGTGATCCAGACGGGATTCGAACCCGTGAATGGTGCCTTGAGAGGGCACTGAGTTAAGCCGCTTCTCCACTGGACCAATTGGTGGTATTATACCACCTATTTGTTATTTTTGTAGTAAGAGATTAAATCTTCTATCGCATTCTTCTTTGCCGAGAACTTTCATCACATAATAGAGGTTTGGTGAATTTCTTCTTGTGGTAAGAGAGATTCTAATCATTTCAGCGACATCAGAGACACTTCCCTTATATTGATCTGGGTTTTGCTTATATAATTTGCCGTTTGGGGCAAAGCCTAAAGTTTCTCCGATTGCTTTCATATTAGAGAACCATTCTTGTTCATCTTGGTTAATAGATAATTCTTCTTTAACTTTTGAAATGACTTCTTTAACATTCTCTAAAGAGAATCTTTCATTGAATTGTAATGGATTTTCTTTAATTGAGGCATCATATAAGTCTTTATAGAAGAAAGAGATTGATTCATATAAGTTTCCAAATTTTTCATAGTCTTTTCTTGGATTCTCTTTTTCTCTTTCAATGTTCATAATTTCCATGAAGAAGTTCTCATCACTTTTGATGAGATTATAGAGCTTTTCATCATAAGTTTTGGAATACGCTAAAGCCATATCACGGATTTCTTCTTTGGTTTTCTTTGATAAGATTTCTCTAGAGAAGAAATTGAGTTTACCCATATCAAACAAAGCACCTTCTAAAGACATCTTTGAGAAGGAGAAGACAAAGTCTTCCATATGCTCAAATTTGTGTTCAAAGATCCATTCTTCGAAGTTGGAATTAGCGATAGTCATCAAATACATAATAAGGGCTTCACTTGGATAACCATCTTTTAAGAAATAGCTAACTGCAGCTTCATTATCTAATCTTTTTGATAACTTACGTTTATTGCCGTTTTCTCCAATCTTCATAATGACTGGAAGATGAGCGTATTTAGGAGCGGTCCAACCTAAAGTCTTAAAGAGTTCTAAGTGAATTGGTAAAGAGGCAATCCATTCTTCTCCCCTTATAACTGTTGTGGTTCTCATAAAGTGATCATCTACTACGTGAGCGAAGTGATAGGTTGGTAAGCCATCACTTTTAAAGATGACGATATCCATATCGTTTTCAGCGATTTCAAAATTGCCATGGACTAAATCACTAACTTTAATCTTGTGGACGTGATTTCCACTGCTTTTAAATCTGATGACATATGGATCACCATTTAAGATTTTCTCTTTTCTTTCATCGTTAGTGAGATAACGGTATTTCGCAAATGGTCCATAATATCCCGGAATGATTTTGGCTTTTTCTTGTTTAGCGCGAATCTCATCTAATTCTTCTTGAGAGCAAAAACATGGATAGGCTTTACCGTTTTCAAGTAAGTACTTGATAACGACTTTATAGATATCCGCTCTTTGGGATTGGATATATGGTCCATAGTTTCCTTTTTGAGAGGAACCTAAATAGCCTTCATTAGGGATAATATTAAATAATTCGAGTTGTTTAAGAAGTTCTTCTCCGCTACCTTGGATTTCTCTTTTAGTGTCGGTGTCTTCTAATCTAACATAGAAAATTCCTCCACTATCTTTAGCGACCTTGTGGCAGATTAAAGATGTGAATAAAGAGCCAGTGTGTAAAAAACCTGTTGGAGATGGAGCGAATCTAGTAACTTCTGCTCCTTCTTTTAACTTCCTCACTGGGAATCTTTTTTCTAAATCATCAATTGTTTCTGTGACTTCTGGGAATATAAGTTCAGCAATCTCTTTATCTGTAACCATCTTTTCTCTCCTTAAACGCTATTATTTATAATAAACACATTTTATTTTTCTAACAAATACTATTGCATAATTAACTCTTTTTGTTATAATAATTGAGCAATTTTGAATTGCAGGCGTAGTTCAGTGGTAGAACACTACCTTGCCAAGGTAGTTATGCGGGTTCGATTCCCGTCGCCTGCTCCAGAAAACTAACTATCGGACTCATCAGAGTCTTTTTTTGTTCTACCTTTCTCTTTATCAGTCTTCTCAATAGCCTTTAATAAATTATCCATGATATCTTTGCCAAATCCGTTATATATCTCTAGATATTGAGGTTTCAAAGATAAATAAGTCGCATATCTATTACTATAAAAAAGTGAGCCAAAGATAAATGTTGTTAAAAATAGAGGAATTGCAGTAGAAAACGCTAAAATGTAATTTAAATCAAATTTCACCAAATAGCCGATATAAGCCCCTAATCCACTAGTGAGGATATAGAAAGCGATCATTGGATAATTTAATCCAAAATAGGCCTTAAAAGCGAATTTATGATTATTTCTAATGACTTGAGAGTGAACAAGTCGACATCCTTGACCATCCGCCATATTTTTTGGTTCGAACATAAAGAAATAGATTAATGAATTAAATGAAGTAGAAAAAGCAAAAGCAATAACAAATATTATCGATAAAGGAACATAGTTCACTATTGAAATAAAAGTTAATTCATAAGAATATTTATCGATAAATGCCTGAATCGCGGCTTCTTCAGGAGCGAGCAATAAAGATTGAAACTCTAATAAGAGCTGCTTAAAGGCTTCGTTAACTGAAAAGATAACTGAGTTAATAACAATCGAGTAGATTAGTCCAAACCCCACAGTAATGATAAGAGCTTTTAAAACTGCCTTCCAAAAGCCGTAAACACTATTAAATCTATTTGAGAAAAAGGCGATAAAACTTCTAAAGAAGCTTCCTAAAGAAATATAGGAATTCTCTTTTAGAACTCCCACTAAAGTGTCCGCAGTAAATAAGATTGGTAAGATAAGTAAAGGAGTTAAGATAACTACGATAAATGGAGAAAAGATTGTTAATAAACAAATTCCGCTAACTAATAAACCACACACAAAATAAACCAAATAAGCATATAGCCCATTATTTCTATGGATTTTAAATGATTCTTTTCTTAGTTCTTTAATTGAAGTCATCTATTTACTCGATTTGGATTATATTCATTTAAATAGTTAATGAACTTAACTACTTGTTCTTCTTTAAGTGGTTTAACTTTAATCTTATCGATATCAGAGATACATTTTCTTAAATCTTTTCTTCTGATAAAGCGATAATTTTCAGGCATATTACCTATTTCAACATATGAGTCATTATTAATGACCACGATCCCTTTAACTAGATTAGGGTCTAAATCATTCATTAAAATCACTCTTTTAGTGAGATTGACATTATAGTTTAAAGGATTGACGATTTGTTTATTTTCTCTTTTAGAGAATAAAGTTAATTCATTATCGGTGAATTCACCTTTTAAGACTCCCGAAAGATTAAATTCATTAATTAATAAAATGTATTTATTAGTGATCAAAATATGATCAATTGTCCCAAAGTGATTCTTATCTAAATTAATACGGTAATTATTAAGTAAAAGATAATCGTTATAATTCGCTAAAGAAAATAATTCTTTATAAATAAAGTATTTGATATATTTGTTTCTTAAAACACGATAATAAACTAGTCCAAATATTAAGGCGAGAACCACTAATATAGAAACGACTACGACGACGATATATATCTTTTGAGGGTTAGTTAAATAAATCATGTATACGTAATAATACAAAAAAAGCCTCAATAAGGCAATTAATGTTAATCAAATATTGTTTGATTATCTTTAGCAGCGTTAATGAATCTAGTTAATTCGATAATGCTTGTTTTTCTAGAAATCGGAGGAAGATTATTAATCTCAAAAAATCCAACATCATCAGTTTCATATTCATGTTCTTCATGAAGAACATTAATTTTTCCTTCAAAAACGATGACATATTCTGGAATTGTTCCACTTCTTTTATATGGGGTACGGTCAGTAATTCCAACAAGCCTCACAATTTCTACTTCCGCGCCAGCTTCTTGTAAACATTCTTCTTTTGCTGCCACACTTGGTGAATCATATAAATCACACCATCCACCAGGAAGAGAATATTCGTGACTCGAGACTTCTCTAACCATTAAGATTTTGGTTTTATCTTTATTAAAAATAACAGTTCTCACTGAGACATTTGGAGTTGGATAAACATCTTTTTCAAAATAGTTAGGTCGCTCTATTTTTACATTAGTAAAATCTTCTAAGAATTTCTTAGATAATTCATTTAATTCGTTATAGTTATCTAAAGCGTAAGGATCTTTAGAATAGGTGAGACCAATTTTAGAAATGGCTTGGACTTTGACGATAAAATCAAAGATATCTTTTTGTTCCATTATTCTTCGGCGATACCGTCCATGTAATTTTCAAAGACTCTTAAAAAATCTTCTTGACTAACCGCGTCAAGTTGACCACTAACTGCGAAAGAAATTCTTCCAGTTTCTTCACTGACAACAACAGTGACTGAATCAGAAATTTCAGAAATACCTAAGGCCGCTCTATGACGGGAACCATATTTACCGGCAAATGGTTTAGTGGTTGGAGTATAGAAAACACTAGCGGCAACGATTTGATTGCCATGGATAACTACCGCTCCATCATGAAGTCTAGTTCCTGGATAGAAAATAGTCATTAAAAGTTCAGCACTAACAGGAGCGTTAACTAAGACACCATTTTTAATAACATCACTAAGTGATGTATTTTTCTCAAATGTCATAATCGCACCAGTTCTAGTTTTACTTAAATTAACCACTGCGGTTTCAATAGTCTTATATAAGAGTTCACGATTGTAAATCTTTTCAACATCGTTTTTCGAAGATTTGATATTGCTCTTCTTAAATGGGTTAGCGAGGAACTGTCTTAAATCTCCTAAGTTTGTAAATAAAGAAATGGTCACTCCAACGATAGTGATCGCAGAAGCGATGACAAAGACATATGTAAGGGAAAATAAAAATGAAAGAAGAATTAAGATAAAGCTAGCAGAAATAAAAACATAGCCAGCTCTTCTTTTAACAATCTTCGCGTACATAAAGAATAAAAAGACGTAGATTGCAATAATAAACACTAAGGAAATAATCCAGTTTACTAATGCAGTATTTTCCCAAATAAAACTAATCATCATCGGTGACCTCAATATTAATTATAAAATTAATTTTCAGTTTTTCTCAACAGATTGTCAATAAAAGAAAAGGAAGAGAAACAAAATCTCTTCCTAATATTTAGTATATTACGAGGATATTATTTCTTAACGTCAACGTCTTTAGAGAGTACTTTTTGTTCTTCAACAAACTTCTCTGCTTCACGTTTTTCTTGTCTAGAAAGTTTAGCAGCTTCGTTATCTTTCTCATAAGATAATGTCATTTGTGGGAATGGGATTCCGATGTCATTATCATCGAATAAGATTTTGATTTCTCTATTTAAATCACGTTGAACTTGATAAATATCGTTTTCTTTACATTTGGCAACGAATAAGAGATTGACCGAACTATCAGCGAGTTCGCTAACACCTTTATAATATGGTCCTTCAACAATACCTGGGATCTTCTCTTTGATTTTATCGATATTATCAGCGATAATTGCTTCAACTTTTTCGATACGATCATTATAAGAAATACCAACATAACATTTAGCGATAGATAATTCCTTAGTTTGGTTAATAATGGACTTGATGTCACTATTAGTGACAATCTTAACGTTTCCACCAGCGTCAACTAATTTTGTGGTTCTAATTCCAATCGCTTGAACTTCACCTCTCCAACCATCAATAATGATGATATCACCAACTTGGAAATCTCCTTCAAAGACGATGAAGATACCTGCTAAGATATCGGCCACAAGAGCTTGTGAACCAAGACCAATAATAAGAGTGACAACACCTGCACTAGCAAGAACAAACACATCATTAGCGCCCCAGGCAGATAAGATTAAGAACAGAGCTGCTAAGGCGATGACCCATTTAAGAAAGTTAACTAATAATTTAGCAATGGTAATTCCTTTTGGGGATCTGATACTTATTTTGGTAATTAATTTAATTAATAACCATAAAGCAATAGCAGCAACAATGATTTGCATTGTCTTAATTAAACTTAAGACTGCGTGGAATAAGAATTGGAATGTAGGATGCCAATCAGGTTTTGGTGCGCTGAAGAAGGCTGTAATTTCTTTAGTGAAGACTAAGCAAACAATAGCAGCGGCAGCGAATAAACCAAAGACAACCCAACCAACAATTGAGCTTGTCTTAACTTGTTTTTTCTCGTTTTTAGACATAAATTAATATCCTCCTTGTATTTTTAATTTATTAAAAACTAATTGAAAATAATTTTTAGATGCTTTGCATAAACGATGGCATCGCTGGAGAATCAGCATTAACGCGAACAAATTGATCAGCGCTATTAGTGCGATACCAGAGAGTGACTTCAACTTTGTCAGTAGCGCAAAGTCCATATTTAATCCAATCCACTAACTCAGTATCAGCTAATGGAGTTGCTCCATTCATAGAATTAGGATCTTCTCTATAAGTGTAATTGAAGTCTAACTTATAAACTTTATTAGAAAAATCATACTCATATTTGACGTAGAAGTCTCTATCTTCTGTTCTCTGTGGCAAAGTAATTTGAGCATAAACTTCAGCGCTACTCACATCGCCAAAGGTGTTTGTGGTACTAAACAATAATGAAGCTGAATAATTTGTCATATCAACATCATGAGTTCCACCAGTAGTGCCATAAATTTGATCATGGTTAGTTTGAGTATCAAATACAAAGCTATCAGTACCGATAAGGACAGTAGCTTCGGTATCTGTCATAACAGCATAAACACTTATCTTAATAGTGTCATTTTCTGCAATAGCGCTGTCGTTTACAAGACCATTAAATAGGTTGGCTAAATCTAATGAATGCCAAAGTGAAGCACGAGGTAATTGACTTGTTTGAATTGTTACAAAGCTAGAAAGATTTGTGCTTGGCCAAGTGGATGCTTCACTATAAGGAACTGGCTCAGTGATATCAACAGTACCAGTAACAGGTTCTAAATCAAACACTAATCGATCAATATTCGACGATGAGTCACTATAATCAAGATAAATTGGAAGATTATATGGTGCTAGTGCAGCGCCAGTATTTGAGAGTTTTTCTAAATATCCACATTTAATGCCATTAGTTGAAACTGTAGAACCTAAATGATGTTCACCACTATCAACAACATATTCTTTTTCTTGATATTGAACTTTTAAGACATAATCATATGTCTTGTCAATATAATCCCAATCGGTGTGAGTAGAGCTTCTTGCTTCAGACATATCTAAGGTGGCATTATCTGATACCACTAAATCCGTCCAAGTATAGTTCTCAGCACTATTCTCTTTGTTGGTAAGAGTAAGACTAAAGATAGCGCTTTCAAGTTCTCGAGATGGAGAAATGTAATATTCAGGCCCGCTTTCTCCTGGGGTAGAAGGATATAAAGAAATATTCGCGTTTTGTAAAGTAAATTGAGCACTCTCAGTGCCGATATCCCATACTCCAACATCATCACGATAAGTGACTAGATAAGTAAAGGTGTCTGTGATGGCTGGATATCCTTCACCGGAGTAACTTTCAAAATCAATTTGGACCTTTTGAGGTTCTGTGGTCTTTTCTAAACTATATGGACCAAACACAGTAGGATTATTATCTGTTAAGACAGTATAATCTTTGAATGTGATTTTGAAATCACTATATAACGCAATAGAGTCTAAATAATCAAGAGTGACAGTAACTTTGTTTTGATAATAATCGTCTCGTGTTATAACTGGATCAACATAGGCTCCAATAATTGATGGATTTTCTAATAATGGAG
Organism: uncultured Caryophanales bacterium; assembly: GCA_946612115.1. GTDB lineage: Bacteria > Bacillota_I > Bacilli_A > RFN20 > CAG-826 > UBA2450. The sequence goes on along the minus strand of CAMOEI010000007.1, from coordinate 10,285 downwards.
ATTCATAGCGGAATGTAAACATACGGTGAGCGTAATTAATTGTGACATCAAAGACACCAGCTTTTAAGGCTTCTAAATCAGAAGGTATATCAAAACTAGAGAATTTAACATCGGTACTTTGCCCGCTTAGAGGCAATGAATCAAGTGAAGCATGATATTTAGTTCCGCTACTAGCATCAACTAAATCGACTGTGATGCTTTGAAGTAAATAATTGTTAAATCCACTATAAGTGAATGTTGATGGAATTCTAATTTGAGCACCATTGTTAATGAAATATGATTCAGTGGCGAAATCAAAACTTGTAACTTCTTCAGAAGTAAATGTCACAGTGCCACAATCTAAAGATTCTTCAACTACAGCATTATCGTAAGTAACATTGTATTTAAGAACAACAGTGAACGAATTATTTTGAAGGATATCTAAAGTTATTTGAGAACCAGATGTTTCATCCTGAATTAAATTAATCGCACCATAGGCTTTATTATTTTCTTCGTTAGGTAAAGTAATTGGATATGTGTAGTTATATGACGCAGACGCATCATCTGTAAAAAGATGTAGCACAACGTCACTGATAGCGTCTTCATTATCGGTGTAATCAACCATAAAGGTTGTTAAAGCAGTGCCAATATAAATCTCTCCCTCAGAAAAATCGATTCGATCAGAAAGATAAAAGCTACGAATTTCAGGTACCACTGGTTGAGGGACATTAGAGAACATCACTTCAATTGAATCAGTGTGATATACGTGGTCATAGTCTTCTCCAATATAGTAAGCTAAACACACGGTGTGTAAGCTAAGTAAATCCATATCAGGATTAACTTCACGAACATTAAATTCATATGTACCTGGTCGATCACCAAGGTTATATGTACCTTCATGGTCAGTGCCACGATCAAACATCACCATTATTCCAGTAACGTCTTCTGATAAAACTTCATTAATTGTGATTGAGGTATTGCCTGTATCAAAATCAACTTTTGCATCATAGGTGAATGTCACAAGGTTATCGTATGGATTACCTAAGGTTCTAACAGTTTCTTTAGGCGCAAAAACCTCTCCATTTAATGGGAGTGTGGTAAATTCTTTATAATCAGTTTCAACAACTACTTCACCAGTGTCAGGGTCAACTTCTCCAATAACGGATGGGGAATAACCATACACCATGAGATCATAATCAGTGTCTGATTTAAGATTGCTGAACATTCCGTTATTTTCACCATTTTTCAATAAATAAGATTGGAACTTATAATTGATTTCAAATTCAGTTTTTCTAAGGAAGACTCTAAAGACACGATCATCTTTTTCATCAATTTCCATATTAACATTAAAAATAATGTTGTCTGATGAAGGAGTGTAGGACTTATCAATAAGTTTAGTAGATAAGAAGATTGCAGCGGACACCGCAACAATAGTAGGAACGGCAACGATTACCGCAGCAGCAGTTGCCGCAACTGCACTAGCAGCACTACTCGCAGCGCTAGTCGCACTAGAGGCGCTTGTGGAAGTCGCACCAACATTTCCAGCCGCGGAGGTAGAGGCTTCTCCACCACTAATTTCGCCTTCTAAGAGTTCTTCTACGTTTTTCTCTGGATTTTCATCCTGTCTTCTTCTTTGCTCTTTAGAGGCGTTTTCATCATTAGATGTTGGATTATCATTCATCTCATCTTTTGGAGCAGCTCTAAAATTGTTTGTGGCAGTAAAGGAAAATTCTCCAGATTGGGTTAAACCAAATTCATTAGAGGCAAATCCATCTTGTTCGTTTGTAATTTTTACTACATTAAATTCATCATTTTTCATTATCGAGGAAATTTTACTATATTTTTTATATCAATTGAATAAATTATCTTTCTATTTTAACAATTGTTTTACTAGGAACAGGCTGTTTTTCTTTGAATTTATACTTATGTTTCTTTTGATAATCTAGAATCGCTCTAAGTCCTTTATCGGAAATCTTTAAATAAAGATTATCGCTTTCTTGATGATAGATTTTTTCTAAATAGTTATATCTCAGTAGCATCACGATAGATCTAGAAATTTTCTTACTTCCATATGAAATTAAAGTTTTATATGTAGAAACAAAAGTAAAATCTTTCATTTCCTCATCATCTAAGCCAGTGAGAATCTTAAATACTCCTTCAGAAAGAGGATAATAATGCTTCACATTTAATTCATATACAGTGAGAAGAATTTTAATATCACTAGTTTGGAGATTTTCAATTTTTCCGTTAACTTTCATGAAATCAGTTTACTGATTATTTAATAAAAACACAAATTAAAATGTTTTTGTATAGAGAAACAGTTGTTGTAAAATAGTATTCGTTAAGGAGATTTATATGGGAACACCACATATTAACGCTAAAGAAGGCGATTTCGCCAAAGTTGTTTTGATGCCTGGAGATCCAGTTAGGGCCAAATGGATCGCTGATACATATCTTCACGATGTCAAACAAGTCACTGATGTTAGAGGAGTCCTTGGATTCACTGGTCTAACAAAAAACAATGTCCGTATCTCAGTTATGGCTTCAGGAATGGGGATGCCAAGTATCGGTATTTACTCTCATGAACTATATACAGGATATGGAGTAGAAGCCATCATTAGAGTCGGAACATGTGGTACATATCAACCTCATATTAAATTAAAAGATGTTCTTATATGCACAGGAGCCTGTACTGATAGTAATTGGATGGGCCAATATAAACTTAACGGCACCTTCTCCGCGATTGCTAGCTTCGATTTAGCGATTGCCGCTTATGAAGAAGCTAAAAAAGCAAATATCCCATATCACGGAGGAAATATCCTCGCCGCTGATATCTTCTATGATAGTGATCCTGAAATATGGAAAAGATGGGCAAGTTTAGGAGTTATGGGAGTTGAAATGGAATCTTACGCCCTTTACGTTAATGCGGCGAAATTACATAAAAAAGCTCTTTGCTTATTAACAGTTACCGATAGTTTCTTAGATCGAAATTATAAACTCACCAGCGAAGAAAGAGCGTTTGGTCTAGGAAGAATGATCGAACTAGGAATCGCAGTTGCAGAGAGATTTGCTTAATCATTAAATAATCAAAAAAACGCGGCAAATGTCGCGTTTTTTCATGCATTTCTTTGATGTTTTATTTAATTTCGCGATTTCTATTGATGAGATATCCCACTAAAACAAAGCCAACTAAATAGACTACTAGCCAAATTAATTCAGCGACATAAACAGTGTCATCTCCCAAAGAACTACCAAAGTTAGTCAATATACCGCTAAGCCAATAATTAGCGATATTAATTTTAAATCTGTCTTCTGTGAAAATGCTCACTAGCTGAATGACTAAATCTAAGCCCATAGGACCAACAATACTAATAACAATTGCCGGTGCCATTTTTCTCATGCTAAATGAAACTAAGAAGAATAAGGCGTGATAAGTAACGATACAAAGTAATAATCCAGGAATAACAAATCCGATGTCTTTAAAGCTTCCAACTTCAGGGAAGAAGATTAATCCGTAAATAATTCCACCAATTACCGCAGTTAAACAAATGGCGATAACCGCAATTAAAGAAACAAGGTATTTAGAGAAATAAACTTTAGAGTTGCTATATCCTCTAGAAACAATATTTTTAATCGAACCAGTATTAAAATCTTCAGTAGTAAATATCGCTAAGAAGATGCCAACAAAAATCATTGAGTTAGAAGTAATTGAACCTCTAACAAAATCATAGATTGTTGTTGGGATAGGCATATCGATTAATCTAGCAGCGGCTAATAAAAGTAGGCCATTAACAATCGTAAATAATAAGCTGACTCCCATAATCACATAGAAAGAGACGTGATGGAAGAGTTTTCTAAATTCGAATCTAATTAAATTTGACATAATTATCTTCCAATCCTTTCTATGAAATAATCTTCTAGTCCAGTAGTGTTCACCGCTAGTTCATTAACAACGATTTTGTTTTTGACTAAAAGTTCGTTAATTTCTCCAGATTTTTCAATGTTATCATAGATAATTAATGCGTCATCTTTGACTTCATATCTATTAAGAAGTTTATGATCTTTTAAGACTTTTTCAGCTTTTGAAATATCGCTACATCTAACTTTTAAATTATGAGCGCATCTTTCCATTAATTCTTTGGCGCTGACTTCTTCCACTAACTTACCTTCGTTGATAATTCCATATGTCGTGGTAATCTTGGCGAGTTCATCTAGTAAGTGAGAAGAAATTAAGAAAGTCACTCCTCTTTCTTCATTTAATTTAATAATGGTGTCTCTAACTTCTTTAATTCCAGCAGGGTCAAGTCCGTTAACTGGTTCATCTAAAATTAAGATTTCTGGATTACCAAGTAAGGCAATTGCGATGCCTAGTCTTTGCTTCATTCCTAAAGAGAAATCTCCAGCGTGTTTTTTACCGGTATCTCCTAAGCCAACTAGTTCAAGGATATCTTTGATATCTTCATCACTTCCCCCGAAAAGAATTGCATAACGTTTCATCACTTCAAAAGCGGAAACGTTTCTATATAAAGAAGGAGTTTCAATTAAAGAACCGATTTTCTTACGATCTTCATTTAAGTTTTTGTTTCCAAATAAAGTAATTTCACCTTCGTTTGGTTTTAATAGGCCTAGAATAAGTTTCATCGCTGTGGTTTTACCTGCACCATTACGCCCGATAAATCCATATATCTCTCCGCGCTTAATGTGCATGTTGACATGATCAACCGCGACTTTTCCAGGGAATTTCTTTGTCAGGTTATTTGTTTCAATAATATATTCTTCCATAGACAAGTTTCCTTTCCTTGAATATTATAATCATCCTTTAATATTAATTAAAGAGATATTGATGCTTATCCTACTATTTCTAACTATTTCAGTATTTTTGAATATTTTTTACTTAATTAAAGCAATTTTTAAAAATATGTAGCATAATAATAGTGAGGTATTCACATATATGAAAATGTTTGACTTGAAAGGAGCAATGCTTTCTTTAAACACCCCTGGCATTGTTTCTTTACTCAACTCGATTGAGTTTTATAAGGGGAAATCTGCTTCTATCAAAAAGATGAAGAAAGTAGATGATTTAATCGCGATTGCAAAAAGAAGTGGCACTTTAGCCAGCAATGGGATTGGAAATGTTTATATCGCTGAAGAACGCGAAAAATCTTTATTTAACCGTACTAGCCAACCTCAAACCTTACAAGAACATATGGTGGTTGGCTATTTAAATGCTTTGGATTTAATTTCTGAAGTCTATAAGTATCAAACTTTAGATCGTAGTTTTATCACTACTCTCCACTACTATATCTATAAAGATTATAATCCTGATTTTGGAGGTAAATATAAGGACTCTCAAAACTACATTCAAGAGAGTATGCCTGATGGAAGTTTCAGAACAATCTTTGTCTCTGCAGTTCCTCAAGATGTCGTTCCATTATTAGATAGTCTTATCTGGCAATTTAATGAATGCGCCAAAGATGAAGAATGCAATAAATTAGTTCTTATTTCAGCCTTCATGCTTGATTTCATGTGCATTCACCCATTCAATCACGGTAATGGAAGAGTTTCGAGATTATTACTCCATTTCTTGTTAAAGAAATATGGATACGATATCGATGATTATTTCGCTATCGCTTACTTAATGAAGCAACACTTAGGTGAATATATCGATGCTTTTGAAGTGAGCTCCACTGGATGGCATGATGATGAAAATAACTATGAAGCGTTTGTGAGCTTTGTCTTAAAGAGAATCTTAGAAGCTTATCTCAAACTTGATTACATTATGGAAATCAATTCTTTAGACGCGACTTGTGAAGAAAAAGTCTTAAAGACCATTAATGATTCTTCTACCGCGATTAGTAAGACAATGATCTTAAGAATTCTATATTCCACTAGTAAAGTCACTATCGAAAAAGCTTTAGCGAAACTCCTCAAAGAAGGAAGAGTTCAACTCATCACTAAAGGCAGATATTCTAAATATTTTAGAATCTAAGGAGAAAATATATGAGTTACGATGCAAAACACATTAGAAATGTCGCTATTTTAGGTCACCAAGGAAGCGGTAAAACTTCTTTAGTCGAATCAATGGCCTTTGTCGCCAAAATGATTCCTGAAAAAGGCGAAGTTGAAAAGAAGAATACTTTATCTGATTATTCCGCTACTGAACAAAGAAGAGGAAGCTCTACTCAAGTTTCAGTCGTCCCAATTGAATATAACGGACATAAAATTAATGTCTTAGACATTCCTGGTAACGATGACTTTATCAGTGAAGTTATTGGAGTTACCGGAGTAATTAAAGGTGCGGTCTTAGTGATCGATGCCTCTGTTGGGGTTCAAGTTGGAACATTAAAACACTGGAAACAGTTAAGAAAGAAAGGCGTTCCTACATTTATCTATATTAATAAGATGGATAAAGAAGAAGTCGATTTTGAAGCCTTATTAGAAGACATTCGTGAAAAGTTTGGTAAATCAGTCATCTCCTTCTGCTACCCATTAGGGCATGATAAGAATTTTGATGGCTTTGCTAATGCAGTGGATTTAAAAGCGCACATCTATAACGGAAAAGAATGCGTTGAGGCTGAAATCTATCCAGATAAACGCGCCAAAGTCTTAGAGTTACATAACACTATTACTGAAGAAGTCGCTAAAGTTAACGATGAATTACTAGAAAAATTCTTTAATGGAGAAGAGTTCTCTCAAGAAGAAGTTAGAAACGCTTTAAAAACCTCAGTTATTTCTAGTGAATTAACTCCAGTCATCGTTGGTTCTTCTTTGAAGAATATCGGTGTTCAAACATTATTAAATATGATGATTGATTATTTACCAAATCCATCAGATTTAAAACCATTAGAAGCTCATGATGAAAATGGTAAAGAAGTCGTTAGACCTACTAGTGATGATGAACCATTCTCTGCTTATGTATTTAAGACATTAGTCGATCCATATTCAGGAGCGATTAACTTATTTAAGGTTTGCTCTGGTGTCTTACATTCTGGAGATAGCGTCTATTTTAACGGTAATGTCCAAAAGATTAGTGCTTTGTCCATCATGTGCGGAGGTAAGGTCATTCCAGTAGAAGAACTTAGAGCGGGGGATATCGGTGCTTTAACTAGATTAGAAGGTATTAAAGTTGGTGATTCTTTATCATCAAGTAAAGCGATTACCATTTATAAACCAGTTAAATATCCAACCGCGGTTACATTCAAAGCTTTAATTACCGATAAAAACACTGAAGGAAAATTACTTCCTGCACTTCAAAAGATTCAATTAGAAGATCCATGTGTCGAAGTCAAACGTAATAATGAAACTAAACAACTCCTTTTAGGAGGTGTCAGTGATTCTCATATCGATTTCATCTTAGATAAATTAAAGAATATCTATAAGGTAACAGTCGAAACCGAACCGATGAAAGTTGTCTATCGTGAATCGATTAAAGGCACCGCTGAAGGAGATGGAAGATACGTCAAACAAACCGGTGGAAGCGGATTCTACGGTGTTGTTAAGATGAGATTTGAACCAGCGGAAGAAAGTGAATTTGCTGAAGAAATCTTTGGTGGATCAGTTCCTAAAAACTATATTCCTGCAGTTGAAAAAGGATTCTTTGAAGCTTTAGGAAAAGGCTTATTGGCAGGCTTCCCTGTCATCGGAGTTAAAGGTGTCTTAGTCGATGGAAAATATCACCCAGTAGATTCTAATGAGCAAGCCTTCAAGATGGCGGCTATCCTTGCCTTTAAAGACGCTTATATGAAGTGCCGTCCAATCATCTTGGAACCAATCTTAAGATTAAAAGTTAATGTCGAATCTAAATACACTGGTAACGTCTTAAGCGATTTAAATACCAGAAGAGCGAGAGTTCAAAACATCGAAGAAAAAGATTTCGGTAACCAAGAAATTGAAGTTCTCATTCCTGAAAGCGAAGTCATTGATTACGCTTCTCAACTTAAATCGCTCACTCAAGCTAGTGGCTTCTTCAACCGTGAATTTGAAGGCTATGAAGAAGTTCCTGAAAGCTTAAAAGAAAGAGTTATTAGAGATAACAGAATCGAATAATTTCAACAAATTAAGGGGTTTTTGCCCCTTTTTTTGTTAGATTTGCTTATAAAATTGAAAGAAGGATTAATTATGCAACATCTACTTTCTCCTGGACCATTATTAGACGAGGCTGGTAATCTAGCGGAGGCTGGTTACGCGTTTAGTTTAATCAAAGAATATAATCGAAAAGCGATCAAAGGACTTAAAAGTAGAATTAAAGAATGGGACTATTACTATATTGGTGATAAAGAGTTTGGAATCGCTTTAACAATCGATGATAACTCCTATATGGGTTTAGTGTCCGTTTCAGTTCTTGATTACATTAACAATAAAGACGTCACTAAAAGTTATATGAAGTGGCTCACTTTTGGAGAGACTAATTTTCCAAGTTCTTCTAAGGATGGAGATGTCTTTTCTGAAAGCAAAAATTATTCGATGTTTTTCTCTAACAAAAACGGAAAAAGACGATTAATCTGTAAAATGAAAAACGTCAAAAAAGGTGAAGACTTTGAATGTGACATTCTTTTAGAGCAATCTTTAGATAAATCAATGGTTATCGCCACTCCATTTAAAAAGAAGAAACATTTCTACTATAACCAAAAGATTAATCTATTAGTGGGTTCAGGATATTTCAAGTTAGGGGAATTTACTCATCAATTTAAAAAAGAGTCCACTACTGGGGTCTTAGATTGGGGCAGAGGCGTCTGGACATATTCAAATACTTGGTATTGGTCTAGTTTAAACGCAGTTAGTGAAGATGGTCATCTAGTGGGTTTCAACCTTGGATATGGTTTCGGAGATACTTCTAACGCAAGTGAAAATATGTTCTTCTATGATAAAGAGGCCTTTAAATTAGAAGATGTCACATTCAATATTCCTAAAAACGAAAAAGGTAAACATCTCTTCCTACAAGATTGGACACTAACAAGTAAATCTAAAGATATCGATTTATCTTTCCATCCTGTTATTGACCGATATTCAAATACGAACGCTTTAATCATCCAAAGCAATCAACATCAAGTCTTTGGCTACTTTAACGGAACGATTAAAGTTAAAGAAAAAGTCTATAAGATTAATAATCTTCTCGGTTTTGCAGAGATGGTTAAAAATAGATGGTAAGTAAGCAAAAAGCCCTATTTATGCCAATCAGAAGGTTTTTCTATTGTTTTAATTTTCTCTATTGTGTGATTTGAGTACGAATACTTATTAACCTCAAATCCTTCAATTGTTTCGTATTTTTTGCTCGATATATTTTTAAGCGTTACTGAATCTGTAACGATTCCTAAAATATATTCTGGCTTAGAGTTACTATATAAGGAATTTAACGCTAAAGCGTTTCTGAAATACTTACCATTTTTTGATAGAAAATCGATATTAACATGCAAATTTGCCTTTTTGATTAGAAAATATAAGAGCATTGCTGAAGTTCTTGTATTTCCTTCTCTAAAAGGATGGATATGCCAAAATTCTGTAACAAAATAACATATCTTCTCTATTTTTTCTTTTGAATCTAATTCATCCCAGTCTACTTCTTTAAATTCTTTGTTTAGATCCTTTAAAGCTTTATCAATATAGGATGCATAAACATAATCAATTGAGCGGCCATCTAATAATGATTCGCCTTTGAAAATATCAATACTTCGTGGTGAACCAGCCCAATCATATAAGTTAGAAAACAAAAACTTATGAATTTTTAGTCCATCTTGTATATTTTCTATAACGAAATCGCTATGTCTTAATCTATTAGCTGCAAGACCAACAAAATCAGACTCGGCCTTTTCTAATGTTGCTTCGTCTTTTATATCTAGTTTATTCTTTAGCACATTTGTGCCTTCATAGACATATGGATCCTTCATTATTTGTATAGCCTCGCTATTGCGAATTCTGCAGTTTCATAATCAATTTCACCGCGTGAATATAATCTCATGATTCTTTGAGCATCTTGAGAAGGAACTACCCCATCAACAGTAGCAATTGATTTTGCGAAAGCTAAATCAGACTCATCATCCGGCAATGTTAATTCAAAAGGTAACCCATTGTTGTTTACGGATGCAGTCAAAAAAAGAGTAATAGCTTGACTAGTTGTTAATCCTAAGCGATTAAAAATCTTATCGGCTTTTTCTTTGATGTCACCAGTAACTCTTGTATGAACAGTTTCAGTTTTCGCCATATTTTTTCCTCGAATATATTGTATCACGTTTGCGATACATATCAATAATTATCAATAAATATCCACCGGACAATCCGGTGGTTTTTCATAGACGGGCAGATATTAGCC
>CAMOEI010000006.1 GCA_946612115.1 uncultured Caryophanales bacterium | reverse complement strand
CCCAGACTATCTGGGGGTTTTAACTCGCTCAGCCTTTGCAGACTGGCTCAGACAACAAAAAACACCATCAAATATGGCGTTTTTTCTGCAAAACTAAGTATTTTTTACTAAATAAAGAAAAGCGAGAAAGCGATGATAAATTGAGCTAAGTAATAGAAAACTGAATAAGTTCCCATATAGGTTTTTGAACGTTGCCCTGGTTTAAAATACGCTCCAGTTAACATAAAGTCACTACACATAAAGAAGATTGCTCCAACAAAGAACATAACTCCTTGGATAATAGAGAAATTATGGAGTAACGCCATATAGAAAGAAGTTGAAACCATTGAAGTAAGACACATCAAATAGAAAAGCCCAAATGGTAACATCTTTGGTCCGAAATTAATTCCAACCTTGCGTGAAACAAACATGTAAATTGTTGAGATTACGATCGCTGTAATAAATGGTAAGAAGATAAATAAGATATTTCCTGGAACATAATATTCAAGGAATAGTCCAGTTAAATAGCAGATATGTCCAATAGCGAAAGCATACATTCCCGCTAAGATCCAAATCTTCTTTGTTTTTGTGGTGATGTATTTAAAACCAAGAAGCACATCTCCAAGCATTCCAAAAACTAAGCCCAACACTATAAATAGTCTTAAATAAAAGTGTCCAGGTTTAATGATACAAAGATAAATGCCTAACGCCACAAAGAAAAGCGAAGCAATAGTCTTAAAGATAATCGTCTTAAGAGAATAGTTAATTACTTTGCTGACAATGAAAACAGCGGACATTACCGCCCCTAGCGATAAAAGGATTATCGAAGCTATCATATCTACTTCAATTATAAACTAGTTTATTTAGATAGAAGAAAAATATTACTTCTTTTTATGCAAATTTTAAAAAGATCCAAAGAGGAATTTAATCTCCATATGTAAAAAACAGAAGAAAATATTAAATATTATCGTGATACACAAAAGCATTGAGCTCAGTATCAAACAAATGTTACTTCAAATGTCTTATTTCTATCTACATTATTTGTGTTATTACATCCAGCAAGCGAAAATAGAAGCATTATAAAAAACGCTGCAAAACGGCTATTTTTCACGTCAAATCACCTATTATTTATAAAATTTCATTTCTTCAAAGTACTTTTGAATGACTTCGTTAAATCTAGCGTAAAGGTCATCGTCTTTTTCCTTTCCAGCAAATCCAATGGCCTTATATTCATTTCTCAAATTTTTAACTTTAGCGATTTCTTCTTCAGAGAATTCAGAGTTTGCTAAAATCTTTTTTGCGGTCTTGATGAGTTCTTCTTTTTTCTCCGCTCTTTCATCAAATGTCTTTTTTAATTCGTGACGATATTCTTTTCTTTTTTCACTAAATGCATCTAGTGCTTTAGCGAATTCTCTCCATAAGGCGTCATCGCCTTTTCCGGAATAGCCAACTTCTTTCCACTCTTTTCTTAAAGCGTCCATTTGCTCGCTGGCCTCTTTAATATTGTCAATTTCTAAAACCTTATTTGCTCTAGCGATGATGTCTTCTTTTTTAGCGCGCTTTTCACTATTAGAGGCATCAAGCTCTTCATAGAACGCTCTTTTCTTCGCGTAGAATTCATCTTTAACCGCTCTAAAAGATGCCCAAAGTTCATCATCAGTTTCCTTTTTAGATGTGCGACCAGCTTTTTTAAATTCTTCACTCAATTGCTCCATCTCTTTAGAAGCGGCTTGGATATCTTTACATTCTAAAAGTTTCTTTGCTTTTTCAATAACACTTTTCTTCTCATCTAAACTAGAACGTAATAAGCTTGGTTCTTTAATAGCGAGTTCTTTAAATAAAGAAAGGAACTTATCAGTTTCTTGTTTATCAAAATAACTCTCCTCATCTTTATTTGAGAAATATTTGTATTCTCTTTTTAAAAGTTTTAAGTCTTCTTCTCTACTAGATAAATCTTCTTCGTTAAGAAGGTCTTTAGTTAAAGCGATTAATTCGGTTTTGTTCATAAATTTTATTTCCTTTATTCGAATATATTTTAAATTATTTACTTCTACGGTCAATTCCTGTTTCTTGATAGTATCGATCTTTATCCGCATACATCATCTCATCAGAGATATGCACCATAGCCTCATAATCTTTATCTTCGTTGTCGTTATAGCAATAGCCAATCGAGCAAGTATAAATAGTCTTAGAGACATTATCTTTAATATTTTTAATAAGCTCTTTTAATTCTTCTTTAGATGTCTTCCAACAAATAATGACAAACTCATCTCCACCTAATCGATAGATATGTTGTTTGCTCTTTACAGCTTTCTGGAAAGCATCCGCTAAAGCGGTTAAGGCTTTATCTCCAGCAATATGTCCCTGGTTATCATTAATGGCTTTTAAGCCATTCATATCAATAGAGATAACCGCGGTAATATCTTTTTCTTTATGGTGAATAGAAGAATAATAAGCCTGACGATTAAATAAGCCAGTTAAGGCATCTTTTTTCGTTAATTGAAGAATTAAGAAGACGTAATAAACAAATAAGGCCACTGCAATAGTTGTGCAGAAGATTCTTGAATAGTTTTTTCCAATGATTAATGGGAAAACAATTCCAGAAGCAAAGGCAAAGGCTAAAAAGATAATTGGAATAATTTCAGTTGCCTGTTTATTACTTTGTTTAACTAAAACATAAACGAGTACCGCACTATATAGGCCTACTCCAATATAAGGTAAATAACCTAACGCTCCTCTTAGCAAATCTCCATTAGCGTTTAAATCAAAAACGATACCTGTGAATATTGAAATAACATTTAATATAGTTAACGCTATAGCGGGTAAAAAGACATACCATCTAGCTTTCTTTACTAGAGTAAATAAGATAAAGGCAATAATAAACGGAGTCGCGCTATATCTAATCGCCATCAAGACAATACGTACTTCATTATGCTGCCTTATTTCTTCTAAATAGAATTCTGCAAAAACAATAATTGATAAAGCAAAAACTAAGGCAATAAGAACATACATTCTTCTAATAGTTTTCTTATCTAGAAAAACAGTGATCCTTAACATAATCACAAAAGCGATAAGCACTAAAATGAGTGCCCAGTTTTGTAATAAGTAATCAATAAACACTTGCATAGTTATTTATTATTTTAGTCCATTTTATGGACTTAATCAAATTTACCAGGGATAAAATAACAACTTTATCTAGATGTAGGCAAAATAAAAAAGAGTTGATTAAATTCAACTCTTCTTCATATTTTTATTAGTTTGATGATCTCTTAGTTTTACTAAGTTTGCGATATAAATAGATTGAATTACGGCTAGTGATTCTTAAGGAATTATCCTTAACGTAATTGGCCGCTCCTTTTTGATATCTAACTTTCTTATTCGCCGCTCTCATAACAAGAAGAATAATTGTGGAAATTAAAGCACCCATTAAGATACCAGCAATAATTCCAACGATTATTTCACTTGTGACTCCAAAGCCAATTCCGAAGATAGCTCCTCCAACAAGTAAGAAGAACAAGAACCAGAACAAGATGAATTTACCAGCAGAAATTGGCAAATCACCAGCGACTTTTCCAGTTTGTCCATTAACCGCAAATAAATAGTTTTTATCTTTCCATTTTGAACTTAATAACCAAACAGGATATAAGACATAACTTGTTTGAGTGTTAGAAAGTTGAATATTAGAATCCTCTACTGAAATATTGGAGAATTCATCAATATCGTCTTTAAAAGCTTGAATGGTGCCATCTCTAAATCTTTCAGTCGCACGATTAAATGTCACATCTTTATTAACATCATATCTATCCGCAGCAATACCCGCTAAATAGCCAACATTAAATTCTTCTGCTTGAGAGAAATCAAATGGTTCGATGGACTCCATTAATTTGTCTTCCATCTTGCTTGATCCATCTACTGGGACATGTTCAAAACCAATCTTACCTTCACGAATAATTGAATAATATTGCGTTTCAACGTAGTTATATTCAGAATCAGACCATCTCTTGGTCTTTTCTCCTCTAAATCTTACTTTGCCATCAACATCCGCGTCGAAGATCCAGAAAGGAACATATAATGATTTGATTTCTTCAATAACACTTTCTTTAGTAAAGCTGCCTGGTAATAATGGTTTCTTTCTAAAGAATCCTCTTAAACAAGTAATCGCTTGGTCTTTGTCATTTTTAAATGGAATAACGTAGTTAGGTTTTAAATCTCCAGAGAGTTGTTTAGAGACCACTAGGTTATTTCCACAATAAGGACATTTAGTCGAAGATGTAGTTTCGTCAACGATGATTTCTCCACCACAAGAATCACAGGAATAAATCTTCATTCCTTTCATTTCTTCGTTGGTATATTCTTGAACTCTAGATTCGTCCCAAGCCGTTTCTTCTTGTTTATCAGAGGCTAAATCGTCTGAATACTTTTTTAAATCATCTGTAGAGAATTGAGAATCACAATAAGGACAAACGACATTTTGAGTCTTGTTGTCAAATTGTAAAGTTCCTCCACAACATGGGCATTTTAATTGTAAATTTGCCATAAAATCTCCTGTGGGGACTATTTCTTATCTAAATCGTCAATTGGATCCCCACATTCTGGACAGAATTTAGGGACATTATTAGGATCTTTTGGTTCCCAACCACATTTATTACACTTAATCTTTTTGGCTTCTGGTTTTGGTTTACCGCAGTTTGCACAGAATTTGCCTGTATTAACTGTGCCACATTCACACTTCCATCCAGCGGCTTCTTCTGGTTTCTTGGTTCCACATTCTGGACAGAATTTACCTGTGACTTTACTTCCACATTTTGGACAAGTCCATGTTCCTTGTGGTTCAGGTTTCTTTTCTCCGCATTCTGGACAGAACTTACCAGTTGCTTGAGCGCCACACTTTGGACAAGTCCAACTATTCGCAGCAGCTTGAGCTTTTTGAGCTTGTTGTTCTTCACCCATCTTATAGAAGTTTTGAGCGTTCATTCCACCTGCTTGTTGGGCCATATTCATCCCGTAGAAACCCATGACCGCTCCATTAGGGTTACTGGCAGCGTTTTTCATCGCTTCAGCTTGTGCTTCAACTAAAGTTGCACCTGCCATAGAAGCATTTCTAGCGTAAACGTTCTTTCTTTGTAATTCTTTGATTAAATCTTCATCTTCTTTTGGTAAGGTAACTGAACCTAAAGCAATAGAGATGACTTCGATACCACGTAAAGAACCCCATTGTTCGTCTAAAGCAGCGTTCATCGCTTTTTCTAAATCAGTGAGGTGAGTCATGATTTGATTTGGTCTTAATTGAAGTTCGCTTAATCTTCCAAAGGCTGGTTGAAGAGCGTGAACGAATTCTGTTTTTAATTGAGAATCGATTTGGCTTCTCACATAATCCCCTGAAATATTACCGCAAACATTTTGATAGAAAAGAATAGGATTGGTAATTTTATATGAATATACTCCGTTACAGCGGACAGAAACATCGATATCGATACCGACATTGTTATCAACTACTCTAAATGGAACAGGATTTGGTGTACCAAATTTGTTGTCCATGATTTCTTTAGTGTTGAAATAATAGACTCTTTGATCACTACCAGTGTCTCCACCATAGGTGAAACGTCTTCCGATTGTCTTAAATAATCCAACAACTCGATCAGAGAAAGAACCTGCAAAGATTGAGGATTCGGTCTTGTTATCAAATTTATATGCGCCTGGTTCAGCAGCAAATTCAACAACTTTTCCTTGGTCAACAATGACCATACATTGTCCATCAGCGACAACGATCATTGAACCATTAGAGATAATGTTTTCACTTCCTTTAGTGTTAGAAGAGACTCTTCCATTAACTCTTTTTTGTCCTTTACTGACTAAAACATCAACTGGTAAAGATTCACAATAAAAGTATTCTTTCCATTGATCCGCTAAGGTACTACTAAGAGCACCCACAAAAGCTTTTATTAAACCCATATTATGGCCTCCTATATGACATTTCTATTTTAATGCATATTTTGTAAATATACATAATAAATAGATTTAATCGATAAAAAATAAGCAAAAAGAAAAAGCCATTCCAAGCAAGGAATGACTTTCATTAACTATCTTATTCCGGTATTAGATCTACCGCTAGATATCCGGTTCCACTTGTTGTAGGAGTAAATATCATATACACGTATAAGATGTGGCCCCATCCATCTTCTGGGAATGGATCTTCTGGGAATGGATCATTTAAATCATAAGGGACTGGATTGAAATATTGATCAACCGTATAGATTTCAAATTCATCTTCATGACCCTCTAAGTCTCTTTGGAAGAATACATAATATTTTCTTCCTGGCCAAGCTTGGAAACGGAAGTTAATTACTTTTCCAGCAGTAAAGCTGAAGGTAATTGCTTGAGTTGTACCAAAATATGCGCCAAAGTATCTTTCACAATCTTCACAAATTCCTATTTTGTTACATGTGTGGCATTCAACAATTGAGAAACTACGATTTGTCTGTTCGGAATTCTTATCAACAATCGCAAAAACGTTATTTGATGGGAAGTCTTCAAAGGTATGTTCATAATATTCTGTATATTTGACTTCATAGAAATCTTCATACCAAACATAACCAATGGTTATATCATCAACTGTAATGTTCACTAAATCTCTAAGTTTAATCTCGTGCCCTTTATGATCAAGATGAAATTTGAAGATGATCTTATCTCCAACAGCGACATAGTCTTCACTATCGACATTGACTTCAGCTTTATATTCGCCATACATTTGCATCCATTCAAAGTCGTAATCAAGTTCATTGGTTTCCTTATAGAGGAATTCTCCATCCGCTAAACAGATTCCATATTCATTAAATTCGTGTTGACCTTGATTGATGACTACGAAATGATCTGGAGAAGTATATGTCGCTCCACTAAAGGTCACAGTAGCGACATATTTGTCTAAGCCATCTTCATAGTGGTCGGCTTCTTTAATGTTTTCGATTTCAATTTGTTCATCTTCCACTGTTGCGGTTTCAATGTGGTAATGGTTATAAACTGAACATCTGAACTTCGCTCTAGCGGTTTGATTGTCTTCACTCCAAGACCAAATAGGGGCTTCCCAATAATGGTTGTGTTCTGGATAGATTTCTTCTTCCTCTTCTTCGTGAGCGGGATCAACTGGATTAGATGAACCACGTCCTTCCAATTTAATCGTACATCCAGTTAAGACAAACGCTCCAACTAGTAATAAAGGTAATAGTTTATTTTTCATAATTTACCATCCTTCCTTTAATATATTAACAAATATATGTTATCACTCTTACTGCCACAAAAGTGTCACAGTAAAAAAGGTAGAAATTTCTCTCAAAAAAAAGAGTAAGTAGTTATAAAATGGTTAATGACTAAGAGGTTAACTTATGGCGGAAAAATTATTAGAGATTAAAAACTTAAAAAAATACTACGGTAAAGGTGATTCCCAAGTCAAAGCTCTTGATGACGTCTCTTTTGATGTCTATAAAGGAGAAATGCTCGTTTTACTTGGTAATTCTGGATGTGGAAAATCCACTTTATTAAACATCATTGGAGGAATGGACTCTCCAACAGAAGGACAGGTCCTTCTTAACGGAGTGGACATCACTCAATATAAAGACAAAGCTTTAACCAAATATCGTAAAGAAAAAATCGGCTTTATTTTCCAATTCTACAACCTCTTACCTGATTTAACCGCTTTAGAAAATGTCAGGATGAGCCTCAATAAAAAAGATGAGAATCATCTCAGTGAAAAGACTCTTGAATTAGTAGGTTTGGGAGACCAAAAAATGAAGCAATATCCTTCCCAAATGAGTGGAGGAGAGCAGCAAAGAGTCTCTATCGCTCGCGCGCTTGTTAAAGGAGCGGATATCATCCTATGTGATGAACCTACAGGAGCGCTCGATGATAAAACTGGCAGAAAGATTCTTGAGTTACTTCAAGATATCGTTAGAAAACAAGGTCAAACAATGATCATTGTCACTCACACCACTCCAATCGCTGGAATGGCAAATCGTATCATCACTTTAAAAAACGGAAAGATTATCAAAGAAAAAGTTAATGATAATCCAATAGACGCAAAAGATATCGACTGGTAAAAAATAATGAGATTAGTAAAATCGCTTTTATTACCATATTTTAAGCGTTTCTGGTTGATGCTTCTTAGCGTCATCCTCGTTGGAGCGTTTGGCTGTGGAATCCTAATTGGATTAAGAAATGCCTATCATTCGATAGACACAAACATCCATTCTTTAATTCAAGAATGTGGATATCCAGATTTATACGCTCAAACTATCGAAGGGGTGGAATCTTCTTATTTAGATTATTTACCTAGTGATTATAACGACTATATGGGGATTGAAAAAGCGGAATATCGCACCGCTTACACCACTACATTTACTAGAGGTAAAAAATCATATTCAGTCAAATTAATTGGTTATGATGAAACTAGTATTTTAAAACATCATTCAGTAACAGGAAAAATCGAAGAAGATTCTAACTTATTAGAATATTATTTTGCTACCTCTAACGGATTAAAAGTTGGAGATGTTGTCTCCGCGAAGATGCCTAATGGAGATTTATTAGAATATACGATTAACTCTACTATTGTTTCTCCTGAAGCCTCAATGGTTAAAGCGGATCCATATTCTATTGCCTCTAATAGAGACTTCGCCTATTTATATGTTCCAAAAGAAACAATTATTAATCATTCAGATAAAGCTTATTTCAATGAAGTTTTATATAACTTTAAAGATGGTCAAGAAATGAACATTGACCAGACTATTGATAAATTAAAAGAATATATCCATGAAAAAACTGGAATTGAAATCACTGAAGAAATGGTCGCTCAGATGAGAAAAAACATCTCCTACGCGACTACTTATGATGATTCTGAAGTCATGGATTATTATAATAATGCCTTAAACGCAGTTAATTTAATTACCTTGCTCGCTCCTGGAGTCTTCTTTATCGTTGTTTTAATCGTCACCGCTTTATTCTTATCTCAAATCGTAAAACAGTGCCGTAAAGATATCGGAGTTATGAGAGCGTTAGGAGAAAGCACCAAAAGTATTTCTCTAGTCTACATGTCACTAGGACTTGTGGTGGGTGTTTTAGCCTGGATATTAGGTATTGGAATCGGTTCCGCTTTCACCGCGATTGCAAACATCGCCTATGGAAGTGCGTTAAAGCTTTTCCCTCAACCATTTGTTATGCATCCAGGCGCGATGTTTATTTCTTTAGGAATAATTGTCATTGTCACTTTATTAACTTCTTTCTTGGCCTCACTTAACATCTCAAGAATTAAGCCAGTGGAGGCAATGAAAGCTTTACCTCCTAGTAATAATGAAACTCCTTTATTAACTAGAACCGTCTTTAAAAAATCTCCAATTACTTTAAAAGTAACTATTTCTCAAACATTAAGAAATTTTAGAAGATATATCCTTTCTGGAATCTGCTTATTAGCCAGTGGAATGTTAATCTTTATTGCGATGTCTATAGGCGAGAGTAAAGTCACAATGATGTCTCAATTATTTGAGACGAGACTCAACTATGATGTTCAAGTCTATTTTGATAATTTACCAAGTGATTCTGATATAGAAACCTATTTCCCTAGCAGTGACAAAAACATTAAATCAAAGACATTGATCAAATATCTCCCTAGTGAGATAGTCAATACTTCAAATAACAAAAAGACCACCGCGTTAATCAACGGGATTAAAAGCGAACAAAACCTAATCCGTGTAGTTGATGACTACCAACACACGATCACTATTCCAGAAAACTCAATTGTTTTATCTAGTTATCACGCGCATCTATTAGACGCGAAGGTTGGAGATGTCATTAAGGCTAATGATGTTTCTTTAACCGTGTCATGTATTTCTAATCAATACTTATTTCAAGTTAGTTACACTAATTATGAGGACTATTCTCCTGAATATTCTCGAGGGTCTTTACTAGTAAAAGTAAATAACCAAAACGAATTCTTTAATAAATATAAAGACACTAATCACGTGACTTATATCGCCTACACTAATGTGATTAAAGGTGAATTTAATGATCGACTCGCAGCGTTTGAAATCTCGAGTAGATTATTAACCGTCATGGCGATTGTCATCGGCTTTATGATTGTCTTTAATATGATGCAGACAAACCTAAAAGAGCAAAAAAGAACCTTCGCTACAATGAGAACGTTAGGTTATCAAAGAAGTTCGATTTCTAACGCTAACTTATTTGTTAGTTTGTTCCAATATCTCATTGCGATGGTTTTTGCGATTCCAATAGGAATATTGCTCTCTAAAGGACTATTACATTCTATTTCAGTGCCAAGTCAAATTCATCCATTCCCAAAAAGTTGGGTGATGTATGTCGCTACAACAGTGCTTGTTCTAGTGTTCTTACTCATCTCTCACTTTATAGTAATGAGTTCAATGAGGAAATGGAACTTACCAGAATCAGTTAAAGAAAGAGAATAGCTTCTTATATATAAGAAAGAAGCATCTATTTACGACGCTTCTTTTCATTTTGTTTGTACATTAATTTTTTTGTTTTAATCGCAAGCATTTCTTCATCTAGATATAAAGCTAGTTTAGTCATACATATTTCTCTAAGCTTGATTTCATCAAGTTTTCCACTTGCAGTTAATGGGAACTTCTTCATATAAATGATGTGAGAAGGAATCTTTACTGAAGGGAGAGTCTTATGCATTTCTTCGAAATACTTCTCTTCGATAAAGTGAGGTGGTTTCTTTTTTAATTCAACACAAGCGATGATATATTCTCCTTCATCAATTGAAGGGAAACCTAACACTCTTACATGACCGAATTCAGGAAACTTCTCTAGCTCCGCTTCAATTTCTTTTGGAGAAATATTTTCTCCATATCGAATAATCGTATCTTTAATTCTCCCATTTAATACGAGATAACCATCTTTATCTAAATAGCCAAGATCTCCAGTGTGTAAATAGCCATCTTTATCAAATGGTTGTTTTTCTTTAGGCATTTTATAGTAGCCATTAAAAACGTTATATCCTTTAATTAAAATTTCTCCAACTTGTCCTTTTGGTAAAATCTTTTTACTACCAGGATCCATAAAAGCAATTTCAATATCTTTCATCACTGTTCCCACTGTGGTCATTTGTTTTTCTTTTGGAGAATCAGGATAGACCAAAGAAATCATTGGAGAGCATTCAGTTTGACCATATCCGTTCATGAACTTACCTTTGCCGTATTTTCTTTCCAAGAATTTAAATTCTTGTTCAGAGGTAAATCCTCCTCCAACGATACAGTGTCTAACAAAACTTCCTCTATGAAGCCACCAGAAAGGAGCTTTCGCTAATTTATCAAAGATAATCGCTACTGAAGCGTAATCTCCACATTTATGTTTGATAAATTCTTTATAGATTTGAACTTTGTCTTCTAATGAATTGAGATAAACTGTCCTTTTAAAGGCTAAATAAGCATTAACCACTAATAAGCCAAAGCAGTGAAACATTGGAAGTAGACACATAAACTTTTGAGGGAAGATTGGGTCTAACTTTGCAAAGTTAAGATAGATGATATTCATCAAACTATATTGAGATAACATCGCTGCTTTAGGATCTGCAGTTGTGCCGGTCGTGAAAATGATATAAGAAGTTCTTTTACTATCCTCTTCTCTAGAATATGGGGAAGTAAATGAAGGAATCTCAATTTCTTTAGATAAAATTTCTTTGAAATTTAATTCTCTATTTCGAATAGAAAAAGCATTTTCCTTTTTAATTTCGGTTTCTTCTAATAAAGCATCTAATTCTTTTTCATCTTTAATCGAAGCGTTATATGAACCATAACATAGATATTTACAGTCTGTATGTTTCACTAGTTTCACTAAGGTGTCATGTCTAGCCATATAGTTAAACAAGACCGCCACCGCACCTAGTTTGATTACTGAATAAAAGGCGATTAAATCATTAAAACTATTCATCGAAATAATCGCGACATGGTCGTCTTTTTTAACACCTTTACTATTTAAGTAATGACAGTAATAATCAACGCTTTTTCTAACTTCTAAAAAAGAATAAGAAGCATCTTTAAAATGAATCGCGATCTTATTAGAATCGGATTCATCCACATTATAGATATCTTCAAATAGATAATAATCTATTTTTCTTTCTTCACTCATCTTAAATATCTTCTGGAGCTTCTCTATTTCTAACTTCATCAGTAATTTCTTTTTTGTGAACTTTCTTAATGATGAAATCCATTAATAAACATGTAATAGTGAGTAAGCCAACAACAACAAAGACATAGAAATAAGCTTGTCCTTGTCCCCAAATGATTTTCTTTTGGAAAATAACTATCGCCGCTAAATCTAAAAAGATTGGATGGAATAAATAAAACATCGCCGAATGATTACCAACCCACTGCAAGCACTTACCAACAACTGGGACATGTTTGATTAATCGACATAAAGAATGTAAGAAATATGTTCCTAAAATGCCAAAGGCGTAAGCAATAAATGCATCAAATCCTTTAAGGATTGGATCAAATCTTCCTCCTGGCAAATTACCAGTTGTGGTCGCTCCAAATAAGTAATAGCAAAGGAAACAAGTTCCAATAATAACTCCTTCAGCAATGACAACGTTAATTCCTCTAACGAGGACATCTTTTTTACTAACTGTTCTTCTATTTAAGAAATGAGATTGTCTTAAATATGAGGCAGTAAGCATAATCGCTAAAATAACTGGATAACATTGAACTGTATATGGAAGATACACTCCAACAAATTGTCCTAACGCAAATGCTATAAGGAGTAGACCCACTACTACAGAGACCAAAGTCTTCGGACTCTTATTCGTGTGATCCACTAACAAATAGAAGAAAATCGAACAAATAAATAGAGAATATAAGAACCAAAGTAAGCCTAAAGCGACGACAAGTTCAAACACAAATGGACCAGTTGGGTATTGAAGTAGCAAGGCAAATGGTTCAGACATCAAACTATATAAAATGGTATTACCAACCGCTAAGAAAGTACCACCTACATCATTATGGTTATAAGCTAGTTCCATCGCAGTGATTAAAATCGTCGATGTCACAAAAGCAATAACTAAAGGAATAAGCAATTGTTTGACTCTTCTTATGAGCTTTTCTTTAAATGTTCTCTCGTGAGAATTGTAATTATATCCAGAATAGAAAAAGAATGAACTTAATAAAAACGGAAAAATCGCCGATAAAATATTGAATTGAGATAAGGCTGCAACTGGTGGATCAAAAGTCACTAAATGACAGTGAAAAAAGACAACAGCGATAATCATCATTCCCTTTGCAATGTCTTGCGCTCTAGTACGATGTTTTTCCATATTAATAACTAACCTCTATAATCTAACGAAATAAATTTTACTATAAAAATTGAATTGTTAAACATATAAAATGTTGTTCACTAATTCGTCAAAATTCAAAAAATTTACAAATAAATGGCGTTTTGAGCGAAAAAATACTGATTATTTCGATTTTTCTTGCTCTTTATCTTCTTCTTTTTGTCCGGCTTTCTCAACAGCCTTTTCAATTTCTTTTAGTTCTCTTTTCTTGTTCATCTCATTGTAGAAGTTAACAATAACCGAGGTGAATAAGGCCACCACTACGATTCCACAGACACCTAAAATAATTGATAGAATTCTTCCTAAAGTTGTGGTGACTGCAACATCTCCGAATCCAATCGTTGTGATAACTGAGAACGAATACCATAAGGCGTCAACATAGCTTGTCATATTTGGTTCCACAAGAGTGAAATATATGGAGCACAAAATAACAAGAATTAATAACGCTAAGATGATTTCATAAACAAGAGACTTCTTAATAACTTTAGTAATGACATTAATCTTCAAAGTTTTGTGATATGGGAATAAAACGTTTTTGCTACTAGAAATAATAATCATTATTGAGAAGCAGAAAACGATGAAGTTTGAATTGCTAACACTGGTCGCGTGTTTTGCGTAAATCTCAGGGAAGAAAAACACAAAAGAAAATAAGAAACAAAACGCTGAACTTAAAACATTAAAAACAATCGATTGAGTAGAATGATCTTCTTTAATCTTTAACATTCTCGCTGCGATGACTGTAAGAGAATATAAGAACATAGAAGAAATAAGGAAGTATATTCCATATTTGGTTAATCCAACTAATACTGCCAATATAAAGATGAAAACAGTTAAGAAGATATTCTCGAACATATTCTCCTTAACATTGCTAACGTGGAAACCAATACGGTTAACACCTAACATCGTTAACGCGGTTGACAACGTATAAATCCCAACATAGTTATTAACCACTGATAGACCAATAGAAATCAAGCAGAAAACAATCGCTAAAATTCCACTAGTTAATCCAACGATATAAAAAGCTTTTGTCTTTTTGTCGTCCGCTTTCATATTCTTAAAACATAATAACAAAAAAGAACCCTAGATTGAAGGGTTCTATTTTAAGAGTTAGCAGCTCCACCAAACTTTATAGTAATAGAGGAACAGTTCTCTAAATGTATCTCTTCCTCCTCCGCCGCCTCCGCTATATAACGTACATTTAAAATAATCAATCTTCTGACTAACTTCGCCGCTCTTATCCCAAGTATGGGTATAAATTACTCCCTTAGTAGTTCTATCAGATGAATAATATGCAGTATCGACAACTGTGTTACCATTATAGAAAGTCAACTGCACATTATAATTAAAGTGATCGTCGAAATCATCGTAAATTTCGCTGCTATAAATGTATTTAAATTGTATCTCAAATTTAGTTAGATTATTAATCCCGGCTTCAAATGCATAAGTCTTCTCGCATGAAAATTTATCATAAAGAAAAGAGCCGTTTTCGCCAGGACCAGGACTGTATGCACCACTAGGCGCGGATTCTCTATAGAATTTTACAGATATAGGAGTGCTAACATCAGTGGTCACATTGCTTACTACAGGATTTGTTGGACTACCGCTATATGTAACTTTGCTTGCAACACTTTGGTTAAAAGTAAAATCTTTATCTGTTGCAGCGGCTCTTGAAATAGTAAATGCAAACGTATTTGTACCGATTAATGTGCCAACTAAGGCAAGTGAGGTGCCAACTAAGGCTGTTGTAATTATTATTTTCTTTGAAAACATTGATACTTCCTCCATGAAGGTCGAACTATTCTAACAAATATAACGCACAAAAGTGCCACACTTTTGAAAAAGTGTAAACATTCATAGATTTTGATATATACTTATAAAGTATTTAAAAGGAGAGATAATTATGCATAAAGCTTCTGCGGTAATGTATAGCATTGCAAACTTCTTTACCTGGTTACTAGTCTTAGTTAGTATTGCTGGTATTGTCTTCTGCAGTCTTAACATTGCACATGTTCAAATTCCAAATATTGATATGTCACAATTCACTGTTGGCACCTTAGTGTACTTCATCATCATCTTCTTAGTTGGAATCATCACAATTTCCATGGTTAGAAGAGCGAAGAAAAAAGGAACCAGCAAAGGATGGGATGTTTTCTTCCTTATTTGTGGCATTATTGGAGCGAACATCTTCTATTTCTTAGGCGGATTATTCGGTTTAATCGCCGGTAACGACTAATAAGTTTTATTGAAAATAAATGAGGTGAGATTTCATCTCATTTTTTATTGCAAAAGAAAAGCCACTTTTTTAGTGGCGATTCTAAGTTATTTTATTAAATACTAAGCGTCAACAATCCAAACGAATCCACAATCTTGGCAGGTATTGTTATACCACTCATTAATGGAGTTTTCGTTATATTTGGTTTTGATTTTTCCTGAGCCACATTTTGGGCAGACGAATGTTGGAGTGCTTCTACAATATCCTCCACCACTGACCGCAGCGAGTTGTTCATCGGTTAATTCAATACCTTCGCTCTTTGCTAAAGATAATAATTCTTCACTATTTTTGCAGGCCTTAACTTTTCTAACTTGTTCTTCAGTTAATCCTTTAAGTAATTCTTTTTTCATATTCAAAGTTCTCCTTTGTTGTCTTTAATTTATCATAACGGTTGTCACAAATGTGCCACAAAAATAAAAAGCCCAAAGGGCTTCTTAATACTATAAACGAGTTTATTCGATCCACTTATATCCGCAATCTTTACAAGTATAAGTTGTTATTGTAGAGGCTCCAGCTGTTCCAACATACTTTTCTTCTTTATAATGCTTTGTACATCCACATTTTGGACATTTAATCGTCGAGAAACATCCTCCTCCACTGATCGCGGAAAGTTGTTCATCAGTAAGTTCTACTCCTTCAACTTTTGCTAAGGAAAGTAAATCTTCACTGTTCTTACACGATTTAATTTTAGCGATTTGTTCTTCGCTTAATCCTTTTAATAATTCTTGTTTCATATTCAAAGTTCTCCTTTGGTAAACATAATTTAACATCTTTATTGCCACAAATGTGTCACAAAAAGAAAAATCGTTACATTATATGTAACGATATATTCTTGATATTACTTATCTTAGTTTCCTTTATAAGCTTTTTTTAAGATTTCCATCATGTCAGAAACAAGTGGTTCTCTAGGATTAGCAGGGGTACATTGATCTTCATAAGCAAGATAAGATAATTCTTCAATCTTGGACATGAATTCTTCTTCGTTTGGAATAATCGCACACAAATTCATATCAATGCCAATGTCTTTTCCAAGTTTAAGTACTGCATTAGATAAGACATCTTTCGCGTCTTCTTTCTTATCGCATTTTAATCCAATAGTCTGACAAATCTTTTGATATTTCTTATCGCAGCAATATGTTTCATATTTTGGCCAGACAGCGAGTTTAGAAGGTTGAGTGCCGTTATATCTAATGACATGTGGTAATAAGATTCCACAGGTTTCTCCGTGCACTGTATGGAACTCCGCCCCTACTTTATGAGCAAGAGAGTGAACAATACCTAAGAAAGCATTTGCAAACGCCATACCCGCAATAGTAGCAGCGTTATGCATCTTTTCTCTAGCTTCTAAATCATTTCTACCATCTTTAACAGCGCGTGGTAGATATTCAAAAACTAATGAGATAGCTTGTAACGCTAAGCCATCAGTATAGTCGCTCGCCATAACGGAAGTATAAGCTTCAATAGCGTGAGTTAAGACATCTAATCCTGTTTGAGCAGTAGCTTTTGGAGGAATATTGGTGGTGAATTCTGCATCGATAATTGCAATTGATGGAGTTAAAGAATAATCCGCGAGAGGATATTTCTTTTTATTCTCCTTATCAGAGATAACCGCAAATGGAGTGACTTCACTACCAGTACCTGAAGTCGTTGGAATACAAATTAATTTGGTCTTTCTTCCTAATTCAGGATACTTAAACGCTCTTTTACGAATATCCATAAACTTTTGTTTTAAATCATCAAAGTTGATTTCTGGATGTTCATAGAAAATCCACATTCCCTTAGCAGCGTCCATTGGAGAACCACCACCTAAAGCGATAATCGTATCAGGTTTGAATTGATTCATTAGTTCAACACCCTTCATGACTGTTTTGATGTCTGGATCTGGTTCAACATCAGAGAAGAGTTGATAAGTCACTGGATTTCTTCTAGCTTCTAATTCATCAATGATTTTCTTTAAGAAACCTAATTCCACCATGCTCTTATCAGTAACGATGAAAACTTTACCAACAGTCTTACATGAACGTAAGTATTGGATACAATTTCTTTCAAAATAGATCTTTTGTGGTACTTTGAACCATTGCATGGTGTTTCTCCTTTTTCCGATTTGTTTATAGTTGATTAAGTTGACCGCGGAAACATTTCCTCCGACTGAGTTTCCTCCGTATGTTCCACATCCTAGGGTTAGTGATGGAAGGAATGAGTTATAAATATTACCAATTCCTCCAAATGTGGAAGGAGAATTCCAAATGATTCTAATAGCTTTCATCTTATCTCCGAACTTTTTAACAAGTTCTTCGTTTTGAGAATGAATCGCTGCAGAGTGTCCTAATCCTCCAAACTCAAGGAGTTTTTCACTGAGCTCTAGCCCCTCTTCTTCATCTTTGACTTTGTATATTCCTAATACTGAACATAATTTTTCTCTAGAAAGAGGTTCGTTTTCTCCAATTTCATCTAATTTCACAGCGATGATTTTGGTGTTTTCTGGAACTTCAAATCCAGAATTTTTAGCGATTTTTACAACATCCATTCCAGCGACATCCGCGTTAAGTGCGGCAAGTTTGACATCTTTATCGCCCTTATGAGTTTTAAACATGTAATCGCTTAGTTTTTGCTGCTCTTCTTTACTAGCGAAATAGACTGTATATTCTTTTAATTTCTTAACGAATTCATCGTAGATATCTTTATGAACAAATGCCACTGATTCAGAAGCACAAATCATTCCATTATCAAATGACTTAGAGATATAAATATCATTGACCGCCCTTTCAATATTCGCGGTTTTATCAACATAAACTGGAACATTACCAGGGCCAACACCCATGGCTGGTTTACCAGATGTATAAGCAGCTTTAACCATTCCTGGTCCACCAGTAGCTAAAATAGTCGCCACATCAGGGTGATTCATTAATTCTCTAGTCGCATCAATTGATGGTTCTTCAATCCATTGAATGCAGTTTTCTGGTGCACCAGCTTTAATAGCGGCTTCAAGCATCACTTTAGCGGCTTCTTTAGAACATTGTTGGGCTTTTGGATGGAAACCAAAGATAATTGGGTTTCTTGTTTTAATCGCGATTAATGATTTAAAGATCACTGTTGAAGTTGGGTTAGTGACAGGTGTCACTCCGCAGATAACTCCAACTGGTTCTGCAACTACAGAAATACCGGTAACTGGATTTTCATCAATAATTCCAGCGGTTTTTAAGTGTCTCATGTTGTTAACAACATATTCACACGCGAATAAGTTTTTTGTCGCTTTGTCTTCAAAAACACCTCTTCCAGTTTCTTCAACCGCGAGCTTTGCTAAATCGCCGTGATGGTCTAATCCAGCGACCGACATTTTAGCGACGATATAGTCAATTTTTTCTTGGTCAAATGTTGATAAAACATCAAGGGCCTTAAGTCCTTTTTTAACCATTAAGTCAATTGTTGATTTGACATCGCTCATAATTTTTACCTCTTATTTTGCAAGAAATATTTTAATATTTATCTCATAACTTTTCTAGTTATATGAAAATATGACGTCTTATGACGTAAAAAGAAAAGACACTAGGAAGTCTATATAAATTATTTTATGAGTACCTTTCTACGATTCTATCGTATTCAAGGACACTATTATGGAGATGGGAAACAAACTCATCTTTTCTATATAACCCATCTTCATTCATGGTTAATCCATTGAAATATAAAGGAGTGACACTTGGATGAGTGTCTAAATCAAGTAAGGTGACATTTCTTAAATAATCAACATTTTGATATACCAGATCAGCGCGAACAAACTCTTCATCATGAATATTAGAGAAAGTAGAGAATACTACCTTTGAACCAATTGGAGTTTCGCTTTCCACTGAACCAACTAATTCATATTCCTTAACATCTAAAGATGTAAGTAATGTACCTAAATTAGAATCATGACCACATAAGAAAGAGAATTTACGTTCATCATTAGTTAATTCTTTTTCAATTTCTTCTAATAATGGATGAGCAACCATTAAAGACACTAAAGGGGAGAAGAAATTAACTTTCATATATGTGTCTTTAATACGACAAATATCTTGCCACTGCTTAAAGGAAAGATTTTTACCAAACGCTGATTTGGCGTTATCTATTTCTTCATAATGTTGAAGCACTAAAGCATCGCTAGCGAGAACTCCAATACTTAATGAACCGCTCATAATTGGTTCTCTATTCATCACGTATTCTAATTCAGTGTCATCTAATCTAAAATCAGTAAATTCTCCACTTAAATATGCTTCAGATTTCTTAAAAGAAAGAACATCTTTTAATAAAGCATATTCATCTTTAAGCCCTTCGATATCATCTCCATAATTAGCAAAGATTTCATCTTTAGCAGCTTTGATATATGAATCGCTTAAAAAAGTCATCTGCGGGTTAAAAACTGGATCCATCGTATCGTAAGGAACTTTTACTTCAACATCGATGTCCGCGCTAGGAAGTAAAGCGGTAGAAAAATAATTCGCAGTAGCGATGGTTCTTTGTTTCGCATTCGCATAGATTCTTACTTCTTCTCCGCTTGGATGATAGTTAAGTGGAAATAATTTACTATCTTCAAGCCACTTTCTAAAATAATGGCCCATTTCAGTTTCTAACGCCCCACCTTTTAAGGATAGTTCTCCAGCTTTAGAAGACCATGGATACCAAGAATGTGGAGTTAATCTATTTAAAATAGATCCTGGTTCACTTAATGGAGAACGGATGTTGTGTCTGCTTAAAACAACAGCCTGTCTTAATGTGTAGCCATTAACTTTAATATTCTCTCCAGTATCAAAAGGGACTTTAATCGCAGAAGCGGATTGACAACTCGTTAATATAGTGACAATTGATAAAGAAACTAAACTAAATAAATTACTTCTTCTCATCTATGATATTATAACACACTTTTCTTGTATAAGAAAAACCGAGCCATTCACTCGGTTGTTTCGTCATTTTGATTATTCGAGATTTTTGTTGACCGTGATTTTGTTACACCACTTGCATCTATACCAAGCATCAGAAACTTTTTCCATGCAGTGTCTATTTAAACATTCTGGGCATTGCATCTCATCGATTTCATACCATTCTTTGCTTTTTCCGCATCCACCATTAATCGCGTTTAATTGTTCTTCGGTTAATTCAACGCCTTCGGCTTTTGCTAACGCTAAAATTTCATCTTGGTTTTTGCATGATTCAACTTTTTTAACTTGTTCTTCAGTTAAACCTTTTAGTAAATCTTTTCTCATTGTCAAAGTTCTCCTTTGCTAAATAAATCCTAACACATTGGTTGTCACAAATGTGCCACAAAAAAATAGGTTCTATTTTGCTCAGTTATTCTACACAAGCAGGGCATCATTTTCCCTTGCCATTCAAGTTGTTCTGATTCCGATTGCGTTAAAATCATTAATCCACCTTGTCGGCGACATTGTAAATGAATTCCTGCCTGACTCCGATAATAGGGGGTCGAATTCGACCCCTTTATCAATTTGATAGAAATCGATCAATTTAAACCTACCAATATCGAGGGGTTTACTTCTTTTCAATCATCTTAATTGGTTTAACACTATTCTTATTGAATAGTTCTTTTTCTCTATTTGCTTCTTTATTAAGAATAACTAGCCTTTCTTGTTGTGATAGTTTTTGCGTAATTAGCATTGAATTCAAATATTCAAGGTTACTAAGAATCGCTAATTCAATAGTATTTGCGTAATCTCGTATATTGCCTTCTTTGCCTATGTTCGTATCTCTCCACTCTTTTGCAGTTCTACCAAACAGGGCAACATTCAAAAGATCTGCTTCACTAGCATAAATAAAATTCTTTTGTTCATTTGATAATTCAACAGGAACCAAATATTCCTTAACGGCATCCGTATGAATCAGATAATTTAACTTCGTTAACAACCTCTTCCCTTGCCATTCAAGTTGTTCTGATTCTTGAATCTTTAGTCTTTGGAACTCTTTGATAATATAAAGCTTTACTTCAGCAGAAATCCAAGACGCAAATTCTAACGCAATATCACGATGAGCAAAAGTGCCTTCACTATATTTACCACGTCTTGGTTTTATTCCGATTGCGTTAGTTTCTTTTACCCATTTTGTAGCAGTCATAACAAATGCGTTAGATCCTGAAGCATTTTTTATTTGATCGAATTCGGTCAAATTAAAATATTCATTGTTTAATTTCTCCCAAATTCCTAAAAATTCAATAGTGGCTCTTAATCTCATCCAGTTTCTAACCACATAAGAAGGAAACTCTGGGTTAACAATTCTCGCTATATCAGTAAGATTGACAAAATCATCGTCACCAATTCCAGTGATGCTGATAACAATGTTTTTGACTTTAATATTTTTCATAAATACCTCCTATTATATTTAGGAAAATACTATGTATTTTCCATAGGGTATTTTTTTGATTTTTTTAAAAATAATTTTTATTAATATTTTTTAATTCAAAGAATTAGTTAATATTAAAAATTTTCAGTTTTTTGTTTTAATCTTGTTTGAGGTACAAGAAAAGACCTCCGAAGAGGCCTGATTGCTTTAATAATAAATTTATTAAGCAGTTACTTTGATTATACAGTAGTCTTTATAACCGCCATCAAGAGTTGTAACAGTGATCACAGTTTCACCGACTTTAAGCGCAGTTACTTTTCCGTTTTCGTCAACACTAGCGACTTCCTCATCAGCGATAGACCAAATCACTCCTTTATTAGTAGCGTTAACTGGTAAGACTGACGCCACTAATGAACTGGTTTCACCAACATTAATTTCTAATTCATCAACGTTTAAGCTCACGCCAACGACTGGAACATTCTTTTGAGTAACATTAATAGTACATATGGCGGTAAACCCACCATCTACACTAGTAGCAGTAATTGTCGCTGTTCCTGCTCCAACTGCGGTTACTCTTCCTTTATTATTAACAGTGGCAACACTTTCATCACTACTACTCCAGGTAACAGATTTATTTTTTGCGTTATCTGGTAGGACAGTCGCAGAAAGAGTGGCTCTATCACCAGTTAGCATATTAAGTTCTGTTTCATCTAATGAAATAGATTCAACATGGATGATAGAAGGTTTCTTATTAACAGTTAATTCTAACGAAGATGATTTATAACCATCTTTTGATTTAACTGTAATAGTGGTTTTTCCTTCTTTTAAGGCGGTAATAAGCCCGTTTTCCACTGTGGCAACGGAATTATTACTACTAGACCAAATAAGTTCCTTATTCGTCGCATTTTCCGGTAACACGGTTGCGGTAACAGTTTTTGTTTCGCCAACTCCTAATTCTAAAGAAGCTTCACTTAAATTAACACTTTGAACATGAACGATTTCACCAGGGGAAACAAGGTGTTCAAATTCAGTTACTTGTCCGTTAACGGAAATCTGGCAGGTGACATTTTGATAACCCTCAACATTGACGGTTAATTCACTCACAGGAGCGCCTTCATATGTATAGATAACTTCATTGTCATCACCGATAACGTAGATTGTAACGAATTCGATGTTTTCACCTTCATATTCAACATTTAATGTTAAATAACCATCTTCTACCTCACTAGCAGTGACACTAGAAGAACAATCATCGTGTGAAGCAGTTAAATAATTACCAGAATACACTAGAGCATTTGGATCAACGCTTGTATCGTAAACAGTCAAGTTATAAACAGTGTTAGGAAGTAAATCAGTAAAGACGATTTGGTCGATAAAATCAACAGCCTCAAAATAAGAGTTTTCTTCATTGTAAAGATACATCACATAGCTCTTATTCGGATCGCGATCAATTTCAAATCCTAACTCTGTGCTTCTAGACATAAAGACGGAGACGTGATTGGTTGGAGGGGTAGGAATAATTCCAGTAGTCACTCCAATAACCGCGACCGCGCCAACTAAAGAGACAACAATTCCAGGAAGAGCAACAGTTGCTCCAACTCCAGAAACCGCTCCAGCAGCACTTCCAGCACTACTTGCTCCGCTAGCGCCACTAGAGGCGTTAGTGTTTTGATGTTTAATCTCTTTCTCCTCTTTTTTCTCAATATCAGAAGAGAAATCATTTAATTCTTTAGAATTATCAAATTTTTCGGATGAAGAGAAACGTTCTTGGTCATGATGAAAATATTCTCTACCTTGCTGAATCTTGTTTATCTCTTCAGCCTTATAGATTCCGCCTTCATTATCAATTTTAAAAACGTTTTTTTCTTGATTCATGATTATTTAATATCTGTATTTACTTCTTCTAAATTGCCAGAAACTTCTTTTTGTTCGTTAACAAACGCTTCAGCGATTTTCTTATCTTTAGAAGTTGCATTCTCAAAAGAAACTGGTTGATTGACCACCACTTGTGGGAATGGAATATTGATATTGTTCTTATCAAATAAGAGTTTAAAGGCTCTATTTAAGTCTCTTTCAACTTGGAAGCGATCGTTTTCTTCACACGTTGCAAAGAATCTTAAGTTAACAGAAGAATCTCCTAAAGAAGAAACGCCTTTATAGAAAGGTCCTTCAACAATTTTTGGAATGGATTTCTTAATTTCATCAATGTTTTGAGCGATGATAGCTTCCACTCTTTCAAGTGATTCACCATATTCAATCGACATATCGATGGAAACTAAAGATAATTGGTCAGTTAAGTTAACCATGCTACGGATATCAGAGTTATTAATAACTTTGATATTTCCGCCAGCGTCTTTGAGTTGAGTGTGTCTCATACCGATTTCAATAACTTCGCCTCTAAATCCATCAGCGACGATAACATCGCCAACGTTGAAGACATCTTCAAAGACGATGAATAAACCAGCAATAATATCTGAGAGTAATGGTTGAATGGCTAAGCCAACAATTAAGGAAACGATTCCAATACCTGCTAAGATAACTGTGGTATTAACTCCAAAGCTAGATAAAACAAAGAATAGCCAGACTAATACAGCAGCGTATTTGATAACAGAGATAAGAATTGTTAATAAACCTCTGGTTTTCTTTAATAATGGTAAGCAAAAGCCTAATAACATTCGTAGGACAAAGCTAATGCCAAAGATAAAGAATGAATAACTTAAAATTCTTACAAAGACATTTGGATCTCCTGCTCCTGAGAATAGATTTAAGCTGCGATAGAAACTGCTATTTGCAGGGAAAATCCACTTTCCAAAAGCGAATAAGACCACATAGACTACGAGTAGGCCTAAAAAGACATAGCCAAAGATCTTTTCAAATAGTGATACTTTTTTGTTTTTACTTTTCATAAAATTTCTCCTTTATATTTTTATCTGACTTTCTTCACTTTTCCGCCGACAAGAACGATCATCTTAACAGCTTGGAGTGAGAAATCATTTAAAACCACTGTTAGTTTTTTATCTAATGTGCCTCTTGCTAAAACCTTGATATATCCGGCTTTATTAGACACGAGTTTCTTTTTTATCAATGAATCTAAGGTGACTTCATCACCATCTTGATAATGCTCTGAGAGTGTGTCGATATTAATAATCTCTTTTTTACCACCTCTACTAGAAGTTTCATTACTCTCTTCAATCAAAGATTCAGCTTTTTCATCAGACATTTTAATGTCTGCTTCTATCGCAGTGATTGATTCATGAACTTCTACAGACTTTGGTTCAGGATTATTAACTTTAGTTTTCACTTCTTTGATGAGACCTTTTCCTAAGAGAACATTAGTCTTTTCATATGGAATGCGATAATCTTCGTTTGGCTCCTCACCTTTAACCGCTCCAACTCTCTCCATCACCACATCGATGAGTTCTTTTGCGTAGTCTCTTCTTCGATCGTTTTTGATTCGATATAAGCAAGGGACATCTTCAAACTTCTTAGATTCGACTTTCTCTACCTTGTATTTGCTGTCCGCATATCTCTCAGCGTCTAATGCATAATAGAGACATAAAGTCTTTCCTCTAATAGAGAATTTAAGAACTTGGTTCCTACCAACATTAACTGAGTCATAGTGCCAGCTTACTCTAGAATTAGCTTTTTTATATGAAAGCGCGTAATTTTTAAGCTCGGTGTAGTAGTCTTTAACTTCATCACTGGATTGAGATAGTTTAGCAGTAAACGATTTGATGTATCTGATTTCAAAGATGTTGCCAGATGCATCTTTAGTGACCACAATTTCATCGCCTTCTATGTTAGTCTTACTTTCTAACACTTCTGGTTCGCTTGGTCTATTAACCTGAACTTTTAGTTCTTTGATTAAACCCCTAGCGATTAATGGTCTATTTGGTTCATATGGAAGATTGGCGTAACTTTCATGTTGCTCTTCACCTCTAACTAAGCCGAGAGATTCACAAACAACATCGATCAATTCTTTTGCGTAGCCAAGTCTTCGATCATTCTTAATCCTATAAAGGCAAGGAACATCTTCGAACTTCTTAGACTCCACTTTTTCAACTTTATATTTACTTTCGGAGTAACTATCCGCATTAAGTGGGTAATAAACACAAAGTGTTTTACCTCTAACCGCAAACTTCAAGACTTGGTTTCTACCAGAATTAATTGAATCATAATGCCAAGAAACTCTAGAAGTTGTTTTCTTATATGAGAGAACATAATTCTTAAGCTCTTCGTAATATTTCTTCGTTTCTTCTGGTGACTGGATGAGCTTCGCAGTGAACGACTTCACAAATCTAATCTCAAAGATATTTCCTTTTTCGTCCTTACTGACAACAATCTCATCGCCCTCGCTATTGACTTTAGTTTCAAGAACTTGCTCTATTGGTTTATTGACTTGAATCTTAAGTTCTTTGATTAAACCTCTAGCAATAAGTGGTTTATTCGGCTCATAAGGAAGATTAGAGTAAACTTCATGTTGTTCTTCGCCTTTTTCTAGGCCAAGCTTATTAGCGACCACCGCAATAAGTTCTTTTGCATAGCCAAGTCTTCGATCGTTTTTGATTCGATATAAGCAAGGAACATCTTCGTATCTCTTGCTTTCGGACTTTTCGACTTTATATTTAGAATCAACGTAATCATCTGCATTAAGAGGGAAATAAACACAAAGTGTTTTTCCTCTAACTGCAAATTTAAGAACATAATTTCTACCAGAGTTAATCGCATCATAATGCCAACTAACTCTCGTATTAGTCTTTTTATAAGAGAGAACTTCATTTTTAAGTTCTTCATAATACTTTTTAGTTTCTTTAGGAGATTGAATAAGTTTTGCAGTGAATGATTTAATGAATCTGATTTGGAAGATGTTTCCTTTTTCATCAGTGACTGTCACCACTTCTTCTTCATCTTCATTTTGTGGTAATGCATTCTCCTCCACTTTTACATCATCTTTAACTTGTATAGCGGCTTTAGCCTTCTTTTTAGTTAAGAAAAGAACAAGGCAAGAAATCCAAACGAGCACCGCAAGTCCTGCAACAACATAAAGGATGATGTATTTGGTATCTAGATAGTGACTCACTAAAACCACTAATGGGAGTAAACCACCAAAGGAATAAGCTTTTGCTGGTTGTCCTTTTTTAAGGTTTCCATTATTTTGGTCATCGTCATCTTTATTCTTTTTCTTTTTAATGAGGAAGAATAAGAAGACTAAGCCACCGATAAGAGCAAGTGAAGCAACAATAATCAAAATGATAAATAAGATGTCACCTTTTTGTCCTAAAGAAGAATATTTGCTTTCAGCATCGGTGAGAATCTTGACATAAGCTTCACCAAGTTGAGCTTTTTGATCATCGGTTAATGAATCATAGACTTCTCTAGCGTGAGCGACAGTTTCTTCGCTATCTGAGTCATAACTGACATCACCAATAGCGTCAATTGCTTCCATCGCTTCATAGACAGCTTCATCATCTTGTAAGGTCTTACCAGAATCATTATATGAATCCACTAAAGCTTTTTGTTCATCAGATAAAGAATCATATGCTTCTCTAGCGGCTTCAATCGCTTCTTGAGAATCAGATGCTCCACCATGAGAGACATCACCGATAGATTCAATTAGTTTAATTGCATCATCAACATCATCATATGTTTCTTTTGCGTCATCTAAATCATCTTTATTAACGTTATCAACGATTGCCTTTTGATCGTCAGTTAAATTGTTATACGCATTTAAGGCATTATTAATATCATCTTTAGAATCATCTTGACCACCTTTGTAAGTTACTTCTCCAATATCTTTGATGAGTTCGATAACTTCTTTAGCGGTGACATTATCATTTAATGCCTTTAAATAATCAAAGTTAGGATCAGCATTTAAAATAGCTTTTTCTTCATCGGTTAAAGCTTTATATGCTGCTTCAGCAGCAACAACTGCATCATAATATTCTTGAGAATCACTAGCCTCAGGAATAGCTTTAATTAAATCTCCAGCATTATCAACATGGTTATAAGTCACAATATCGTGATCCAAAATATCTTTATTAGTTCCACCGACATCTGCTTGTTGTCCTGGAGTTAAAGCATCGTAAGCGGTTTTTGCTGCAATGATATCGTTTTGAGAGTCATCGACTCCGCCATCATATGTAATTTCACCAATATCATTAATTAATTTAATAACATTGAGAGTCGCGGGATCATACCATTTAGCATATAAAGTTATATCTGATGTCACTACATCAGTGGTGAAATCCCAGGCATTTTCAAAGGTACTCTCTTTATACCAACCACCGAAAACATAGTCTCCTTCAGTTGGTTCAGTTGGTTCATCTAGAATAATAGAACCAGACGCAACTGTAGCTGAATCAGGAGCGGTACCATGTTCAGTGATATAGGTAACTGTTTTAGGAGAGTCTAAAACTACTTCTCCTTCTGCATTTAATCCAATAATGTAATCTGATTTATCACTAAAGAAATAATCTCTAGGATCTTTCCCCTCCATATAAGTCGACCAACCGATAGTAAAACAGCCAGTACCGTTATTCCATATATTGCCAGCGCCTTTACTATGGAGATTAATGCCAATCTTTTCTGTATTGGTTAATGCTCCTTCAATATGAGCTTTTGTATAGAGATTGATGTTTGCAGGATTATTGTTATTATTCCAAGAATAATTATTAGTGACAGTCGGTGATCCTTTAATTCCGAAGTATTGATCAGCCGACAAGCTATAACGGGCAAGGCTAATAGCTCCATTATTTTTAGTGCTATTGTCCTCAATGACACCACCATATAATTTGATTGAAGTGGCTCCAGCGGCAGAAATTGCAACTCCATCTCCCCAGTCATTTCTATTATGTGCGATAGTGCCGCCATAAATTTCGACATAAGAGTTAACTGCTTCAATTGCAGCGGCCGAATTTTGAGCATAGTTATATATAAGCGCTGCTCCGTCATACATGCTTAGATGAGCTCCGCCTGTCATATAAACACCGGCACCAGAATTGTTTGTAACCTTAACATAGTTACCAATAATATTTCCGCCATTTAAAACGAGGGTGCCACCATTGATATAGAAAGCTAAACCTTCTTTTACAGAACTACTAGTTGAATACCCACCAGTGATATATCCGCC
The DNA here is from genome assembly GCA_946612115.1 of uncultured Caryophanales bacterium. Taxonomy (GTDB): domain Bacteria; phylum Bacillota_I; class Bacilli_A; order RFN20; family CAG-826; genus UBA2450. The sequence goes on along the minus strand of CAMOEI010000006.1, from coordinate 52,605 downwards.
AGTGATATAAGCTGTACCACTACCATTATTCACAGAACTTGTTCCAGTTCCATCAGTGACAGCTGTACCACGCCAGCCTGAAAGAGTTACTGCGTGAGCGTGGGTTGAGTTACTATCATTAACAGTTAATGTTTTACCACTATTGATATAGAACAATCTAGTGTTGGTGTTAGTCATTCTAATACCATGACCATTAAGGTCAAGAATAACATTATTATTGATTGTAATAGTGGTTGATGTTGTAACATCTTTATGCAAGGTTAAAATTGAGTCAACTTCCCAGTGAGATAACGCCTCACCAAAACTATCATAATATGTAACATCTGTGCCTTTCGTAATAGATGCGGTTGGTAGTGTGAGCCATTTTGCATATAAAGTTATATCTGATGTCACTACATCAGTAGCAAAATCCCAGGCATTGTCAAAAGTACTCTCTTTATACCAACCAACGAAATCATATCCTTCCGCAGTTGGGGAAATTGGTTCGCTAGGAATGGTAGAGCCAGTGGCAACTTTTACAGGATCAGGTGCAGTACCATGTTCGGTGCTATAGGTAACTGTTTTAGGAGAGTCTAAAAACAATTGCCCATCATCGTTCTTGCCGACTGCATAACCACTATCATCACTAAAAAATTTGCTAGCATCATTTAATGATGTGTCTGTGCTTTTGGTGAAAACACCTTTATGAGCCATAGAGATACCAATTGATGCATTATCACCTAACTCAGATGCAACACTAAACTTAGGTTGGGTGCTAGCGCTATTGCCCTGTAGACGTAAATTTCCTAATGTATTGCTTTCTATAATAGTATTGCCAGATACACTTACAGCAGCGCGACCAGCATTGTCGCCTCTAACATCAACACCATATTTAGGGTTGTTGTGGATATTGACTCCATTTAGCTGAGCGCTTGATGTATTATCTTTCCAACCCGCTAGCATTATTCCTGAATCATTAGAATATATTTCACCACCATTAACAATTACACTTGCGTTAGAATTTGCGCCTTCAGCAAAGATAGCGCCATAATCTCCCCATTGACTAGTTGCTGTATTGTTATATAGTTTACAATCATTAAGAGTAATAGTGCCTCCACCTAGATATATGGCTCCGCCATATTCAGCTGTGTTATTTTCAAAATTACAACTATTAACTGTTACATTGCCAGAAGCAAGATGAAATGCGCCACCTCTTTTAAAGTTGCTAGAGTAACCCGTTCCCCCAGTTAATTTGCCATTATCACCATTAACCGTTAATGTTCCACCATTAACATATACAATAGGTTGAGTAGAATTAGGGTTGGCACTTAATGAACAACCATTAAGATTAATAACAATATTTTTACCACTAGCGACTGTTATGTAATTAGTTAAAGTTGTATTTGTATTTATATAATAAGTGCCCGAAGATAACGCACCTCCTGAGGAAGGTAATTCAGTTCCTTCATCTGCTAAAGCGACATTAATGTTATCTTTTTTATATTCACTATATGAAACAGCGCCAAATGTTATAACGCCAAGACCTAATAAACCAGCAATAGGTAACGATATATTTTTAATAACTGATTTTTTCATAACAAATTACCCCTTTTGTTAGACAAAATATCAAAATTCAAGTAAAGAATAACATCGCACATAGGCGCAATCAAAAGAAACATGCCAAAACTATACTTCCAAGTATTCAAAGTAAAGTTTTTTGTTTACTTACAGTAAGAATGGGATTACTTTTTATGTATGAGAGATAACACTAAAACAACAAAAGAGTTTGAAAAAGCGTTGTTCACTTTATTAGAAAAGAAGAACTATCACGATATCACTATTAACGAAATCTCTGCTTTAGCTAATAAGACTAAGATGACGTTTTATCATTACTACAAAGACAAGGACGCTTTATTAGCAATCGCATCTATTAACTTAATCAATACTGAATTTAATGCTGAATATGACAAGATAGTAAGCGAAGTTACTGACTTAGAAGAGATTGAATATCTTTCATTAATCGCAACATATGATTTGGTAGCGAAACATTATAATCAAATCATTAATCTCACTTACAAAGGTGAAACTCTTCCTTTGCAAATATTTAAAAGAGCGTTATTCGATAACTATAGTAGATACATAACTGAATTGATTAGTATTGGTGGATACGACATTCCTAGTGATTATATATCCATCTTTTGTTTTGAAGGATTATATGAAACTAGCTTATATTACGCTCAACAGCTAAAAAACAAAAAGAATAAGAAGAAAGTAAAGGAAGACAATAGAAAACTATGTCGCTTATTAGCGAAGGCTGTTGTGTCTATTGAATAAACATTGTTACGAAGTTCAGACCAGAAAAAAGTAAGGTATTATACCTTACTTTCTTTAATCCTTTTTTCGCTTGTTTCAAAGTATTTAATATAATTCTTTTTGCAGTAATTAGGATGTTTTTCTTTTTGATAAGAAGCTTCCTTAAATGTATAAGGAACATCCACTCTCCAGGAGTTAAATAGTCCAACCTTAATCGCGTGTTTTGGACAATACATCACACATCTTTGGCACATTAAGCATTGATAGCCAAATATAAATTTGCCCTTTTCTTTGTCATATCTAATGTTATGAGAAGGACAATCATTAACGCACTTCATACATTTAACACACTTGTTCTTTTCTACTTTGTAGAATAGTCCGTTAAATCTTCCACCCCACCACTGGATACGTAATACCCATGCGAATAATCGATCAAGGAAGAACCTCTTTAAATGACTTTCTTTACCATCCAAGAAATTCTTTAAGTCTAACGGAATTAACTCTTGCATAACGCGATACATGCGAAAGGCCATAAAGTCTGTATGCCTAAAGATAAATGAGTATGGCATCAAATAATGGTATTCATTTGTTACTCTAATATTTTTTCTTTTTAACAAAGATGTGAGATACAAACTTGAAGCATTGTTCCAGAATAAATGCTCACCAGATTGTTTCATGATTAAACATGGTTTTTGAGTATCTAACTTACTAAGTTTCTTCACATATTGAATGATTGGTTTAGGCGCGTTAAAGCCATAAATCGGATAGACAATAATTAAGGCGTCATATTCTTTTAAATCTCTAATATCATTTGAGATTACATCCACCATATCTAGGGAATGACCTAAACTAAGAAGGTTATTATTTATAACCTCCATCGTCTTTTTACTATTACCAGTTCCTGTGAAGTAAATCCCTAAGAATTTCATTTTATGAAAGCCTCATATTCATCATTCATATAATAACAATGGTCTTCATCTTCTTTGTGGGAATCATACCAATACGCTGCAAATAAAGCGTCCTTTTTCGCTAATCGATCAAAATCCCAAGTGTTAGAAACATATAATGGGTTCCACCAGTGACCGCCTCTAATAACAGTGTATGGTCTAGCAATAAACTTTTCTCCATCGCTATTTTCCCATTCAAGTTTTGTATAAACATCGCCTTTTTTAAACTCTTTTGAAAGGAGTTTACCACCATGTAATTTAGCGACGTTTTTCAAATCTTCAATAGTGATATCGCGATCACTCTTTTCAATATCAAAGCCATAGTCGATTGGCTCGTATTTACTTAAATCTTGATATGGCAAATAGTCCCAAAATTTAAAATCTTCCCACTTTTTAGGTTGGTTTTCATATGCTTCCATACTACCAAAGAAGGCAGTAATTCTAGCGACATCATTATGTTTATACCAATAAGCAGGAGAATTGTTATCTTTAAATAAGCGCTTAATCGCTAAAGACTTAATAAGTCCTTTTGGGCAAATTCTCCCCATTTTGATATAAGGATATTTCTTACCAATTTTTGCCCAATAATCATCAAGATTATCATGCTGATAATGGAACAATTTATCTAATTCATCACCATCATAATAGAAACCACCATGGAAGTTTCTAGTAACGTTATAGTTTGGATCAAAAAACTTATCAGTGCTCCCGCCCATAAGTCTAAAGCCTGCGTTAATGGTTTCATATCCAGATACACGGTTTTCTTTTATAGCACCTAGATTAAATACTTTTCTCCAGAAATTATCTTTATTTAAATTACCTTTTAAATCTTCTTTAATGATGTTGGCCATTAATAGTCCACTATCTTCGGCAGTTGACCATTCAAGTGGGTCATTAAAACAAGTATGAAACATCAAACCATCTGACATATTAGCATTTAACATTTCTAAATAAATCATCGCAGTTTGTCTAATGATAACAAAGTTATCAATATCGCTTTCCAAAATATGATATTCACTTCTTAATTTGTTAGCCGCGTAAACATCAAACACACTAGGAAGAAGTGGATCTCCCACTCTTTCATAAGGATGTTTTTCATTTCTATGTCCGTATAAAGCAACAGAAGTAATATCAATAAACTTAATATCCGGTTTCTTCTCGATAACTTCCACGAGGTTTTTTGGACCGACTTCATTCGCTAATGTCGCTAAATCAGGATGCTTATCACTTTTAGGTGGAATAACAGCAGCTAAATTAAAAACATAAGTGGCTCCTTCCACCAATTTTTCGCAATCCTCTTTATTAGAGATGTCACCAAATAATATTTCCACTCTACCTTTATTTTCTTTAGCGAGTTTCTTTACTAATTTATTACGTTTTTCGTTTCTTTCTAATAGTACTTTGATTTTATCTATTTCAGGAATTTTCAAAAACTCTTCCAAAGTTTTAATTCCCATGTGACCACTAGAACCCAATAAGCTAACAATCATAATCGTGCTCCATTTCTTAAACGCATAATATTGTAATATTTATATTATTTTCTTACAACTTGATATATCAAAACAAAAAAATCGGGCTTTTACACCCGGATATTTTCTATTTTGATATCACTTTCTTGTTGGATTCATTGATTTTGCTACTTATAAATTGAATCTTTTTCAGTTATTTCACGGATAACATGACAAGGATTACCTGCTGCGAAAGAATTTTTTGGAATTGATTTAACAACTACAGATCCTGCTCCAATAACTGAGCCTTCGCCAATTGTTACTCCACCACAAATTGTGACATTAGATGCAATCCAACAATTATCTTCAATTGTAATTGGTTTGCCATACTCATTGTCTGTGTAGTAGCCTTTATCACTTAGGAAAATATTTCTTTCTTGATATCTAAGAGGATGTAAAGGTGTTACGATACTCACTCCTGTACCAATAAATACATTATTTCCAATTTTTACAGGGCATGTATCCAAAATAGTTAGATTGAAATTAGCATAAGAATTATCTCCAATCTCAATAAAACACCCATAATCAAAATAAATTGGACCTTGTAAATAGATATTTGAGCCGAGTTTTATTCCTAATTCTTTAAGTATCTCTTGTCTCTGTTCAGTTTCTTCTTCTACTGTGTTGTTATATTTTAAACAAAGTTTATGAGCCTTTACTCTTAGTTTAACCAATTCTTCATTTGCAGGGTCGTATATTTGCCCTTTAAGCATTTTTTCTTTTTCGTCCATGCAACTATTATATCAAAATCCACAGACCAAGGCTGTCATCTATTTTGGGTAAGTCATTTTGTGATTAGGCCAAATAAAATCAATTATTTTTTATAAATTGGATTCAATTTCTTTTTTCAAATCATCAACAAACGATAAGGCAAAAGCTTTAACGCTTAATTTTTTGTTTGTTAATAACTCTTTCATATCAATGCCGTAATTAACTAATTTATAAGAATCAACTGAATGGCTTTGGAAATATGTCGCATTTGCGTATCTTCTACCAATCGATGCTTCGGTGTAAGACTTTCCGCCAGCGATTTGAGATTCAAAGACATTGAGAATGTCCTTTTGTAAATCTAAGTGGTTCGACATATCAAATCCAACTTTCTTATCATCGCTAATCCAGTCAAGACCTCTCCAAACTTCACATCCATAGAACTCTTCTGGCATATATTCTTTAGATAATCTTCTAAGAGCTTCGATAACTTTAAGAGCAACTCCAATATGTGTTGGATGCTTATCTAAGATTGAGTGAGTGTAAATCACTTTTGGCCTTAGCTCTTTAATAATCTCGATGTAATCATTAACGATTTCTTCGTTATTTTTATCTTTGATTTCTTTTGAAGGATACCCAAGTAAATACAATTTATTGTATCTACCAATCTCTGCAGCCTTTTCCTGCTCCTTGATACGGATCTCTTTCATCATCTCGTCAGTAAAGTCTTTAAATTTACCTGTCCGAGCACTTCCTCCTCCATCAGCGGTAACCGCTAAAGCGAAAGAGAAATCTTTAGAATCATATCCTTTAAGCACTCCATCCATCGCCATAATTTCGTTGTCGTCTTGGTGGGCACAGATGCAAAGATATTCAACTTTGTTTGGATTTCTATTCTTTGGTAGATATAAGATTTTGTTTGCCATATTAATTCTCCATAATGGAAGGCTCACCTTTTTCTTCGGAGTCTTCAAATAAATGAATCTTGCTATTGTTAAATGAGAAGGAAATCTCATCGCCAATTTTGTATGACGCTCTTTCTTGACACTTGATAACAATCATCGTGGAAGATTCAGCATTTTCAATATTTTCCTTAGCAAAATCCGCATAAATTAATGTTTCTGAACCTAATGGTTCCACCAACTTGACATAAGCTTTGTAACTGCCTTTTAGATCAAGAGAGATGTCTTCACTTCTAATACCAATGATGACTTTATGTTCTTTTTCATCTAAGAATTCATCCTTGATTTTTCTGAGATCTTTAAGTTTGAAATCAACATCTTGATTAGCAAATTTCACATTGACTTTATCTTTGGATGATTTCATCTCAGCTTCAAAGAAATTCATTTGAGGAGTTCCTAAGAATCCAGCGACAAATCTATTAGCAGGATAGTCGTATAAGTTTGTTGGTGTATCAATTTGTTGGACAACGCCTTTTCTCATAACAACGATTCTAGTTCCCATCGTCATCGCTTCGACTTGATCGTGAGTGACATAGACAAATGTCGTATTTAATTTATTGTATAAATTAGTTATTTCCACTCTCATTTGAGCACGAAGTTTAGCGTCGAGGTTAGATAATGGTTCATCCAATAGGAATAATTTAGGGGTCCTGACAATTGCTCTTCCAAGGGCCACTCTTTGTCTTTGTCCACCAGACATATTCTTTGGTTTTTTATAAAGAAGTTCTTCAATACATAAAACCTTAGAAGCATCTTTAATCTTCTTATCAATCTCTTCTTTTGGAAGGTGTTTATCCACCATAAGTGGAACTTGAGTGGTAGAGAAATACTCTAAATCTTTCTTTGCTTCATCTAGTTTAGAAAGAAGAATTGGTCTCATCGCAAAGTCATAACGGTTATTAACCTTTTCAATTTGGAGTTTGACTTGATCGTTTTGTTCTTCAGCTTTTAACTTTTCAAGTTTCTTATCTCCTTCATCCAATTTACGAAGTTGTTTGTTGATTCTTCTGATTTCATCGTTAATTGCGGAAACCATCTTTTTGTTAATTCCTACAACTTGTTTTCCTTCCTTATCTAATTTAGGAGTTGGAACTTTCATGTTTTTAAGTCCGAATGCCATATTTTGATAAGCGGTCATATGTGGGTACAAAGCGTAGTTTTGGAAGACCATCGCGATATTACGATATTTAGGTTCGATTGAATTAACCAACTCATCGTGAATGTATAATTTACCTTTGGTAATCTCTTCTAATCCTGCGATCATTCTTAAAGTTGTGGATTTACCACATCCAGAAGGACCAACGAAGACGATGAATTCTTTTTCTTTGACATCCAAAGAGAAATTATCAACCGCTAAAACGTCTGGTTCTTTTCTTTTGCTACCAGGATAGACTTTTGTAACGTTTTCAAGTTTTAAGATGGACATATTAGTTTTTCTTCTTTCTTCTAAATAAGATTAATGAGACACCAACAAGTGATAAAAGTGAGATGGTTAATGAACAAACCATAATATTACCATTACATCCAGTTCTAATCGTTGGGTCTGGATCTGGCTCAGGCTCAGGGGTAGGTTCTGGAGTATATGGATTCTTATCAATTGCGAATGAATGTATTAAAGATTTAATTCCATTAACGAGTGTATAAGTTTTCACCACAAGGACCATGTCCTTCACTTCGACTTCACTAAACATTGGAGAGCTAGGATTTTCAGTTTCCATAATGTGATAAGTTGTTTCTTGTCCAACAGGAACATAGTACTTACTGCCACTAGAAGTTCCGCTGTTTAAATAGAAGGTTCCATTTAGATTATAGAACGTTCTAATTGACTGACCATTATAATCAACTTCCTTCATCGTGTAAGTTGGATCTATCTGATGTCCTTGTTCATTCGCAACAACTGGATAAGACAAGGAATAGAGATGGTCATGACCTTGCAATACAAGGTCGACACCATACATTGTAAATAATGGGGCTAATTGATTTCTAATAATTGCAATGTCGTAATCGTTTCCATCAACGTTAGCGCAATGCGCTCCACTATCAAAGATCCCTTTATGCATTAAAACGATTTTGAATCTATCGTCCTTATGACTATTTAAATCATTTCTAATCCAAGTCAATTGTTCATCTGAAAGACCAACCGCTGTTTCTGCTGACTTTCTACCAGATGAATCGTTAGTGTTAATACAAGTGAAGTGGACGCCTTCATAATCAACTGAATAATATTCACCAGACATATAGTCGCTTCCCTCTGGATGATTTAAAGAAAATCTAGAATGGAAATCATAGTTTGCTTCTTCGTGATTACCAGCGACGGGCATAACAGGAGCGTTTTTAAAGATGCTCCATTGATCGGTTAACGCCCACTCCCATTGTTGAAGGGTTGGGTTATAGTTAATCCAGGAATAATCAACGATATCACCAGTTAAAGCGTAGAACTCAGGTTCCACTGTCGAGGTTTGTTCTAATAACGAGTGATATTGCTCATAGTGTTGGGCATTATGCCCTTGAGGATCAGAAATATGAACAAATTTGAAATCTCTATTTGTGTTAGAAGTAGTTTTAAATTCACCAGATTCCGCAAAGGTGTTAAGTTCAATGTCACCAATACGATACATATATTCAGTGTTAGGAGTTAACTCAGTAGCAACAACACGATGAATATATCCATCATCAAGGACCTTAGACTTTTCAATTGTCCCTCTGAAATTAATGACACTAGGATCTGCAAAATCACCAATTGATTTAGCAACAACTTGAAGATCACTGTCGGTGTAATTTGTCGTGTTCCAAGTGAACGCCATTTGAGATGAGGTATTGCCATAGAAAGTCATCGAAGGCATTCTTACAGAGTCATTAATATCTGGTAATTCTTCAGCAAAAACCAAATTAATTTTCTTTTTTGCCGTAATAAAAGGAATACTGACAACCGCAGTAAGAGTAAAAACACCAAGAGAAAGAAATACTTTTTTATTCTTCACTTGTTGCCCTCCTTGCCGCATCTAAAATAATGTTTTCAACTCCAAAATAAGTCGCACCAATAATCTCTGAACGAGAATCTAATGAGGCAAACTTAATCGTTGGAGAATAGATCATTCCTTCAAATTGTTTATTAATCGTGTCGAGATAGTCTTTGCCAAATCTCTTCACTCTTCCTCTGATGATAAAGGTTGAAATGTCACAGACATCCATAACATTTCTTAAGCTTCTTCCTAAAATAGAAGCAGTCTTTAAGATTTTGTCCTTAACTTCTTTATCGTTGTTATAAAGTTCGAAGACCTTTTCAATATCATCCTTTGATGGATTATTAACTCCGAATAAGGAGCACGCTAAAGAGCGGAGAGAAATGAATTCATCTATGTATTCATATTTTTCTCCATCATAGAATTTAATAAGACCAAACTCTCCAGCATAGCCTTGGTTTCCTCCAAAGACTTCGTTATTAATGATAAACGATCCGCCAATACCGTAATCAACAGAAACATAGCAAGCATTTTGAATATTTTTAAGATAGCCATTTTGTTGTTCTGCTAAAGCAGAGATGTTGATATCATTAGTAATAATGATTGGAACATCAGGGAACTGTTGAGCAAAAGCGCTTTGAATAAAGTGGCTCTTGGAGAATAATTCTTTTTCAAATTGTTTTGATAAGACTAAGTCTCCGGTCTTCGTGTTAACTCTTCCAGGAAGAGAAACGATGATTTGTTTTAAAGGCGCTCCTGATTGGTTGTCACCATAAAGGAGTTTCGTGGCCTCTAAAATAATCTTATAGATTGATTTACTATCGTATTTCTCGATTTCAATATCGATACTCTTAATGACCTCTTGTTTGATGTTACTTAAAGAGATGACAACGTGGAAGTTAGAGATATTAACACAAAGAACTAATCCATAGTTTTCATTGAGTTCGTAATACACTCTTTTTCTACCAATTCCCTTTAAGGATGCAGTGTTTCCAATTTTGATAACACCAAGCTTTAAGAATGAACGGAGAATCGATGATAATGTTGCATTAGAAAGAGATAGTCTTTCAGACATCTCAGTGGCCGCTAAAGAATCTTTTTGAATCATTCTTAAAACGAGCAAATTATTATATTCTCTTGAGAAGCTTTGATTCTTGCCTAATCTTTCCATAATCAACCCTCCAAGTTATAAATTTCGCCATTAAATGTTGTGGCAACGATAACGCCTTCATTTCTCGCGGTAACATCACCCGTTCTAATAACTGATGTACCTTCGATAACCGTGTAATCAACTTTGTAAGCGTTTTGAACAGAACAACCATTGAAGATGACATTTTCAATTCTAGAATTAGGTCCACAAGTACCAGCGAATACACCACAGTAATTTCTTCCGATAACTTTGATGTTTTCAAAAACTACATCATAGATTTGTCCATTGAACTTGCCAAAGAAACCAACGACGAATTTACTTGAACGGTATTTATAATGAGTTGGATCTTCTTCCCTTTCTTCTGGAGTTAAAGCAAAGTATCTTTCACTTTCTTCCACTCTCGCGTTTTTAATCTTGTGACCCATTCCATAGATTTTTCCTGTGAATTGATGTTCAATGTGTTTTTCATCATCAGTAAAGCCAATACCGTAAAGTTTTTCATTTTCAAAGTTAATGTCGTTATCTAAGACAAAGACTTTGTCATAATTAGCAAATCTATTTTCGTCGAAGTCTTTTTGATTGAAATATTGATAGAATTTTTCTTTAGAAGATAAGTGAATAACTTCTCCCTCAACAGAAGTAATCCTATCGTGAGAGATATATGTACCATAGACTCGATAATATGTTCCATTTACGAGTCTAACATTAAACGTAATTGTCGTATCTGGGATTTCGATTAAGACACTTCGAGGAATTGTAATGGTATGTTCGCTAACGGAGAAGGAGGTCGCTTTGTTATAGCGATAGACTTGAGCGTTAGTTAAATTCTCTTCGTTTGGCATCTCAATGACTAAGTCATTAGTGTCATCTTTAAAGAGGGTGTAACCATTATCGAGATACTTAGGTTGATTTAGAGTTAAGACCTTTTCAAAAGTGATGTTATTGGAAAGAGTCTTGGCTTGAATTGTAAATGTTTCATTGTGATATTTTTGAACGAGCTCACCCACTGTCAAAATATTATCTTCAATTGAAACACCAAGAACTTTGGTTGATTTAAGCGACCAAACAACTTGTTGAGACGCGGTGTCTGGATTGACTGAAGAGTTAAGACGATATCTCTTTCCTGGTTCAACATATTGAGGTAAATCTTCACTGAAGACGATCTCAGTTGGTTTATCAAAGAGATGGACTGAGGCTTTGGTTTGGATTAATATTCCATAAATCTCTAAAGAGAGAGTGATTTCGATATCGTTTAAAGAATCATCAGTGGTCACAACACTAAATTGATAGGCAGTTGAATGTGAATCATTGACTGTCACTTCAACTTGGTCGATGTATTGAGACTCTAATTCATAAGGAATGATATGGTAATTGAAATGAATCGTGTCACCTTTGGTGTATTCCGCTTCAATTGGATCAAAGACAATTCGATCAGCATAGAAGGAATGCAAGTGTGTCTTTAATTCTGGAAGAGACTTGCTTAAATCCCAGTACTCGCTGGAGAAATCATCAGAGTAATCGTGAGCCTTCATAAGGTCTAATGTTTTAAAGAAACAATGAGCTTCAATTTCAGGATCGATATAATCACCAGAATATTGGTCACTGGATTCTTTATTTGCAAAACAGTTCTTGATAACACCTTTGTCATTTTTTCCGATGAACGCTCCAAAGTTAAGTTCTCCATCGACTTTACCTAATGAATAACAATTTTCAATCGTGCCAATGTTTCTTCCAACAAATCCACCACACATCTTGTGGTCTAAACCTTCGTAGTTATTTGAAATATCGACATCTGCCCAGCAGTTAGAGATGATGCCTTCATTAACACCAATGAAGCCACCAATGTAACTCTTGCCAAAGCAAGTTTCATCTGCTCCAACAACACCTAAGTTTTTAATGATTGATAAGTTACCAGCGTATCCAAATAAACCGCAGTTGAAGCTAGTTTCTTCTGAAGTTGATCTATTGAAATAAAGTCCACTGATCGTGTAACCATTACCATCGAATGTTCCATTGAAAATGTCATACATCGCTGTACCATCGGTGACATCGTGATAAACACCAATAGGCGCCCATCCTTTGCCGTCATTATATCCAGCATGGCCTTTACTTAAGTAATCAGTTAAGTCGATGTTATTAGCCAAGATGTAATAACCCTGTAACGCACTACGAGAGGAATTGATACTTGCTAAATCTTCTGGGGTTCTAATTAATTTAGTCGCACTGATAACATTAATTTTAATGTTATTTCTAGGAGTAATGATCGATAATTCATTTTCTCCAGGAATAAGGATTTCATTAATAGAAGAGTTGATAACTAAAACTTGTCTAGTTGAATCATATGTATAATATGAGTTATCTAAAATGCTATTGCCTTTAGAGATTCCCATAACTGTGTGACTAAAGCTTGGAGAGACTTCGCTGAAATCAAGTTCAAACGCAGCGGGACTTCCATCCTTTTCAATGACTTGGTTGACATCATAAACTTTTGCTAAGTTAGATTTCGCCACGATAAAGGTATGAGTTTTATTTGCCCCATTAGAGGAAATCTTAACTGTGAATTCTTCTCCATCTGTTGCCGCTGCAGTGTAATTCACTCTTCCGCTAGAGGAATCGATTGAAACACCACTATTATTTGAAGTGATTGAATAAGTGATTGAGAGTTTATCATTGCTTGATTTAGCTAAGACCAAATCTCCATCACAAATATAATTTGTTGGGGAAACAAATTCTAATTCTGGTACTGGGTCACTTCTGAGAAGTGTGATAACAGTGGAACAAGACCATTTCTCAAACGCTGCTTTATAAATAAACTGTGAATAATTATTTACATCATCACCAAAGGTGATAACTCCACTTTTACTATTGACTCTTAAACTAGCAGGTTTATTTCCTTCAATAGAATAAGAAACATTAGAATAGTTTTGTTTAACTTTGACTTTGTCACCGCTATGTATTTGATAGCTGTCCTTGGCAAATGAAATATGTCCTTTCTGAACACACGCAGTTAAAAGAGGAAGGGTTAGTAAAGAAGTAACGAAAAGGGTCTTGATTTTCATTATCCTTTAAGACCTCCCGCATTAGTGGATTCGATGATTTTCTTTTGGAAGATCATGTAAATAATTAGAATTGGTAAAACGGCGATAAGCATTGAGGCAAAGAGTTTTGGATAATCTCCATCAAACTCCGTTTGAAGTGACATCAATCCAACCGCTAAGGTTTGTTGATCATCAGGAAGGAATAACATTGGGGTTGTGTAATCGTTCCATAAGGCAATCGCTTGAAGAACTGAACAAGCAATGATTGAACCTTTAACTTGTGGAAGAATAACACCAAAGAAGGTCTTAAATCTTCCTGCTCCGTCAATAGATGCAGCTTCAATATAAGAATTAGAGACACTAGAGAACGCACTATAAAGAAGGATGAAGTTAAATCCGAAACATCCGGAATAAAGGAATAAGACTCCAAGAATCGATTTATCTGGGAAGAATAAGTCCATCATCTTGATTTGGCTTGGAAGAGTTCCAACGATAGGAACAATCATTGTAAAGATGGCAATAGCGTAAATCACATTTCTTCCAGGGAAGCGGTATTTCGCTAAGATATAAGCGGTACACGCCGAGAAGAAGATGTTAATTGTGGTACCTAAGATTGTTACTAAGAACGACATCAAAACCATTGAACCAATAGTTTGTCCTGAAGGCATCTCGTATTCTAAGACCTCAATAAAATTGAGACCGTCGAATTCTTGTGGCAATCCAAACATATTTCCGATGAATTCAACACCATTTTTAAAGGAGTTGAGAAGCATCCATAAGAATGGGAATAATAAGGTCGCGCCATAAAGAACAAAGATAAGAAAAACGACCCACTTAGTAGTGTGATATCCGACATCTTTCTTTTTGGTGATGTATTTCTCACCGCGATAGGCTCTTGATAAATCTTCCATTAGTAGTCGACTCCTTCGAACTTCTTTGATAAGAAGTGTCTAACGAGCATAATCATTGGTGCCCATAATAGCGAGAAGAATAATCCATACGCACTAGCGCGTCGGAGATTGAGTTTGTTTTGATGCTGTGCTGCGTCAAAGATATTCCAGGCAATCGTTCCTGTTCCATATCTTCCGATTCCAAAAGAATCAAGCATGTAAGGTTGTAAGTAAAGAGTTAAGACATTGGTCATTCCTAAAACGACGAGAGTAACGATTGTTGGCCAGATGCAAGGAATGACAACGTGGATGAATTCTTTGAAATATCCAGCGTGATCGAGTTCAGCGGATTCAAAGAGTTCTTTAGGAATTCTTCCAATCGCTCCAGAAATGAGGATGATGTTATATCCTAAGCCGGCCCAAACACAATAACCATAAACAAGGATTTGGTTTGTTGGGTAATGAGTTAATAAATCTTGATCAATTCCAAAGATCTTAGCAAAGTATCCACCAAAGTCAGTATTAAATCCAGTAACGAATGCGAATGTTAAAGCAACAACAGGAATGATGTTAGGTAAGAAGAAAATGAATCTAAAGACATTCGCTGCTGGCATCTTTTTATGTAAGAAATACGCAAATAACAGTGAAAGAGGTAATGAGATGAAAATAGTCACTAACGCAAAACCAAAGGAGTTAAGAAGAATGACTGTTCGATCATTTAAGAATGACACTCCAGTGTGGTTTTGAACTGTGCCATTAACATTGAAAATATCGTCAAAAATCACTTTAAAGTTGTTAAAAGTGAATTCTCCTTGGACATCCTGGAACGCCATAATAATGGAATTGATGTTCACAAAAGACCATGTAATAACGAATTGAAGGATTGGATAAGCGAGCATGATAATAATGAAAATCGCGTCTCTAGTTTTCTTAGAGATGTGATGCTTCACGTATTGTGGCTTTTCCGCTACAACACTATCGATTCCGACGTTTCTAAGATTCTCCATAAATCCTCGCTAAATCAACATTATCAACACAAAGCTTTGTGCTTGGGTCAGTACTTCTTAATCTAATATTTAAAGAGTTAATCTCTTCTGGGACTTCAAACTCTTGTTCAAAATGAGTCCAACCACCAGTGTTTGGAAGATTATATTTAATGGTTTTAAGACTTACAATGTGATTTCCTAAATCTTTAAATCTAACTTCGACAAATGGAGCAGAGCCACTAGAAAAATAGTCGAGAGATAACTTGTATTTAAATCCATCATATGTGGAGTCGATGTTTGTGGATAAGCTCCCTTCTCCGTTAATTAAAGCGGCAGAACTACCATCAGGTCCACCAGTTAATTCGATATGAGCGTTTTCAGAAAAGTTCCAGCCAAAACCATTTTGAGTTCCTTTTTTATTGATATATTCAAAATCACCATTAGCTAATAAATTAACCTTTGGATAAGAAACCGGTGTTTTTGGGTATTGGATTTCTAGAGCTTGATTAATTGTGACTTCTGGATAGACATTATCGGATGGTTGGCTCTCATCAAATGGGATGTATTTAAACCAATCGAGTTCCAAGTAATCTCTTTCAAACTCAGCATTGCCAACAAAAGCTTCATTTGAAGGGAACCAGTTACCAATCCAGACTCTAGTTTGATAAGTAGGAACATAGTATTCACCATCGCTATAGGCGGTAACATAACCATCAACGAAATAAACCACTCTCTTAGGATTGGTGTACCACTCAAATCCAAAGGTATGGAACTTACCGTCATTTAGGAAAATGGTTTTTCCATTAGTGGCTTCCGCTAAAGAAACGTCTTGAGATTCATTTAATAGTTCTGTTGTATAATTAGTATTCAAAACATTTCTAAAAGAAATATCACTGCTTTCTTTTCCACCAGGAAGTTCGATATCAATCTCGTGATTGTCACGGTCTTTTTGTCCTGGGACTAATCTATTGTTATATGTCCAGAATGCTGTACATGCACCTTTTCTTGGAAGAGGTTTCATTCTGATTTCGTAATGTCCAGGTCCGGTAATAAATTTGGAAACTAAGCATGCGCCTGTAGAGCGACCATCTTTAAGTTCTCCAACACCTTTAATCTCTTCTTTCGCGTAATAGTTACCATTGCCCGCTAAAAGAACGACACCATCTTCTGTATAAGAGACATTATCAGGAACAACTCCACCATTTTTTTCTCCCCACGCGCCATTACCGATGATCCATCTTGAATAATCAACACCATTAGAGAAATCATCAAAGATTGCTTTGGAGTAATCTAGTTTGACATCGTCAAGGGTAATAATTTCGTCCCCCATACTTAAAACATTCTTAACCTTTTCTTCTTTTACACATGAGGTCATAGTAAAAGACATCAAAGACATCAAAATAAACGAAACTACACGCTTACCAGAAGTTCTCATTATATCTCAATTATAGAATGAGTATTGTAAAATTCATTAACATTTTTTTATTTTGTGAAAAAATTAGCACTATTTTGAAATTTCACTCTTTTAATTACGAAAATAATTAATTATAATCAAGATGAATCATTTTTTCAGTTTCTAAAAAAACTAAGGAGAACTTTATGAAGCGCGTTTTAAGAAAACTATCTTTTGTTGCGGTGGCTTTAGCTGCTGTTTCAACTTTAGCGGGTTGTACAAAGAAAAAGAACGACAAGACCAAGTTAAACGTCATCGTTTTAAATAGAGGTTATGGTGAAGATTGGATTAAAAGCGCGAAGTCCATTTGGGAAGCCGCTAATCCTGGTTATTCCATCAATTTAACTCTCGACGCCAAAGCTGGTGCCTTAATTCAAAAACACATTTACAGTAAAAATAATATAGATGATTTATACATCTGTACGGATGCCGCGTGGAAATCCTACGCTGATGATGGCAAACTTCTTGAACTCGATACTTTTGTCGATGAAGAAGTAGATGGAGTCGCTATCAAAGATAAGTTAACAAAAGAATACCGTGGTCACATCAATTACACCTTATCTGGTGGAAGAGGATCTCATGTTTACCGCTTACCATTCGTCTCCGGTACCGGTGGTATTTATTACAATAAAAAACTCTTCGATAAGAATGGATGGGAAATCCCAACCACTTATGAAAAATTAATAGAAACTGTTAACAAGATTAGAACTGACCACAAGAAATATGATGACGAAGATGACGCAGTCATCAAACCATTTGTCATCACATCAAAAAACCCGGACTATTTCGATTATTTAGTCTTCTCATGGTGGGGACAAATCTCTGGACAAGAGGCGATTACTGATTTCTTCAACTACCAAGATTCAGATGTCTTTAACACTGCAAGCACTACTCACCCAGCATACGCTGGCTTAAAACAAGCTACTCAACTCTGGGCTAGCATTTTCAATAACTCAGCAAACTATCATAAACAAACCGCTGCGAAATACGCTCAATCAGATTTCTTAGAAGGCCACGCCGCAATGATGATCAACTGTGACTGGATCTATAAGGAAATTGGAGACTTCTTAGCCTCTGCTGGGAAATCCTACGCTGATTACGCTGATACATTTGAAATGAAGCTTATGGGTGCGCCTACTGTTACTGGTGCAACAAACCCACACGCTGGATATATTATTGGTGAAGATCAATTCATCGTTGTTCCTAAATCAACAATTAAGGCTGATCTAGCCAAATCCTTTATCAAGACTTTGGTTTCGGACCAAGTCTTAAAGATTTTCAATCAAAAAGCTCAAGGCTTTATGGCATATGACCTTTCTGAAGGAACATATGAAGCTGAAAACACCTGTATGGAATCAATCATTTCCTATAGAAATTCATTAACATACGCTTTCACAAACAACTCAAGCGCTAGATGCTACTTAAACGGAAACGTTGATGTCTGGTGCCAATCTGGATTAAGACCATATGATGACATCATTGATGGAGCAGGAATTGATGGTTTATTTAGCACCATTTACAACACTGCAAGAACAGGTTGGAATGATTGGCAATATTAATCGTTCATGGAAAACGAAGCAATCAAATTACTAAAAGAATCTAAAAGAATAATTAAGGAGCATCCACAAGATGCTTCTTTACCAAGTGGTTGCTACTTTTTAAAAGGCGGCAACATTTTGGCATTGCCAAATCCTGATGGAGACGCTCGATATCCTTATTCTCTTGATGGGTTTACCTTATGGGCCTATTCTTCAGGAAACATCACATTAAATGAATCTAACTTCTTCATCTTTCCTCCTGAACTTGAAGGAAAAGAACCATATGTCTCTTTCTTCGGAGGAATTAAAAACAAAGATAGATTTGATGTCTTCTCTTTGTCCGGATCCGCTGATACGGAACTTGGTAGAGAATTCGATGTCTATGTGATCTTTAATAAAGAAGAATTCAAATACATTAGAGAATACAAGAAAGTAATCTTCTGTTTAAAAGGAAAGGTCGATAGTAAACGTGCTGCTTCTTTTGAACTTGAAGTCATCAACAAATCAAAGAAACTTCAAGAAGTATTATTATCTTCTTATTTCAATCCACTCCTTACTCACGGAGCGTTTGAGACAGAAGAAACAAAATGGTTTAGAACTTGCTCATTAAAAGCTAATGGAGCAGAATTCCACTCTGTTGAAGACTTATCTAGAGAGGAACATCTCCATAGTTATCTAGATGTAAAAGTTCAAAATAAAGCAAAAGATTACTCCGCAGTCTCATCTAGAAAAGATTATGTTGGAAATAAGAATTACTCCATTTCCCAATCAAGATTTTTAAGAGAAGGATCTTTTGAAAATAGCAAGCAAGTTTCCACTTTCACTAATATGGCAGCTTATGGTGATTTGAACAAAATAACTCTTCAACCAAACGAGTCCTATAAAGTTAGTTATGAGCTTGAATTAAGGTTTGGAGAAAATAGCAAAAATGATGTAAATTCCATTCAAAAACCAAATAAAAACGAAAAAATCGCTATTTCTTTCGGAAAATTCACTGATTCAGAAATCAATAATGAACTCTTTAATAAATTCATTGCGTCAGTAGTCGACCAAGTCGATTATTGCGCTAATGCAAAGAACTCTTCTTTAATGCTTTTAGGTATTAGAGATCTCTATCAAATGTTAGAGGTGTCTTTACTTTGGAACAAGGAAAACGCCAAAAAGAAAATCCTAGAGTCTCTTAACTACATCACACTCGAAGGAAGAGCGATGAGACAATACGCTGCTCCAAGCACTGGAAAAGACGCACTTGTTGATAGCAGAGAATTCATTGATCAAGGACAATGGATCATCTCCACTATTTGGAAATACCTCGCTTTCACTAATGACTACTCAATTCTTAACGAGAAATGTGGCTATGTGGAACTCAAATCAAAGAAACAAGCAACTTTAATAGATAAACAAGAAACAGTGTATGAACATTTATGCCGAATCATCCACTATCTCATTTCTAACATTGATGAAGATACACATTGTCTTAGAACTCTATATGGAGACTGGAATGACGCAGTCGATGGTCTAGGCGCATCAAATAAAGGAAAAGAATACGGTAACGGTGTATCCGTTATGGCCACCGAGCACCTATATCTCAATCTTTTAGAGATGGATGATATCGCAGACTTTATGCGTGAAGAAACTATTTATCTAGAAACAGCAGAACAGGTCCTTAGAGGATTTATGAAATACGCTGTTAAAGATAATCGTATCGTTCACGGCTGGGGTGAAGATAAATCATTCTATGTCGGAAGTAAATGTGATGTTGATAACAAAGACCGTTACTCTGTAACATCTCACGCTTTCTATGTCATCTCGAAGATGTATAAGAAACATCCAGAATTAAAAGAATCTATTCTTGAAGCGTATGAAGCTTTAGATAGCAAATATGGCTACAAGACCTTTAATGAATATTTTGACCGAGAAGACGCTTATAAAGTTGGAAGAATTGTTAATCTTCCTAAAGGAACTGCAGAAAACGCAGCAACATATATCCATGGAGCGATGTTTGCGGTCCGTTCCCTCTTATTGATGAATGAAGGAAAGAAAGCGTTTGAACAAATTTCAAAATTAATTCCTCTTACTCACAATAAGATTTCTGTCTCTCCGTTTGTAATGCCTAACTCCTATGGTTATAACAAAGAACTTGGTATCGATGGAGAAAGTATGAACGACTGGTATACCGGTAGCAGTAATACATTATTAAAAGCAATTATCTTTGATATGTTTGGTATTAAGCCAAAAATTGGTGATGAAGTAGAGATCAATCCAGTTAGAGAAATGCCTTCTAAGGAAGCAAACATCTCTCTAACAATCAAAGGAAAGAGAGTTGATCTTCACTACCGAAATAAAGGTAAAGGAAAGAGAACAATTCTAGCTAACGGAAATAAATTAGAGAGCAACAAATTTGATGTCTCTGATTATCCTAAGAAGATAACAATTGAAGTAATTGATTAAGCAAAAAAGATGTCTTAAGACATCTTTTTTTAAGTGTTTTAATAGTTTTAATAGTTTGCTTTGCTTCTTAAATATTCCAAGCAGCTTTCACTGTGGTTAAGAAATCGTAGTAATTAGTATCTTCAACATCAAACGCTGTGATTTCAGTATTTTTTAATTCATCCTCAAATGGAGCGATTGAGTTATAGATAATTTTTAAGGTGTTCTTGTATTGCCAGTTAGCACTGTAATCAGCATAATTAGCGCCAATTCTATTAGCGAAGTTAATTGCTTCTTGAGCAGCATTAATGACGATACCACCAAGGTTCATGTAGTAAGTCTTACTTTGACTGTTGTAAACAGTGTAGACAAACCCAATTCTAACCGCTCTATTCTTTAAACTTGAACCATTTGTTAAATAGTTTTCATAAGAATAGCGGTTAAAATCTCCACTGGTTCCACTAGCGGTGTTCTTGCCATCAGGAGCATATCCACTTAAAGCATCGGCAGCGTTATTGCCATTGTCACGTTCTAAGACTTTCCATTCATCTTCACCTTTGATTTGATAAACCATTCTGACATAACCAGGGGTTTCACAATCTCTCCAATAGAAGTGAATATCATTTAGTCCTTCAAAATATGTATCAGACCAAATAGCGGACACTAAGTGAGTTGTCTCAGCAGATCCGACTGCTGCAGCAATCTTATAAGTATCTGTTGTTTGATCAGTTTCTGCTGCCATTGTGGACTGTTCAGGAGTTAAATCACCGTGATATCCATAATCAGGATGTATGCAGTTACCAATTTGGAATTTGGTTGCATCAGCATCACTCTTTGCGCCATAAGAAACTGTCCATCCGACTTGAGAGAAGTAGTCAACTTTAGTTGATGTATTCTTTTGATAAGTCTTTGCTGCTGTGTAAGTTTCATTGATTCTTCCGTTATCAGTTAATAACGCTGCAGAAGAATTTTCATAAAGACTGGTCTTGTCATATGTAGCGGTGTAAGTTTGATTTCCAGTTACATCTTCCACTGCTGGATCCCAGCCAGTAAATGTGTAGTGATAAAGTTCACTATCTGATTTATCAGTTGAGCCTTCAAATGAAGGAGTCGTTCCGTATTCGACATTCTCATCAACTTCGAGTTCTGCGCCCTCGTCATCAACCCATCTAATGGTGTATTTGTTGACTTCGCTGCTGAATGTTGCAGCATAGATTGCGTCACCAGTAACTGCGACAGGTGTTGGATTCCAGCCAGTAAATGTGTAGGTATATTGTGCAGTTGATTCTTTAGAAGGATCTTGTGTACCAGGATAAGTTGGAATTGTTCCTTCTTCAGCCTTAGATGTTTCTAAAAGATGACCTTCATCATCATTCCAAGTGATGGTGTATTTTCTCTTAGCAGTATAGGTTGCGGTGTAAGTTGCGTCACCAGTAACCGCCACTGGAACTGGATTCCAACCAGCAAAGTAGTAATTGTAGTCTTCTGTTGAAGCTTTGCTTGGATCATAATCACCTGGATATTCTGGGACAGTGCCATAGGCAACTTGGCTTGTTTCAAGAGGTTCTTCGTTTTCATCAACCCACGTGATGGTGTATTTTCTTGCAACCTCTTCAAATTGAGCTTTATAGGTCACATCGCCTGTGATTGCCTCAGGGGTTGGTTCCCAACCTGTAAAGTTATAGGATTTTTCGGTTGTTGATGGTTTACTAGGATCTGTTGTTCCTGGATAAACTGGAACTGTTCCATAAAGAACATTAGTTTTAACTTCGAGTTCTACGTCATTATAGTTGACCCATCTCACCGTATACATTCGTGTGGTTTGAGTGTAAGTCGCAGTGTAAGTAACATCTTTACTAACTGCTGCAACTTCTGGACTCCAACCTTCAAATACGTAGGAATATTGCGCATCCGCCGCTCGTGTTGGGGTGGCGCTATCATAAGAAGGCATTTCTCCTTCTTTGACCTTTTCATCTAACTCTAATAGAGTTCCATCGTGGTCCACCCATCGGACTGAGTAATACTTTGGGCCTGATGCACCGGCACAAGAGCTAAGTCCTAACATGGAGATAATAGTAATAACACTAAGAAATCTTTTTCTCATAAATGCCTCCTTTAGTTATCTATTACTAGAGCTACAGTTCTCACTGCAACCCAACCAGGCTGATAATTTGGAGCGTACATCCTTAAATATCTAAAAGATAATGGGTCGCTCGTTAAATCTATATGAATCTCAAGATCGTTCATATCCGCAATCTTGGTCCAGTTTTCTCCATCTAATGAATATTGAAGTTCTCCGACAAACTTGTCGTTTAATCCTTCGGTAACTCCTGTTCCAAAGAGAATGTTAATTCCTTTAACTGTATTAGAAGTTAAGTAATCAATTTGGATGCAACTCCCTTCAGTGACATTAGTGTCAAAGAAGCAGAATGAATCATCGTCGTTATCAACGATATTGAGTAATGCGCCTTTATAAATGTTTCCGATGTTACTATAAGTAACAATTGGTGTATTATCATCTAAAACATTGAGTTCTATTTCTCTTACTGCAACCCAACCACTAGTCTCTTCGTTAGCGAACATTCTTAGATATCTAAGAGTTAATGGGGAACTTCTGAAGTCTAATTGATAGACTAAATCATCCATTTTTCCAAGATCGGTCCAATCTGTTCCGTTAAGAGAATATTGTAATCTTCCTTTGAAGCGGTCATTTTCTCCAACTGACTTACCAGTACCAAAGGTAATCTTTAAATCGTTAGTTTCTTTAGTGTCTAAATAATCAACAAGAATATATCCATTAACCGCAGGAGCGGAGTTGAACCAACAATATGTTGATAAATCGTTATCAATCATATCTAAAGGTGTTCCTTCATCAATTCCATTAAAACCACTATAAGTGACAAGTGGGGTGTCTGGAGTTAAGACATTAAATTGAACATCTCTCACCGCAGTCCACCCAGTTGTCTCGTGATCAGCGAACATTCTTAAATATCTCAAAGAGATAGGCGAACTTCTTAAATCCAGTTGAACAGTAAGAGATTCCATTTGATAAAGTGTTGTCCAGTTTTCTCCATCTAATGAATATTGGAGTAAACCTCTAAACCTATCATTTAAGCCTTTTTCAACACCTGTACCAAAAGTAATTAATAAATCATTAATTTCCTTTACCTCATGATAATCAAAGAGGATATATCCTCCGACTTGAGGTGGAGTGTTAAATAAGCAATAAGTACTTAAGTCATTATCTGACATAAAGATTGGAGTACCTGTGTCGATATCACCCAAACCACTATAAGTGATTGTTGGAATATCACTAGATAACTTATTCCATTGAATCTCTCTAATTGAAACCCAGTGGGTATCATCTTGAGTACATCTCAATCTAATAAATCTAGTTGATACTGGATCATTTCTTAAATCAACAACATTGTAATTAGATGTGAAACTACCAACAGTAGTCCAATCTTTCGCGTTATTGCTCACTTCGATAACGCCAGTCATTCTATCTAATGAATTTGGATCTTCGTTTCCGAAGATAACTTCGATATCTCTTAATTCTGTTAAAGTCACTAAATCAATTCTGATGTAGTCATCAGTTTGTGAACTATCACCAAACCAGCAGAAAGTCTCGAGGTTTCCATCAAACATGTTGCCGATTTGACCCCTATAAACACTTCCCATACCTTTGGTCTTTACACCAGTGTCTTCTCCAAGATAAATACTGATTTCATCAATAAAGTTGTCTTCAAGATATTCCACGAATGGAGTTAAGACGGTCTTACAAGCATAGGCTGGTCGGTCTTCAATCGCATAATGCGCGCCTATTAAGTTAGGAGCAACTTGAGATAAGCTTGCTTCTCTATAACCCATCGCTTTGTCATAAGACGTTCTAATCGATGGATCTGGGTGCTCCGTAAATTCTTTCGCGGTCTTTAAATACCACATCGCTGCCAAGGCGGTGTATTTTTCCGCTTTAACCCAAGGTTCAATATTAACAACGAGTTTTCTATTACTTGCGTTATCCAAGAAATTTTCACAAGCTTTAACAAGATTATCGAAATATGCAAGTAAATCATCAGTAGCCTGAGTCTTATCTTCTGCTTCTTTGAAGTTTTTAATTAATGGTTTTAAGGATTCTGCTTCTTTGAAATAGCCATCTTCAAATTGAGAGGCATTGGTTAAATGCTCTGCAGCTTGTCTAAATGCTTCAGTTTCTTCATCCTCAATGTACTTTAAGGAATCGAGATAACTCTTATGCATATCAAATGACTTGCTGTTCCAAGCATAATCCCCACAAGCCCAGATTGACATCTTAGAAGCTTCCGCTAATTGGAGAGGATTAACAACTAATCCAGCAAACTCTACATCGTCATCTTCTTGATATTGCTTATTAAATACTTCGCCTTCACCAAGCAATAAGTAATTAATCGCATAGTCATTAACAGGCCAGTTCATCCAAATGAATGGTTTCTTTTCTGATTGTGAATAATTATGGAATGCTTGATAAGCCATATTATTCATCGATGAACAGACCTTTTGGCCAGTCCACATAATTTGAATGGATTCGTCTAATCCAGGCATTAAGTATTGATAATACAAAGCACAATGATCATCAGTGTTGTTATAGCAAGTTGGAACGAACACTAATTGATAACAATCGCCTTTTGATTTAACCCATTGTGATAATTCATTGAGTAAATCTCTATGAAGCACTGCGTGATGTGGTACATCTTCAATTTGTTCGGCTTCTTTTCCAGGCGCGAACATATTAACGTCATCCGCAGAGACAACAAATTGTCTTACGCCTGCTGCGTAGACTTGTTCAAATTTTTCTTTAATAATGTGTAAATCATCTGCAAATGTCGCTCTTTTTAATGGTTTATTCATAAATGGGTGAATTGCCCAGGCAAGTCTTGTCTTAGATTCAATACCAGCTTGAACTTGATCTTTTAAGACTTTGTAATCGTTTTTGCTATATAAGCTTCTCCAAGAAGTGCTGTGATAAACATCATCTTTTGGAGCGTAAATATAAATATTTGTCTTTACCCTACTACCAAAGTGCATTAACTCTTTTCTTTCTTCCGCCGTCCAAGGGATACCATAGTATCCTTCGATGAATCCACGGAGGGCGCTTTGAGAGTAATCTTTGATTTTTAAAGTTCTAACTACATTATTAGTTTGTTCGAAGATAAACTGTAAACTTGCAAGTCCATAGAACACTGCGTCAGTGTCTTTACCAACAACAACGATGTTCTTGTTATTAATCTCTAAGTAGTAAGCATCAATCTTATCTGGGATGTAAGAGACATCATCATTAATTAAGGAAGAATAGCTACTTCCATAAACCGCTAAAACAACATTAGTGTTCACATCACTAATTGTATCAGTCTTCTTTGTTAAAACAGGTTTAAGAGAGATGACATCATAGGCTTTATTTACTGTTGCTTCATCAATCTCACCCATAGTGATAAGATTGACGTTCTTGGTAATAGTTAAAGTCTCTTCTTCATACTCAATATTTTGAGGAAGAGGATAAATCTCATAAGTCTCAGTCATATTCTTTCCTCGATATGAATTGGTGTTGGCTCTGCCAACTCCTCCGAACACTAAAGCGAGGAACACTAAGATTTTAGATACTAGTCTAATCATCATTATTCATCCCTTCCTTGAATGTCGTTTAAAACATCATTGTTGATTCCGATGTTGAAATTAACAACGTCTGTTTTAAATCCACAAAATTTAACTTCAACATTTTCTTGTCCAAAAAATGCATTGTCTCCGATATTAACTGGTGAGAAGAAACTCAATGTTTTAATCTTTGCTAATCGATCCACTACTGAGGTGGAATAGAAAAGATTATTTGGTAAGTAGTTAACTGTTTTAGCAACATAAACATTCAGTTTATTACTACCAAAATTCATAAAGACTTTATTATTTAATTCCAAGTTATGGATGTTAGTTGATTTAATGACTAAATCATTAACACCTAAACAGCCTTCAAAAGCAGAATTACCAAGAGTCTTAAGACTTTCATTAAGTTCAACATAATTAACCGCTACGCAGTCTTTAAATGTTCTTACATCTAATACTTCAACATCTTCAGGAAGCACTACTTCTTCTAAAGAAGAACATCCTTCAAAAGCAGACTCTCCGACTTTAACTGTTTCATTAGATAATTTGAAATGTTTCAAAGATGAACAATCTTTAAAAGTGGCAAAGCCAACCTCAGTAACCTTGGTCTGACTTAAATCTATTTGAACAAGTTTATTATCCGCGTTAAAAGCGTAATCGCCAAGAGACTCTAATGTATTTGGTAATGAGATGTATTCAAGCTTAGAACAGAATCTAAACGCTCCATCGCCGATAGATTCAACTTTTTCTAATTGAATCTCTTCTAAACCTGTTTCATAAAAAGCGTAGTCGCCAATGTCAGTGACTGTATCTGGTAAATCTACTCTAGTAATTCGATTCAAGCCATAGAATGCATACTCACCAATGGATTCAAGTTTACAGTTCTTATCAAAGGAAATACTCTTCACGTTTGGATGAACATTAGGAGTCATCATATTAGGCATTAAGAGATAGGCTGGGATATGTTTAACGTTTGGTCCAATGACCAAATCAATGTTTTGATGATTATTGGTATCAACTGGTCCAAAGATCGCGTTTCTTGGAATAAAGTCTTCACAGTTAATCGCATCGAAATAAATCTTTTCAAGTCCACACATATAGAAAGCTTCATTAGCGATCTTTTCAATCGTGGAAGGAATATATAATCCAAAGATATACCATTTCTCTGCAAAACCTTTTGAACCGATTTCTTTAACAGGGAGATTGTTATATTCACTTGGGAAAATCACATAATGATTATCTCCCATCTCCATCGTTCCAAAATAGTTATCAACAATGTAATAAGTTCCATCATCACTTAGGTGATAAGAAAGTCCTGGGGTTGGTTCACCAAAAGATGGGAAATCAACATATTCTTTTTGATGATATTGATGTGACTCCATTTCCACTTTTGGAGTTTCAGGAAGTTTAGAGAATGGATTAACTTTTTCTACACCAGAGAAATAGATGTATAAGGATTTAAATGTAATTGACTCTGTTGGTTCTAAAGAAAAGAATGAAGGTCCATCATTATTAAAGACGTAGGAGTGATCTCCTTGTAATGTCTTACTTGTAAAGTCATAGTCATTAAACTCATAACCATACGAGATGTGATATGATGCACTATTTGTGTCCACTAGTTTGAGTTCAGTCATTCCATATATTTTGGTTTCATTATAAAAATCACCAGTTAAAGTAAATGTATCATTTGATAGACTAAGACCACTAAATTTAAAGGTGTACTCTAGTCCTTCAAAGGAATAAAGAAAACTACCTCTTGCTAGATCATCTGCACTTAAGGTGTCCTTATTAAAGACAATCTGAGTGTCATCCACGACAGGAACGTCTGGATCATCTGGTTTTGATGGTGAATTTCTCACACACCCAGTTAAAGCAAATAACAAACAAACAGGTAGTACTAGTTTCTTCATATTATTTTTCTTTGATTAATAATGTTTGAACTTCATCGATATATTTCTTTAATTCTTTGGTAAGTTTTTCACAGACTTCTTCATCTTCAAATTCTGCGAAGATTCTAAACGCTGGCTCGGTTCCACTTAATCTAAGGAGTAACCACTGTCTATCGTTGAACAAGAATTTGATATTTCTACCAAAGATATGAACATCTTCATGTTTCATTGAAAGTTCTGGTAAATGATTAACCATATAATCGAGAACTTTCTTGGCGTCGACATCGAGAACGATGTTATCTTCACTACAATTGTAATGATAGCCCACTCTTTGTTTGAGTTCTCTAATGATTCTACTAACAGGTTTATCTAGTTTGATAACCATCTCAAGGAATAACGCTCCTGAGAATGTTGCATCTTTACCATAGATATAGCCTTTCATGGTCAGACCACCACTACTTTCTCCACCGAGTAAAGCGTCGAATTCATTAATACCATGAGTAATGTTTTTAAAACCGACATCCACCTCGTGACATTTATAGCCAAGGTCTTCCGCAACAAGGTCCACTAAGACTGATGTTGCACAGTTTTTAACGATGTCACCTTTATATCCTCTTTCAGTGATTAAGTAATAATAAATCGCTGCAAGGATTTCATTGGCGGAAACATAGTTTCCTCTTTCATCAATAACACCTAATCTATCTCCATCACTGTCAGTGGCAATACCTAAGTCATAGCCTTGGTTCACAACTGTTTCGGAGAATTCACCGAGTAAAGCTTCTTTAGTTGGGTTTGGTAAATTAAATCCAAAGAAAGCATCATGCTCTTCATTAATAATGGTGAATTGATGAATGTGTAATTTTTCTGATAATGGTTTCAGACCAATAACACCCACTCCGTGCATGTTATTGTATAAAACTCTTAATTTATTCTTAGTAACTGTTGGGTCGATAAATGATTTGATGTGAGAGAGATAACTACCAAGGTTTTCATAATCCTCTAAAAGTTCTTTTCTTCTCGCAGGTCTTTCAAGTAAAGTTTTAACTTCTCCAACTTCTTGGATCTTTTGTTCTAAGAGTGATGTGAATTCAACATCCGCATCATAGCCACCCTTAGTGAAGATTTTAATTCCATTAAAATAGTAAGGGTTGTGACTAGCGGTAATCATCACTCCATAATAGTTACACATATCTCTTGTTGTTGACATCACGGTTGGAGTTGGAACAACGTGAGTGTATAGGTATGTTTTGATTCCGTTTCCATTCAAGACTTCGCAAAACCATTTCGCAGCAAAATCACTCATGAAACGATTGTCATAGCCTACAATAATAGGACGATCTTCTTGATTTCTCTCATGAATGATGTTGGCGAGAGCTTGAGCGATTAATTGAATGTTTTCTTTATTAAAGTTGTCTGAGATGACTCCTCTAAAACCACCTGTACCAAATTCAATTTTCTTACCCATAATTTCTATCTCTATATATTTATATTAGTTTTCTCTTTTTCTTCTTAATAAGAAGAAGACTGCGATACCAGACAATGCAACCGCTGAGATTACAATAACTAGTATCACACTGTTACTTTCTTTACTTCCAAAGATGGTGTTGAAGAAGTAACCAGAATGTAATGGACTAATTGCTCTATCTAAATAGTTAGAGTATGTTCCACTTCCATATTTAGACATGACATAATCATATTTCTCTAAAGCATTATCTAAAAGATTAGCGCCATTTTTCACTGTCACAGCGTTCTTTAATGCATTTTGAATGCCTTCATCTAAAGCAGTATAAGGTGCTTCGATGCTTGACCAACCAGATGGTGCTGTTTTACCTGTGTCATCACAAGTGACAGAATTCATAATCGCATCGATTAAATCGTCGGTGGTGTTGACTCTAAATTCACGGATGACCGCACCAATACTTGTGTTGTCAATAAGATTAACAACTCTAATATATCTCGCATTAACAAGTTCGTCTGGCTTATAGAAAATATTTATTTCCTCAACAAATTCTGCGCCATCAGCAAAATCATTCCATACACTTGCATCGGGAGAATATTGAAGTTTGCAGTGCTTAAGATAATCTGTGCTGAATCTTGATGTCGCCGCGTCGCCATTTCCATCAGCTACATTTCCTTGTTGGAATAATACGACATCATTAATTCTCTTAGATTCGCCCAAATCAATAACGATATAAGCATTTTGTGCGATTCCACTATCAAACCAAACACCAGTAGAATAATTGCCATCAGTCATGTGAGAAAGATTCTGATTAACGTTTAAATATGGGATATCCCAATTACCAACAAAATAAGATTCTAAAGGTACATTGAATTTAATATCTTGAATTCTAATCCAGTGAGAAGACCATTCAAAAATCATACAAAGGCCAGTTGTAATAATAGTAGGATTGTTCATTAATGATGCAGTCAAAATATGTGTACTATTATTTGCAGCAAAAGTTCCATATGAAACATATTGCGCGCCGTTCCAATACAAAAGTGTAATTGCAGCAACGTAGTCGCCAGATGAGTAATATGGGCTCTCTGGTTGAACTGATTCAATTGCTAAAGATGTGAATGTTTGTGCAGAGGAAAATTGGAAAAATAATCTACCGGATTGTCCATATCCATCCTTGTTAGGATTGCCAAGGAAAACAACAGACGAACTATCATTATCCACCAAATCTGCTAAGTGAACTGGATCGTATCCTCCACTGTTATCAACCGGATCAATAAGAGCATCTGAGTCGGTGGAATATCCGCCGCCAAGTGTTACAGTGCATGGGATTGATTCATTAAATAATTTAAAATGTCTAACGGCAGTCCAGTTTGTTGGCCCCCATTCTGCAAATATTCTAATTTCTTCAACATCCCAAACTTGAGTGAAACGGAGTTTCAATAAATTGGAAGTGCTTTTGAAAGTTGCTAAATTTCTCCAGTCACCCAAGCTAGTAATATATCCTTTAACATCGCCAGCAAAATGATCGCCATCGCTAATGTTTCCTGTTCTAATGTAGCATCCGTTTGCGTTAACGGTATTAGGATATTTAAGACTAATATAGTCGTATTGACCTAATCTGCCATTAAACCAACATTGTGTTGTATCATCGTCATCAATAATGCTGTAGAGCTGTCCAGCGTTATTTTTCATTTGTGTCTCTGCTCTGCTTAATGTAGCACTTACAATTGGATCATCTTCGGAAGTAACGTTATATGCAAATTCGCTGAACTTATACCAGCCACCTGATTCAATGTTTTTGTACCAAAGTTTTAAATTTGTAACTCCAGTCAAAGGGGTTTGAAGTTGATAAATTAGTCTATTGTGATTTGTGGTTGAAGAATCATCTTCATAGCCTCTAAAATACTCTGTACTTTCTTCAATCGAAGTATAATTTGCTCCATTATCGGTAGAATAGTAAACAACAACTCCTGGGCTGCCTGGACATCTTCTGCTATAACCAGTAGCCCATCCAAGTTTTACATCTCTGATAGTTGTTGCTTCTGGCAAATCAACAATAAAATTAGTTTCATCTTCGCTTGAACTAGCATATGTACAAAACTGCGCTTCAGTTTCATCGTCACCATCATAAAAATTAGCTAATTTGTATTCACTACTATTTGAAAACTGTTGTGCATTTACATGATAGGTGGGCAATGTCGCGCGAGCTTCTTCGTGAACAACAATCTCTAAAATTTCTCCAGAAGCACCAGCATCACCATCAAAATATAAGGTAAATGAATCAGCAAAAACGCCGAATCCTTGAACATTAATTGTGACAATTTTGTAATCCTCAGTAACTTCAGACTTAACTGTCCAATTTGATAAATAATTGTTAAATGTTGCATCGTCTACTTTGTATTTTGCAGCAACACTACCGTTTTCCCAAACGTTTGAGGTTTTCGGGAAATATATATCAATGCTGCTTATATTAAATCTTTCTTTCGATTTTTTTCTAAACTGACAATATTTTTGAGAAGAAACGTCCTTAGAGAAAGTGACACCAGTATTTAAATCGCCATCGAACAATCTTCCTGAAGTGTTATGGTTTGTAGTAATTGATTTGTCAAACCACTCAAAATTAGTGGCATCTAATGCCTTTGCTTCTTTTGCTTCAGAAGCGTTCGCACTAGCAAGCCCAGCGCCTAATCCAAAGGCAAGTAAAAACGAAATAGATAATATTGAGATTTTTTTCATTGGATTACCTCCAAAATATTATTTCTATTTAAATAATAAACTAGTTTCTCTGCTTTTGATAGTTAATTTTTTTATAGTCTAAAAAAACTAATTTTTTTATTTTTTTCCAAAATCATTTTCTCTTTAGAGAAAGGCATTTTTAATTCGTTAAATTTTTTTATTTATTTTTATATAGGATTTATAAAGTATAATAGAGACCTTCATGAAAAGATTTATCTCAATCTCAGTTGTTTTAGTCTCTTTAACGATGGTTGCAATCACACCAGCTTTTTTTCGCGAAGGAAAAACCAAGATGTTTCACTTGGTCAGGTTTTTTTGTGCTTTTTGCAATTATTTTTTTATAATCTCACGTTAGCTTGTTCAAATATATTTTCTTCACAAACTTTGATATTAATACCATTGTCTTTACATATATTAATGAATGAATCGATGATACCTTTATCGTAATAGTTTTCACATATATCGATAATTAAAGTTCCGTTTAAATCTACCGCAGCAATAACGCAGTCCCCAATATCTGGCCAGGAACGGAAATTAAAATCAATGAGATGACTTTTTACCTTTTCCGAAAAAGGAACTCTTCCTAAATATGTGAACCCGATATTATCCATAGTTCTTTTAACAATCTTTCCAACAATCTTCATCAACAATTTTTGAAAGAATCTCGGACGCATGTCGTATAAGAAGTCAGTGGATTTTTTCATCTCAGTACAAGATGAAATGATGTTTTCTGGTAGTACATATAAATCGAGTATCCCACGATATATCGTACTTATTTTTTGCAAATCAAATTCATCAAATTTATCTTGGTATGTAATTACTTTAGTGTTGATGAAATTATGCATCGTGTCCATTTTCATTGGAGCGCGACAATCTACAACTATTCCGCATGAGACATTTCTATTTTTAATATTCTTAGGTAAATGCTCTCTAATCGCTCGAGAAAATAATGGGACTACGATTGCTGAAGGAGTGGTATCAAATTTCTTGGCCACTTTCATGATGTCTGCGGTTTGAACTTTTAAAACATGGCTTGTGCATTTATATCCATTTTTAATGACTTTTAGATCTTTGGCGTTAAATCCTTTTGGTTGTTTGATTTGTCCAAATGATTTAACTGATTCATCATAGATACTTTCAAAGCCTAATTTAAGAGGAAATTCCTTTGGAATCTCTGGTAAATCAACATGAAAATAGGCATCTAATATTGTCGATAAAAATCTAATGGCCCCTCTTCCATCAGTTACTGCGTGGCACCACTCCAAAGATATCGTGTTTTTAAAATAACAAACTTGAAATAGATATCCATTAGTGTTCTTACCAAATTCTTTAGGTCTATTATAAGTATCGACATTAAATATCTTTAATTCACCGGCATCGTTATCTTCTAAATAATATTGTTTGTAATAGCCCAATTTGCATTTAAATAGAGGGTGATATTCTAAAGCAATTTTAATTGCTTGATATAATCTTTGTTCATCGACGTCTTCATCTAAACTTGCTTTAAAAAAAGAGGCGTTTTCCATCACTGTCTCCATGACCGCAAGAGGATATTTGTCCATGTTACCTAATTCATATCTCATATATTTAACAATAGTTACTACTTTATTATCTAAATTACCAACTATTTCTTCAATAAATTAATAACATTAAATTGACATTAAAAAGGCGCAGAATCTCTTCCACGCCCATTATTTTGGTAGATTTATTTATTCTTTAAGAGCTTCTTCCTTGGTGTTGAAGATTTCATTATCTAGTTTGTATTCAAACTTAACTGGGAATGAAACAACTAAGAATTTATCATCTTTCTTAATACCAAAGAGTTTGAATACTCTAATAGCCTTATCTTCTCTTCTAATCCATTTATTGAAGACAAACATCATTAATGCCCATGCGCCAACAAGGACTAAAAGGATAGCACCTAAGACAATGAAGACAACCGCGACTGCAGGAATTCCTCCCCCAGGTGTTGTATAGACGAATCCATTATCACTGTCAGTGTGAATGATAAAGGCAAATTCACCCATACGATCAATTTCTACCATTAAGGTTTTGCCGTCACCAGTAATCGCATATTCAGTATTACTGAATTCTTTAGCCTCGGAAGAGTTAAATATTTCAAGTAACCTAAATTGTTGACCAACAAGTTCGGTAGGAACAGGCATAGAAACAATAATCTTTGTTCCTTCTTTGATATCAGAAGGTTGAATTTCAGTTTCAGTTGTTCCAACTTTCTTAATTAACTTAACAGAATAGATTTCGCTAATATCTTCATCTGGTTTGATATATCTACGACCGATATCCGAGTATTCACTACGTTTTTGTTCAACAGTAACTTCAGTGTTAACTTCAACCTTAACAGAGATATCAACTGTAAATTCACTATCACTACCACTAATAGTAACACTAACATCACCTTCAGTTGGATCTACTAAAATCCATTTAACATTAACTTTGATGTCAATGTTGTCAACTATGTTGTAGTTAACTGTATCGCTTGGAGTATATTTAGCTTTAAAGGTGTTTTCTCCCCAAGTTGATGTCTTTTGGCTTCCATCCATCCAGGAGAATCCTTCTGGAAGTCCAACTGTTGATAAATCAACATTATAAGGTGCATCAATGGTTGGTGCTTCATAAGTTGGATTTGCTTTTGCAACATCAATGGTTACATTTTCTTCTACTGAATGATAGTTAGGATTGGTTGGAGTATAGATTGCTACATGAGTTCTTTCACCTGCATTACCGACTTTATCAGTAGGGTTTTTCCAAGACCAGTGTTCTGGTAGAGTAACACTAGAAAGAGTATTTCCATAAGTTGCCACTAAACCAGTAGGGACATCATATCCAGTTGGAGTAGCTTGAGTAATTTCAAATTGAAGTTTTGCGGTTGCTCCTCCAACAGTTACACTAGCTTCATAAGTTCCTGCGTCAATACATTGAGAGACAGAAACGCCGTCTTTCTTATAAACAATAGTTGCATCTTTAAAAGCAGATGCATCATAACCTGTTTGGAAGGAAGCGGTTTTTGCTGTTCCATCATAAACTAAATTAGTAGGTGCCACTAAAGTGAGTGTTAAACCAGAAGTAACTGGACAATCTGCGCTAGCACATTCAGCAGTAATAGAAGCGCCGCTTGCAGTATACGACCAATCATGAGTGTGATGTATTGGGTAAACAAAAGGATTTGTAGTTATAGGTTCTGTAACCTCTCCTCCAATAGTAATGGTTCCGCAAGTATCGTCAGTCATTACGGATGGCCCAACACTATACATGGAAGTTTGACCCTTAGTTGCGGTAACTAGAGCAACAGTGTCCATAATGGTGATGTTTCCACAAGATGCGCCACCACCAATGCCAGGAAATGCTCCATTACCAGTGGCGGTTACAATACCACCTGTGATAAGAATATCTCCGCAATTATTACCTTTTCCTCCGCCAATACCGGCTGAATAATGGTTACTGATAGCGGTGACATTTCCTCCATTAATAGTAATATTACCGACAGAAGCTGTATCGGTGCCACCAATTCCGCCACCAGCATCACCATAAGATGTTATAGTTCCTCCGTTAATGGTTATAGAACCACAATCGCCGCCATAAAACCCACCGGCACCTATCCCTGCTCCATGGCAGGTATAAGCATTAATGATGCCTTTTTCAATGATAATATTTCCGCAAGGTGTTGTAGCATTAGCGCCAATGCCTGCACCGCATGAGCCGTAAGCGTGTTCGTAAGGAGAATCTGTGGCGTTTAACTCTAAAGATGCAGTATCATCAACTGCATCAATTGTAATTGTCTTATTGTTAGGTACGAAAATGGCGGCATAATTAGAATGATGTGTCGAAACAACATTATTGCCACTTAAAATAAGTTTTCCGTCTCCTAATAATTCTATTCCGGCATATTCGTGATCATTGTCACTATAACTATATAGATTTATGTTTACATCTTGTAGTGTAACTGTCGCTCCATCTTCAATAGAAATCTTATGATGCTCAGTCATGGTGCCTGTTAATGTTTCACCATCATGTGCAGTGTAGTCACTGTCTAATGTGGAGAGATCAATTTCACCTATCGCACGAACTTGGGCAATATTTCTAGAATATTTTGAAAGTCCAACAAGTCCACCTACGCCTAGTAAGCAAACAAGGGATAACGAAGCATTTTTAACAATTGTTTTTTTCATTGCAAATACCACCTTTAAATAGATTGTTTTACATATTTAGAATATGTTCATTACTTTAACCATAATTTTTAAAATGACTAT
Source organism: uncultured Caryophanales bacterium (assembly GCA_946612115.1). GTDB lineage: Bacteria > Bacillota_I > Bacilli_A > RFN20 > CAG-826 > UBA2450. The sequence goes on along the minus strand of CAMOEI010000006.1, from coordinate 15,757 downwards.
ATTCAATAAAAAACACAAGAAACTATACTTTTTGATTTGCGAAGTAAATATTTTGTGATTGTCCAACCGCAATTATTTTTTATAATCTCACGTTAGCTTGTTCAAATATATTTTCTTCACAAACTATGATATTGATATCATTGTCCTTACATATTTATTCATAACTATTTGTACAATCTAAGTTATAAATAGGAAAACTATAGTTAATTTCTTAAATGTTAGGTTTTTATTAGTAAATAAAATATAATGTTAGAAAGAAAAAAACAGGGTTTATTATTATGAAAAAAAAGATTATTATTACCACTCATTGGCTTACTAGCTTTCTCTCTAAGTGCCTGTGGCACATTTGTGACAACCGTTATGATAAATTAAAGACAACAAAGGAGAACTTTGAATATGAAAAAAGATTTGCTTAAAGGATTAACTGAAGAACAAGTTAGAAAAGTTAAAGCCTGCAAAAACAGTGAAGAACTCTTATCTTTAGCTAAGTCTGAAGGTATTGAACTTTCCGATGAACAATTAGCTGCGGTTAGTGGTGGTGCTTGCACAATCACATCAGACTTTATTTGCCCACAATGTAAAAGCAATGATATTGAAAGCAGATATTATCAAAGCAATGATAAAAATTGGTACCACAATACATGCAGAAAATGTGGATACCAATGGAGTGTTGATGCTAAATAATCGTCATTAAATATATTTAACGTCAAAAGTAGAGAACCGATTATCCGGTTCTTTTTTGTTCGTGTTTATGTTTTATTATTAAAGAAGATATAGGAATATTCACAGTTGTCATACTTTGGAAGTGAAGTAAGTTTTTGAGTAGTTTGATTAATTAAATTATTTAATGTTGAAAGACCTTCAGCTTGTAATCTGAGTTGACATTTTTGATCATTTAAAACTTGTTTAATGAATTTTTTGTTTGAGTTGAATTGTTGTTTAAGTTGTAAGTAGTTTGCCATAATGTGCTCCTTTGATTTTTGCAGGCTTATTATGGAACTTTTTTTACTAACTTTTGTCCCCACCGAAGAGACATTAGCTCAGTTGGGAGAAGCTTCGTTCGCACGAGGGGGTAGCGAGTTCGAGACACAAGAAAAGACCTCCGTAGAGGCCTAATCTATGCTGGATAAGTCATTTTGTCCAATTTTGAATAAGTGACTTTGGACAACGACATTTTTTGTAGTTGTACAAACTCATCCATCCACTTTTGTCTAAATCTACCTATCCATATTTTGTCGTGTTAAAGCCTATTCGCGAATAAGAAAAAACCGAGATATTTCACTCGGCTGTTTTCTATTTTGATATCACTTTCTTTTGGTACGCTCTTTTGCCACAATGTGGGCATTTCATATATCTTGTTCTATTGATGTGTGGAGCGAATAATACTTGTAAATAAGTAGGAACAAATGTTTGATGGCATTCTTTGCATTCATAATATCCGGCTTTTTGCTCAATAAGCACACAGAATAATATTGCAACCATAAAGACAACAAAACCCACTGACACCATTAGAATCATCGCCCATAATGGTAATCCTAAATATTGATAACCTAATATTCCAGTAAACAGCATCGCTAATAAGAACAAAGTTCCAGTGATGCCTAACACTATTTTTAGATTAAGAAGTCTTTTGTCTGATTCTTCTTTTTCTTTAATCATTTGAATTAGGTTTTCTTCTGCTTGTTTGTTATATGTTTCCATTTCTAATACCTCCCCAGTTAATAATTCATTAACGCTGATATCAAGCGCTTCGCATAGTTCTAACATGATTGATGAGTCTGGTAAACTTCTACCACATTCCCATTTAGATACTGCGCGATCAGTGACGTATAAGCGTTCCGCTAATTGTAGTTGCGTTAAGTTTTTCGCTTTTCTTTTCTCAGCAATAAACTTTCCAATTTTGATTGAGTCCATAATCTTTCCTCCTTCGCTTATACTTTAGAATTTAGTAATTAGAAAATATACATACCGTTAGTTGAGTTGCCTAGGGAGAAACAAAACCAACTAAAAGTAGAAATTTATTCTATTTATTCTTTAAATATTTAGCGTTTTTAAAAGTTCCAATTTTATATATTTTGTTTTCTTTGATTAACTTTGCTAAAACAGCCTCAATTGTGGTCACTGAAACATCAGGTAGTAACTCTTGAATATCGGCTTTAGAAATTGGAACTATACTATCTAAAACAATAGCCTCAATTCGCTCGTTCTTTTTATCTTTTCCACTTTTGGTTTTAATAAATCTTCTATTAATCTCTTTATAACATTGATAAAGAATCTGAAATGTAAATTCTATGAATGGGTAATATGTGTTTTTAGATTCATGCCAATGATTTTGGCTTCTTTCTAAAACATCATAATAATTACTTTTGTATTTATTGATTTGATTTTCAAATGATATATATTTGCCAATATCATAGCCTTCTTTATAAAGGAGCAATAACGTTAAGAGTCTAGAAACACGACCATTACCATCGCTAAATGGGTGAATGGAAAGGAAATCCACAATTACACACGGGATTAATAAAAGCGCAGGAATATCATAATCGTCTCTATAAACTTGATAAGCTAAACACAAATCACTCATCGCTTTTTCGGTTTCACTTGCTTTGGTTGGAACAAAAATAACACGTTTAATTGTTCCATTATTATTCTTTTCAGCAATTACGTTGTCACTAGTTTTATATTGTCCGCCTCTATCGTATCCAATATGTCTAGAAACAAGCATGGCGTGTATTCTTTTAATTGTCTCTTCATTAAAGGAAAGATGCTCATAATTCTCTTTTACAAATTTAATAGCGTCGTGGTAGCCAGCAATCTCTTCTTCATTATGAGTTAATGGTTCACTATTATTTTCAATAATCTCCTTGATTCTTTGATCAGTCGTAAAAATACCTTCAATAGCGTTGCTGCCTTCAACGGATTCTTTAATAGCGATCGTTTCTAACTTAGAAAAAAGTGATTTGTTTGAATCTTTTTTTTCATCTGTTTTGCTTTTTAAATCCGTAATGATATTTGATAAAGAAAAAAGATTGGAAGTAATTGTTTTATCTTTTAAAAATTCGTAAGTATATTTATGCATAACATCAATTCACTTTCTGCATATATTTTATCGTTTTATATGCAGTAAATCAAATGCTTCTCACAGTTTTTATGCACTCAATTACAAGAAAGACCTCTAAAGAGGCCTAATCTATTCTGGATAAGTCTTTTTGTCCAATTTTGAATAAGTGACTTTGGACAACGACAATTTATGTAGTTACACAAACTCATCCATCTTGTTTTGCATAAAAGTCTCTATTCGTATTATGTCGTGTTCACGCTGATGATCGAACAAAAAAACACAAAAAAAGAAAACCGCCTGAGAACAGAATGAACAGACGGCCTTCGTAGATGTTTATAAGGTGCGAGTTTTTTAGAAAGTTGAAGAGTTAAGTAGAAGTTTTACAAAGTAATGGCTTCGCACCTTACGCCAATACTATACAATACGGCCCATGCATTATACGTCTCTCCACAAGTGACAAATACAGCCACAGCTCGCCCGAAAGTACCCCGTGGACCAAAAGAAAAGCAACCCGAAGGCTGCTAATCTTACTGGATGATGTCTTTTATGCAAAGTCGAATGAATGAGTTTATCCATCGACAATTTTGTGCCTGGCCAGATGCATTTATTCTGTTTTGGCCAAAAGCTTCCATTCATTATTATGCAGCGGCGGGCTGAGTTTGCGAGCGGGCGAATTGAGCTTTTTTGCGGGAGCCAATCTGGGGCGAGTTGAGCTGGGCGGCAGGCATTTGCTTAGGCTGGCTGGAATGGCTGGCTGGTGAGCTTGTTTGGCTTGCTGAAATGAGTCTGGTGCGAGGGCGGCTGGTGAGGTGGCTATATATTATATATATAAGGATATAGGTGGAAGGCTGGTGTGGCAGGTGCAGGTTGAAGATAGTATGAAAGCTATATTAGGCAGGCTGGGCAGGTGGGTTAGTATAGGTGAGAAGGTATAAAAAAAGATCTATGGTTAGTAGATCTATTTTATTGTTGGCTGTAGTTATCTAGGGATTAATTATTGGGGATAGAAGGTTTTGTTCTATTTAGAATAATTAGATTTAGATAATTACAAATTTATTTCATTCTGGTGGATCTGACCGGGATCGAACCGGCTACCTCATCGTTGCGAACGATGCGCTCTCCCAGATGAGCTACAGACCCAAGCGAATAATATATTAACTAACTAAGAGCGATTATTCAAATAAAAATAAAAGAACAGGTTTTTACCTGCTCTAATATTACTAACTTTGTTAGATTTATTTTTTGCTTGCAAGAGCGCTTGCGGTAAGAAGGACACCGTAAACAGCAACCATCACACCGACAACAATCCAGAAAGCAACTTGGAATTGAGGAACTGTTAAGTATAAAACTCCAAAGGTAATAGCTAATAAGCCAATGACCATTTGTCCAACACCATAGAATGTTGAAATTCTTGCCATATTAAATGCACCCATAACAATTAATGTTGCTCCGGCAGCGATTAATAAGATGATGAAGAATTGAACAAAGATTCCAAAGCTTAATAAATGTGCTAATAAGAATGTTCCTAATAAGATTAAGGTGACACCAAGGAAGATACTCGCGAATTCAACTAATTTGGTTTTAGCAACTTCGATGAAGTGGAAAATAAGTAATGCTGCTCCAGCAACGAGGAAGATGATACCAAAATAGATATCTAAGACAGCAAGTCCTCCAAATACAGCGATTAAAACGCCGAGGACAATTGTGCCAATGCCTTCTAAAATAGCGACAGTTTTTTTATTCATTTCTTTAAACCTCCAGCAATAAAAAAATAGTGATTTTTTTGATTAATTTCAACAAAATCCCTATATTTTTCTAATTTTTATTCTTTAAATAACGGTAAACACGCTGCTCCGATGATTCCAGAATCATATCCTAATTCGCTAGGAAGAATCTCAACTTTTGGAGCCTCTTTATAACCATAATTATTATCTTTAAGGTACTTTCTTAATTTGGAGAATAAGTTTTCTCCTTCATTAGCAACTCCTCCAGAAATGATGATTGCTTCTGGTCTAAAGATATTGCAGAAATTAAGTAATCCTTCGCCTAAATAGGTGATGTATTGTTCCACTACTTCTTTAGCAACTTTATCTCCTTTAGCCTCCGCTAAGAAAGCCACTTTAGCATCAACTTTTCCGTTTTCTTTTGCGATTTCATGAAGTTTGCTATCTGGATTTTTTTCCATCGCTTCAATGGTGGAAGCAATTAGTCCAGTTGCGGAAGCATAAGCTTCTAAACATCCTCTTCTTCCACATCCACATTCTCTTCCACCTACTTGCACTACCATATGTCCAAGTTCAGCGCCTTTGCCTTCATTACCATCATAAATCTTTTTATCGATGATAACTCCACCACCTACTCCAGTTCCTAAAGTAACCATAACAATGTTGTTATATTTCTTTCCCGAACCAAAGTGAGCTTCTCCTAAAGCTGCCGCATTTGCGTCATTGGTGATTAATACTGGTAATTTAGTTTTACGAGAAACATATTCAACAATATTGAAGTTTTTCCAAGTTGGTAAATTAACACTACTAGTGACAATTCCTTCTTTAGAGTTGATAAGTCCTGGAATACCAATTCCAATTCCTTCCACTTCATAATGTTTAGCATTCATTTGTTCGACGATTTTTTCACAAATCGTATCAAATAATACTTCAGGTTTTTCTTCTTTTTTTGTTGGGAAAACAAAGCGATCTAAAATCACTCCATTTTCCATAACAGCAGCGCCTTTAATCGAGGTTCCACCAACATCAATACCGATAACTATTTTCATATTTGTTCACCAACAATTATTTTATTCTTTTCTTTATTATAAATAAATATTCGATATATAATCTTAAAAAATAATTGGAGAAAATTTTATGAGTAAAGTCGTCTTATTAGGCGGAGGGTCCGCAAGTGGAAAAACATATGTTCTAAAGAAGGTTTTAGAAAAATTACCAAAAGATAAAGTGACATTCATCTCATTAGATGATTACTATAAAGATTTCTCAGTCCTTCCTATGGAAGAAAGAGCGAAAGTTAACTTCGACCATCCAAAAGCCTTTGATTGGCCATTACTAAATAAACAACTCTCTGATTTAAAAGCAGGCAAAGCAATTGAAAAACCAATCTATGACTTTGTCACTCACGGAAGAAAAAAGGAAACAGAACTAGTTGAACCTAAAGAACTAATCATCATCGAAGGTATTATGGCTTTAGTGAATAAAGATCTCCGTAATATCGGAGACCTAAAAGTCTTCATCAACGCTTCTAGAGAAAGAAGATTAGTGAGAAGAATCGAACGTGACCAAAAAGAAAGAGGAAGAACATACGAAAGTATCGTCGAACAATACTTCTCTACAGTTCAACCAATGTTTGAAGAAATCATCGCTCCTAGTGAATATTACGCTGACCTCATTATCAATAATGAAGGCTACTCCACTAACTCAATAAATATCTTAATCTCAGTGATGCAAGATATGCTTAAATAATTGCCCTTTGGGCTTTTATTTTTTGCACACAAAAAGCCGATTTTATTCGGCTAATTGTTTTTTATCTTCTATCGCTTGGAAGTTTATCGTGAACGAATAAGGCCATAACTGCTTTAGCAGTGTGGATTCTATTTTCAGCTTCTTCGTAAACAACTGATTGTGGTCCATCGATAACTTCGTCAACGACTTCGTTAACTCTATCGGCTGGAAGAGCGTGCATGTATCTACATGTTGGTTTGGCTAACGCCATCTTTTCTGGAGTACATTTCCAAGCTTTTAACGCTAATAAAGCATCATCAACAACTGTTGTGGATTGGTTAGTGACCCAACTACCCCAGTTCTTAGGGAAGACGACATCTGCATCGCGATAAGCAGCATCCATATCATGAGTGATTGTTAAGCTACCACCATGTTCAGCAGCGTTCTTTCTAGCTTTTTCAATAACCCAGTCTGGTAAATCATATCCTTCAGGATATGCTAATGTGACATCGATACCGTATCTTGGGAATAATAAGACTTGAGAAACGGGAACAGAGATTGGTTTTTTATGAGTTGTAGCCATCGCCCAAATAACAGAAACCTTTAAGTGTTCAGTGTGCCCAAATTCATCTTCGATGGTCATTAAGTCCGCGAGAGCTTGCATTGGGTGATATAAATCACATTGTAAGTTGATGATTGGGACTGTGGAATATTTCGCCATTTCACGAATATATTTGTTTCCTAATCCCCAGTTACAATATCTACAAGCGATCATGTGACCAAAGCTAGATAAGATAACCGCAGTGTCTTTTGCGGATTCGCCGTGAGCGATCTGCATCATCGAGGTGTCTAAGAAAGTTGCGTGTCCACCTAATTGGGCCATACCACTTTCAAAGGAGTTTCTGGTTCTAGTTGATTGTTCGAAGAACATCAAGAATCCAGTTTTGTTTTTTAACCAGTCGGTTTGTTCATTAGCGTAGAAAGCATCTTTTAATTCTCTAGAGCATTTGAGCATGTAGTCGATTTCTTCTTTGGTGAAATCTTCTAGAGTAATTAAGTGTCTACCCGCAAATCTTGGTTCAATTTTTTTCATAATATTTTTAATCTCCTATATTATTTTTTAAGATTTTCTAAATAAAGTTGTGGAAGCACAGCATACATCGCTGCACAGATGACAAGGTCTTCTTTTCTTGTCTTTTCATTTGGAGCGTGAGCTTCTTTTTCATCTCCAGGACCAAATCCGATACATGGGATGCCATATCTACCCATGATACTAACTCCGTTAGTAGAGAAGGTCCATTTATCAATGACAGGCTCTTTTTTGAATAAGCCTTCATAGCCTTGTTTCATCGATTGAACATAGATGCTTTCTTCTGGGATAACCCAGGTTGGGAAATAGCATTCAGTTGGGTATAAAAGTCCAGTGTAACTTGGTCTTTCATAGCGATACATTTCAACTTTCGCATTGGCCGCTTTAACTCCTGGAAGAGCTTCGATTTCAGCGATGGAAGTCTTATCATTTTCTCCAACAGTTAATCTTCTATCTAAGGAAATCCAACATCCATCAGCAACCGCACATCTAGATGGGGACTTATGGAAGATTTGGCTAATGGTCACTGTTCCTTTACCTAAGAAAGGATCATAAGCAAGTCCTTTTTCATTGAGTTCTTTAACTTGCTCAATGATTGGTGCCATCTTATAGATGGCGTTATCTCCTCTTTCAGGAGCGGAACCGTGACATGAGATACCTCTAACGGAAACTTTGATTTCCATTCTTCCTCTATGTCCACGATAAATTCTACAGCTAGTTGGTTCTGTGGAGACGACGAATTCTGGTCTGACTTTATCTTCTTCGATAATGTATTGCCAGCAAAGTCCATCACAGTCTTCTTCTTGAACTGTTCCGGTAATCACTAAAGTGTAATCATCTTCTAAACCTAAATCTTTAATGATTTTAGCCGCGTAGACCATCGATGCCATTCCACCTTCTTGGTCGCTAGCGCCTCTACCGCCTAAATGGACATCGTCTTCAAATCCTTCATATGGATCAAAAGTCCAGTTTTTGATTTCTCCAATACCGACTGTGTCAATATGCGCGTCCATACCGATAAGGTGTTTGCCGTGACCGATATAACCTAAGATGTTTCCCATTGGGTCGATAACAACTTTATCAAATCCAACTTTTTCCATCTCTTCTTTGATGCGAAGAACGACTTCTCTTTCCTCACATGATTCACTTGGAATGCGAATCATATCTCTGAGGAATTTGACCATGTCAGCCTTATAGGCTTGAGCCTTTTCTAAGACTTTTTCAAATGGAACTTTCATTATTTAATTTCCTTTCCTCTCATGGCTTTGATCTTTTCATCGTAGTCATGAATCTTGTTATATTCATTTTCCCAGAATTCTGGTTTCTTCATGCTATCGAGATATTCTTTAGAATATCCAAATGGTAACCAGTCTTTTTCTTTTTGGGCGAAGAGTTTATCTTTAGCTTCTTTACCACGTGTATCTAAGATACCTCTTGTATCTGCGCCTAAGAAGACATCATTGAACCATCTATCCATGACGTTTTCAGTGACTTCTAACTCTCTTTGTTTTAAGTTTTCGATGACTGAGTCATATCTATCAAAGCTATCGGTTGCGATAGTGACAACATTATCATCTGGTCCAAGTTTGAGATATTTCGCCATTTTAATGGCGCCTAAGATATTGCAAATACCAGAAACACCAAATAAGTTAGTCATTTCTTTAGCAACTTTTGGATCTACTCCGTGTTTTACTAAGACGTTGGTTCCTTCATGAATAACTTCTAAGCCTCTAACACAATCATCATCAACAATTTGGGTGATGAAGTCAGTAGTTAAGACGTTATGAATTAAAGTACACATCTTATCTCCGATGCCCTCAATTCTATGTTGTCCACGACCACCATTGGTGAGGGTGGAACATTCATGTGGTTCTAAGGCGACAATCTTACATTCTGGGAAAGCTTTTTTGATTTGATCTCCAGCAGCTAATGTACCTGCACTACCAGGTGCGCTACAGAAAGCGGCAATTCTACCATTACCAATTCCTTTAACTGCTTCAATACAAGAATTACCAGTAACGTGTCTATGGAAACGATAGTTTGGTAATAATTCAAATTGAGCAAGAGTTCTATTTTTTGGATCTTTCTTTAATTCATAGGTTCTCTCTAAAGTTAAGATAACATCGGATTCACTACCTGGAGTTAAATCTAATTTCGCTCCATATTTTTGAATTCTTTGATATCTCTCTTTAGACATATTGTCAGGCATGATGACGATGGCATCATATTTCATTAAATTGGTGATATAAGAAACACCGATACCAAAGTTACCTGTACTAGGTCCTAAAATGGTGTGTTTTCCTGGGATGATTTCTCCATCGACACATCCTTCGATTAAGGTTGAATAAGCAGGACCAACCTTATGACTTCCACTTGGGAAATATTTACCAAGTAAAACAACAATATTCGCGTCCACTCCAGTGATTTCCTTTGGAAGGACGATCTTGTTGACTTGGTCTTTCTCATTTTTCCAGGTGATGTTGAATAAATTGATTGGATCTAATTCATTCTCTTGTTTAGCTTTTAAAGCTTGTTTTCTCACTTCTGGGTCTTGGTGAGATGGGTTCAACATTTCATCATATGTTGGACCAAATGGGATTTTTGACATATTTTAAATTACTCCTTTTTCTTTTAAGTAAATGTCTAACTTGTTAATGTCAGCCTCCATAAGTGGAGGTTTTTCAATGGCTTTTTGAGCGTTCGCTGGATCTTTTAATCCGTTACCAGTAATGATAATGGTTACTGATTCATCCTTTTGGATGATTCCTTGATTAAGAGCTTCTTTTAACCCAGCTAGACACGTCACACCTGCTGGTTCTCCAAAGATTCCTTCTTTTCTTCCGAGTTCGCCCATGGCTTCTAAGATCTTCTCATCGCTAACAGAGATCCATCTTCCGTTTGATTTGCTTACCGCTCTAAGAGCTTTAAGTGGATTACGAGGAATGCCTACCGCAATAGAGTCTGCAATAGTGTTTTCTTCGCACTCTTTGAGTGGTTCATTATTTCTACTAGCGACAACAAATGGTTCACACCCTGTTGATTGAACTCCAAGAATCCTTGGAACTCTATCGATTAATCCGAGTTTATGAAGTTCATCGAAGCCTTTATAAACCCCACCAATCGTGCAGCCATCTCCTACGGAGGCCACTACCCAATCAGTCGGTTTAAATTTTAATTGTTCTGCTATTTCTAAGGAGACGGTTTTCTTTCCTTCCACCATGAATGGGTTAATCGCTGCATTGCGGTTATACCAGTGGTGTCTATTAATCGCTTCTTTAGAAAGTTTAAATGCTGCTTTATAGTCTCCATCAACCACCACTAAGGTTGCCCCATATAAAGAGATTTGAGTTAATTTTCCTATCGGTGCTCTTTTTGGAACAAAGATAACAGCAGGTAAACCCATATGGGCAGCGTGACAAGCACAGCTACTAGCAGCGTTACCAGTTGAGGAACAAGAGATAACTTTTGCTCCAGCTTCAATGGCCTTTAATACTGCCACTCCACTTGCGCGGTCTTTACTACTTCCGCTTGGATTTAATCCATCATCTTTGATGTAGAGTTCTTTTAACCCTAATTCTTTAGCAAGATTATGTGATTTAACTAATGGAGTCCATCCGATACGTAACATTTCATCGATATGATCTTCTTTAATACCCATTAGCGGAGCGTATCTCCACATCGAATAGTTCGTATTTTTAGCGAAATATTCTTTAGTGAGGACTTTCTTTAAGGCTTCATAGTCATATTCGACATCGAGAATTCCTTTTTCCCCACATATTGGACAGGTAAGTTCAACTTCACCTGGTTTAAAGATTTTGCCACATACCGTACAGCGATATCCAGTTATGTAATTCATTCCCCCTCCTTCATTATTTAATGTTATCTATAAATCTACTAAGAAGATTACACGCAACTTTTTGACGATACTCTTTAGTGCTTCTGTGATCAGTGATTGGACTGATGAGTTTTGAATAATCACTAACAATTTCTTCTTTTCGATTAATAAACTCTTCTTTAGTTAAGCCGATATATTTCTTTTCGACTTCTTTATCTCTAACAACTTTTATGGAGACACTACCAAAGGCCACTCTAAAGTCTTTGATAATATTTCCTTCTAATTTATATGCACCTAAGAAAGACACTTTACTAATTGATTCCGCTTTTCTAGAACCAACTTTTTCATAATCAAATTCTAGGTCTAAATTAGGTATGACAATTTCCTTAATAATTTCATCTTTTTCTCTAATAGTTTTTCTTACTCCAATAATGTAATCACTCACTAAAACTTTTCTTTCTCCTCTAGTAGAAGATAAGACTAAGTAAGCATCAAAAACATTTAATGGAACAAGGGTATCTCCCGCTGGAGAAGCATTACCAATATTGCCCGCCATAGTGGCCATATTTCTAATGCCAGGAGAAGCGATTTGTTCAATAGTTTTACGGAAAATATCAGGAATTTGCGCACTTTTTAACATTTTTTCGTATTTTGTAACACTTCCAACATGCACACCTTCTTTGTCAACTTTGATGTAATCTAATTCTTTAATTTCGTTAGTGAATAAGACATCTTTTTCAAATGTTGGAAGTAAAGAAGCACTACGATGTTTTTGAACCATTAAGTCAGTTCCGCCAGCTAAAATATAGCAGTCGTTTTGACTTAAAATTTCGGTAGCTTCTTTTAATGATTTTGGAACGAAATATTTGATCATAATTTCACTCCTTTCTCACTAGCAACTTTTACCGCATTTACAATCGCTTGATATCCGGTGCAGCGGCAGATATTTCCACTTAAGGCAAAACGGATCTCTTCATCTGTTGGGTGAGGATTATTTTTTAGCAAAGCGTAACTCACTAATATCATTCCAGGAGTGCAGAAGCCACATTGACTTCCACCCATATCTGCAAAAGCATCAGCGATAATACGATACTCTTTCATTTCTCTAAATCCTTCTATAGTGAGGACTTCTTTATCTTGGACATTTAAAACTGGAGTAAGGCATGAATTATATGGTTTATCATCCACTAAGACAGTGCACGCTCCACATTCTCCTTCTCCACATCCTTCTTTAGTGCCAGTTAGATGAAGGTCTTCTCTTAAAACATCTAATAGACGTCTAGTTGGATTGACATCTAATTCAATTGGTTTATGGTTTAAAACAAAATTAATCTTCATCTTTTACTAGCTCCATTATTAATTCAGGTGTAAGAGGAATTTTATGAACAGGTTTTTTAATTGCTTGCTCAAAAGCAAGAGCGAAAGCAGGTGCCCCTCCAACAAAGGTCAATTCTCCTGCCCCTTTTGCACCAAAAGCTCCATATTTAAATGGATTATCAATCAAAGCAGTTTCCATCTCTGGTAAATCCATACTAGTAGGGACGATATAATCAGAGAATTTCTTCTGCATGAATCTTCCATCCACTGCTTCTTCTTTTTCTAAATAAGACCAGCCTAAAGCTTGGGCTAATCCTCCATCAGCTTGACCGATAACAATTCTTTCATCAATCGCGTGTCCAACATCATAAACCGACCAAGTGTGCTCAACTTTAACTTGATAAGTGACTGGGTCAAAACTGACTTCAACAACATTTGCTCCCCAAGCATATCCTGGATAAGCATCACCTTGCATCTTATCTTCATCCCACTTGATATAGGATGGTCCAACATATGGTTCAACAATTTCTTGTTCTTTTCCGCTTACCCAAATGTCTTTTAAGTGCTGAGCCGCTTTTGCCGCTAAGCCACCGACAATAATAATTGTTCTACTAGCGGCTGTTGGTCCAGTAGATAATGTTTTAGAAGTATCAGGAGCGTCATAAATAACGTGATCTTCTGGAATACCTAGTGTATCAACTACAATTCGTTTTAATGTTGTTCTATTACCTTGCCCAAAATCAACTTGAGAGGTATAGAAAGTCACAATATCGTTTTTATCTTTTTTAATTTTTAATTGAGCGTTAATGATTGTGCTTTCTCCACTTCCAGTAAATCCGCATCCATGTAAGAAGGTAGAAATACCAATACCTCTATTGGAGTTTGGTTTGGAATATTCTTTAAATTTGCGGTCAAAATCGGACATTTTTTTCGCTTTTTCAATAATTTTGTCTAAAACAATCTCATCTCTAAAGATTCCACTTGTGGAAGTAACATCACCTGTTTTGACGTGATATTTATTTTTGAAAACAAATCTATCAACACCTAAATAATCAGCGAGGTGATTGATAAATAATTCCATCGCAAAGATTGATTGAGGAGAACCAAATCCACGGAAGGCCGCACTTGGAACCTTATTAGTGTGATAGGCATCTCCAATAATTTCGACATTTTCAAATGTATATGTGTTAGTGGCAGCGATAAGCGCTCTAGAAAGAACAACCATCGAACAGCCAATATAGGCTCCACCATCGATATTAACATGAATCTTTAATCCTATTAAATTGTTCTTATCATCTAAATAAGCAGAGATATCTGTTTTACTTGGATGTCTTTTAGTGGTAAATGGAACATCTTCTTTACGGTCAAAGATCATCTTGATTGGGTGATGAATCTTATTAATCGCAGTGGCTAGTTGAGCACCCATTAATGAAGGATAGTGTTCCTTACCTCCAAATGCACCCCCCACTGCTGGTTGAATAACTTTAATTTTCTCTTCAGGCCAGTTAAGAACTCTCATAATAGCCTTATGAATATAGAAAGGACATTGCATCGACGCTTTAACAGTTAATCGGCCATCATCTTTATCAAAATAGACAAGCATTCCTTGAGGTTCAAGATAGGCTTGTTCTTGATATCCTGTTTCAAATGATTCAGAGAAAACCTTTGCGCTAGATTTAAATAAATCTACATTTCCTTTTGTAAATTCTTTATGAACATAAGAATCTTTCATTTCAAAAACAGGTTCTAACTCTTCATAAGTAACTTCAAATTCGTTTAATAAATCTAAACACTTTTCTTTATCTGGACCCACCACTAATCCAATGGATTCTCCGATGTAGTTAGTTTCTTTATCGGCAAAAACAGGCCAGTCATCAACAATAATGTTGCAGACATTTTCTCCTGGAATATCTTTTGCAGAAATAAAGTAATAATCCTTAGGTAAAGTTGGAACTTTAATATCTAAGATTTTGGCGTGAGCTTTTTCACTTCTTAAAGTAACAGCGAAATAAGCACCTTCGACTTGAATGTCATCGGTAAATAAGGCAAGACCCGCCATCTTTTCTTCGTTATCTACTTTTTTGACTGATGTTAAATATTTTGGGATCATAATTAAAACTTGATAGCCTTAGTTGGGCATTTAGATGCACATAATCCACATCTAAAACATTTATTTGGATTAAACGAAGGACAACTATTTCCATTCATCTCAATAGCGAAATATGGGCAATTTCTTTCACATAATCTACAGTGTGAGCATTTTGCTTCAATAACTTCAGGAAGTGCATGTTCATATGTCACTTTGTTTGTTAATTGAGTGTCGATAACTTCTTGAACTGAAGAGAAGCCATATTTCTCAAGTTCTTTTGGAAGATCATCAAGAACCTTTTTATATAATTCTTTTCCTCTAAGCATTGGAGCAGAAAGCATTCCTACTGCACTGGCACCTGCTAAAAGGAATTCAATGACATCTTTAGCGCTAGCGCATCCTCCAACTCCAATAACAGTTAAGGATGGTTCGGCTTGTTTAATGGTGTAAACAGTTGCTAAAGCAAGAGGTTTAACAACTGGTCCAGACATCCAGACAAATCCTTTATCGTTTGAGCACGCCATTTGACGTTTATTAACATCAATAACCATGCTTGGTCCTAAAGAGTTAATAGCGACAACTCCGTTAGCCCCATTTTCTTTAATGACTTTTGCAAAATGAGCAGGATCTGGAATGTGTGGTGAAATCTTCATATAGAAAGGCTTAGTTGTTAATCTTCTAATAGTTCTAACAACTTCTGCCATTTTTTCGTGGTCAGTGCCAACATAGTGGCAGCTCACTTCAAAAGCATCAGCGAATTCATCTAATAAAGGAATAAGAACTTCCATATCTTCTTTGGTATAACCAACAGAGATAATTAATGGAGTGTCTCCTTTTTTAGCTTTGAGTTCTGGAAGAAATTCATTAATCCATTTTTCTTTTGGATATTCAGTCCAAAGCTCACAGTTAAAAA
>CAMOEI010000005.1 GCA_946612115.1 uncultured Caryophanales bacterium | reverse complement strand
CCCGGGAAAGGAAGTGTTATCTAATCACAATCCGGGTACGATTAGATAATACGTACAACATTTATGAAAATTTCTATCGCTATTGATGGACCAGCCGCCGCTGGTAAATCTACTGTTGCCAAAAGAATTGCAAATATTCTTGGCTATACCTATATCGATACAGGCGCGATGTATCGTGCTTTTACATGGTACTGTATGGAAAAAGGAGTGAACTGCGAGGATGAAAAAGCCTGCTGTGCTTTAATTCCTGAAGTCACTATTAAGTTAAGACCAAGTGGTATTGTTTTATGTAATGACGTTGATATTACTAGAGCTATTAGAGAACCAAGAATTAACGCTAATGTTAGTTATATTGCCTCTTATAAAGACATACGTCTTTTCTTAGTTGAACAACAAAGAAATATGGCAAGTAAACATTCAGTAATCATGGATGGTAGAGATATTGGAACTTATGTCTTACCTAACGCTGATGTTAAAATCTTCCAAATCGCTTCAGTTGAAACTAGAGCGCAAAGAAGATATGACGAAAATATGGAAAAAGGAATTCCTTGCACACAAGAAGAAATTCAAGCTGATGTAAGGAAAAGAGATTATATTGATTCACATCGTGATTTTGCGCCTCTTAGATGTGCAGAAGATGCAATTACTTTAGATACATCTGATATGTCTATTGAAGAAGTAGTAAATGCTATTATTGATATAATCAACAAGAAACTTGAAGAGAAAGGTAAAAATGCCTAGAACAATTGTCGCTATTGTTGGAAGCCCAAACGTTGGTAAATCAACGATTTTTAATCGTATTATCGGCGATAGACGAGCAATTGTGGATGATGAAGCCGGTATCACTAGAGACCGTTTATATGGAACTGGAAAGTGGAGAAATAAAGAATTCACTTTAATTGATACAGGTGGAATCGAAATTGCAAATAGACCTTTCCAAGAACAAATTAGAACCCAAGCTAATATTGCAATTGATGAAGCAGATATTATTTTATTTGTTGCAGACGGCAAACTTGGAGTGACCGCAGATGATCGCATGGTTGCTAAAATGCTTCACAAAGTTAAAAAGCCAATTATTTTATTAGTAAATAAAATTGATGAAGGAATTCAAATCGGTAACGCTGCTGAATTTTATTCGTTGGGTCTTGGTGAACCGATTCCAGTTAGTGGAGCTCACGGAGTTGGCATTGGAGAAGTTTTAGACCGTATTGTTGATCAAATTAGCGAAGAAAAAGCTGAAACAAACGATGAGGCCATCACATTCTGTCTAATTGGCAGACCTAATGTTGGTAAATCTTCTTTAACTAACGCTATTCTTTCTCAAGAAAGAGTTATCGTCAGTGATATCTCTGGAACAACTAGAGATTCAATCGACACCCCTTTTGTTAAAGATGGACAGCAATATGTTGTTATTGACACTGCTGGATTAAAGAAAAAAGGGAAGATTTACGAGGCCATTGATAAGTATTCTGCAATCCGTGCTCTTAAGGCAATTGAGAGAAGCGAAATTGTCCTACTTGTGTTAGATGGAGCAGTGGGAATTACTGATCAAGATAAGCATGTAATTCAATACGCTACTGACTTACATAAAGCCATCATTATTGTTGTCAATAAATGGGATCTTGTTGATAAAGATACGAATACAATGTCTTCTTTTACCAAGAAGATTAGAAATGAATATAAATTCTTAGATTACGCTCCTGTCATTTATCTCAGCGCGTTAACTAAAAAACGTGTTGATACTCTTTATGAGGTTTTGATAAATGTTCATCAAGCCTATCACACCAGAATCAAAACATCTTTACTTAATGATGTAATTCAAGAAGCACAGGTAATGAATCAGGCTCCAGATTTTAATGGAGGAAGATTAAAAATTTACTATGCGAGCCAGCTGTTTACAGCGCCACCAACTATTGCATTTGTTGTGAATGAGCCTGACTTTTTACATTTTTCATACCAACGATATCTTGAAAATAGATTAAGAGAATCCTTCAATTTTGATGGGACACCAATTAAATTTTCTTTTAGAAAACATAGAAAAAATGAGC
Organism: uncultured Caryophanales bacterium; assembly: GCA_946612115.1. Taxonomy (GTDB): domain Bacteria; phylum Bacillota_I; class Bacilli_A; order RFN20; family CAG-826; genus UBA2450. The sequence continues at coordinate 88,134 of CAMOEI010000005.1, read as the reverse complement.
GCTGACTAGTATAATCTTAATAGTGCTAAGGAAGGGGCACTAGAATGGAAAAACTCAACAAGAACGAAATCATCGACTTAGTTGCAGAGGAGGCTCACCTCTCTAAGGTCGACGCTAAAGCTTCTGTTGATGCCACATTCGACATCATTATGAGAGCTTTGCTTAAAGGACAAAGCGTCAATATCAAAAACTTTTGTGTATTTGAGCCAAAAACAAAACAAGGAAGAAAAGGGACGCATCCTAAGAAGCACGTCGAAATTGCAATTAAGCCAAAAAATACAGTTGTGATTCACTTATCAAAAGACTTTAAAGGGAAGCTCAACTAATATTGCAAGGCGAACTAGACCTTTGGGTCTTTTTCTTTTTGTCTTTTAGTATTATACTTATTGTCCAATGAATAATAAGATTACTTTATTTCTTGAACTAGCGGAACTATTTAAATCTCACGGTCATAGTCTATATCTTGTAGGTGGAACAGTTAGGGATTATCTTTTTAACCTAGATTTGAAAGATATGGATATGGTCACTGATGCGACTCCAAGTGAGATGAAAGAGTTTTTAGAAGCCGACTATACTTTTGAAAAATATGGAAGCGTTAAGCTTAACTATAAAGGTGTTAAATTTGATATCACCACTTTAAGAAGAGAAGAAGGGTATAGCGATTTTCGTCATCCAAACAAAATTATCTTCACTGATAAATTAGAGGAAGATGTTTTAAGAAGAGATTTAACAATTAACGCTTTATATATAAATAAGGATTTAGAAGTAATTGATTTTGTTAATGGAGTTAGTGATTTAAATAAAAAAGTCATTCGAATGATTGGTGATCCATTAACAAGAATTAAGGAAGATCCTCTTAGAATTATTAGGATTTATCGCTTCGCTTTAGAGTTTGGTTTTTCCATTGAAGATAATTTGTTAAAGACCATTAATAGCAATATTGATTTATTAAAGAAACTTAATCCTCAAAAAATTGAGATGGAAATAAACAAATCGTCTCATAAAGATGAATTAATGAAGATTCTTCATTTATGATTTAAATGAATGTGATAAAGTATTAATAACATGATTACCGAAGCATTAGATTTTAGATATTTATTAATCGAAAATTACAAAAAGATGAAACTCTCTGAAAATGAGCTAGCGACTATTTTTGTTATTGATCATTTAATTGGTCAAGGTAATCCTTTTGTTACTCCTGACTTATTAAGTTTAAAAATGACTTTAGATGTTAAGGAGATCGATCGCATCTTAGCAAAGCTAATCACTAAAGGATATTTTGAATATAAGACTGTTAGAAAACAAACTGTCGCCTCTTTAGAACCTTTAAAGAATAAGCTATATAAAGAATTCCAACTCTTTTTATCAAAAGAAGAGGAAGTTGCTAAATCTAAAAAGATTAATGAAGAACTAGAAAATATCTTTGGAAACTATGAAAAACTTTTAGGAAGAACATTATCCCCAGTTGAAATCTCTAAGATTCATGAATGGATATCCTATGGATATAGTGACAAGATGATTATCGATGCTCTTAAAGATGCTTTATCTAGAGGAAAAAAATCAATTAGAAGTGTTGATAAGATTTTATTAACCTGGTCTCAAAGAGATGAACTTCAAGAAGAAGGTCATACTTCCTTAAGTAGTGAATGGGATAAAAATTTGGAAGAAACTATCAGAATTGCCAAGATTGATTGGCTTAATGATGATAAGGATAAATAATGACTTCTAAAGAAAAAATTGAAATTGCTTTACCTTTTATTGACTCACTTTTTCCAGATGCGAAATGTGAGCTTTTTTATTCAAAAGATTATGAACTCGCTATTGCGGTGATGCTTTCTGCTCAAACAACTGATAAAGCAGTAAATAAAGCAACCGAAAAGCTATTTAAGGATTTTCCAACTCTAGAAAGTTTTGCTAGTGGAGATATCAAAAAAATCGAAAATGATATACAATTCCTCGGTCTTTTTAAGAATAAAGCGAAAAATATTAAAGATTTAGCGAATATTTTACTCACTGAATTTAACGGCAAACTCCCTAGTGATAAAAACGAATTACAGAAGTTACCAGGTATTGGAAATAAATCAGCTGGAGTAATTAGATGCGAAGTATTTAAAATCCCAGATTTACCAGTAGACACTCATATTATTAGAATTTCTAATCGACTTGGTTTAGCTAATAGCAAAGATGAACCAATTGACATTGAAAGAAAATTAAAAAAGATTATTCCGGAAGACAGATGGATTAAAACCCATCACCAATTAATTCATTTTGGTAGATATTTCTGTACAGCAAAAAATCCAAAGTGTGAATCTTGTCAGTTAAGAAATATCTGTAAGTATTAAAAATACATCTTATCGATCGCGTCGATATATTTAAGCCTTGGGTTAAAGGCTTTTTCTATTTCCACTCCATTAGTTTCAAAACAAGTTAATGGAATTGATTTACGATCTCCGTTTTCATAGAAATCTATAACGTATTTAGCGTCTAATAAATAAACTTTATCTAATAGCTCGAATTGTATAATAAAGAAAGCAATTCCTTTATGGAATAAGACTCTTTTTAAATGCTCAATTTGATGCTTTGTAATGTTATTTAATGGAAATGAAGTTTTGTTTTTGGTATTCTTAGCTTCAAAATCTATATATTTTGATTTATACACTCCGTTATAGTCAGTGGTGGATTGTTCTTCAAAATAGGCATGAGTAATTTTCGCACCTTTTGAGTAATCAACTTTAACAACATTGATTGGAGTAGGTCTTTTGGTTATTAAACAAATATCGTGATCTCGGTAATAATCATTAGATAAATTAATATCGTGTTCTAAATCCATTCCTCTATTCGCACTCGAAATAGAGATTTCTTTCGAATCTTTTTTATGACTACGTTCTTTTTTAAGAACTTCTTTATACTCTATTCCGTTAGGATAACGCATTAATTAATATAATCCTTTAAATAAGTTTGGAATTCTTCCGCGGTAACGTTTTCTCCAGAAGCAAGTTTTTTAACCACTTTACCAATTGGAGCAGGAAGATTATTTTTATTCGCTAAAACTTTGTTGTATTCACTAGTGACAACATCTTTTTTCTCCATGAATTGTTCATAAAGAATTTCTAGGTTGATTGCATCATATTTTGGATCGTGAACTTTTCCATCAAATTCAATTCCAAAAATGTTGAGGTAGTGGGACAAAGATAATGGATTATTATTGTCGTCTTTAATAAATTCAGAGATGAATCCTTGGAAGTCTAAATAATTCTTCTTAATAATATTAAGAATATCTTTATCTGCGTCAAGGTTATAAGAATGAGACTGATTTAAAATTCTCATATCATGAGGGCCAAAAGTAATAAAGATGGTTTTCTTAAAATTGATTCCACAATATTTCTTTAAATCTTTTAAAGCTTGTGCAAAGCTCACTCCATATCTTCTTAAATCAAAATCAGAAATGCCAGTTAAGTTTTCTACAAATTTTCCGACTTGGTTTTTGGCCTTTACATATTTTTTGATTGCTTCTTTTTTCTTTTTGACTTTTCCGTTTTTATCGATGCTCACAAAAATTGCCCCATAGGCAATCATCTCATGAGAGAATTGAGTTCCTTCGAAATCTAAGAATAATAAATTGTGATAACCTTTGAATGCTTTTAATAGTTTTTTCATAGCCTTAATAAGTTTATATAATGAGCGAGCCTATTTCAAGTAGAACAAAATTCGTTATATGTAATAATTTTTCATAGAAAAATAACTCAATATAAGAGATAATATTATTGATATGGACAAGAAATTAAATTTTTCTAGTGGTGAGTTATTGAATCATCAATTCAAAAGTAACGTCAAAGGTTATGACCCAGATGAAGTAGATGCTTTCTTAGATAAGATTATCGAAGACTATCGTGAAATTGAATCTAGAGATGTCTCTAATTCTAAAGGAGATTTAAAAGCGTTAAATGATGAAATCGAACGCCTTAAAGATGAACTAGAAAAAGAACAAGCTCGATGGAAATATATTTCCAAAGACCCAAGAGACCTTCATATCGATAATTACGAACTTCTCAAGAGAATCGGGAAACTTGAGATGTATATCAAAGATAAGTTGAATATTAATCCCGATGAGATAAAATAATTAAACCTTCGGTCTGGATGATTGCTGGCTACTAGTTAGTTAGAGGAAAGTCCATGCTCGCACAGTCTGTGATGGCTGTAGTGATTACGCTAGTGGAAAAAATAACACTAGGCACGTAGGAGTACGTGACGGCGGAAACTAACCTAAAGAGAAATCCATGGTAAAGTTCCTGAAAGTGCCACAGTGACGGAGCTTATCTGAAAGGGTAAGGTGGAACGCGGTAAACCCCGTAAGTGAGAAACCCAAGTTTGGTAGGGGAGACTCGATAAAGAAACGAATTGACTCGAGTAAGTTAATCTTAGATAAATTATCATCCTAGACAAAACATGGCTTACAGGATCGAAGACTCACTATTTAAGGAGAATCAAATATGAATCTACCGACAAAAATTACATTTTCAAGAATTGTTGCAACAGTCATTCTTATTGTGACACTTTTTGTTTTATCAGTTATTCCAGGATTATCAACTCCTGAACTAGGCAACACTAGAATTAACCTCATTTTCTTGGTTCTCTTTGCCTTTTTTATCGTTGCAGCCTATACCGATCATTTAGACGGCAAACTTGCAAGAAAAAATAATCAGGTTACTGATTTAGGAAAATTTTTAGATCCTGTTGCTGATAAACTTTTAGTTAACACAATGACGATTTTCCTAACAGCTCCCGCCTTTTTTGCTCCATATAATTATGAACAATCAGTGTTTTTCCCAGTTTGGTGTGTCATCATCATGGTCGCTAGAGACACAGTGGTTGATGCCCTTAGATTTATTGCCGCTCAAAAAGGAGTGGTCATCGCCGCTAATATTTTCGGCAAATTAAAAACTGTCCTACAAATGGTCGCAATTGGAGCGGTTTTATTAAACGATTTCCCATTCCATTACATTTATCCAAATAACAATAATCCATATTTAACAGTTAGTATGTTTATCGTTTATGCGGCTACGTTAGTGAGCCTAATAAGCGGTATTATCTATGTTATTCAAAATAAGAAAGTATTCCTTCCGGAGAAAAAGTAATATGACAAAAGAAGAAATTAATAAGCTATTTCGTGAAAAAGGAAGAACATTAGGTTCTGTTGAATCTTTTACTGGTGGACTTTTTGCTAGTGAAATTACCTCCGTCAGTGGAGCGTCACATTTCTTTAAAGGTGCACTTGTAACATACGCAACAGAAGAAAAACAAAGAATCTTAGGAATTCCTTATAGTGATATTGATGCCTATGGAGTAGTCTCTCAAGAGATTGCTGGTCAAATGGCAGGACACGGAAAGTCTTTATTAAATGTTGATTACTGTGTTTCCTTCACTGGCAATGCTGGACCTAGTGCAATGGAAGGTAAACCAGTTGGTGAAGTTTATATCGGAGTGGCTTATGAAGATAAAGCCCAAGTGTTTGCTTATCACTTAGAAGGAACTCGAGAAGAGATACAAAAACAAGCAATAAATATTGCTTACGAAATTTTAGAAAAAATAATTTAAGAAATTTTTTAAAAATTCCGAAAAAACGCCCTATTAATAAATGAGGACACAATTATGGAAAAAAACAAAAAACTCAATGAACAAGAACTCGACGAAGTTCTAAAACAAATCCAAAAGACATATGGAAAAGGCGCCGTCATGAAGCTTGGCGAACGCCCAAATGTCGATGTCGACGTTATTCCAACTGGATCCCTCCTTTTAGACGAGGCCCTTGGAGTTGGCGGTTATCCTAGAGGGCGTATTATTGAAATATTTGGCCCTGAAAGTAGTGGTAAAACCACATTAGCTCTTCACGCGATTGCTGAATGTCAAAAACTTGGTGGTACAGCAGCATTTATTGATGCGGAGCACGCGATTGATCCTGAGTACGCGAAAAAACTTGGAGTTAATATCGATGAATTAATTCTTTCTCAACCTGATAGTGGAGAACAGGCTCTTGAAATTACCGAGATGCTTGCTTCTAGCGGAGGAATTGATCTTCTCATCGTTGATAGCGTTGCTGCTTTAGTTCCACAAGCTGAACTTGATGGTGAAATGGGTGATAGCTCAGTCGGTTTACAAGCTAGATTAATGTCCAAAGCGATGAGAAAACTCGCTGGTACATTAAATAAGCACGACTGCACAATTATCTTTATTAACCAATTAAGAGAAAAAGTTGGTGTGATGTATGGTAATCCTGAAACCACTTCAGGAGGAAGAGCGTTAAAATTCTATGCTTCTATTAGATTAGACATTAGAAGAACAGAAGCCATTAAGACTGGTAGTGAAGTTACTGGAAACACTTGTAGAATTAAGGTTGTCAAGAACAAAGTTTCCCCACCATTTAAACAATGCGAAATCGACATCATCTATGGACAAGGTATTTCTAAGGAAAGTGAAATCCTTGACCGTGCTGTTGAAAAAGGCATTATTAAAAAGAGTGGTGCATGGTTTGAATATAACGGCAGCAAAATCGCTCAAGGTAGAGAAGCTGCTAAAGAATATATTCATTCTAACGAAGATGTAAAAGAAGAATTACTAGAAGCGCTTAAGGCTTAAGAAATTACTGGAGAGTTGTCTCCAGTTTTTTTCTTCAAAAATATATAAATTTCTTTTATATAGAAATCAAATTCAATATAATTAACTCGTACCCTCGGAAGGTACTTACCTATAGATTCTCAATAGAGAAATTGATTTATCAGGCATTGCCTGTTACATATACTAGATCACTTATATTAATAATTTTAAGATGATTTTTAGGTAAATAGTCTTTTGACTATAATTTTAGAAAGGACAATCAAGATGTCAGTAGTATTAAATGGTTTTACTGAAGTTGGTTTACCTATTATTTTAGCAGTTGCTGGACTTGCTATCGGCGCTTTAGCGGTTTATTTTATTCCGTTTTTCAAAAAGCAAAGAGATCAAAACAAGGCCAATAAGATTGTTAGAGAAGCTGAAATCAAAGCAGAACATATCGTTAAAAACGCTCAGTTAGATGGTAAACAAACAATCAATGAAATGAAGCTTGAAGCGGACAAAGAAATCAAAGAGAGAAAAGTTGAAATCTCCGCTCAAGAAAACAGATTATCTCAAAGAGAACAAAGCATCGATCGTCGTGATGCTGCGTTAATTCAAAAAGAAAATGCCCTCGACGAAAAAAATGAAACTTTAACTAGAAGACTTAAAGATGTCGATAAGAAAGAACAAGCTCTTCAACAAAAAATTGACTCTATTATTTCTGAGTTAGAGAAAGTCGCTCAAATGAGCACTCAAGAAGCTAAAGATGAGCTCTTCAAGAGAGTAGAATCTAAAGTTAGTAGAGAAATCGCTAGTTACATCAAAAACAAAGAAGAAGAAGCTAAAGAACAAGTTGCTTCTAAATCTCAAGAAATGTTAGCGATGGCGATGGCTAAATACGCTCAAGAAACAACAATTGAAAAAACAGTTTCTGTTGTTGCATTACCTAACGATGAGATGAAAGGAAGAATCATCGGTAGAGAAGGTCGTAACATTCGTACCTTAGAAACACTTTTAGGTGTTGATTTAATTATCGATGACACTCCTGAAGTTATCACTGTTAGTTGTTTTAACCCAATTAGAAGAGAAATCGCTAGAATGTCTCTTGAAGCCTTGATTAAGGACGGACGTATTCAACCAGGAAGAATTGAAGAAATCGTTGAAAAATGTAAATCAGAAGTTGAAGAAACAATTCATAAGACTGGTCAAGATGTCGCCTTTAAACTTGGTTTACCAAGAATCAATAAAGAACTCCTCGACTATGTCGGTAGATTAAAATACCGTACTAGTTATGGACAAAACGCTTTAGAGCACTCTATTGAAGTTGCTTATTTAGCAGGAACAATGGCAGCAGAACTCGGCTTAGATCAAAACCTCGCCAAAAGAGCGGGATTACTCCACGATATCGGTAAGGCTGCGGATTTTGAAATTGATGGCAGCCACGTTGAAATTGGCGCTAGACTTGCTAAAAAATATGGTGAAGGCGAAGTTGTTATCAACGCTATTGAATCTCACCACGGCGACGTTCCATGTAAATTTGTCATTTCTCACTTAGTTATGGCGGCAGATACTTTAAGTGCTGCCCGTCCTGGAGCGAGAAGTGAAATGCTTGAAAACTACATTCAAAGAATTGAAAAACTCGAAGAGATTTGTAAATCCTATGATGGAGTTTATCAAAGCTATGCGATGCAATCTGGTAGAGAATTACGTGTCATGGTCATCCCTGATAAGATTGATGATGTTGGCGCATTCAAACTTGCTAGAGAAATAAGAGAACGCATCGAGAATGAAATGACCTATCCTGGTCAAATTAAAGTTTCAGTCATTCGTGAATATCGTGCGATTGAAACTGCGAAGTAATTTGTTACTTCATAGAAAAGAGTTATTTTGAGAATTTTATTTATTGGAGATATCGTCGGTCGCGTTGGGCGAAGGATGGTTAAACAGTATTTACCAACTTTTGTGGATAAGTACCATATCGATTTTGTTATCGCTAACGGGGAAAATGTCACACATGGCAAAGGTTTATTAAGACACCATTATTTTGAACTAATCGAGTCTGGAGTCGATGTTGTTACCTTGGGAAACCATTATGATTCTAAAAACGATTTAAGAAGATATATCGAACAAACTGACCGACTTATTAGACCGATTAATTTGCTTCATCCATTCCCTGGAGAAGGAAGTGCGGTATTTGATGTAAATGGAGTCAGTGTTCGCGTCACTAATATTTTAGGAAGCGCGATGATGAAAGAAGAAGTTAATAGCCCCTATGTCTCTTTATCTGAATTACTTAATGATGAAGACGAAGAAGAGGCAGTAGTTCATATCATTGATTTCCACGCGGAAGCAACAGGAGAAAAAATCTGCTTTGCTTATGCCTTTGATGGCAAAGTCAGTGCGGTATTAGGCACTCATACCCACGTTCAAACTAAAGACGCAAAAATTTTAGAAGGCGGAACAGCCTTTATTAGCGATGTAGGAATGACCGGATTTGCCGATGGAGCGCTTGGCTTTGATAAAAACACTGTGATGAATAAAATCATCTATGGAGAACAAAGTAGATTTGATTTACCTAATGAAGGTAGAGGCTTATTTTCCGCGGTAGTTATCGATGTTGATGACTATACTGGAAAGGCTAAAGAAATATTCCCAATTTATTATCAAGAAGAACAATGAAAACAAAAGTAGTGAATTATCCTGATTTAATCAAAGCAAGAGACAGAAGTGCCTCAAAAACTACTTTTTCTCATGCAAAAATCGCTCATTTTGATCAAATGTTAAAAATCGCTAAAGGTAAGAAATACTATATTCATACCTATGGATGTCAGGCTAATGTGAGAGATGAAGAGACGATGAGAGGAATGCTTGAATCAGTTGGATATGTTCAAAGTGATATTCCTGATGAAGCAAGCGTAATTATCATCAATACATGTGCAGTTAGAGAAAACGCTGAAGATAAGGTTTATGGAGAAATCGGTAACCTTAAAAGATTAAGAAAGCAAAATAAAAATCTTGTTTTGGCAATCTGTGGCTGTATGGTGGAGCAACCTGAAATATTAGAGATTCTTCAAAAAAGATTCCCTGAAGTTAATTTATATTTCGGTACCCACGAAATTGACCAACTCATTGATTTAGTTTATGAAGTTATCAATAATGACTTTAGATTAATCTCTATTGAGTCTAAAAAAGGCGAAGTTATTGAAAATAACTCAGTTAGTAGAAACAACAATTACAAAGCTTATGTAAATATCATTTATGGATGTGATAAGTTCTGTACTTATTGCATTGTTCCTTACACTAGAGGAAAAGAAAGAAGCCGCAAATTTAACGACATCATGGATGAAGTTAGAGAACTTAAAAAACAAAACTACCAAGAGATTACTTTCTTAGGACAAAACGTTAATGCTTATGGAAAAGACCTAGATGAAGGTCATGATTTCGCTGATGTACTAGAAGAAGCAGCGAAAATGGGCATTCCAAGAATTAGATTTACAACCTCACACCCATGGGATTTCTCAAGTAAGATGATTGAAGTAATCGCTAAATACGATAACATCATGAAATGTATCCATCTTCCAGTTCAATCTGGAAGTGATGAAGTTTTGAGACTTATGGGAAGAAGATACAATCGAGAAAAATATCTTTCTTTAGTTAAGGAAATGAGAGAGAAAATCCCTGGATTATCTTTATCAACAGATATCATTGTTGGATTCCCAAACGAAACCGAAGAGCAATTTAACGACACTCTTTCATTAGTGGATATCGTTAAATATGAATCGGCCTTTACATTTATTTATTCTCCTAGAAGAGGAACTCCTGCTGCGAAGATTCCTGATAATGTCAGTTATGCTGATAAGAGTAGAAGATTTAAAGAACTCGTTAAGCATTTAGAAGTTAATATTGAAAAAGACGCTTTAACTTATGTTGGTGGAGTTTATAAAGTCTTGGTGGATGGAGAGAGTAAAACTGATAAAAACATGCTTTCTGGATACACCGAGAGTAATAAACTCGTTCATTTTAAAGGCGATAGCTCACTAGTGGGCAAAATCGTTAAAGTGAAAATTAATGAAAGTCACACCTATTCTTTACTTGGAGAGCTAGTAAATGAGTGATGTTATAGAGTTAACTAAAGAACTTAAAAAAGAACTTGATGAATTGCCTCTATTTATCGAATATAAAAGAGTTAGTGAATTAGTGTCTTCTAATGAAGAATTACAAGAATTACATAATGAAATTTGTCGAATTTCTAAAAGCGAAGATAAAGATAAGCACAATCAATTACTAAATAAATATAACTCTCATCCACTCATTGTGAATTTAAGAGAATTGGAATTAGAAGTAAGCGAATATTTATCTTCGATCAGTCAAATAATTAATAAGCGAGATTAAATAATAGAAGAAGTGATAAAATTTTCACTTCTTTTTGTTTATAATAATCTCATGATTTATGTAGTAATGGGTCCAACCGCTAGCGGAAAAACAAAAGCGGCTAATGCTTTAATTGATTTACTTGATTGCCCGGCGATTAATTTTGATGCTTTTCAAATCTATCAAAAGATGGATATCGGGACTTCTAAGTTAGATAAAAGTGACCCTCACTATAATAGATATCATTTATTAGATTTTGTTTCTCCAAAAGTATCTTATTCAGTTAAAGATTTTCAAGAGGTATGTCGAAAAGAATTGGATAGTTTACTTAAGGTAAATAAAGATATAGTGATGGTTGGAGGTACTGGATTATATCTTAGAGCGACATTATTCGACTATTCATTTAATGAAGAAAATGAAATAGATGTCAGCTATTTAGAGAAGTACTCTAATGAAGAACTTCACAAAAGACTAGAAAAATTAGATTATGAAGAATCGAAAAAGATTCATCAAAATAACCGTAAAAGATTAATTAGAGCAATCTCAATGATTGAAAATAGTGGAGTTAGTAAAACTGAACTATTAAATAAACAAGAGCATAAACTAATTTATCCAGATGTAAAATTTCTCTATTTATGTCCGGATAGAAAACTTCTATATGAAAAAATCAATCTAAGAGTAGAAGAGATGATGAATCAAGGTTTGGTGGAAGAAGTTAAATCTCTATATGAAAGTAACGAATTATCACTGACCGCTAGACAAGGCATTGGATATAAAGAAGTCATTGAAATGTTAGAAAATAAAATAGATTATGATTCATGTGTATCTTTGATAAAACAAAGAACTAGAAACTATGCGAAAAGACAAGTGACATTCTTCTCTCATCAGTTTGAATCAATGAAATTTGAAACCGTGGAACAATTAATTAACTATGTTAAGGAGCAATAATATGAAAGACATTTACGAAATTGCAAAAAGCATTAATATCGACAAGAAATACGTTATTCCATTTGGACTAGACAAAGGAAAAATTGATTTATCCTTAATGGATGAAGTCAAGTCTCATAAAGACGGCAAATTAGTGTTAGTAACAGCGATTACTCCTACTAAAGCAGGAGAAGGCAAAACAACTTGTTCTATCGCTTTAACTGATGGACTTAATGAAATAGGCGTTAACTCCCTTCTTTGCCTTAGAGAGCCATCTTTAGGGCCAGTATTTGGCTTAAAAGGGGGAGCAACTGGTGGAGGAAAAGCTTCAGTCATTCCTAGTGAAGAAATTAATCTTCACTTTACAGGCGATATGCATGCGTTAACTAGTTCGATTAATTTGATTTCCGCAGTTATTGATAATCACATCTATCAAGGAAATGAATTAGGAATCGATCCAAATAAAATTATTTGGAAAAGAGCCCTTGATATGAATGACCGCGCTTTAAGAAGCATTACGATTAATCTAGATGATAAAAAGGCTATTCCGCATCATGAAGAATTTGTTATCACTGTCGCTAGTGAAATGATGGCGGTAATGTGTTTAGCAAAAGATAAAGACGATTTCATCGATAGAGTTGAAAGAATTGTTGTTGCATATACATTTGATGATAAACCAGTGACTATTAAAGACTTAAGAATCTCTAATGCGATTTATAAATTGATGAGAGTTGCTTTAAATCCTAACCTTGTTCAAACTTTAGAAGGCAACCCTTGCATCATTCATGGTGGACCATTCGCTAATATCGCGCACGGCTGTAATTCATTAATCGCCACAAAATTAGCCTTAAAACTCACTCCAATTGTTGTTACTGAGGCAGGATTCGGTGCTGATTTAGGAGCTGAGAAATTTCTAGATATTAAATCTAGAATTGGTGGACTTCACCCAGATGCAGTTGTGATGGTCGCCACCATTAGAGCGCTCAAACTCCATGGAGGAGTGAAATTTGAAGAGCTTGAAAATGAAAATGTTGAGGCTTTAAAAATTGGTGTCGCTAATTTAAAACGTCACTTAGAAAACATTAAGAAATATGATGTCCCTGTTGTTATTTGTATTAATCATTTTGAAAGCGATACAGTTAACGAAACTAAAGCGTTAGAAGAATTCTGCAAAGAAAATAATTATGAGGTTGCTTATAGTGATGCTTTCTCTAAAGGCGCTAAAGGAGCGGTGGAGCTTGCTAAACTTGTCATGAAGACCTTAGAAACTAAAGAAAGCAAGTATCATCCACTTTACGATTTGAAGAAATCTTACCAAGAGAAGATCGAAACTATTTGTAAAGAAATCTATCGAGCAGGAAAGGTGGAATATACTGATGTTGCTTTAGAGCAATTAGAAAAGTATGAAAAGCTTGGTTATAAAGATCTTCCAGTATGTATTGCTAAAACACCGTTATCATTTACTGATAACGCTAAAGTGCTTAATGCCCCAGATGATTTCACGGTTACCATTAGAGAAGTTAGATTATCCGCAGGTGCTGGATTCTTGGTTGCTTTAACTGGTTCGATTATGACTATGCCGGGTCTTCCAAAGGTTCCGGCAGCGGTCAAAATGCAAGAAAAATAAAAAAAGTTTAAGAAATTTTTTAAAAATTCCGAAAAATCTCCCTATTAAATAATAAAGGGGGATTTTATTTTGAATACCTTAAAAATCTCAAATGTCTCAAAAATCTATCAAACAAAAAACAAAAAGAAATTCTACGCTTTAAAGAACATTAATCTAGATTTTCCGAATAATGGATTAGTGTCGATTGTCGGCAAAAGTGGAAGCGGTAAATCAACACTTTTAAATCTAATTGCAATGTTAGATTCGCCAAGTGAAGGAGAACTCTATTATATGGGAAGGAGTTATTCTTCATTTAAGAGAAAAGAAAAACCATCTTTTTATCAAAATGAAATTGGCATTGTTTTTCAAAACTTTAATCTGATACAAGAGAAGACTGTTTTATATAACGTCACTCTTCCATTATTAATAAAAGGGATAAAAAAGAATAAAGCAGAAGAACTCGCCATTAAGGCTCTAGATAAAGTTGGAATTAAAGTAGACCAATTTTCTAAATTAACTAGTGAACTATCAGGAGGTGAACAGCAAAGAGTAGGAATTGCTCGAGCAATCGTTTCAAAACCTAAGATTTTATTATGCGATGAACCAACTGGACACCTTGATATATCTAATTCTATAAAAGTTATGGATATATTAAAGGGTATTAGTAAGGAAAGATTAGTAATCCTGGTATCACACAACCTACTTTTAGTTAAAGAATATTCGGATAAAATTATTTATTTATCTAATGGTGAAGTAACTAAAATTGATGGTCGACATAAGCTTAAAGAAATTGATATAGAACCGTCTTCAATTTCTAAAAATAACTCAAAATGGACCAAAGATTTCTTTTTATCCAATTTTAAAAAGCGATTTAAAAGAAATCTGTTTACTTCCTTTTGTTTAGTGATCTCTTTTTCAATGTTTATATTGGTGTCTGGATTTATAAATGGAAAAGATAAATCTATCTCAAATACCTGCTACAGGCAGTTTAATTATGGTAGTGGCTCGATTAGCAAGGAAGAAAAAGTGTCTGGCACAGGGATGCTAAATTTAACTAAGTCAATTAGACCAACAATTAATGAGTTGAGGAATAATAAAAAAATTACCAATTTATTCGAGATTTGTCCTAATTTCTCGACAATTCTTTATCAAAATTTGACTATTTGTTACGATGAACAACCAATCAATGAATTAGATTATAAACCGATTTATTCTTTTAAAAATGATTATGTCGATAGCTCATTAATAATAGATGGATATATTCCTAAAGCTGACTCATTAAAAGAAGTGGTAATCAATCAATTCGCAAAGGAGTTGATTAAAAAGAAGATAGGTAAAGAACCGGTTGGTGAATATCTAACTATCAAGAGCAAATTTACCAATAATTATGTGACTGAGGATGAAGAATATATCACTGACATTTTTAACTTTGAACAGTCGGTAAGAATTGTTGGAGTTGTTAAAGAACTCAATTATCTTTCTAGCGAGAAAATATATTTCTCCCACTTAGCGTTAGAGGATTATTTTCATAGTTCTATTATGTTTAATCTATCAACCTACAACGGCTATGATATCTCATGGTTTGACTACGTAATTAATTCTCCTGATATCTCTATTATTACCTCTTATTCCTATAATTTATTTTTAAAAGACTATAGGTTTAGAGACACTCTTGTAAAGGATATAGATTTTGGGAATTCGCTTTCTTTTTCTTCTGAAAGTTTATTGCTTACTAATTCCTTAAAAGACTTTGTCGATGTTGCGGAATATGGAATAATCTTGTTTACAATTATTTCTTTTGTCGGGTCAGTATTAATTTTAGGAATAATGTCCTTTGTTAGTTATTCAGAAGATCGAAAAACTAGTGCGATATTAACTTTTCTGGGTTCAAGAGATAAAGACATTTTAGATATTTATCTCGGTGAGTCTTTTATTAACGGATTAATTTCGTTAGTGCTTTCAATTGTTTTCAGCATATTGCTAGAAAAGATTATCAATCTAATCATTCATAAAAACATTGAGTTATCTAATTTAATACAGATTCCTTTTATCTCGCTTTTTGGAATTAAGTTCATATTCCCAATCCTTTTATTGCTTTTTGTGGTTATTGTGGTCTTTTTAGCGACTTCTATTCCAATCTTGTTTTCAAAATTTAAAAACGTTAAAGAGGAGTTACAAAGCTTATGATTGAAATTAAAAATGTCACTAAAAGATTTAATAACGAACTTGCATTAAATAATGTCTCTATATCTTTTCAAAGAACAGGGCTAGTTATCATTAAAGGACCATCTGGATGTGGTAAAACCACATTATTAAATGTTATTTCTTCTTTATTACCATTTGATGGAGAAATACTTTTAGACGGCAAAAGATATTCAAAAATGTCTAATAAAGAAAAAGACATGATTCGGAATCAAAAGATCGGCTTTATTTTTCAAGACTTTAAACTTTTTGAATTTGAATCTGTTAGGAAAAATATTCTATTGGCAATGGATATATCCTCTATCGATTTAAATTCTCGAAAAGAAAGAAGAGTGGATGATTTATTAAAACTTGTCGGTCTATCGGAATACAAAAATCAATTAGTTCAAAATCTTAGTGGTGGAGAAAAACAAAGAGTCGCGATCGCTAGAGCGTTAGCAAACTCACCTAAAATTATTTTAGCGGATGAGCCAACCGGTAATTTAGATGAGGCTAACTCCAAAATTGTCATGGAGATATTAAATAAAATTAGTAAAAAATCATTGGTCATTATGGTGACTCACGACCCATCAATCGCCAAAGAATATGGAACTCAAATCGTGGAAATGAAAGATGGAGAAATCATTTCTAATAAATTAATAGAAAAAGAAAAGAAGGAAACAGTTTTACCTTTGATTAGACTCTCTTATAGGAATGATAAACAAAAACTTCCGTTTGGATTTCTTTTATCACATACATTTAATTCAATAAAACAACGAAAGTGGAGAAATCTATTTTCAATTATGGCAACTTCTTTAGGCTTAGTCGGAATTGGTTTAGCGGGTTTATTAAGTGAAGTCGTTTCTTCGAATTTATATAGGAGTTATTCCTCTATTTTAGACGATGATAAAATCATTGTTTCAAATGAAAATCCTAATATCAAAAAAGATACAGTGACTTCAATTAATTATCTTGATGCGTTTGATTACAAGAATCGATATGAAAATATATCTGATATTGGAGTGTTTTATTTCAATAACTTAGATAATTTCTTCCCAACATTTAACTCTATTTATCTAAAAAGAACTGGTTATAAGAAAAGCTTTTGTAATTTGTCCGCTAGTTCGATTAACGAATTTGAAATGCTAGATGAATATAGAGGAGACATCTATCCATCTAGGCCAATAGAGCTTTATCCAAACGAAGTAGTGATTTCTTTATCAATGCTTCAAATTAGTGAGTTATGTTATCAACTTCAAATTCCAAGAACCATTGATTCCTTAAGCAAATATATTGAAGAGAATGACTTTGTCACTACGATATTTGAATTTGCAAACGATAGATGGAGCTATGCGGTTGAATTTGAAATCAATATTGTTGGTTTTATTTTATCTAGCACTAATTTGATATATCAAACTGACAGATTGTGGAACGAATTCATCTTTGAAGATGTAATGAGTTTACCAACAACAAACATTATCAACCAAAACACTGCTAACCCGTGGGATTTAAAGAAATGTTATTATCTTGAATTTAGTGAAAATAGAGATGAATTTTTAATTGAAAATAAATTCTCAAGTATCGAAATTGATTATGAAATTTTGGACAAGAAATATTATCAAACTAGATGTGAGCATAAAGATACTTTCGAATGTAATAGAGTGATACCAATTAATAGAGAAAATAAGGACATAACTCCATCATTTATCGGCAAAAATGCCCCAAAAGTTTCAAAAAATGTTAAATCCGTTATATATGGTTCATCTAATGGATACGCCATATATGATCAAAGTTTGATGAGTGGATTTGCTAGGCACACCTTCTTGTCTAAGAGTTTAAATGACATAGATGACATCGTTGATTTAATGAGTTATATCAAATATGAAGACTCAAACAATATAACCCTACCTAAAAACATGGTGGAAGGTCATTTCACTAAAACAAAAACTGAAGGATTGACATTTGAGCCTAACTATAAATTAGTGGCCGGCAGGAAACCTATTAATTATCAAGAAATAGTGGTATCTAATTCTTTATTAAAAAAATTAGGTATGGATAATTCAATTAATCAAACTATCTATTTTTCTTTCCCAGTTAGAGAAGATTTAAATCCAAAAGGATATTTATCTAGAGATTTCGTCAATGTCCCTTTGAAAATAGTGGGTGTTTCTGATAGCGGAAGATATTCCCTATCACATAATGAAGAATGGTCGATTTTGTTTTTTCAATGTTCGCTAGGAATATCGACTTTTGATTTGAGTGTTGAAAATATCGCTCTACAAATTGATAAAGATAAAGAGATAGCAGTGATTAAACTATTAGAAAAAGCTTTTCCGGATTATAAATTTTCTTCACCATTAAACGATGTGAAAAGTAGTGTTCTCACAATATGTGGTTATATCGAAACAATCATGCTTATTTGCTCTATTGCTAGTGTAGTTATTGCCTCACTCATCTTATTTATTTGTAACTATCTTCATTTTATTGAGACAAAAAAAGACATCGGTTTAATCCGATGCCTTGGTGTTAGTAAGTTTGAAAGCTATAAGTTTATTTTTTCTCATTCTATTGTCATGACTTTGATAGCTTTTATCTTATCTAGTATAGAACTTTTACTTGTGGCTTTTATCTTATCAAAAGCTTTGGCAAAGGCTCTATATATCGAATCAATGTTTGTGTTTAATCCAATCTCCTTATTTTTAATGCTTGGATTATCGCTACTGATTAGTGTTATTTCTTCTCTATTTCTGGTGAAGAAGGTTTCTTCTCTTGATCCTTTAAGTTGCTTATCTTAGAGTCGATAAATCTCTTCAAATCACTAGGGGTGATATAGAAGTGATGTTTCTCTTTAAAATCGTCTCTTGCTTCCTTGACCTTAAGTTGTAAATCTTTCAAAGAAAGAACAACTTTGTTTTCCTTAGCGAACTTCGATAACCTTGTCGCTAAGTGGACTGAGTAAGCGGTGTCCACTAACATCATACCGAGAACAATTCCAATAAGAAGGTAATAGACATTATGTGATTCTAAAGCGAGCCACTCGATACCTTCTTTAAGATAAGGATGGATAAAGAAATAATAAATCGCTCCTGCCGCGGTCCATAAGACATCGAATAATGGACAGATAATGCCCATCGTATTTCCCCATCTATCAGAATAGTCCCAGAGCTTAAGACCCATTCCTTTTATAAAAATAAGTCCGGCGATGAATTCGATAACGATTAAAGAAATTCCAATAACTAAGATTTGAATGATAATAGAAATCCAGTTTGGAATCGTCCAACTCGCGGTGATGATTTTAAAGATTTCGCTTAATCCATACATTCCCAAGACTCCAAACCCATAAATAGGAAGATAAGGACCTTGTAAAAAGCCTGGATTCATCCATCTTTTTTGAGAAAAGAAACGCCTAAAGAACACTTCAAGAATCCAACCAAATAGTGATCCGATAACAAATAAAGTGACAATATTTGCAAAAATTCTCATAACAATATTGTAATTATTTTACAATTTCTTGGTAAATATTATTTTGTTGAATATAATATTCAATGCGAAAAGTATTATAGAAGGGTTATCATCATGGGATTAAAAGCAGGAATTGTTGGACTACCGAACGTTGGAAAATCAACGTTATTTAATGCGATTACAAACTCGCACGTTGAGGCCGCTAATTATCCTTTTGCGACCATCAATCCTAACACTAGAGTGGTTGGAGTTCCTGATGAAAGACTCGACTTTTTAGTGAATATTTTTAAACCAGAAAGAACTATTCCTGCTACTGTTGAATTTTATGACATCGCTGGATTAGTAAGAGGGGCGTCTAAAGGAGAAGGATTAGGCAACCAATTCCTTTCACATATTAGAGAATGTGACGCGATTGTCGAAGTTGTTAGATGTTTTAATAATTCTGACATCATCCACGTCGAAGGCAGTGTTGATCCAATTAGAGATATCGAGGTTATTAATCTTGAACTCGTTATGGCAGATTTAGACACTGTTAATAAAAGAATTGAGAAGATTGAAAATAAAGCCCGTATCTTAAAAGATAAAGAGTCTGTTTTAGAAATGTCCGCATTAACTCCTATTAAAGAAGCATTAGAGTTAGGCAATCCTGCTAGAACTGTATCTTTAACTAGTGAGCAAGAAGAAGTGGTTAAAAATTATCATCTTCTTACTAAAAAAAGTATCATCTATGTCGCTAATGTGTCTGAAGAAGATTTATTAGATATCGATAGCTGCGAATTATATAACCAAGTTAAAGAATACGCTTCTAAAGAAGGAAATGAAGTTATTCCAGTTAGCTGTGAAATTGAATCTCAACTCTCAGAACTTCCTAAGGAAGAAAGAAAAGAATTCCTTCAAGAATTAGGAATCTCTGATAGTGGTCTTTCTAGATTAATTAAGGCTACTTATAAATTATTAAATTTATCAACTTTCTTTACAGTGGGTCCTGATGAATGTCGAGCCTGGACATTCACTAACGGGATGAGCGCCCCTAATTGCGCTGGTATTATCCATACCGATTTTGAAAAAGGATTTATCTGCGCTGAAGTGTATCATTATGATGCTATTCATGAATTAGGCAGTGAAGTGGCGGTTAAAGAAGCTGGTAAATTACGTACTGAAGGAAAAGGATATTTCCCAAAAGATGGAGATATCATGTTCTTCAAATTCAATGTCTCTGGTAAAAAATAATGAATCGAATTGGTTTTAGTAAAGATATTCATCGATTAGTGGAAAATAGAAAACTCATCATTGGAGGAGTTGTTGTTCCTTTTGAAAAAGGAGAATTCGCTCATAGTGATGGAGATGTTTTATATCACGCTTTAGCGGAATCTATTTTGGGTGCTCTTGCATTAGGAGATTTAGGAACTCATTTCCCAGATACTTCTAGTGAAACCAAAGACATGAATAGTGAAATCATTGTTTCTAAAGTAGTGAAGATGATGGATGAAAAAGGATATAAAGTTGTTAACGCTGATATCTTTGTCTCTTTGGAGAAACCAAAATTAAAAGACTACATTCCTCATATGAGAAGCAATGTTGCTAGATTATTAAATACCGAAATTTCAAATGTTTCGATTAAAGCTGGAACTAATGAAGGATGTGGAGAAGTAGGAAAAGGAGAAGCGATTGAAGCGACCTCTATTGTCCTATTAGAAAGTAAATAATTTATTGCTAATTTATTAGTAATAAGTATAATGAAATGATTTATGGATATTAAAGAAAGCTTAAAACTTAATATCAAAAACGCTCTTAAAGCCTTAGGAGTGGATTTAGACGTTAACGAAATCGTCATTGAAGATTCTAAAGATCCTGCCCATGGTGATTACGCTACAAATATTGCTCTTAAGAGTGCGCGTAATTTTGGCAAATCTCCTAGAGATGTTGCCTCTTTGATTATTGAAAATCTTGATAAAGCCTCTATCGATCATATTGAAGTTGCTGGACCTGGATTTATCAATTTCTTTATGAAACAAGACTCTCTAACCAATGTCGTTAGCAAAATCATTGATGAAAAAGAAAACTATGGACGAGGCGAAAAGAAAAACTTCAAAGTAAATGTTGAATTTGTTTCTGCTAATCCAACCGGAGATCTCCATGTTGGTCACGCTAGAGGGGCAGCAATTGGAGATTCAATCTCTAGAATTTTAGAATTTGATGGATATGATGTTACTCGTGAATATTACATTAATGACGCTGGTAATCAAATCAATAACTTAGCCAAATCGATTGAAGCTAGATATAAAGAAATCCTTGGTGTTCCTTGCGAATTTCCTGAAGATGGATATCACGGGGAAGATGTTAAAGCTGTCGCTAGAAAGATTTATGAAGAAGTTGGCGATAAAGCTCTAACTTATGAAAATCCATTAGAATTCTTCAAAGAAAGAGGAATGGAAATTGAACTAGATAAGATTAGAGAAGATTTAGCGAATTATCGCATCAAATTTGATATATATTCTAGCGAAAGAAAAATTAGAAGTAATAACGCAGTAGAAAAAGAAATTGCTTATCTGGATAAGCATATCTATAAAGATGAAGGTGCTTTAGTCCTTAAAACTACTGATTATCTAGATGATAAAGACCGTGTCATTGTTAAAGGTAATGGAGATTATACATATTTCTTACCAGACATTGTTTATCACGTTAACAAATTATCTAGAGGGTACGATTTATTAATCGATGTCCTTGGAGCAGACCATCACGGTTATATTAACCGTATGAAGAGCGCTTTGATGATGCATGGCTATTCTAAAGACGTCTTGGAAATCGAACTCATTCAAATGGTGAGAATGATGAAAGACGGGGCAGAATTTAAACTCTCTAAAAGAACTGGAAACGGTTACACTCTTAGAGAACTCTGCGAAGATGTTGGAGTGGATGCTGCTAGATTCTTCTTTGTTACAAGAGCTGCCAGTGGACATTTAGATTTTGATTTAGATCTTGCTGTTAAACAAAGTAGTGATAATCCCGTCTATTACGCTCAATATGCACATGCACGATTAGCAAGCGTATTAGAAAGTGCTAGTGATATCACTATTGATAAATTAGGAAATGAATTAAGTAAAAAGAGTGAGCTTGATTTAATCAAGACTCTTGCTAAATTCCCTGATGTTGTCAAGGTGGCCTCTAAAGAAAGAGCACCATATAAAATTGCTAACTACATTCATGAAGTTGCCGAACAAGTTCATAGCTTCTACACTGAATGTCGAGTTATAGATAGAAGTAATTTATCGGTTACTTCTTCTCGATTAGGCTTATGCCTAGCGAGTAAAATTGTTTTAAGTAACGCACTTAAACTTCTTGGTGTTTCTGCACCAGACCATATGTAAGAAAAAGGAGAAACATTATGGCTAAATCATTAATTGAATATGCTTATGAGTTTGTCTCAAAGAGCAAAGATCCAGTCAATTTTGCAGACATTTGGGCTTATGTTAAAGCCGAAAGTGGATTAAGCGAAAAAGACGCTAACGCAAAAGCTGGTCAATTCTTCACTAACATCTTATTAGATGGAAGATTTGTTACTCTTGGAGAAAACGAATGGGACTTAAGAGAAAGACACACCTTTGATAAAGTTCACATCGATATGAAAGATGTCTATAAAGACGTTCAAACTTCCGATGATGACACTGAAGGATTAGATCAAGAAGATTTAGAATATGAAGAAGATAAATCATCTGAAGATTCCGACAAAGAAGAATTAGAAGATGAAGAATCCGAAGAGGAATCTGAAGAAAGAGAATTCTAATCATGTTTAAACAAATTCTTGAGAAGATTGAAAAATACGACTCAATAATTATTTTTGGTCATCTCAATCCAGACTGCGACTGCTTTGGCGCGCAAGTTGGAATGAAAGAAATTATTCTTTCAAGATACCCAAATAAAACAGTTTTATTAGCAGGTTCAGGCATTCCATATGTTTTTGATTTGCTTTACCCTGTTGATGAAATCGCTGATGACGTATTTAAAAAGTCTCTAGGAATTTTAGTGGATGCGAACGATCTTTCTAGAATGGAAGATTCTCGTATCTATAATTGTGCAGATTGGGCAAAGATTGATCATCACATCGATACAGGAACTTTTAAAGAAGGTCCATATATTGTAGACACCAACGCAAATTCAGCATGCGATATTATCGCTGGATTAGTGATGGATAACGATTTAAAAATTACTAAAGTAGGAGCAACCGCTTTACTTCTTGGTATTGTTTCTGATAGCGCTAGATTCCAATTTGTCACAAACTATCCTCAAACATTTGAGCGTGCTAAATATTTAGTAGAAAAAGGCGGAGATATAAAAACTGTCTATGATAAGTTATCAAAGACAAATGAAAAGACTCTCGCTGTTAAAGGATATGTTCTTTCTCATTATAAAAAGAGTAAAAAGAATCACGTCCTTTACATCATTTTAGATAAGAGAACTCTTAAACACTTAAGAGTTAGCACTAATCACGCCTCTAATCTAATCAATATGTTAGCAAATGTAGAAGGATACCCAATCTGGGCAAGTTTTGCTGAATATGAAGATGGGAAAGTTCGCTGCGAATTCCGTAGCAACGGCCCTGCTGTTCAACCAATTGCTGCTAGTATTGGTGGAGGCGGACACTCTCAAGCAAGTGGTGCGCCTTTAAAAAAATTAGACTATAAATTCATTGAAAAGCTCGTCGATAGACTTGATGACTTAGTGGAAGAGTGGGAGAAGAAATAATTATGTGGGAAAAAGAACTCTCTGCAGCGATTGAAGCTGGCTTAAAAGCAAAAGAAAAAATTCTTGAGATTTATCATCAAAAATTTGAAGTCGAAATTAAAGAAGATAATTCTCCAGTGACCATTGCAGATAAGACCGCCGATAAAATCATTAGAGAATATCTTCATGAAATGTTTCCAACTCACGCTTTTCTAACTGAAGAAAGCACTGATGATTTAAATAGACTTAACAATGATTTTGTTTGGATTGTTGATCCAGTTGATGGCACTAAAGATTTTGTTGCTAAAGATGATCAATTTACCACAAATATTGCTTTAGCCTATAAACATGAATTAGTAGTGGGAGTGGTTATTGCTCCTGCCCTTGATGAAATCTATTACGCTAGCAAAGGTAATGGAAGCTATTTCAAAAAAGGTAATAGCGAAGCAGTTAGAATCCATGTTAATGATAAAGTTGAGGACTTAACAATGCTTACTAGTGTTTTCCATTTCACAAAGGACGAACAAGAATTTATCGATCGTCATCAAGATAAGATCAAACATGTGATGAAAAGAGGCAGCTCTTTAAAACCATGTGCGATTGCTCATGGATTAGCGGAGATAACCTTCAGAAGTTCTCCAAATACAAAGGAATGGGACACCGCTGCTTGTCAAATAGTTGTCACTGAAGCTGGTGGAATATTCGTTGAGCCAAGTGGAAAAGAAATTAGATATAACCGCGAAGATGTTTATAATCGTAATGGCTATATCGTCGTTAATAGAAAAGAGAATTTATTAAAGTAAAAATCGGATATTTTACGCAAAAATGCACCTAAATGGTGTTTTTTTGTTGATAAAAAAAGAGAGGCAACTTCCTCTCAAGTATTAATAATTTGGCTGGGGTACTTGGATTCGAACCAAGGAAATCTCGGAGTCAGAGGCCGATGCCTTACCGCTTGGCTATACCCCAAGAATTTATTCTGCTAATTTAACCTCTTTTACTCCAGGAACTTCTTCTTGTAAAATAACCTCTACCAATTCTTTGATGTCGGTATATGCATAAGAACAATCCTGGCACGCTCCAAACATTTTAACGTTGACAACACCATCTTTGAAGCTGATGAATTCACAGTCTCCTCCATCTTTTCTAAGGAAGTGTCTGATCTTGTCTAAAGTCATAACAATTAATTTAACTGTGTCATCATGAACTTCATCATCATTAATTTCTAAGTGATATCCATCAAATGCTGTTTTGGCGTTAGTTAAGAAATGAGAAGCAACATCTAAAAAGTTGAAGTTATGTTTTTCGCCTTCTCCTCTAAAGTGCTTTGTGATAGCGACGTTATACCACTGTAACGAAATAAACATTCTCCATAAGTAGAATCTTTTAATCTCTTCGTCTGAAGGAGAATTATTGCAATATACATCTAATAATTCACGTCCGTCTTTAACATCTCCATTACCAAAGGCGGCAACATCATAAATTGGATCGTTATTTCCCATGAATTCAAAATCGATGAAATAGTAATATCCGTCATCGCATTTAATAATGTTACTTCTTTGAGAATCGTTGTGACATAAAACTTTTCTTTGGTTTTCTAAATACTCGCGATGTTTAATAACAAATTCTCGGATATCTTTATATAGTTGAGGGAAATCATAATCAAAAGAATGAGACTCCTTCTCATAGATATTAATAAATCTATCAAATGGATTATAGTCTTCTTTGCTAATAAGCATAGAAGAGTGAAGTGTATGAAAAAGCTTTGCGATTTTCTTTAAATCGATATCAGCGGTTTTATCTATTGAAGTACCTTCAATATATTCATTGATTTTAATTCCGCTTTTAACATCGAAATAAACATTTTTTGATGTGATGCCTAAAGCTCTAACGATTAATTGATGTTCTTTTTCATATTCACGGTTTACCATTTCGTTAGCTTGTTCAGTTGGAAGATACAAAATATATCTCTTATCTCCAGATCTAATTAGATAAGAAACGTTCATCATTCCACCTTGAACTTCGTGTTCGATAACGTAATCTTCGCCTAGTGTATTTTTAAGAATTTCTTTAACTTTTTCATTAATCATGAAACTAATTATATCACTATTCTATAATTTTCATATAAAATTATTCCGTGTTATGAAAAGATTAAAAATTCTTTTTTCAATATTCGGATTATTAACTCTTATTGTTAATATTTTGATTATTGTAGAATCGTTTATCGGTGAGGCAAATAGCGCTTCTCAGTCTATTAGTTTTACTGAAAGTGTTATCGAAATCATTGAAACTATCAATCCATCTATTCAAGTAGACCATCAAGAATTACATGCAGTTATAAGAAAACTAGTTGGTCATTTTCTATTATTTGGTCTTAGCGGAACCTTAACATCTATATCGCTTTTCTTCACATACGAATCTAAAAACAACAAGAGATATCTACTTTTAATTTCATTAGTGTCTGGATTGTTATTGGCGACAGTTTCTGAGCTAATTCAATATTTTGTTCCAGGCAGATATGGCTTATTAACTGATATCTTGATTGACTTTGCGGGATTCACGACCTTCACTCTTATTTGTTTTGGAATATATCTCATTGTTATTTCTTCAAAGAAGAAAAAGGAGCAGAATTAAATGTTTTTGCTCTGGGGAAAACACTTAAATAAATATTATTTACGTTATCTTCCTTTTGTTATTGTAGGAATCCTTTCTTTATTAGCAGTCGACTGGTTTCAATTAAAGATTCCAGAACTATTAGGAAGTTTAGTTACTGAAATCAAAACTAATGGCTCTATTGATTTAGGTTCTGTTTTCTTTAGAAATACGATGACCATGGCGATATTTGTTGCGATCATCATGTTTGTTGGAAGAATATTGTGGAGACTTACCTTATTCTATGCCTCAAAGAAAATAGAAATGAACATCAGAAATGAAATGTTTGCCAAAGCGGAATCTCTTGACGTTACTTATTACCACAACAATAACTTAGGAAATATTATGTCATGGGCCACTGATGACATTGAAACATTAGAGGAATTTTTAGGATGGGGCACTCTTCAAATCGTTGATGGAATCTTCTTAACATTGTTTGCTCTTATAAAGATGTTTGGTGTCTCAGTATATTTAGCGGCGGTATCTTTAATTCCGATTTTATTAATCGCCGTAGTTGGAATGCTTTGCGAAGGAGCGATGGGAAGATATTGGAAGCTTAGACAAGAATCGAACGATTCACTATATGAATTTACTAGAGAAAGTTTTACTGGAATCAGAGTGATAAAAGCGTTTGTAAAAGAAGTTCAACAAATTCGCGCTTTTAGTAAAATTGCCCGTAAAAACAAGGATATAAATATTAAATTCACTAGAATTTCAGTTATTTTTGAAGCCTCTATTGAAATCATTATTGGACTAGTTGCAGCGATTATTATTGGCTTTGGTGGAACATTTGTTTATTACACAGTAATTGGTAGTCCACTTCATATATTCGGACAGCCTATTACTTTAGAAGCCGGCCCATTAGTGACATTTTTAGGATATTTCTTCTCACTTATTTGGCCGATGATCGCTCTTGGTCAAGTCATCACCAATTTATCTAAAGCGCGTACAAGTTATAAACGTATCGCTAGATTCTTAGATACCCCAACTGACATTTATGATCTTCCTGGAGCGATGGAATTTGATATTCAGGGAAATATTGAGTTCAATCACTTCTCATTTAATTATCCTGGAGAAAATAAACCTGCTTTAGACAATATCTCCTTAAAGATTAATAAAGGCGAATTAATTGGAGTAGTGGGCTCTGTTGGTAGTGGTAAATCTACTTTAGTGAATTCTTTATTACACCTATATAACATCAACGAAGGACAAGTCTTCATCGATAGCGTAGATGTTCAACATATCCAAATTGAAAGCTTAAGAAAAAATGTGAACATCGCACCTCAAGATAACTTCTTATTCCAAGGAAACATTAAAGAGAATATTGCCTTTAGCAATATAGAGGCAAGCGAAGAAGAGATTATTAAAAACGCTAAATACGCGGATATCGATAAAGATATCGTTGATTTTAAAGATCAATACAATACCGAAATCGCCGAAGGTGGAGTCACTATTTCTGGTGGACAAAAACAAAGAATCTCTTTAGTAAGAGCTTATATGACTAACTCTAGTGTCTTGATTTTAGATGATGTCGTTAGCGCTGTTGATTTAAAAACCGAAGATAACATTCTTTCTCAATTAAGAGAAGTCAGAAAAGATAAAACAACAATTATTGTTGCCTCTAGAGTGTCTACATTACTTAACGCTGATAAGATTATTGTTCTTAAAAAAGGAAAACTCGAAGCGTTTGATACCCCAGAAAACTTACTAAAGACAAGTGAGACATTCCAAAGAATGTATCTACTTCAACAATTAGAAAATAAGAAAGGAGAAAGCTATGGAAAATAATAGCAAAGTACCTTTCTCCTCTCTAATTAAAAGAACATTAAAATATGTCGCCAAAGAAAAGAAGTGGTTCATCATTTCTTTATTCTTGATTTTGGCTAATGCGGCTGTTGGAGTACTTTTACCTCGCGTAACTGGATATTTCACCGACCATATCGCTAGCGATAATCCTACTTTAAAAACAATTATCTTTTTGGCGATCATGGCCTTTGTTCTTAACGTAGTTGCCCAGTCATTTGTTTATACTCAAACGATGATTTTAACTAAAGCGGGACAAAGAATTGTTTATAAACTAAGAATGGAAGTTTTTGAGCACGTTGAAAATCTTTCACAAAATCAGTTTAACGATATGTCTGTTGGCTCTTTAGTCACTGTTGTTTGTAATTATACTTCTCAACTAACTGAATTCTTCACAAACACTTTAGTGAAGATTATTAGAGATTTATTAACTGTCATCATCGTCTATATTTGGATGCTTGTTTTATCTTGGAAATTAGGTCTAATTTTATTTGGTGTAATTATCGTTATCTTCATCATTTCCTATATATTTTCTAAGAAAGTTCACAAAATCTTCGCTAAAGAAAGGAAACAAATCTCTGAACTTAACTCTTTCTTAAATGAAGCTTTAGCGGGAATGAAAATCATTCAACTATTTAGACAAGAAAATAGATTTATGAGAACATTCAAAGATAAAAATGCTGAATATTTTAAAACTCGTTATCAAGTCATTTTATCTTTCTCAATCTATCGTCCTTTAGTGTCTCTTATATATATCCTATCAATTGCTTTAATTATTTATATGGGGGTTAGACTAGGCTTATCCGCTGGAATAATTGTCACCTTCTATTTGTTCTTAGATTATTTCTTTGAACCAGTTCAACAACTCGCCGACTCATTAAATAAGATTTCTCGAGCAGTAAGTGCGATTGAAAGATTATTTGATTTATTAGATATCAAACCAGAAGTTCTTGATGAGAACACAATTGATATTAAGGAATTTAAAGGAAAGATTGAATTTAAAAATGTCTATTTTGCTTATGAAGAAGAGAATTGGATTTTAAAAGATGTCTCTTTTGTGGTTAATCCAAAAGACACAGTGGCGTTTGTTGGTGATACTGGAAGTGGAAAGACAACAATCTTAAATTTAATCGTAAGAAATTTCGAGGTTCAAAAAGGACAAATCTTAATCGATGATATCGACATTAAAAAGATTTCTCTATCTTCTCTAAGAAGATCTATTGGGCAAATGCTTCAAGATGTCTTCTTATTCACCGGTTCAATTAAAGATAACATCACCTTATTTGACGATAAGTTTACCGATCAAGAAATAAATCACTCTGTGAAATATGTTTCTTTAGATAGGTTTATCGATAAATTAGAGGATGGGTTAGACACTCAAGTTGTCCAAAGAGGAGAAAACTTCTCTACTGGTCAAAGACAATTACTTTCTTTTGCTAGAACAATCATTCATAAACCGCAGATTATGATTTTAGATGAAGCGACAGCGAACATTGATGTTGAAACAGAAAAAGTCATTCAAGATTCTTTAAATAAAATAAAAACTATTGGAACCACTTTAGTGGTCGCTCATAGATTATCCACAATCAAAGATAGCGATAACATTTTCGTTTTATCACATGGAGAAATCATTGAAAGCGGAACCCATCAAGAACTACTTGATAAAAAAGGCTATTATTACAATTTATATAAACTTCAAACTAGTGAAGAGTAAAAGAAAAATCCCCTTCAGGGGATTTTAATTTTCAACTGGTGCCCGGGACCGGAATCGAACCGGTACGAGTTTAACCTCGCAAGATTTTAAGTCTTGTGCGTCTACCTATTCCGCCACCTGGGCAAATAGTCAGTTGAGTGGTGACTCGCCGGAGATTCGAACTCCGGACCCCTTGATTAAAAGTCAAGTGCTCTACCGACTGAGCTAGCGAGTCAACTAATGGCTGGGGTGAGTGGGATCGAACCACTGAATGTCAGAGTCAAAGTCTGATGCCTTACCTCTTGGCTACACCCCAATCTCTTGCCCCAAACTAGAAGCAAGTTGGTGGAGGGGGGCAGATTCGAACCGCCGAACCCGAAGGAGCTGATTTACAGTCAGCCGCGTTTAGCCTCTTCGCTACCCCTCCATAACTATATCTGCGTAATTTACTTGGTGGATGCTGACGGGATCGAACCGCCGACCTCCGCCGTGTAAAGGCGATGCTCTCCCAGCTGAGCTAAGCATCCGCTTTTGCAGATACGCTTTGATAATATATCATTATGTATATTATAAATCAATAAAAAAATCGCCAATTTTTTAGCGACTTTTTCTTATTTTAAACTATATAAATATAGTTAATATCCTTTTTTGCCTAAGAGATGGAACATATTTTTCTTATAAATTTCCACTCCAGGTTGGTTAAATGGATTTATTTCTAGTAAATAAGCACTCATCGCACATGCTCTCATAAAGAAATAGTAGAGATAGCCAAGTGTTTTAGCGTCCATTTTCTCTAATGTGATGATGTTACAAGGAACCCCTCCATCTTCTTCGTGAGCCTTTAATGTTCCTTGATAGGCCATCTGATTGACATAGCTCATTTTCTTACCTGCTAAATAATTTAAACCATCTAAATCTAATTCATCGCTAGGAATAGAAACATCTTCGTTTGGATTTAAGACATTGAGAATTGTTTCAAATAAAATTGGAGAACCATCTTGAATGAATTGACCAAGG
The DNA here is from genome assembly GCA_946612115.1 of uncultured Caryophanales bacterium. GTDB lineage: Bacteria > Bacillota_I > Bacilli_A > RFN20 > CAG-826 > UBA2450. The sequence continues at coordinate 57,109 of CAMOEI010000005.1, read as the reverse complement.
CTATGTAAATCAGTAGAGAAAGTAGCGCTTGTTGGTAATAAACCTTTCTTCTCTTTTCCTTCACTTTCTCCAAAGAGTTGTTTAAGCCATTCAGATAATTGACTCATTTGAGGTTCATAAGTGACAAACATTTCTACTGGATGAGAGTGGCGGTACATGTAGTCTCTACTTACCGCATAGCGGTAACATTTATTGTTTTTAAGATCATCATTATCAAATTCTTCTCTAGCTTCTTTTGCACCTAATAGCATCGCTTTAACATCCACTCCGGCGGCAGCAAGAGGGAATAAACCAACTGGAGTAAGAACAGAATATCTTCCTCCAATATTACCAGGAAGAACATAAGTTGAATATCCTTCTTTATTACATAAAGTTTTAAGTGCACCTTTTTCTTTATCAGTAACAGCAAAGATCATCTTCTTGGAAGCTTCTTTACCAACTTTTCTTTCGAGTAAATCTTTCACTAATCTAAAAGCGATAGAGGTTTCAGTAGTGGTGCCGCTTTTTGAAATAACATTAATCGCAAACTTTTTATCTTCGAGATATTTTAAAACTTGAGCGGTGTAGTTAGGGGAGAAGGTTTGACCGATGAAGATAATTTCTGGTTTATCTTTTCCTTTAAGTCCTTTTAAAGCATCTAGAGCACTTTTAGCGCCTAAATAGCTTCCTCCAATTCCAGCGACCACAAGAACATCGAAATTATCTCTAACGTATTTAGCATCTTTTAATAATCTTTCTAGTTCTTCTTTATCGTATTCAACTGGCCAATCAACCCAACCGAGGTAATCATTACCCGCTCCGGTTTTCTCATTGATCATTTTATTGATTTTAGTGACCTTATCGCTATACTTAGCGATCTCGGATTCACTAATCACATTACTTACATCGACTTTAATCATTTTTCTTACCTTTAATTTCTTTCATTGTGTTTTCAATCCAAGTAGGAAGCATTTCCTCGATATCTTTAAAATCTGCTACATCAAAAGCTGGAATGCTTTTTTTATTAGCGTCATGAGTGCTATATCGATCTTTTTCTGGGATAGCTTTATAAGAAACTCTTAAAAAACCATTATTTGGATCGATAGATAAAACCTTAACTTTGATTTCATCTCCAACAGTGCCAAAACTTTCGATATCGCGAATAAATTGATCAGATAATTCGGAAATGTGTAATAAACCAACCGCTCCATTATCAAAAGATAAAAATAAAGCGTAAGGTCTAACTTGATTTACTTTTCCAATTAAAATGTCACCAACTTGAATTTCCATGTAAATTAATTTACCACCTTTTACATCAAATGTATAAAAAAAGAAGTCACTTTATCAAAAAGGACTTCATTTTTGATTATTTTTCAGCGAGTGCTTTTTCTTTTTTATCTAAGACGTCTTGGTTATGGACGCGGTCGATAATTAGGTGAAGGATTTGCTCCATTCCTTTTCCAGCTGAATAATCAGCAGGAGCGATATAGCGGCATCTCTTATCTTGTCTAATTTGCGCGACTGAATCTTTGTTCTTTTCAGTAAACACTCCGATGGAGTAGCCACGATTCTTGTTGACTAAGGTCATACAAGCAACATCGGTCATCCCATCTCCGATATAGACGATGTTTTCATAAGGAACTCTTAATCCGTCAACATTCTTTTTGTTAACAGAATCATCATCTGCGAGTGATTTTACTCCTTTAGCGATTCTGAAGAAGAATTGTGTTTTTTGTGTGTAGTTAATCGCTAGTTTAGGCCAAACTGGTTCACCTTCATCGTTATAAAGGAATTCACAACCATAAACTCCAGTGAAGCAGTTGTAAATGCTTGTCCCTTCTAGGATTTCTTTTGTGCCACTAGACACCAAGTAGTGTTCGATAGTGACACCATGTTCTTCGCCGTATTTGTTAATACGTTCGAACCATGTAGTGACGCCAGGATGGTATTTAACAGCTTTACCACATTCTCTTAAAAACTCTCTAGTGAGTTTGATATTTTTCTCACGAGCTTTTTCAATCATCACATACATATAAGATAAAATTCTTTCACAGCCAGTACGCTTAGAGAATTCACCGGTTGCGCCCCAGAATTCCTCAGGAGTCATTCCAAGTCTTGGGATGAATTCATAATTTTGCATATCGGTCGTGGATAAGGTTTTATCGAAATCGTACATGATAGCAACAATTGGTTTACCCATATTAATACCTCGTGATTAGTTTATCACGATTAGAAAATATAGGCAATTAGATTATTCAGGCATAAAATTACCCTACTGAAACTAACACAAATCAGTTGAAAATATCAATGAAAAAACACTGAAATATTATTTTTAGTCATATTGCTTTGTAAGAAAATTAATTTTCTTTTATAATTAATTCACTCGGTAATTATTTCTACCTTTATTTATAAAAAGCAAGAACTATTATCATCACTAAAAGGAGAGACAAAATGAAAGAAGAATTAGATTTAAAATTTGAAGATTATCCCCTTCATGTTCCTACTGAAAAAAGAACAGTAAATAAGTTACAAAGTTTATTATCTGAAATCGAAGAATGTGGAAGCGCTTTAACTGCAAAAACCGCGGTTAAGCATTATCACAAATTCATGAACGAATTAAGCACTGATATGGGTGTTATCGAAGTCAGATATACTTTAGATACTAGAAATCGCGTTTATAAAAACGCTCAAGAGAAAGTCGACGAGATTTCTCCACTTATCTCCTCCTATGGAGTGAAATATGAAAAAGTCTTATTAAAGGCTAAATACCGTAAAGACTTAGAAAAGATTTATGGCAAATATCTTTTTAAGATTTTTGAGAATAATCAAAAGAGCTTTGATGAAAAGATTATCCCTGATTTAATCCAAGAAAATAAATTAACTTCTCAATATGATCAAATCATGGGTGGCGCGCAAATCAAATTTAGAGGAGAGATTTATAATCTTTCTCAATTAGGAAAATTTGTCGCTGATCCAGATCGAGAAACCAGAAAAGAAGCAGCGATCGCTATGGATAACTGGTTAGGCGAACACGAAAAAGAAATCGCAGATATCTATGATAAATTAGTCCATTTAAGAGATGGCATGGCCAAAAAACTTGGCTATAAAAATTTCATTGATTTAGGTTATTGCTTACTTGGAAGAACTGACTATGACAGTAAGAAAGTAAAAGGATACCGTGAACAAATCAAAGAAGAAGTCGTTCCACTCGCTCAAAAACTTTTCAAAAAACAAATGAAAGAGCTCGGAATTAAAAACCCACAAACATATGACTACAATTTAAGATTTAAATCTGGAAATCCAGTCCCTGTTGGCGATAGCAAAGTTTTAACCTCTATCGCTAAAAAGATGTATGAGGATATGAGTAGTGAAAGTGCAGAGTTTATCAACTTCATGATCGACCATCAATTATTAGATTTAGACGCTCGCGCTGGAAAAGCTCCAGGTGGATATTGCACATATTTCCCTGTTTATAAAGCGCCATTCATCTTCTCTAACTTTAATGGAACTGAACACGATGTTAATGTTTTATGTCACGAAGGCGGACACGCTTTCCAAGCCTACTTAAGTAGAAACATTAAAATCCCAGAATTACAAAATCCAACCTTAGAGAGCTGTGAAATCCACTCCATGAGCATGGAATTCTTTGCCTGGCCATACATGGATAAATTCTTTGGTAAAGACGCAGAAAAATATAAATATTCTCACTTAACTGATTCTATTGAATTCTTACCTTATGGTATCACCATCGATGAATTCCAACACTGGGTCTATGAACATCCAAACGCTACTCACGAAGAAAGATGCGCTAAATATAAAGAAATCGAAGAAGCCAATTTACCAAATCGTAAATATGACGATTGCCCTGTCGCCGCTAAAGGAACTAGATGGATGAGACAATCTCACGTCTTTGGTACTCCGTTCTATTATATTGATTACACCCTTGCACAAGTTGTCGCCTTCCAATTCCTTGCAGAAGATTTAAAGAATCATGAAAAGGCATGGAAGAAATATGTCAAACTTTGTAAGTTAGGTGGAACTCTTCCATTTACTGGATTATTAGAGAAAGTTCACTTAAGAAACCCATTTGAAGACGGCAATGTCGCTAAAAACATTAGACCATTACTCAAGGTTCTTAAGGAATTCGATACCTCTAAGTTCTAATTGAAGCACTAAAATAAGAGACCTACTTTGTAGGTCTTTTTCTTTGTTTAAGTAGTTAAATTGTACAAAAAAAGATGATTCTGTCGATCGAATTTCTTCGACTTCTGGACACTGGAGAACTAGCTCCTGCAAATCATCTAGGATTATTTAACCAAATGCATATTTGATTTGCAATAAAAAAATCGGCGATGAACTCCACTTACGCAGGTATATCTGCCGATACGATAATTAAAACAAATAGGAAACTGTGAATCAACGATTAATTAAATAAAAGAGACTCGAAGGAGCCTCTAATATTTGAATAGTGTTTTACTTATTTTTTAAGTAATTGTGAACCGCAAGCAGATAAACCACCAAGGATGGATAAGATGCCAGCGACAACTGCTAAAGCAACATTTGGATGTGAATCTTTCCAGAGATCTTTAATATCAGCAGCAGTTGTGCTACCACCTGCGAATTCAGCGTAGGATTGACAGAATGCTGGATATGTGAAGAAAAAGAAGACTCCTCCAAGAACCATTAAGCTTGCTGAAACGATGACAGCATATTTTGCCCATTTCTTGTCTTTAAGAACAAAGCCAAATAAGCAAGCTGCTAATCCGCCAACTAAGACTAAGATAGCTCCAACTAATGGAAGAGCTGCAGCGTGAAGAGCTGGATCATAGGTGTCTGTATGGGATACGCTTCCAATTGTCTCTACTGATTTATTGCTTCCCCAAATGATTCCATAGAAAGTGATAGAAGTAGAATCACCAGTGAGCTTTAAGGCCACTAAGAATGAGAAGACAAACACTAAGACGGCTAAGAAGGTTGCCACACATAGTAAAATGTTCTTTAACATATTCAAGTAAGTCCCCCACAGTAATTTGTTAAATTGATGGATACCTCTATAGGTGGGGGATGAATTGAAATTATTACATTCAGTCGTAATAAGTACAAAAATAAGTCACTATATCCTTTTATATAATTATAAATAATGATATAATATAGATGTGGAATTGAGGAGTAATAACCATTCAGTATTCGCGATTCATTTTCATCTAATCTTGGTAGTTAAATATCGTAAAAAGGTGATAAATGATGAAATATCTGAAAGGTTAAAAGGGATATTTAGGAATATTGAGGGTAATTATAATATTGCTCTTGAAGAATGGAACCATGATTTGGATCGTGTTCACATTTTATTTAGAAGTGAACCAAATTCTAATATCTCTAAGTTCATCAATGCTTATAAGTCTGCTTCTTCTAGACTAATAAAGAAAGAATTTCCTTCTATTAGATCTAGATTATATAAAGAAGCATTCTGGTCTCAGTCTTTCTGTCTTATCTCTATAGGTGTGGCTAATATTGAGACAATCAAGGAATATATCGAATCTCAGGGAGAATGATAACTAATCTAACTCCTTGAATTAGGAGGTTTATGATTAGAAAAGCTTATAAATATCGCATCTATCCTAACGCTAGTCAGAAGGAATACTTCTCTAGAGTTTTTGGATGTGTAAGGTTTTTCTATAATAAGTCTCTTTCAGATATGTGTGAGATATATAAATCTACTGGTAAAAATGAAAATATCACTCCCGCTAGATATAAAAAGGATTATCCATTTTTAAAAGATGTTGATTCTTTAGCCTTATGTAACGCACAATTAGCAAGAAACGCGGCTTTTAAATCGTTTTATAAAAAGCAAAATGGTTTTCCTGAATATAAATCTAAAAGGAATGATCAAAGCTATACCACAAATAACCAGGGAAGTGTGAAGTTCTCCTCTAACGACCGATATATATCTATTCCTAAATGTCCTCGTATTAGAATAAAGAAGCATCGTGACTTTATAGGTGAAATTAAATCTGTAACTGTTAGTAAGACTACGGATGAGAAGTATTATATTTCTTTGCTTGTTGAGGAGAATTCTGAATCTATTAAATTTTTAGATAATGCGATTGGATTAGACTTAGGGATTAAAGAGCTAATTATTGACTCTAACGGGAATAAATATAAAAACCATAAATACTTAACCAAATCACAAAATAAACTCGCTAGAGAACAAAGAAAACTATCTCTTATGAAAAAGGGTAGTAATAACCGTAACAAGCAAAGAATTAAAGTTGCTAGAATTCATAAGAAAATAGAGAATCAACGTAATGACTATTTACATAAACTTTCTCGAATTATCATTGATGAAAACCAAATCATTTGTATTGAAGACCTGAAAGTAAAAAATATGACTAGAAACACTAAACTCGCTAGAAGCATTTCTGATGCGAGTTGGTCTAAATTTGTTTCTATGCTTATTTATAAGGCTAATTGGTATGGGAACGTTATTGTTAAGGTTCCTACTAATTATCCAAGTAGTCAATTATGTAGTTACTGCAATTATCAAAATCCTCTCACTAAAGATTTAAGAGTAAGAAAATGGACATGCCCTCAATGTGGCTCAGTCCATGATCGAGATATAAACGCAGCTAAAAATATTCTACGTAAGGGAATTGAAATGCTTACTAAGGATGGGACACATCCGGATAGCTTGTTTATGCTTGGCTCATTAGAGTCATCGAGCAAGAAGCCCCTACTTCTATAAGTGGTGGGAGTATGTCACTGTGAAGAATTTTTTCATTATTCAAATACTCCTTTCACAAATAATAAACATTTAGTAAAACTAAAAATAAATTAAAAAGCTAGACGCTATTTAAATTATGTTCATTTTTTTATACAATCAACTTAAGTAATGGCAAGTGAGAATAAAATTAGAAACTCAACTTTTGAAATATTAAGAATTGTCGCAATTGTTTTTATTATTATTTCCCATTACATGATGGGGACAAAAGATAATGCAAATATCTCTACCGCTAATTTGATCCTAGCGAATAATTTATCTCTTGGAGACATGGGGGTAGCGATGTTCATGATGATTTCTGAATTTTTCCTTTGGAAATCGGAAAAGGTAAATGTATTTCACATCGTAAAACTAGTCCTTGAATATTACTTTTATATCTTATTGTTTTATGGGTTATCCTTTGTTCTAGTGGATGGGAAGCAATTTGATTCGGACGAGTTCTTGAAAACTATCTTTGGCCTCTTCTTTGAAAGAAGTTGGTTTGTTTCTGCGTATCTATTAGTCTATTTGTTTCATCCGTTTATAAATAAGCTATTTAAACTAGAAAATTACTCTTTGGCTTTTAAGTTCATGATTATTATTACAGTAGTCTGGTCGATTGTTCCTTCTATCACTGCAGGGACATTTTATCTAAATAGATTCTTATCGTTATTCTGTTTATATTGCTATGGAGCATTTTTAAGATTATCAAAAGAAAGTGGGCAAAAATGGTTCAATAAGAAAACTGGATTATTAATGCTATTTATTAATCTTGGAATAATCTTTGTCTTCCAATTAATCATGTCGTTAATCTCGATTAGTCATCTCGATATGGCGTATATGATTAACTGGTTTATCTCTAGACATAGTGTATTTATGATTTTAATGGTGTTTGGCTTAATGATGCTTTTATCTATGGCAAAGCCAATATATTCAAAGCCTATTAACTTTATTGCAGGATTCACTTTAGGAATTTATTTGATTCACGATAATGATTCTTTAAGAAATTATTATTGGAAAGTTCTTTTTAGGACTCAAGATTATTGTAGTTCAGCGAATATGCTTTGGCATTTAGTAATGTCGGTAGCGATTGTTTTTACTCTTTGCTTAATCATCGATATATTTAGAAAATACGCATTAGAAACCCCATTGTTCTTGTTATTTGATAAATTCAAACGTAAAAAGAAAGAGGAGTTACCACAAGCATAAAAAAAACAAGGATAAATCCTTGTATTTTTTTTCAATTTGGTGCGCGGGATGAGAATCGAACTCACACATCTTGCGATATACGCCCCTCAAACGTACGCGTCTACCAGTTCCGCCACCTGCGCATTTCCAAGTTGCTTGATTATTTTAAGAAAAATAGGAATAAAAGACAAGAGTATAATGATTTTTCTAAATCAATTTGATAAAATATCAAGGCGATTAAAAGAAGGAAAAGAAAATGAAAGATATTTTAGTAGAAACAAGTGCGCGTCATATTCACGTCACTGAAGAGCAATTCAAAATCTTATTTGGTGAAGATGCCAAAATCGAAGTTAGAGCACCTTTATCTCAACCTGGACAATATGTCTCAACTTCTAGATTAGAAGTAGTAGGACCTAAAAGATCCATTCCAAATGTCTCCATCCTTGGACCATTTAGAAAAGCTGCTCAAGTTGAAGTCTCCGCCACCGATGCTAGAACACTTGGTGTTCCTGCAGTCATTAGAGAAAGTGGAGATATCGCTGGTAGTGCTCCAATCAAATTAGTGGGTCCTGCTGGAGAACTCGAATTAAGCGAAGGATGTATCGTTGCTAAAAGACATATCCATATGACTCCTGCCGATGCAGAAGAATTCGGTGTTAAAAATGGTGAAATTGTCAAAGTTGAAGTCAACACCCCAGAAAGAAGCTTAATCTTTGGTGATGTTGTCGTTAGAGTTAGAGAAGACTTTGCTTTAGCAATGCACATCGACACTGATGAGAGTAACGCTGCTGGATGCTCTGGAACTGTTTACGGAAGAATTGTTAAATAATGGAAACAATCCATTTTTATCCTCAGAATGTTTGCTCTGTTGAAATGACTGTGGAACATGAAGACGGAATTATTAAAAAAGTAAATATTGTCCGTGGATGTCGCGGTAACACTCAAGGCTTAGCAGCCCTATTGGTTGGAATGACTCTAGAAGAAGCGGTTAAAAGACTAGAAGGAATTCAATGTCGTAATGGAACTAGCTGTCCAGATCAACTCGCTAAAGGAATCAAAAAACATTTAGCAAAACAATAATCAGGCTCGTCCTGATTTTTTGTTTCTTGATTAATTTATCCTCTTGATATTACTAAATCATTTATTTATAATAAACACACTTATCCAGAACTGTGTAATAAGGAATGTAAAAACACAGTAGCAACTCTCGAAAGAGTAAGTGCTCTTCCTTAGCAAGGCCCCAGAACCTTGAACGATAAGACGAGAAGAATATATTAGCTTCTCCCAATTCTGGGGGAAGTTTTTTATAGGAATAAAGTTATGGCAAAAGAAAAAATCTTATTTACATCAGAGTCCGTAAGTGAAGGACATCCAGACAAAGTCTGCGATCAAATTAGTGACGCGGTTTTAGACGCGTGTTTAAAAGTCGATCCAAATAGTCATGTGGCCTGCGAATGTTTTGCAACCACAAACTATGTTTTAGTGGGAGGAGAAATCACCTGCAAAGGCAAGATTGACATCGAACCAATTGTTAGAAATGTTTTAAAAGAGATTGGTTATGATAAACCTGAATATGGCTGTGATTATCACACGATTCAAATCGTTAATAAAATTCAACAACAATCAGGGGACATCAATCAAGGAGTGAATCAAACTAATCCAGAAGATCAAGGAGCGGGAGACCAAGGTATGATGTTTGGCTACGCTACTAATGAAACTGAAGGATATATGCCTTTACCAATTTCAATTGCGCATAATCTAGTTAGAGAAGCCACCAATCAAAGAAAAAGTGGAGTCTTTAAAGGTGCTCGACCAGATATGAAGGCTCAAGTCACGATTGATTATTCCGATAAAGCTAATCCAAAACTAGATACAATCTTGATGTCAGTTCAACACGACGAGGATGTTGATTTAGATAAATTCAAAGAATATATCCATGAAAAAATCATGAAAAAAATCGCAAAAAAGTACGGATTTAACGATGATTTTAAATATTTAGTCAATCCAACTGGAAGATTTGTTTTAGGTGGACCTGCTGGAGATACTGGATTAACTGGAAGAAAAATTATTGTCGATACTTATGGAGGCAGCGCTCATCACGGTGGAGGAGCTTTCTCAGGAAAAGATCCTTCTAAAGTTGATCGCTCAGGAACGTATATGGCTAGATATATCGCTAAAAACTTAGTGGCCGCTGGCGCAAGTGAAAGAGTGGAAGTTCAACTTAGTTACGCCATTGGAATTAATTATCCAATTAGTATCGCCATCGATACTTTTAATAGCTCTAAATATAGCGATGATAAGTTACTTCACATCATCAAGACTGTTTTTGATTGTAGACCCGGAATGATTATTAAAAACTTTGGTTTAAAGACACCTTCATTTAGATATCAAGATATCTCTAACTATGGTCACTTTGGACGACCAGATGTTAGTCTACCTTGGGAAAGACTCGACAAAGTTAACGAAATTAAAAAGCTTTTAGAAGAATAATCGATGCGTTTTTATTTAAAAACGATGAACGATAAACTATAATAAAAATGTGAATAAATCCTATTCTAGGTAATTTGGAAAGGAGTACATATCATGAAATACCAAATTATTGGCAAAAACATTGAGGTCACCGAAGGTATCTCAAACGCTTTGCAAAACAAATTATCAAAGATGGACAAGTATTTCCTCATCAAAGATGATGTGGAATGCCGCTGCGTCGTTAGCGCTCATAACTTAGTCCAAAAAGTAGAAGTTACAATCTTCTTACCATCTATGCCACTTAGAGCAGAAGTAGAATCTAGCGATCTATACGCCGCAATCGATTTAGTGATTGATAAGCTTGAAGGTCAGATGAGAAAAATCAAGACCAGAATGGATCGCAGTAACAATAAACTCCACTTAGGAAAAGCCATCGACTTTGACTTAGTTGAAGAAGAGGAAAGAAACGAGGAACAAGATGTCGTTGTAAGATTAAAATCTTATTACCTTCAACCAATGACTATTGAAGAAGCCATTACTCGTATGGAAGCTCTTGGACATCCATTCTTCATGTATTTAGATGAAGAAGATGACCGCATCTCTACTGTCTATGTTAGAAATGACGGTGGATACGGTGTTATCCAAGCTGAAAACCCAATCAAATAATCAACTTTAATTATTGTGGCGGGATTTATTCCCGCCTTTTCTTTTGACTATTAGCTGCTTATATAAAAAATATTTTTATACAAGACACCCTTACTTGTGTATAATATATACCAGTCCACACATTTAGAGTCCTATCCGTGGGTGAAGAAAACCCTAAATGTATTGAAGGAGGACAATTATGAAAAACATTAATCAATACAATTTTGACATTATTCACGTCGCTACCCATTTAAGAGACACTCTTGAATATGTTTTACCTCGTGAACATGACGCCAAATTATTTGAACAAAGAAAACAAGTTTTAACCAAAGGTTTAGAAGTTGAAACTCCACTTGGTAAATTTTTAGAAGCCAACAAAGATAAATTTACTGAAATGATGGAGAAATATCGTGAGATGTTAGATGAACTCTACGGAGATAATTCCACAATCTTAGTGAAAACCGCTGAAGGAAAAATCCGTGTCGATCACTCTCAACATTTAAAGATTTATCAATATGTCACCGAAATCATGGAACCTCTTAGAGATATCATCTATTTCCATGTCAATTTAGCTAGACAACATAACGAAGCTGAACCAATCATCGAAGACTTAATGCCTGTTGATGATCGTCACTACCGTTTATTCTCGACTCTTTTAATCATGCAAGATTTTGAAAAATCTTTCTTTGAATTCCAAAAGGTCATGTCTGAAAGCCAAGGAAAACCAACTCCACAATCTAACTATATCGTTCAAAACGAATTAAGTGTTTACGCGAAAATGCTTAGAAGCATCAGAGAGCACAACCACTTCATCGATAACGATTCATTAGATGCTTTAGACAAATGCTTGCAAGTCGTTGAGATGAGTGAAGGTAGAAGAGAAAGAAGAGACAACAAAAACTTCCCAGATTTATTCAAAGAAGCAATTGATGGTTTAAATACCAGAGTCCAAGCAAATGCACCAAAATGGCAAGAGCTCTTCAATAAAGCCTTACAAGAAATGCTCGCTGACATTAGAAAAGCTAATGGTGGAGCGCAAGCTTAATAAGGAGAACTTCAATGAAAAAGAAACTTCCCGTCACAATTTTTGAATTAGTTGTTTATATCCTTTCAGGCTTAATGGGCCTATGGGGATTGACATATTTAGCTTTAGGTATGGCGTGTAGCTTTATCGCTCACGAATCAGATTTATATAAAGCTGATTTACATCTTAAAGCCACCACAGGTCAAATGGGCTTTTTATGGCAAGGACTTTTAGTTCTTGGTATTGCGGTCGTTGTTAGTGTAGTTACTTTGTTAGTCACGGCTAAGAAATCTGATCGTGAATTTGAAAAATCTCAAAGAAGAGCCGCTAGACTTAAAAAACCAACTGAAACAGTTGTTGACGCTGAAGTTAGTGAAGTAAAAGCCGAAGATTAATTCGGCTTTTCTTTTATAAAGAAAACTCCACAAGTCGTGGAGTTTTTTAATCTGCGAAATCGTTATCAATAACAATATAATAATTATATTTTGGGAACTTAGTTTTTAAGTTTTCGATTAATTCATTTTTAATCGTTTCACTATCTTTAGAGTAATCGACGATGATATCAAAGGTGACAAGAGATTTTTCTTCATCGACATAAAAGCCGTGCACTTGAGTGATATCTTCATTTGTTTTCACTAAATCATAAATATATGATCTTAGTTCTTTAATTTCTGGATTGCTCTTATTAGCAGCGTAAATTCCAACAGTTAAGATAACCCCAAATTTTTCATAGACCTCTGTAGAAATTTGTCTAGTTAAGTGGTGGAGTTCTTTAGCGGTCACATCATCATCAACTTCAATATGAATTGAACCGATTGATTTATTTGGACCATAGTTATTTAAGATGAGGTCATAGGCTCCAATGACTTCTTTATGAGAATTCACTAGTTGTTTAATTCCAATAGAGATTTCATTTGATGGTCTTTGACCAATGATTTGACTAACGGAATCGCGTAAGATTTCAAAACCACTTTTTAAAATGAATAAACCGATTAAGATACCTAGATATCCTTCAATAGACACTCCAGCATATCTAGAAACAATTGCGCCCACTAAAGTGGAAGTAGATAATATTGCATCAAATAAAGCATCAATTCCGCTCCCTTTTAAAGCGTCACTATTAGTCTCTTTTGCAACTTTTCTAAAATATAAACCTAAGGCCACTTTTACTAAAATAGCAACGGAGATTAAGATTAAAGATAAATTAGAGTAAGTTGCGACATCATGTTTAATTAAAGACATGATGGATTCATATATTGATGTACCACCCGCAACAAGGACGATAACTCCAATTAACATTGAAGTTAGATATTCAATTTTTCCGTGTCCATATGGGTGTTTCTTGTCTGGTTTTTTACCTGCAAGCTTAGTTCCAATAATAGTGATAAGACTACTTAAGGCATCTGTTAAGTTATTAACTGCATCTAAAACGATCGAAACCGCTCCAGCGATTAATCCGACAACCATCTTAATAGCGACTAGTCCGATATTACCGAATATTCCGATTAAACTAGTTCGAACAATCTTTTTTTCTCTTTGGACAATATTCTTATCTTTCATCTTTAAATCCATCTAATACTTTATATAGTAAACTATATAATTGTATTGCTTCTTCCTGAGATAATTTTACTTTACCAGCGATTAAAGGAGGAATACTTTTTGCTCTCTCCTTTAATTTAATTCCTTTACTAGTTAAAAAGATGACTAACTCTCTAGCGTCATTAGAGGAAACACTTTTTTTGATTAATCCTTTATTTATTAATTTATTTATTAAAGGAGTGAGAGTGCCGCTATCGAGATAGAGCTTTTCTCCAATCTCTTTAACTGAGATAGAATCTTTTTCCCACAACACCATTAAAACAAGATATTGGGTATAGGTGAGATCTAGCTCATTTAAATATGGAGTGTATCTTCTAACTATTTCTTTCCCGCTCGCATATAAAGGGAAACAAATTTGGTTAGATAATTTTAAAATATCATCTCCGTAATTAGACATTTTATTTTCCTAAAGCTTTTTTGATTTCGCTTTCAAAATCTTCTGGCTTGACGGTTGGTTCAAATCTAGCAATTAATTCCCCATCTTTACCCACTAAAAATTTAGTGAAATTCCATTTCACTTTCTTATATTTTCCATTAACTGTGCATAAATTCACAAAGAGTGGACTAGCGTTTTTACCATTAACTTCGACTTTTTTAAATCTTGGGAATTGAGTGTTATATCTTAAGGAGCAGAAGTTATTGATTTCTTCGTCGCTTCCGGGTGCTTGACGGAAGAATTGATTGCATGGGAAATCAAGGATTTCAAATCCTTCTCCACGATATTTCTCGTATAATTCTTCTAATCCTTTATATTGTGGAGTGAAACCACATCCAGTCGCGGTATTAACAATTAAAAGAACTTTTCCTTTATATTGCTCTAATGAGATTTCTTCGCCTTTTTGGCTTAAGACTTTAAATTCATAGACTGACATATTAATTACCTTCTTTCATAATTAAATTGTATACAATCTATTTTTTATTTTCAATAACTAATTTAGAAACATTTTTCTTTTCTTTTTTTCTTGCAGTTTTCTTGATTTCCACATCGATAGCAGACTTCAGTATCTAAAACATCATTATTAAAGAAAGAAATAATATTATTAGTAGTGGTGTCGGCGATATTATTAAGCGCTTCATGGGTTAAAAACGCTTGGTGAGAAGTGAGCAAAACATTTGGCATGGATAATAAGTTTCTTAAAGTATCATCATCTAAAATATGGCCTGATTTATCGCTATAGAAAATATCGCCTTCTTCTTCATAGACATCTAAACAAACAAAACCAATTTTTCTAGTTTTTATACCCTTTAATAAATCTGTAGCGTTAATTAACGCTCCTCTGGAGGTATTGATGATTCCAACGCCTTTTTTCATTAAGTCGATACTTCTTTTATCAATCATATGTTTGTTTTCTTCAGTTAATGGACAATGTAATGAAATGAAATCACTTCTTTTGAAGAGCTCATCTAATTCAACATATTCGACATCTGATAGGTTATAATCTGGATATTTATCATAAGCTAAAACATGCATTCCAAAACCTTGACAGATTTTGATGAATATTTTACCGATTTTACCTGTTCCAACAACTCCAATATATTTATCGTGTAAATCATATCCAGTTAATTCATTAAGGGAGAAATTATAATCTCTTGTTCTATTGTAGGCTTTATGAATTCTTCTATTGCATGTACAAAGTAGACTAATGGCGTGTTCCGCGACAGAGTAAGGAGAATAGGCTGGAACTCGATAGATGTGAATCTTTCCAAAGGCTGCTTTAACATCGACATTATTAAATCCAGCGCATCTTAATAGAAGTAATTTGATGCCTAAGGAATAAAGGATATCGATAACTTTTTTATCGACGACATCATTAACAAAAACACAAACTCCATCAAAACCTTTTGCAAGATATGCTGTATCTTCTGAAAGTCTAGATTCAAAATACTTAAATTCAATTCCTTTTTGCTTTCCATATTCTTCAAAAGCCGGGATATCATATGGCTTAGTGTCATAAAACGCGATCTTAATCATAATTTTTACCTCATATCTAGTATAAAAGATTTTTCACTTTTATTCTTGAATAAATGATTTATTTTATACATACTATTATCTCGGGCAACAAAAATGGAACAAAAAGAAAAATTCTTCACAACAAAAAAGATCGCCTTAACTGGAATATTAACTGCGATTATTTTACTTCTTCAAGTTGTGGGTAATTACATCGTTCCTTCTTTAGCTAGTATTAACTTGTCTTTATTACCTATCGCTATTGGAGCGGTAGTGTTAGGACCAATCTATGGTGGTTTTTTAGGTTTAGTTTGCGGAGTGATGGTTTTAATCGCTCCATCAACAATTCAAACCTTTATGGCGGTTAATCCTTGGGCCACTGTTTTAACTTGCTTATCTAAAACCACAGTGGCAGGAGTTGTTGCGGGATTAATCATGCTTCCATTCAAAAACGGGAAACACACTTTTTTAGGAGCGATGATTTCTTCTATTTCGATTCCATTATTAAATACTGGAATCTTTGTCATCTTCTATCTACTATTTTTCAAAGGAGATGCATTACCAGACGCAGCCTTTATTGGTTTATTAGCTGCGATATATATTAATTTCATCATTGAAGTAGTATTGACTTCGATGTTATCTCCTGCAATTTTCCAAGCATTAAGATATACATCTTATTTCAAAAAACCTGACGAAGTTGCTAACGCGTAAGGGCGTGTAAATATATATTATTATTAAAAAAATGTTGTATTGCTTTTTTGAAAAGTGGTATATTTTCACCAAACATAAAATTTTTCACGAAAGGAGAAATTACACATGAAAAAAGGATTGTTAACACTCGTCACATTTGCTTCGATGGTAGGCTTAGTGGGATGTAAATCAACAAACAGTGCAAAAGTCAAAGCACCATCTGTTCAAGAATTAGCGTATGAAGCAGGAGCAGCAGTCTTCGGACTTCAAGTTGCTTATGAATATACTGAATTCGAATATGATGAAGAAGATGAGAGCAAGGCTGTTGCTTCTCAACTTATCCTTGGATGGGATGACGGAGTTACTGATAACTACACCGATGTATTCTATTTAATGCATGGAACAGATGAAAAAGCAGGTCTGTTTGATGCCTTAAAAGAAAAATACAACATGGTTATGCTTTCTTGTCCTTCTGCATATTGGTTCGACCAAGCTCACACAATTCCAGCATATGGTGCTGTTTATGGTATTCAACTTAAAGGTACTGAGTACTTAGCGCTTGAATATTTCGCAATTAATGACGCCCAAGACGAAGCGATTGTAGTTAATATCGAAGTTGAAATCATCGATATTGCTGCTGCAGAAGAGTAAGAATTAATTTATTCAATTAAAGACCCATTAGGGTCTTTTTTTGTTTAGATAGTAATTGAATAAATAATAACATTATTTCTTTTTTGTATTATTACATTAAAAGTAATAGAATAAATACATCAAGGAGATTTTAAAAAATGAAAAAGATTAGATTTTTATCTATTGGAGCTTTAATGCTTTTATCATTGGCTGCTTGTGCTAGTAAAGGTGGAGCAGCATCCGGCGGAGGATCCGGTAGTGGATCTGGCGGTGGATCCGGTGGTGGATCTGGCGGTGGAGGCGGAACCCCTTCTGGAACACCTACAACTGTTGAAGTTATTTCTCAATTCGGTACTACAACAGAAGCCGGACCGAAAGATTTTACTAAAACAGTCGGCGCTTTAACATTTACTTGGAATGGTGCGTTTTATCATTATGACAATAACAACGAAGTAAGGGTTTACAAAGATCAAACATTCACAATTACCGGAGCAACAATTACTCATATTGATTTAACTTGTGCAAATAATGCTGGATCAAAAGGCGGTCCTGATGGATGGACAGCATCAACTGGAACATACACTTCTTCTGGCAAAAACGGAACTTGGGATGGACAAGAGACTTCACTTGTTTTCACAGCCAGTGTTGGCCAAGTCAAACCAGTTTCAATGACAATTACCTATTACGCATAGTAAATCATCAAATATGATTAGACCCCTTTGGGGGTCTTTTCTTTTTGTTTCACATAATTTAATAATTGTATTTATTAAATCATTATGATTTAGAAAGCTTTTAATTTATAATTAAATAAATCCTTATTAAGAAAGGAGAAAATTATATGAAATTTTCTAAAATGATGTTTACCTTACTTGTTGCAGCTTCGTTAGTAGGCTGTACAGGTAAAGGTTCTTTAGTTCCTTCTGGCGGAGGCGGCTCCGGCGGTGGCGGAAGTGGCGGAGGTGGCGGAGGAGGCCAACCAACCACTAAAGAATGGAATAGTTCAGCTAAGGCTGTTATGCAAACTGAAGTTGGAGAAGTCCTTCCTTATGCGACTGGTATTCTTGATAACTATACCGTTCAAGAAAGAGAAGGCGAATATCCTCCAATGATTTATGATGATTCTGAAGTTTTTACTATTGAGAATTATTATCAATCTTTAGCGACAGCAGGTTGGACTGTTGGAGAAGAAGATGGAGAAATCTTCTTTGAAGATGAATATGGCGATTTAGTTTGTTACAACTATAAAAAGTCCGCTAGCGATTCATTATTAGTGTATTGTACCTCATACTATTTCGATAATTACTATGGCGGTAACACTATTGAATTTGATTCATGGAGTTTAGTGAATACTAAAACCGAAGATACAAGCTGGGGAGATCTCTTTACAGATTCTAATTTTGAAGATCTAGTTCCATTTGTTCAACTTGGAAGCGATTATGAAGGTGTTATCTCTGAAGATGGAATGCAATTCCAAATCGCTGACAGTTATTATCAAAATCTTCTATCTAGTTATGATCAATTGTTAGAAGCCGATGGTTATAGCTATAACCAAGAATTAGGTTGCTATGAGCAAAATTATGACACTGATGGAAATAAGATTCAGTTATATGTCTCATATAGTGAATTCCTTGGTAATACAATTACTGGTACTATTTCTCTAAAAGTTAATGAAACCACTTCTTGGCCAACTACATTAACCGATGCTTTCTTACTAGATAGTGGATTATCATTTACTCCAGTTACTGGTGAAGGATTTACATATGCTTACTCAGTCTTTAAAGGACAAGTTAGCGTTCAAATCTTTGGTGATTTCACCGAAGAAGATGCTTGGGACGCCATCGATAGTATTTATGCTAGCGGTGATCAAGGTATTACCGGTAATTATAATCCAACATTGTATTATTTCGGCATGTTAATCTGGACTTCCTATAACTGGGCAGAAACCAAAGCTATTGTTGTTGATTACGAAGAACCACTTGATTGGGAAGATTTATTTGCTCAACGCGCCGAAGAAGAAGATGAAACAACATTTACTGTTACTTTTGCGAATGTTGAAGAAAGTTTCTCTGAGTTTGGAGAATTCCCTGCTCAATTAATTGAAGACACCTATGGTGTTGAAGTCCCTTCATTAACTGGCGATTTCAAATGGCAAGTTCAATACGCCGAAGAAGAGGAAGAAGAGGATTATGAAGATTATTCCTTACTTAGAGAGGGAGAAGAAGATCCTGCTACTGCTCAAGAAGTCGAAGCTATTTATGTCTATTCAAAAGATTTAGATACTAAAGTTGGAACTGATTCTAATGAAGACCTCTTTGTTAACGCTTTAAAGAATATTCCAATGTACGTCGATGATTCTGGCTACGCTGATGCTGGCTATGCTGCTGAAGACGCCGAAGGTAAGGTTGCCCTTCAATTCTTCACAGATCGCAATACCTTCCAATTAAGTGTCAGCAAAGGTAGTGGAGAAGCTCACACAAGAGGCATTTCTTTAAATAAAGAAGCAGTTAATATTAAACAAGGTGGAGAGTTCCAAATCGAAGTTTCAACCACAATGATTTATAACTATGATGTTTCTTATTCATCTGATAATGTTAAAGTCGCAGTTGATTCTGAAGGAAAAGTTACTGTTGGAAGTGAAGTCGAAGAAGGAACAACCGCGAACATCACTGTTACAGTTACTGATAATAGAGATTCTCAAGTCTTTGAAAAAGTCTTAGCGGTTACAGTTAAAAATGTTGTGCCAGGTTGGTACAAGATTAATACTGATGAAGAATTAACTGTTGGAAATTCCTATACTTTCGTTCATGAAGAAGAAGGTAAGAATAAGGCTGCCGGTGCATTAACTAGTGGATATTTAAGCCCTGTTGATGTAACAATTTCTGAATATTACTTTGAGACTGTTGATGGCATTATGTCTTTAGAATTAGGTGGTAGTGCTTCAACTGGATACACCTTCTTAAGTGATGATGGTTATCTCAACTTAAAATCTACAAGCAACAACAAGCTCGAATTTGTCTCTACCGCTAGTAGTTCTTCTTATTGGGATCTCACCTTTACCGATGGTAATGTTAAAGTTGCTAATCACGCTAGTAGTGAATGGTCAATTCAATATAATACTGGTAATCCAAGATTCTCAGATTATAAGACTAAACAAGCCGCTATTCAACTCTACGAATATAGAGATTAATTAAATTTATTTAATTAAAAAAGAGACACACGTTTATTCGTGTGTCTTTTCATTTTGCTCTATTTTTTTCTTAGCAAGGTCGTTAGTGTCTAAGCTTTTATTAAAGACAAAGTATCTTTGATATAAAAACTCAGTAATAAGATTGACTAACATTAACACCCCTTCAACTAAGAAGTCATTCCATTTTAATGTAACAACTAGATACATATGTCCAAAGGCAATCGATAGTGGACCAAAGACTACATAGTAGGCAAGGGTTTTAAGCATCGCAATTGGAACATTATTTGCGCTTTGGAAGGTAAATCTTCTATTGAAGGTAAAGTTCCATACTACAGATAAGATTAAGGAGATTGTTGCTGGTAACCAGTAGTTATCTTTGCAATACGGAATTAATTCAAGCAAGGAGAATGAAATGATTTGGATCGCTCCAGCGCTTATAGAGAATAAGACAAATTTAACTATTCTCCAAGTCTCCGCTTTCTTCTCTATTTTAGTTAACGGAGGCTTCTTTTCTTTCATTATTATCTTTACCTAGTTTAGCTAAGATGATGTGGTGATATAAATTTTCAATGACTAAATTAATCGCTAATAAGATGAGTTCAAGAACTCTTCCACTCATACCGTATTTATTGATAAATACTAATTGGCATATTGGAGTGGCAATTCCAATAAATAAAGCGTAATAGATTGCTAAGGCAATCCCAATAGTTAATTTATTGGTCTTATCTTCATAGGTATGTTTTCTAATGACGAGCAAAGTGTATAAGACACTTACGGTCATACAGAGTAGATAGGCAATAAACCATTTGGATGGTTCTTTAATCCAAATTAATAATAATTCAAATACACCCACCTCAATAGCGGCAGGAGAAAGAATATAAAATGCTTCTAGTAATAACTTTAATATCTTGTTAGATTTCTTTTCGTTTTCCATAATCACTTTACTTACTATATAGATTTATTAGATAATTTTCAATTTTGTTTATTAAATAAAAAACACTATTTAATTTTTATACTTTATGTATAATTATGTATAGCGTTAGGTAAAAATAATGATTGAAATAATTGAAGCTACTACTAAAAAGCAAATGCTTGCATTTGCTACTTTTCCAATTAAACTATATCGAAAATGTAAATATTATGTTCCATCTTTCGTTAGTGATGAGGCTACTATTTTAGATTCAAAAAAGAACTTATCTAAAGGGACTAGCGATTGTAAAGCATTCTTAGCCTATAAGGACGGCAAACTCGTTGGTAGAGTCTGTGGAATTATCAATCATAAGTCTAACGAACTTAACAAAGTTAAGAATATCAGATTATCTCGAATTGATTTCATTGAAGATTATGAGGTCGCTAAAGCGTTAGTGAACGCGGTGATGAAATACGGTTTAGAAAACGGGTGCACAATGATCCACGGTCCATGGGGATTTGATGATACCGATAGAGAAGGGATGTTAACCGAAGGTTATGATCAACTTTCTAATTACGCGACTGCCTACTCTTATCCATATTACGCTAGATATATGAATGAATTAGGATTTGAAAAAGAATCCGAATGGATTGAATTCTCTTTTGATATCTCTCATGTCGATCCTCGATTTGAAAGTATCGCCAATAAAATTAGAGAAGATGGATATCGCGAATTAACAGAAACGATGTCAGTTAAACAAATCGTTAAAGAATATGGAGATAGTTTCTTTGATTGCTATAATAAAGCCTATTCTCAATTAGATAATTTCATTCCATTAACTGGAGATATGAAACAAGCAGTCTTAGATCAATTCGCCACGATTATTAATCGCAAATATTTTTCAGTTATTGTAAATAAAGAAAATCAAGTCGTTGCCTTTGGAGTTGGCTTACCTCATATCGGTAACTCCATAAGAAGAGCGAAAGGAAGAATGTTATTCGCGGCGATTCCAATTGTTTGGAATATCATGAGACCAAAAGCCATTGAACTCGCTTTAATTGGAGTGGACCCACAATATCGTAACCATGGGGTGCACGCATTAGTCATTGACCGCTTTGTGAAAAACTTCAAAAAAGGAAAGATTACTGATATTTGGATGGATCCTGTCTTAACCACGAATAGTAAGATGCTTCAAACCTGGAAAGGCTTTGAAAAAAGTATCCGTCAAAGAAGACAAACATTTAAAAAAGAAATTGGAATTATTGAATAGAAAAAGAAAAGACCCAAAGGGTCTTTCTTTTATTCTTCGAAATATTTAAGGAGATCTTCGTAGACTTTTTCTTTTTCTGTCTCATTTAAGATTTCGTGTCTCATGTTATCAAGAGTGATGACAGAAATATTTTTATAGCCTGCTTTTTCAAGTAATTTTTTACTGGCTTCTCTTCCTTTTTCAAATCCGGTACAAGGGTCATCTTTACCTGCGATGAGAAGGAACTTTAAGTTTTCATTAATTGGTTGATATTTTTTCGCTTTACCCATTTGAACGAGGAGTTTAAATAAAGCGTTATAACTTCCTAAAGTAAATTCTTTTCCTGAAAGTGGGTCAGCGATATAAGCGTTAACGTTATCTTCGTTATAGCTTAACCAGTCAAGTGGAGTTCTTGGATTTTCAATTGATTTATTAAATCCTCCAACCACTAAGTTGGTAATGAATTTGGAATTTCCTTTTTTACCTTTAAATAAAGCGATTAAGTTACCTAGAACAATACCCGCTCCTCCGGCTGGATTAGGATTAACATATCCAGATAGGGCAACTTTTTCATATTCTTTAGCTTCTTTTTGAAGTAAGACTCTAGAAATGATTGTTCCCATGGAGTGACCGAATAAATATACTGGGACACCTTTATAGGTGTTTTTGATATATTTTAAGATTTCTTGTTGGTCACTAATTAATAATTCGTCACCCTTTTTATCGGCGATATGACTTAATAGTGGAGCGTTTTCTCCGTGCCCTCTTAAATCACTAGTTAAAACAGTGAATCCGTTTTTAGCAAGATATTCCGCAAAGGCGTCATATCTTTCTTTATGTTCTTCCATGCCGTGGACTACTTGAATGACGGCTTTTGGTTTACTGGCTTCAAATAAAGCACAAGATAATTGATATCCATCTTTAGATTGGACAATGATGTTTTGTTTTGACATATGTATACCTCGAATTCATTATAATACTTTTTAAGTTTTATTATTTGATAAAAATATAATTTCTTCGCATAATGTATATGTACGTGCGAGAATACACATATGAGAAAAGAAACTTGTTTTGAAACATTTCCTAAAAGAAAAGATGTCGCTAAATTTGTTTATGAAGTTAGAGACTATCTATTTCCGGGCTATTTTGAAAAGCTTAAGGGAAATGAAGAATCCTATTTAAAAAGAAAGAAAAAGATTATTCAATCTTTATATAAAAAGGCAATCTGTAAATCCACTAGTGAATTATTTTTAGAAAAGCTTCCTGAATTAAAAGAAAAATTAACTAAGGATGTTGATTTTACTTATGAAGGAGATCCTGCCAGTGAATCTAAAGATGAAATCATCATTACTTATCCTGGTTTATTTGCGATTACTTTCTATAGAATCGCTCATGAGATTTATTTATTAGGGGTTCCTTATGTTCCTAGACTAATTACTGAGATTGCTCATAGCAAAACCGGTATTGATATTCATCCAGCCTGTAAAATAGGTTGCCCATTCTTTATCGATCACGGCACCGGAATCGTTATTGGCGAAACTAGTGAAATTGGTAACTATGTGAAGATTTATCACGGAGTCACTCTCGGCGCTCTTTCTCTGAAAGAGGGTAGAGATTTATTTAACAAGAAAAGACATCCAACAATTAAAGATAATGTCACAATCTACGCAGGTGCATCTATTTTAGGAGGAGAAACAATTATTGAAGAAGGAGCGACTATTGGCTCTAACGTCTTTATTGTTAACTCTGTTTTAAAAGGTGAGACTGTTTATAACACAAAAGATTCAATTATTTCAAAGAGGCAAAAATGAAAAAGTTATTACCAATTTTATTTTCTATTTTCCTATTAGCGGGATGTGCATTCACTCCAAAAGAAAGTAGTGCTCCTAGTAATCCAGGAGAAACTGATCCTGGAGAAGGAGGAGACACTCCGGGTGGAGATGATCCAGTGGACACTAAGGTGTTCCCAACTGATGAAATCCTAGCTTTCTATGAAGATAAAGGTGTCACAGGAGTCGTAATTCCAGAATATAAAGTTAATTCATCATTGATTCTTGATTATTCAATCAAAGAGTTTGAGTATTCTTATTTTGAATTGGTAATTCAAGGAGATATTTCTTCTTTATATAAACAAGCTGCAACAAAACTAAATTATTCGCTTTATGGTTCGGATACTTCCGTTTATAAAGATGCGAGCAACAAAGTGGTTTTTACCGTCGCTTATAAATCAATTGGAAATAACACAGTTATCAAATATGAAACATATGATGAATATGCCTTCTATATGGGTGATATTGATATTGAAGATGATGGCTATAAATACACTGCAGTGGAATATACATTCTCGGTTGCCGATAATATGAAAGATTACAGCGGACAAAATATGGATAATATCACTGTCACAAGTGATCAAATTAAATATACTTTCAAAAAGGAAAGCGCAAATATTGGTCCATCAGTTTATAACAAAAATGGTTGGCATGTTCGTTTCTACGCAAATACTTCACTTACAGTGTCCAGTGAAAGCATCACACTGAAGAGACTCTCATTTATTCTTCTATCGGGTTCTAATAAAGGCACTGTTTCTGCAGACAGCGGGTCAGTCGGTTATAACTCTGACGAAACCGAATATGTATGGACAGGCGAAGCTAAGACAGTGAAATTCATTGCTAATGATCAGATTAGATTTACAGACATCGATGTTAAAGGTGTCAAGTGCGAAAAGATTATTCCTTCAACCGATGGAGTGAGCACTGTCGCACAAGTTTACGAATCAATTCAAGGATATTCATACACTCCTAACAATGTGGGATGGTATTTGACTGACACTACTGTTAAATTACAAGTTAAAGCTATCGATTGTATTGATTCAGCAGATACAACAGCAGGCTATGACGCTAACGCTAGAGGAAAAGTTTTATGCGCAGATGAAACAGGAGCAATCCTAGTTTCTAGCAGCACTTCATCTAATAATCCAGTTAGCTTATACGCTGCAGCGAAGAAATATATGAATAGTGGATCTTGCTACGAAGTCGAAGGTAAGATTGCTTTCTTAAATGATGTTGTTGAAATCAAAGTCGATTCTTATAAATATAATTCTGCCTTAGAAGTTAATGTTAATGTTGACGCATTAGTGGAAAAAACCATCAGTTCTCAAAGCGAATTATTAGCAGATTTAGAGTCCACTAAAACAAACTCAAAAGGTTATGGTACAAGCAAGATTGTCAAGATGACAGGACTAACCTACTTTAATAAATATAATTCCGCAGGTAGTTATCTATTTTTAGGTAGCGATAGCAAGATTGTTCCTGTATATTCCCTTGATGATAACGCTAGATCAAATTTAGTGAAGGATCAAGTCTATGACATCATCGGATTTGAGTCGATGTATAAAGGTAGACCATCATTAAGAATTCTTAAAGTAATTGAGAATTCAGTTGATGAGCCAACGATCTATGATTTCATGAATTTACCAACAAAAGTGGAAAATTTATCGAGTTTTTATCAAATTTCCACTCATTCAGGTGAATCATATAAGAAAAGCGAACTCACTGTTTATGAAGCAGAAGTGTATGTTTCTCAATACGCTTTAAATAAATATACGCTTAGCAGTTCTTATTACTATGATGCTTCTAGCAAATGCTACACAACTGGTAGCAGTCAAGTTAACGCTGCAAATCATAATGCCTTAGGTGTCTTCAACGAAAACTTAGACTACAAACAAGTCTTTGATGCCTTGTTAATTAATCTTTGTGAAACTGAAGAGGAAGTAAAAGAATGTAAGTTTACAGTCTATTTCACTTTGGCGTATTTAGATAATGTTGACGGTAAGAATATGTGGAGAGTTAATGTCTTTGAAGATTTAGTGTATTCCACTGGTTTTTATAACGCTAAAAAAGAAACGATTACCTTTGATACAGATGTGGCAACATGTACTAGAGAAGATGGCGTTTATCAACAGTGGAGCCAAAACGGAATTACTGTTAGAAATGAATCTACAAGCAAAGGCACAATTGAAAGAGATGTCAATTATCTCAAATTAAAAGACAAAACTAAATTCTCTATTAGTTATGCTAAACCAATCGTCGGAGTTACTTTCTATACTGCATCTTTTTCTGGATTTGGTTATTTTACAAGCTTGAATTATAGTTATTATCGTTCGTTTAAAGATTACACAACTTTAGTGTTTTCAACATATGAAACAACAGTAATCGAAGAAGAAGTTGGGGTTTATTCAACAGGCAACACTGACTATATCAAAATTACATCGATGGTTGTTTATTATCAGGATTAATATGGGATTACGTTCAATAAAAGAAATCTTTATTACAGGTCATGGACCGAGTTCATCACATACGATTGGTCCATATTTTGCGTCGCAATATATTTTAAAAAAATATAAGGATAAAAACATCAAAGAGGTTGATGTCACTTTATTCGGTTCTTTAGCGTTAACTGGTAAAGGTCACTTGACTGACTTTATTATTGGAAAAGCGTTAAATGATATTCCTCATAAAATCAATTTCAATAACCACACCAAAAAGAAACATCCAAATACGATGACGTTTAAAGTGCACTGTGAAGGTGGAAGAACTTATAGTGAGAATGTCGTCTCTATAGGTGGAGGGAGTATTGTCACTGTTGATAACATTGATTCTTTAGTTACCAAAGAAATCTATAAAGAGCAACATATGTCTGAAATCGTGAAATATATTGGAAAGAACAACCTTTCTTTCTATGACTATGTTGTCGAACACGAAGATAGTGATATCCATGATTATTTCGCTAGTGTCTTAAAGGTGATGGACGAGGCAGTAGAAAGAGGACTTAACACGACTGGTCTATTACCAGGCAAACTTAAAGTCAAAAGAAAAGCCAAAGCGATGTATGATGCGATGGAAGAAACTGCCTTAGGAGAAAATGATGTCGCGATGAATGTCGCAATTCACTCATTTGCAGTCGCTGAAGAAAACGCTGCTGGAGGAATTATTGTTACCGCTCCTACTTGTGGAAGCGCTGGAGTCATTCCTGGATGTATTAAA
The DNA here is from genome assembly GCA_946612115.1 of uncultured Caryophanales bacterium. Lineage (GTDB taxonomy): Bacteria > Bacillota_I > Bacilli_A > RFN20 > CAG-826 > UBA2450. The sequence goes on along the minus strand of CAMOEI010000005.1, from coordinate 29,792 downwards.
TATCTTAGAATGAAAGGCGTTAGTGATGAAAACATCATTAGAGGATTAATGGTGGCTGGTTTATTTGGTATTGTTTGTAAAACAAACGCTTCAGTTAGTGGAGCGGAATGTGGCTGCCAAGCTGAAATTGGAGTAGCCTGCTCAATGGGAGCAGCGATGATTGCCTTCTGCTTTGGAAAAGATCCAGTGGATGTTGTTCAATCTGCAGAGATTGCTCTAGAACATTCTTTAGGGCTAACTTGTGATCCGGTTGATGGATATGTACAAATCCCTTGTATTGAAAGATGCGCTTTATTTGCCATTAAGGCAATTAACGCTGTTAAATTAGCGATTGTCATCCCTGATGATGATATTCATGTCAGCTATGATGATTCGATTAAAACGATGTATAAAACAGGGTTAGACATGAACCCTCGATATAAAGAAACTAGTCTTGGTGGACTAGCAGAAATATTAAAAGATTAAGCATATTGTTTTATCTTTTGATGAAAAATTTGCTATGATATTTGACTACTTGAGAAGGAGGTAGAATTATGTATCGAAAAAATGCTTGGAAAGATTATAGTGCTTCAGAAGAAAAAGAAGTCTATAAATTCGCAGAAGGATATAAAAAGTTTATTTCTACCGCGAAGACTGAGAGATTAGCGGTTAAAGAAGTTATCAAAACTCTTGAATCCAAAGGATTTAAGAAAGCAGAAGAAGTTAGCTCCGCGAAAGTTGGAGATAGACTCTATTTTGTTAATAGAGGAAAAAGTGTTGTGGCCTTTATAGTTGGCTCTAGACCAGTTAAAGAAGGTTTAAGAGTGTTAGGCGCTCACTTAGATTCCCCAAGAATGGATTTAAAAGAACATCCAATTTATGAGAAAAATGGTTTTGCCATGGGCGATACCCACTATTATGGTGGAATTAAAAAATATCAATGGGTCACTGTCCCTCTTGCTTTACACGGAGTAGTTTGTAAAAAAGATGGTTCAACCGTTGAAGTAAATATCGGTGAAGATCCAAAAGATCCAGTCGTTGGTATTTCTGATTTACTTATCCACTTAAGTGCGGATCAACTTACAAAACCTGCCTCAAAAGTTATCGAAGGCGAAGCCTTAGATTTAACTTTAGGCAGTAAACCTCTTGAAGGAGAAGAAAAAGAAGCTGTTAAGAAAAATGTCTTGAAGATTCTTAAAGATAAATACGATTTTGAAGAAGAAGATTTAGTCTCTGCTGAAATCGAAGTCGTTCCTGCCGGACCTGCTAGAGACTATGGTTTAGATCAATCAATGATTGCTGGATATGGACATGATGATCGTTCATGCGCCTATACATCTTTAATGGCGTTTGTGGAAGCTGAAAACGTTAGTAAGACCGCGGTTTGTTATTTAGTTGATAAAGAAGAAATTGGCTCAGTTGGTGCGACTGGCGCTCACTCCAAGTTCTTTGAAAACGCTGTCGCTAAATTAGCGGAATTAGTTGGAGAAAAAGATCCATTATGGGCCGCTAGAGTGTCTATTGAAAATTCTGATGTTTTATCTTCAGATGTTTCTGCTGCTTTTGACCCATTATTCCCATCTGTTGCTGACGCTAATAATACCTGCTATTTTGGTCAAGGTCTTGTTTTTAACAAGTACACTGGTAGTAGAGGAAAATCTGGATGTAATGATTCCAGTGCAGAATTCTATGCTTGGATTAGAAAAGTCATGGATGAAGCTAGTGTTCACTGGCAAAACGCTGAACTTGGTAAAGTTGACCAAGGTGGTGGAGGCACAATTGCCTACATTATGGCGAATAACAACATGAATGTTATCGACGCTGGAATTCCAGTTTTAAATATGCACGCTCCAATGGAAATCGTCTCTAAAGCCGATGTCTATGAAGCATACAAAGGTTATATTGCTTTCTTAAAAGCAGAATAATAAAACTTACGCTTGATTAAATAATACCTTTCTATTAATATAAATCTTGCGTTTTGGCGAACGTGGTGAAGTGGTTAACACATCTGGCTGTGAACCAGACACTCGTGAGTTCGATTCTCATCGTTCGCCCCAGAATCGTTTCTAATCCCTGATTTGATGTCAGGGATTTTTTCTATTTTAGTTACTTTTTATTGTGATTTGACTCTTCATTGATTTAACATGATAGATTTTTGTCAAAAATAAAAAGGAAATATTGGCAAAAATATTGAGAATATGGCAAAAATATGATATCATTTTGATGCGAGGCGAAAATATGTATCGTGAATCAGAAATTGTTGAATTAAAAGAAAAATATGTTGATGCAATTGTTAGAGATATTGTTGCCTTCCTAAATGCGAATGGTGGAGATATCTTTGTTGGAGTAACTGACTGGGGTAATGTCTTAGGTATTTTAGATAAAGATTTAGATGAAACTCAAAGAAAGATATCAGATATCATTACAATGCAAATCGAACCTAATCCACAAAACGAAATATCGACCGCTTTATTAAGTGAAGATGGCAAAAGAATAATAAAAATATCAGTACCTAAAGGATATAAACCTATTTACTGTATTAAGAAATATGGTTATTCATCTAAAGGGTGCCTTATTAGGGTAGGCACGACTTGTAAAGAAATGAGCTCAGAAGAAATTGAATATCGTTATTCTAAAAATTTTATTGATAATGATTTCATTTTAGAAGCACCTGCCCATTATTCTCCTTTGTCCTTTGACATGATGAAGATTCTTTTAACAAGCAGAGGATACCATATTAACGAGTTATCCTTTGAACAAAGTTTTAACTTATTAAGAAAAGATGGCTCTTACAATTTGATGGCGGAATTATTATCTGACAAAAATATGGTGCCGGTTATCTTCGTTAAGTTTGATGGAACTGATAAAACATCAATTTCTCAAAGAAGTGATTATGGTGATCAAAGTATTTTATTAGGTCTTCAAAGATTGAAAGATAGATTGATTGCTGAAAACATATGTGTTACCGATACCACAGTGAGACCAAGAGTAGATAAATATTTATATGATATTGACTGTGTTAATGAAGCTTTGGTAAATGCATATGTTCATAACGATTGGACTATTTCTGAGCCATTAGTATCTTTTTACAAAGATAGATTAGAAATTACTTCTCATGGTGGTATTCCAAAAGAGATAACGATGAATGATTTCTTTAATGGTGTTAGCCACCCTAGAAATTCAGTATTGATGAGAATCTTTTTAAAACTTGGAATTGTCGAACATACAGGTCATGGTATTCCTAAGATTATTGGTAAATATGGAAAAGAGGCTTTTGACATTCATGATACATATATCAATGTTATAATTCCTTTTAGCAAAGATGTAGCCAGTCAAATTACAGGTGGCAAAAATGATGGCAAAAATGATGGCAAAAATCTTTTTAACAACGACTTAACCGAGAATGAAAAGAGGGTGTTGTTAGAGCTTATAAATAACCCAAGTATTCCATACGACACTTTAGTAGTGGAACTTAAAATATCGAGAAGAACGGTATCGAGAGTGTTTGAGTCTTTGGTTGAAAAAGGGTATATCCAAAGAGTTGGAACAAACAAAAAAGGGTACTGGAAAGTTATCAAATAAGAATCAAATATTATTATGAAGATGAATTATTTAAAAATTAGAGCGGATTTCAAATATGCAACAAAAGGTAGATTCTATCGCATATTTTTAGTAAAAGAAGATATTGGCCTAGGAGAGTTAGGTGAATTAATGGTCGACGTATTTGGTGGCACTATGGAACATTTCTTTATGTATCACACAAAAGAGAAAGCGTATATTCCTTCATCGTGGATGGAACAATGGGATAGTTTTGGTAGTTCTAGAAATGAGCCATTCAAAGACAAAACTATCAAAGATTTGCCTGAAAAGTTCATTTTTGTCTATGATACAGGTGATGGTTGGGATTTTGATTGCAAAATATATAAAACCATCGTGACAAAAGAATTTGAAGATGATGAAGATATTCCAACTGGTTTTGTGCTGGATGCAAAAGGCATGGGCATTTGGGAAGATAATATAAGATCCTTATATGCTTATTTAGAAGGTGAGATAGATAAAGACTTCGATGGAGAAGATGAAGAAAGAGGAATATATAAACCTTGGAATTTTGATATTAAGAAATATTCAGAGTTTGATGATCCGGTTGATATCGAAGAATTAAACGATAAAGCAATGTATTTTTACCCAATATCGGAAGAAGAGAGATACTAACTAAATTAAAGTATAATGGCAATGAATAGAGAAGTCGGAATTGCTAGATGCGGATTAGCACGCTGCTTATACAGTGAAAACGACCAATGCAGTGGTTGCAATTCCGGCGACTGTCCAGATAAAGCATGGTGTGAAAATAGAAAATATTCTATTGAAAATAATTATTCACATTGTTTTTAATGTAATAAAAAATGATGAAAAAGATTATTGTCAAAGATCAAACCTTATGGATTTACGCTTTTTATCAAAAGATATGGGCTTGAAGAATTATTGGATTGTTTAAAAAACGAACAAAATGGTGTTGTTTACCACCGTGAAGGAATGGTTGGTGATTATGACGACTTTGATGATGAAAAAAACTGATTAATTCTATTAAAATTGGTGAAAAATAATAAATGTGTTCTTCGATATGGGACAAAAACTCAAATAGGGGAAAATTGTATCAAATAAGGTAAACCACCCCAAATATCCCATAGAGTTATCTAGAGGATATTTTATTTTTGGCGAACTTGAGATCGACTAAGAGTGGATGACACTATTTTATATATAAAAAGTGTGGCACTTTTGTGACACTCGCGAGTATATGATATATATGCATATATTATGTATAGGAGAAAATATATGAAAAAAATTAATATATTATTAATTGCTGGTGCGTTATCGTTACCCGTTGGTGGAGCGTTAGCGAGTGCACATCAAGGCGATGTTAAACCTGCATACGCAGCGGAAGCTTTATTTATCGGCGAGCAAAACATGCTCACTAATCCTGTTTGTACAGGCTCTAGTGGTACGGCGACATACGATAGTAGTAGCAAGACATTAACTTTGGATAATTTCGTCTACAATAGTAATTCTGGTCATCAAGCTCAAGTTTATGCAGGAAATTATGATACGAGCTTATATTCCGAAGGCTTTGAAAAACTCGTTGTTAAACTTAAAGGAGTAAACTCTATTAGGGGATATTTGTTTAGTTCGGATAATTATCGAGATGTTGCCGGAGCGGTATTTAATAATCCTGTAGAATTTACAAAAGCCGAAAATGCTCCAGAAAACACTAAACTTTCATTCACATCAGCTTCACCTATTACTAATCATGGTGGAGCCTATGGATGCTACGCCAACGGAGACGTAACAGTCAATGGCTGCGAAGTGTCATTTTCTGCATCTCAGGCAGCATATAAAAGCACTGGTTTATATGTTTTTGGATCTCTTTCAATTATCGATAGTAAAGTTACATTTGCTGGTGGCGAAGTGGTAAAAACAGTAAATTCCGAATCAAATGGACTGGAAGTTTTTTATAATACAACAGTCACCAACTCAACGATTATTGCTACTGGAGGAACTGCGGACCATTATTCTTGCGGTATGCAGGTCTATAATTCTTCATCCAGTAGAGCAACATTTACAAATAGCACGATTACTTCTACTGGTGGAACAACAACAGCAAGTAGTAGCGACGAAAATCCAAGAGGCTCTATTGGAATACATGGACAAGATATTATATTTAATAATTCAGTAGTTAACGCTACTGGTGGTACCTCTAATGGAGGTCTTGAATCGGCTGGAATAATGGTCTATGGAACATGTACTTTCAATAGTGGTAAAATCACCGCTGTTGGAGGAACATCTAATTCCGGAAAGAGCTACGGACTTAGTAGCTATTACACCGAAAACAGAGCTGTCTATGATGCAAAAGGCGATGTGACTTTGCTTTTAGCTTATGGCAAGACCAGAGCGTTAAATGGAAAACTAAAGAACGCTTATGATGGTAATGGTTGGACAAATTATGAAGGAACAACCGGTCAAGCAACAATTGCTGCTACTTCGACAGCAACAACTTATGGCGATTATAAAAGAATTAAATTCTGTAAAATCGAATGTACAGTTACAGCATCTGACCCAGTTACTTATGATGGAAACTCACATGTTGCCTTAACCGTCTCAGTCACTGAACCTTCTTCCGGCTACACTGTTGGTTATAAAGTTGGTAGTGAAACTGAATATAGCAGTACAGTTCCTGCTCCTACTGATGCTGGAACTTACTCAATCAATGTAAAAATTGAAGCAAGTGGATATCCAACTGTCACGAAAACAGTTTCATTTACGATTAATCCTGCTGAAATGAGCGATATCACAGTTGTTGTTACAAGTGGATCATTTGATTATGATGGAACCGCTAAAACTCCAACAGTAGAAACAAGTGGTAAAACCATCTTTGATACCGATCCAACATTTACATATTCCAAAACTCAAACTGGAACATACGAAACAACTATCCCATCATTCACTGATGCTGGAACACATACAATTTATTGGAAGGCAGAAGCCACTGGCCATAAAACTGAAACTGGAACAATTACTTTTACGATTAATCCTGTTGAAATGAGCAATGTTAGTGTCACTGTCACTAGTGGTACATTTGATTATGATGGAACCCCTAAAACTCCAATAGTGGAGACAACTGGAAAAACTATCTTTGATACCGATCCAACATTTAAATATTCAAAAACCGAAACTGGTACATATGGAGAGATGCCTACATTTACTGATGCTGGAACACACACAGTTTACTGGAAAGCGGAAGCCGCTGGTCACGTTACTGTCACAGGTTCATTTGAAATCACAATTGGAAAAGCTCAATCTAGCTATGGTGATAAGCCAACTGCGGTTACTGGGTTAGCCTATACCGGTAGTGCTCAAGCATTAGTTAATGCTGGAACTAGTGAAACAGGCACAGTTATGTATCGTCTTGGAGAAGAAGGAGAATTCACTTCGACTGTTCCAAGTGCTACTGAAGTTGGAGAATACAAAGTATATTTCTACGTCAAAGGTGACGCAAACCACTTAGACACTGAAGTTGAATACGTTGTCGTTAGAATTGACCAAAATAGCAAAGTTGTCTTAAATTCTGCTATTGATTCAGGAAATAGAGTTTATGAAATGCTTGCGGAATCTAATCCAGAAGCTGCTGAAGCTTTAAAAGTTGTTTTAGATGATGCAAAAGCAGTTCAAGCTGATCCAAATGTCACAGTTACTGCAATTGATGAAGCAGCAGCTGCTTTGTTAGAAGCTTTAGTTAGTAGTGTTACTACCCTCATCGATGATATCGGTGAAGTTAAATATAATAAAGATTCTCAAGAAGCGATTGAAAACGCTAGAGAAGCTTATGATTTACTCCCTGAAGAACAAAAAGCTGAAGTTGGTGAAGAAAAATTAGAAGTCTTAACCGCTGCTGAAGAGAAATATCAAAAACTCAAAGCTGCCGCTAAAAGTGGATTACCTGGTTGGGCAATCTTCTTAATCATCTTCTTTGCTATCATCTTAGCCTTTGTCATTACTTACGTCTTACTCTTCTTTGTCTTTAACAAATGGATCAAAGGAAGCAGAGAACCAGAGAGAGTGTTCAAATTAAGCACTAATGGACAAAGAGCCAAACTCTTAGCGAGAAACTTCAGAGTTATTGAAAGATTCGAAAGAGATATCTTCAATACCAAAGAAGAAGCTTCTAAATAAGATATATTAGATATATAAACGCCTGCCTAGTTGCGGGCGTTTTTCTTATTTGCAACCAAAAGTTGCGAAAATTCTAACTAGAGTTGGTGGAACTAGTTAAAATGAAAATGCTAAATTGTTATCGTCAGTTGTGGAGGTAATGATTATGACAATTGAAATCGCTGATAAATTAATTAAATTAAGAAAAAAGAATGGGTATTCGCAAGAAGAACTCGCTGATAAGTTAGGTTTATCTAGACAAGCAGTCAGTAAATGGGAAAGAGCGGAAGCTTCTCCAGATACCGATAATTTAATTTGTTTAGCTAAACTATATAACATTTCTTTAGATGAACTTCTTTCTACTAGTGATGATTTAGACACTATTGTTAAAGAACAAGTCAAAAAAGATGAAGAGGTTAAAGGTGAAAGAGTGGAACTCGTCGATGATGAAGGTAATCGTATGGAAATCAAAGATGGACATATGAGATGTTACGATAAGGACGGTAATGAAGTGAAAAAAGGACCAAAAGATCCAGTTATTAAAGTCTTAGACATTATCGATTGTGCATTATCATCTTTAGCGATAGTAACTTATATCGTTTTAGGTATTACTTTAAAATTATGGGCAAGTGCCTGGATCTTCTTCTTTGTTCCTGATTTTATTTGCTCTATCGCTAGAGCGATTAGAAAGAAAAACGCCAATAATGTTAATGTCGTCTTCTTAGCAATCTTTATTTTCTTCTTTGTTAATTTGTTCTATCCAGGATTGTCCGCTAACTTGTGGCATCCGATGTGGACAGTGTTTCTAATTATTCCTATTTATTACATTGCGGTAGGAGTAATTAATAAAGCGTTAGGAAAAGAAGACAAAGAAGATTAATAGCCAAGAAATATAACACCTAGAAATAATTAGGTGTTTTTTCTTACTTTTAAAAAGTTATATAATAATTTTTAGAGGATTAAAACATATGAAGAAAACAATTAAATTTCTTTCACTAGTACCTGTTTTACTCTTGAGCAGCTGTAAAAGCGGAGTGAAATACGATATTAGTAAGTACATCCTTGAATTGGAATGGAAAGAAGATTTTACCATTTATCAATTAACTGACACCCATTTAGGGGATAAAGATGATCTTCCAACCCACTACAAATTCATGGATTACACCTATGATCACCTCGACAAAAAACCTGATATGATTGTCGTTACTGGTGATTTATTTACCTTTGCAAGTCGATCGACCGCGAAAGGATTCTTCTCTTGGCTTGATAGCAAAGAAGTCCCTTGGACTGTTACCTTTGGTAACCATGATGAACAATGCTTCTTCTCTGTCGACTGGTTAACTGGTTATTTAAACGAATTATCAAATAGTGATAAGAGTCACTGCGTCTTTAAAGATTTACAAGATGACGACGTTCACGGTAATGCGAATTTCGCAATTAATTTAAAAGATGGCTCTACTATTAAAGAACAAATTATTGTCATGGACACAAATAGATACTACTTTGGTAAATATTTTGGATATGACTATATCAAACAAAACCAAATCGATTGGTATGAAAGATTAGTGAACTACACCAAAGAGCAAAATGGTGGAACAGTCGTTCCTTCTAAACTTTTCTATCACATCCCTCTTCCAGAAATTAATGATGCTTGGGAAAAAGGAAGCAAATATGAACGCATTGAATCTAATCTCACAGATAAAGTTAATTTCCAACAAAAACGTGAGAAAACTTGTCCACCTGATTACAATTCTGGATTCTTCAAAAAGATTACTGAATTAGGTTCCACAAATGCGATGTTCTTTGGTCATGACCATATCAATAACTTCGCTAACGAATATGAAGGCGTCTTATTCTCCTATGGAGTTAAGGCTACTGATAGAGTTTATTTCGATAGCGATATGCTTGGAGGTCAAACAATCACTATTAAAAATGACCACAAAGTGGACATTAAACAATATTTCTATTCTTATGAGGAGGTAAAATAAGATGCTTAGTAAAAGAAATCTTGTAATTACCTTAACCGTAATTACTATTGTTGGCTCATTATTAACCGCCTTATCAAGTAACATGTTCTTCGATGATATTTTCAATATCGGAGCAGGCATGTTAAGAACTACGATGTTTGCAACCTTCCCTGCTGTTTTCTTAACGATGGATTTTGTTGTTGCAATTTTCTATTTACTTAGACTACATAAAAGACCAAAGGAATTTAAAGGGTTAACAAGATTATATTTAATCTTAACCGCTAGCTTTGGTGGGTTAGGCGCTATCTTTGCGATTTTAGCAGGAGCGGTCACTTATCATAATTTCTTAAGCACTCAACCATTTAAAGGCTATGTCCTTATCTTTATGATTCTTAATTTATTAGTCGCTATCGCAAGTGGAGTTGGCTTATATTTCTTAAGAAAAGTTAAAGATGACGAAGAAAAGACCAAAGTGACATTTAAGCATGTTGCTAAAACCCTTGGTTGGTTTATGTTTATCTGCCTAGTGTTTAATAGATTTGGAATGTTCTTAGGATCTCCAATGTATATCTATTGGAGAAACTTCCAAAAAACTTTCCCATTCTATCTAACTTTATTAGTCCCACTTTACTTTGGAGTTATTAAAGTTTTAATGGACCTAGAAATCATTAAAAATAAAAAGACAAACTTGATCCTATCAATCTGCGGATTAGCGTGTCACGTCGTTTTATTTGTTGCTTTAGCAATCTTAGAAATTACTGACACTGGAGTTATCAGTGCGATTTCTCCTGCAATGCCACTAGACCGCATGGCATCTTTACCAATTGAATTTATTATTCAATTCGTTAGTTTAGCAGCGGTTGGAGTTATTCTATTAGTTAAAGTAGTTAAAACAAAACAAGAGTAATTACAAAACATAAAGATAAATACCAGTCCACATACAAATCGTTCCTAGTAAGACCACTAGGTGAAAGATAAAATGTGCGACTGGTTTTTTCTTTAACGCCGCAAAGGGAATCATTCCAAAGGTATAAACAAGTCCTCCGGAGAGAATCCAAATAAATAAAGGTAGATTATTTTTAATCCAATCAGGAACAAACACTAATCCAGCCCAACCGATAACAAAATATAAAGTGAAGTGGAGTGGTCTTAATCTACCAGGACCAAATACTGCGACAAAAGTAATTCCAGTAGCGATAATTACCCATTGGGTAATAAAGAAGATTAACCCGATAGTTAAGTTCCACATCGTCGGCATATAGATAAGATATAAGGGAGTTAATGTTCCTCCAATAGCAAGATAAATAGAACAATAATCAAATCTTCTAAAGATTCTTTTTACTGTGCTTCCTGCTTTAAAAGCGTGATATAAACATGAGAAAAGCATTTGAGCAATAATACAAAAGCCATATATTGTCACAGCGACAATATGAAGTGGTTCGGTCACTTTTAGTAGCATGAGGACTAGGTAAACTAATCCTAAGATAGCGCCTGCTCCATGAGATACGGAATTACCAATCTCTTCTAATAATCCTCTTTTAGGAGCGTCATTTAATAAGCGATATTTTTGTTTTCTTTCTAGTTTACGTTGATATTTAGCTTCATCTAAAGGAGCTTTAACTAGTTTTCTTTTAAGATAATAATCATCTTTTAACTTTAAAAGCTCTTGGCGGTGAAGCTCCTCTAAATCATCTTTTTGATAGAGATATTCCGCTTTTAAGTTTTTATATTCTTCTTTTAATTCTTGATAACTACGTTTTTCCGACATGGTTTAATTCTAATTTACTTAGTTAGAGATTACAAATCAATTAAATCTTAGTGCCAAACTGGCACTTTTATTCTATAATGATGCTATGGAATTAAAACTTTTACGTGAATCAAAAGGATTAACTCAGATAGAGGCTAGCAAAATTACCTCTATCCCTTTAAGAACATATAAAAGGCTAGAAAATGATTCTAAATATAAATCTAGCGATAAATATCTTAAAGCGTTCAAACTTATTAATAACTTTGTTATTAAAAGTGAATCAAACAAGAAATATAAGATCGCAGTTATTGGAATGGGCTTTGTTGGGTATTCCCTAGGTTTATTATTGTCACAAAATCATTTAGTAACTTTTATCGATATCGATCAAAACAAAGTCACACTAGCAAATAAGAAAATAGAAGTGATTGATGATAGAGATATCAAGGATTATTTATCAGGCAACTATTTCGCGGTTAAAAGCACTGATTATTCTAATTATGATGTTGTCTTTATTGCGCTTCCAACAAACTATGATGAACATAGCAAAACATTTGATACAAAAGATATCATTTTAGAAATCAATAAAATTAGATCACAAAATAAGGATTGTCCGATTGTTATTAAATCCACAGTAGATATCGGTTTCACTAATTCGCTTAATGATTCAAATATTTTTTACTCACCAGAGTTTTTAAAAGAAGGCACAGCGATTAAAGATAGTTTATATCCGGATAGAATCATTCTCGGTATAAACAGCAAAGCGAGTAAAACTAAGCAGATAGTAAAGCTTCTAAAATCAGTTTGCGTAAATAACGCTCCTATTTTATTAATGAGCTATCAAGAAGCGGAAGCGGTAAAATTGTTCTCAAACTCTTATCTAGCTTTAAGAGTAGCATTCTTTAATGAGATAGATTCATTTGTAGAGGACCATAATTTAGATTCAAAAAATGTCATTTTAGGAATGTCATTAGATAAAAGAATTGGCGATTATTACAACAACCCATCATTTGGTTTTGGAGGTTATTGTCTACCTAAAGATACAGTGGTGGCTGCGAAGAATGTTGATTCTGATGTTTTCAATTCGATTAGCGAATCAAATAATCGAAGAATAAATCATGTTTTTCAAAAAATAGTGGAGATTTTGCTACTAAAAAACGAGAAAAAGGAAGAAATTACAATTGGGTTTTATAATCTAAACGCTAAACAAGGCGTTAAAAATTCTAGGTCTTCTTCAAGCGCCATTTTAAAAGAAATGTTTGAAAAAGAAGGTTATAATACTTATGTCTATGATGGTGATTTTAATAAACTTGAAAATTGCGATATAGTCTTATCTAATCGCTTAAGTAAAGAATTAGAACCGATTAAAGATAAAGTTTATTCGAGAGATTTATTTAAATTAAATTAATAGAATTTTATATTTGCTTCTATTATTCTAATAGCATGAATATTCTTTTAACTAACGATGATGGTGTTGAGGCTTTTGGCCTTAACATGATGAAAAAGATTCTCCAAGAATATGGTGATGTAACTGTTGTCGCTCCTAAAACTGCGATGAGCGCGAAGAGCGTTTCAATCATTATTGGAAAAGGAGTAGAAGTCACTAAAGTTAAACCAAATGTTTTTTCTATGGAAGGAACTCCTGCTGATTGTGTGGCATTTGGATTATCTAGTTTAGACAAACAATTTGATTTAGTTATTTCTGGATGTAACCACGGTTTAAATGTCAGCTATGACACGATGTATAGCGGGACTGTTGGAGCGTGCTTACAAGCTCTTACTTATCGAGTTCCAGCAATTGCGATTTCTTGCGATAACAATTTTGAGATTGTGGAAAATCATCTTCATGAAGTCATTGAATATGTTAAAAATATGAAATTACTATCTAATGAGTATATGTTAAATATCAATTTCCCAACTGGAAATGAGATCAAGGAAATTAGAGAAACACATATTTATTATCGAAAAGAGACAACATTTTATGTTAAAGATGAAAAAGGCTTATATAGAGCGCTTAGAGAACTTCATGACGAAGAATGTTTAGATTTAAAAAGCGATGTCTACGCTGTTCATCATGATATGGTGTCGATTACCAAGATTAAGAAGTCATTAGATTTGTAATAATCTTTAATATAAAGATTTTTAGTAGTAATATAGGATTAGAGATATGGGAGAATACACATTACCTTCTGAAAACGTACCATTAAAGCCACGTAAGAAAATGCCTTTCTTTGCGAAGTTTTTAATTGGTTTACTGATTTTTATTTTAGTGTTGCCAATTGCTTTAGTTGGTGTTTTCTATGCATTATTTTTTGACCCTGCTCATAAAGACGTCAAAGTTAAAGATAATGCGAACATCCAAGAAATCTTTAATGAGGTTTTAGTTAGTTCTTTTGATTACCCTAAAGAAGACCATCAACTTCGTTTTAGATTAACTGAAGAACATTTTAATACTTTGTTATCTAATTCTATTAAGAATTTAGGAAGTGCAAACGGTGTTGTTCGTAATCTCTATTTAGAGATTACTGATACTCAATATAACTTTGTTATGGAAATTAACACTTATGAATTCTTTAAAACAAGAGTTATTTTGAATTGCGCTTTAAATATTGATGATAGTGAAGATGGATTAATCACATTTGCTATTAAAAATATCCGTATGGGAAGAATTGATGGCATGCAACAACCAATTAAATGGTTATTAGGCGTTCTTCCTTTAGGAGATATTGAAGGTGCTTTATCTGGAAGCGGTTTAGATATTAGAATTGATACCAATAATCTCGCTCTTACAATACCTTTATCTGATATCTATGATAAGTTAGGTGAAGTTTTTGGTGATGGAGAAGATAGCTATAGCAAAATCTTCATGGAAATGATTAAAAATAATGAATTCCATTCATTTAAACCTAACTATGAACACGCTTTTGAATTAGATGTTAATTTGGAAAACATGGTTACTACTGGAGAATATATCGGTGTTGAAGATTATGTTCTTCCTGATGGGTATTTCTCTACCTATGTTGAAACCGCGAAAGAATATACGGTTAATTTATTAAATAACAATAAAATTGATAGAGATGAATCAGGGAACGTTTTCTCTGAACACGTTAGAGCGATTACTCAACATCAAATCTCTGGCTTTGATTATTTAACTGAATCTGAAAAGAGTATTGTTCAACCATATAAAGATAGGGGAGATGTTACCGAACCAACTAATCCATATCCTTATGATATTGATGAACATGATGAATTGGGATATATTGCAAGAACTCAATTAGAGCAGCAGCTTCCTCCAATTCAACCAATACCTGCTGATCCTTTAGTGGTTACTATTTCAACTTCTCAAATCGATAAGATGCTTTCTCAAGCTAAAAACTTAGGCTCAGTTGCTACTTTCTTTAGAGATGCATCTGATAATCCTGAAACTCATGATTATATAATTCAAGCTGTTTTACTCAATAGAGTAACTACAGTTATTAATAATGATTGTATGTTCTTGATGATGTCAGTGAATATCAACGGCTTTGATGTTGATGTTTGCTTAAAAACCACTAAGACAGAAAGCACTGAAAACGCTCAATTAAGAACAAAAGTTAACGAGATGACTCTTGGAGATACTGTTGTTGGAGAAGATGTTAAAAATTCTTTCTTAGAATTAATTGAAAATGTTATGGATGACGGAGCCTTTAACGGACTCGTTTCCTTTACTAAATCTGGGGAAGATCATTTCCTCACTATTTCACTTAGACAATTATATGCTGACAAAGGCATTGATGATACTCAATACGACTTTACTGTTCTATTAGGTAATCAGACTGCTTCTGACCCTGGAACACTAACGTTTAGTGCGAAACGAAAAGTATCACCATAATATTTTGCAAGCAAAATAATTGTGTTATATAATTAAGGACGGAAAAGGAAGAAAAAATATGCCATTAGTTAATACTAAAGAAATGTTCGAAAAAGCCTATAAAGGCGGCTATGCAATCGGCGCTTTTAACTGCAACAACATGGAAATCGTTCAAGCGATTACTGAAGCTGCTAAAGAATGCAATTCTCCAGTCATCCTTCAAGTTTCTGCTGGTGCAAGAAAATACGCTAAACCAGTCTACTTAAAGAAGATGGTTGAAGCTGCCGTTGAAGATACAGGCTTACCAATCGTTTTACACTTAGACCACGGTGCAGACTTTGAAATTTGTAAAGATTGTATCGATGGTGGTTTCACCTCAGTCATGATTGACTGCTCCAGTAAACCATTTGAAGAAAACATCGCTATCACACGAAAGGTTTGTGAATATGCTCATAAGCATGTTCCATACGTTACAGTTGAAGCTGAACTTGGTACCTTAGCAGGTATTGAAGATGATGTCAAAGTTGAACATGGTGCAGAAAGTTACACCAAACCAGAAGACGTTGAAGAATTCGTTAAGAGAACTGGCTGTGATAGCTTGGCTATCGCTATTGGAACTTCTCACGGTGCTTATAAATTCAAACCAGAACAATGCACAAGAGATCCAAAAACCGGTAGATTAATGCCTCCACCTCTCAGATTTGATATCTTAGAAGAAGTCTCTAGAAGACTTCCTGGATTCCCAATCGTTTTACACGGTAGTAGTTCAGTCAACCAAGAATACGTTGATATCATTAACGCTCATGGTGGAAAACTCGTCGACGCAGTTGGAGTTCCAGAAGAACAACTCAGACAAGCTGCTAGATTATCTGTTTGTAAGATTAATATCGATAGCGATCTCCGCTTAGCGATGACTGCAGGTATTAGAGAACACTTCGATGAACATCCAGATCACTTCGATCCACGTCAATATGTTGGGGATGGACGTAAATACGTCAAAGAACTCGTCAAACATAAGATCACCGAAGTTCTTGGAAGCAACGACAAGTTATAATATCTAAACTTAATAAAAACATTAGAGACCTTTTAGGTCTCTTTTGTTATACTAGAAATATGAAAATAATCTTTGTGTGTCACGGAAATATTTGTCGTTCTCCTGCTGCGGAATATATCTTCAAAAAATTGGTAAAAGAAAAAGAAGTGGAATCACATTTTGAAATATCTTCGAAAGCCACTTCTAGAGAAGAAATAGGTAATGATATCTATCCTCCGATGAAAAGAGTGCTACTTTCTAATAATGTTCCATTTACTCGACATTTTGCTTCTCAGATATCTTTTAATGATTTAGAAACTGCAGATTACATTTTCTATATGGATCATAATAACCTTTATTATTTAAATAGATTATTTGGGGAGAATAAGAAGTATCATTTGATTACTGAATTTAATGGTGGTCACGAAATAGAAGACCCATGGTATACAGATAGATTTGAATACGTCTATTCTCAAATAAAAAGTGCTTGCGAGGCAATATTAGACAAATTAACAAAATAAAAGAACTGGTCACCCAGTTCTATTTATTTAATTTCAAAGAAATTATTCAGCCTTTTCTTCTTTTGGCTCTTCGGCTTCTTCAGCTTTTTCGCTCTTTTTGACTTTTGCTTCAACCTTTTCTTTGGCTTTTTGTCCAGCTTCGTGAACTCTATTGATTGCCTTAATGATTAAGAAGAGGATGAGAGCGACTAATAAGAAGTTGATAATTGCGGAGATGAATGCTCCCCAATCGATGAAGTTGGTCTTGGTCCAGTCAACCATGACATCAACAGGCATAACTGCTAATGAGGCGTAGACTTTTCCATCCATACCATAGACATTACCTAAAATTGTTCTACAGGTTTCAAGACTTGCATCTCCTAAGATTAAACCGATTAAGTAGTTAATTAATGGTTGGAGAATGCCAGAAGTTAAAGCGGTAACAATCGCGGTAAATGCACCACCGATGATAACACCAACGGCCATGTCGATGACGTTGCCACGAGTAATGAAATCTTTAAATTCACCAAAGAAACCTTTCTTATTTGGATCTTTCTTTTTGCACATAATTTCGTTAATTTCCTTTCACCTAAAATAATAATCAAAATAATTGGAAAATAAAATACTTTTGTATTTGTGTTATAATTAAGAAGACTATTGGGAGATAAGCGTATGATTGATTTACATTTACATTTAGATGGTTCATTATCACTTGATGATTTTCGCTATTTAGCGGAACGTAATAATGTTTCTTTAGGAGATGAATTCCCTAAAAATGTTTATGTTCCAGAAGGATGTAAGTCGCTAGAAGAATACCTTACTAGATTTAACCTTCCATGTTCTTTATTACAAGATGAATTTTCTATTGCCTATGCGGTTCATAGTTTGGTTAATAGACTATATAAATCTGGCTATATTTACGCTGAAATTAGATTCGCCCCTCAACTTCATACATTAAAAGGAATGAGCCAAAAAGACGCTGTTATTTCTGCCTGCGCAGGATTAAGAGAAGGCCTTAAAGATAAAGTTGGATTTACCGCGAATTTGATCCTCTGCTGCATGAGACAAGCTGACACCGACACAAATATGGAAACTGTTATTTTAGCCGACGAATTTAAAAATAATGGCGTTGTTGCCGTAGATTTAGCGGGTCCTGAGAAATTCCACACTGGCGATTTCTATACCCCATTATTTGATGAGGCTAAGGCTAGAGGAGTTAACATCATTATTCATGCAGGAGAAGCGTGTGGTAGTGAAGAAGTTATTAGAGCAGTTGATTTACTTCACGCTAAAAGGATTGGACATGGAGTTCATCTAGACTTAACTAGGGAAAATATCAGAAAGATGACGGAGAATAGAATTTATTTTGAGTTCTGTCCTACTAGTAACCTACAAACAACCTCATTAGAGGATTACTCAAAAGTGCCTTTAAAGGAGTTTGATCGCGTTGGAATCCCAGTGACTATTAACTCTGATAATATGACGGTGAGTAACACTGATGTCTTAAAAGAATATCGTCATTTATTTAAAGAATTTAAGTTAACAAAATACGAAGTTCAACATCTCTTACAAAACTCAATTAACGCAGCCTTTGTTAATGAACAAACAAAAATCATGTTAAGAGGAGAACTTGCTAAAAAGATTGATAATTATTATTTAAAGATAATTGAACAATAAAAAAGACCCAAAGGGTCTTTTATTTAACATAATAATCAATAAATGTATTGATGATTCCTTTTTGGAGTTCAACTTGCTCTTGTCTCCATTCATCCATTGTTTCAAATGTTTTTGATATTTCTTTTCCATTTAACACAAATTCTGATGCTCTATTTCTTAATGCAGCGGAAGCATTAACATGTTCGGTGGTGAAATAGCTCACGATTCGTTGCTCTTCAATTTTGTCGTTTAATGGAGTGATCATATCAACAATGTTATTTCCTTGACGATATTGAAGAGTCGGCATTGCTCCTGTGCCCCAGCCAAAGGTTTGATTGCCTTCATAGCTTAAACCATATTTATTTTTAGTGGCCTGATAATCACTTTGACCAATATGAGGAGCGATATCATAGATATATAACGGACTATTTACTGTGTTAACTTTATCATTCCATGGTTTAAGGAATTGTTCGTCTAACGCTCCACAATCTGGGCAATTAGCCTTTGTGACATATAAATTAAATGATTTATTTCCACTAATGTAGCTATCTAGAACTGTTTCTTCTACGCGATATAGTTTTGGAAGATTGACATTTTCTAAAACAAATTTTTCAAAATCTTCATTCTTTTTGAAGATGCTTGGTTTTGGATTGCCATAATATTTAGCCTGTTTTAAGATTTTTCCGCCTTTAAAAAAGACAATTCCAGGAAGATCACCAGCGACAGAATAGATTCCAAATTTGTTATCCATTCCAATAATCTTATTTATATCAATATATTTAATATCGTAATGATGTTTATTTATAAAATATGTTAAAGGTTTTTGATAATCAATCCAACATCCGCAGGTTGGATTAAAGGTTGCTAAAATGAAGTTTTCTTTATGCTCTACTAGGCTAGAAAGTTCATCATATTCTAACTCGTCAAGATCGGTAATATTTCCAATTACAGTTTGTCTAATATCCCCATATAAAAGATTCACTTTTTTAGGATTGCTATTTATTTTGACACACCCTGATAAAGTTAATAAGGAACCAGCTAGTAAAATTAGTAATTTTTTCCCCTTCATTTTTAAATCCTTTTCTTAAGTATAATCTAGTAAGAAAATTCAGTCAAAAATTTAGCAAAAAATTTTAGCGTATTTTATAAAAATAAAACTATTAAAAAAGTAAGATACAGCCAAGAAAAAATCTAAATTGAAATCGTTTGAAAAATCGTTTGAAAAATCAATCGAAAAAATTTTATTTGTTTTTTAGATTTTTTTACTATATATTTTTTGCGAAATATTGAATAAATATTCTCACTGTTTTTTGAAAGGTTAGGGATTATTATGGCAAAAGAAAACTGTATTATCTCACTTCAAGGTGTAAATAAGATTTTTGACGGCGTAACTGTCGTTGATGATTTTAACCTTGATATCACTAAGGGTGAATTCGTCACCTTTTTAGGGCCATCTGGATGTGGCAAAACAACAACTCTCCGTATGATTGCGGGATTTGAAACTCCAACAAGCGGAAAAATTTTATTAAATGGTGAGGATATCACTAGGATTCCTCCACATAAAAGACCAATCAATACGGTCTTCCAAAGATACGCTTTATTTCCATATTTAGACGTTTACGATAACGTCGCTTTTGGATTAAAGCTCAAAAAGATTCCTTACGAAACCACAAATCGTAAAGGAGAAAAAGTCACAAAGTATCGTCACTTAACTCGCGATGAGATTTGTGACCAAGTTATGCGTGCGTTAAAGATTATTGATTTAGAAGATTTAAAAAATAGAGACATCTCTACTTTATCTGGTGGTCAACAGCAACGTGTCGCAATCGCTAGAGCGATTGTCAATAAGCCAGCAATCTTATTACTCGATGAACCTTTAGGCGCACTTGACTTAAAGATGAGAAAAGAAATGCAACTCGAATTAAAAGAGATGCATAAAAAACTTGGCATCACCTTTATTTATGTCACCCACGACCAAGAAGAAGCATTAACAATGTCAGACACAATCGTCGTTATGAAAAGTGGAGAGATCCAACAAGTCGGTACTCCAACTGATATCTATAACGAACCAGTTAACGCGTATGTTGCTAACTTCATTGGTGAAAGTAACATCTACAATGCGACAATGGTCGGAAAACTCAAGGTCAAATTCTTAAACAAAGTCTTTGACTGTGTTGATGATTTCCCATTAAACGAAAAAGTTGATGTTGTCGTTAGACCTGAAGATGTTGAAATGACTCCAATTAAAAAAGAGCCTAAGGCTACTGATTTAGTGGGTAAAGTCGCCACCAAAGTTTTCAAAGGTGTTCACTATGAGTACATCTTAATGGTGGGCAAAAGTGAAGTTGTCGCTCAATCGACAAAAGATTATGAGCTCGATAGCCTAGTGAGTATCGAAATCGCTCCTGAAAATATTCAAATTATGAAGAAAGAATTAACTAAGAACGTTTATCCAGAAGCGTACTTAGATAATAAAAATCGCCTCGTAATTTCCGATGCAACATTTGATGTTGATGTCACTCAACTTTTAAAAGGTTCTAAAGTTGATGACGGTGATTATTTAGTGCTCGGAGATCAAAAATATGATCTCGATGATGCGGATGTCATCGCTGAAATTGGATTAGATAAGATTGAAATCTTAGATGGTTATGACCGTGGTAACGCTAATGGAGTTATCATCTCAACCATTTATAAAGGCGATCACTATCAAGTTATGATACGTACTGATGAAGAAGAGGACTTCATCGTCGATACACAAGATACCTGGAACGAAGGAGACCAAGTCTCTGTCGTTGTTAAACCAAAAGACATTTCTATAGTGTTGAAAGGTGACATTAAGAAATATGCAGTCGAAAACTAGCGCTAAAGCCAAGAGATTTTTCGCGCTTCAAAGGAAATACCTAAGTATTCCTTATATCGTGTTTTTGATTTTGTTTATCATCGTTCCGATTTTAATCATTGTTTATTATGCCTTCACCTACGAATATGTCGATGAAGCAACAAACATTACTTATATCAAAGTCAGTGGACAAGCTTTCTTAAACTTCTTTACGGAGTGGAGTAAGATCAATGTTCTTATCGTCAGCTTATTCATCGCTTTGATTACTACTGTAATCTGTTTATTAATCGGATTTCCTCTCGCCTATTTCTTGGCGGATAAGAAAGTCAATAAAAACGCAGTATTAATAACATTATTTATCGCCCCGATGTGGATTAACTTTGTTCTCCGTACTGGTGCGACTAGAGATTTATTAACTTGGATGGGGATTAATGGTGGAACTCACCCATATCTAGCCACGATTATTGGTATGGTTCAAAACTATCTACCATTCGTCATTCTTCCTTTATACACCACAATGATGAAACTCGACCGTTCTCAAGTGGAAGCCGCTAAAGATTTAGGGGCTAACGGAGTGCAAGTGTTCTTTAAGAACATTATTCCTCAAGCTGTTCCTGGAATCGTTAGTGCGTGCTTAATGACCTTTATGCCAACGATGAGCTCTTATGTTATCTCTGATACCTTATCAGAAGGTAAAATTACCTTATTTGGTAATTACATCGAATTAGAGTTTACTAATAAGGCTTGGCATGATGGCTCATTTATGGCGTTAGTGATGTTAATCCTTATCGCTGTAACTATGGTCATTTCTCAAAGATTCTCCAAAGACGAGAAGAAAGGAGGCGGCTCATGGTAAAGAAAATTATTGGACAATGTTATATTTGGGTCCTTCTTATTCTCATGTATCTTCCTGTTCTCGTTTTGATTGCCTTCTCATTTACAGAAGCCACTAACGTTGGAGAATGGAGCGGATTTACCTTTGATTTATATCCAAGGTTATTCCAAAGCACTGAGATTATGGTTGCCTTAGGCAACACCATTCTCATCGCTTTAATTAGTGCTGCTTTAGCGACCATCATCGGTTCTTTAGGCGCTGTTGGAGCGTATTACTCAAAAAGAAGAATGAGAAACGCGATTGATTTAGCGACACAAATCCCTGTTGTTAATGCTGAAATCGTCGTTGCGTTCTCCTTAACTGTCTTATTTGTGTTCTTGGGCAATCTAGTTAATGCCTATATGTTCTCTTTCTGGACATTATTAATTGGACATATGTGTTTAAGCGTTCCTTTTGTCTATATTTCCGTTAAACCAAAATTACAACAAATGGATCCAAGCTTATATGAGGCTGCTTTAGATTTAGGATGTTCTCCTACTAAGGCTTTAGGAAAAGTAATCGTTCCTGAAATTATGCCTGGAATCTTCTCTGGATTCCTTTTAGCGGTCACTTTATCTTTAGATGATTTCATCGTCACCGCTTTTACTAGAGGCAATGGTTTGCTTTCTGGAGAAAAGAAAATTGAAACATTATCTACTTTAGTTCAAGCGAAAATTAAAAAAGGACCAATTCCTTTAGAGATGCGTTCTTTAACTACAATTATTTTCTTACTTGTTGTTTTAGCGGTTATCGGAATTACGATTTATCGTACTTACCAAGCTAAGAAAGTAGAAAGGAGGGCTTTCTAATGAAAAAGATTATGAAAGTTTTACCTTTGTCCGCGCTTATCTTATTAGCGGGGAGTTCTTTAACTAGTTGTGCTACTAGTAATGATGGACCAGTATTAAGAATCATCAATAGTGAAGACTACATTTATTTAAATGACCCTGAATCAGGCTATGACGCGCCTGATATGGTGGAACAATTTAAGAGTTACATTAAGGAAAACTATCCTCAATATAAGAATCTTCAAGTTGTTTATGACACTAGTGACACTAATGAGACTTTATATAGCGAACTCCAAACAGGCAAATCAAATTATGATTTGATGAATGTTTCAGACTATATGGCCCAGAAGATTGTTTCTGGTAACTATGCGGTTCCTTTTTACCAAAACGGATTAACTATTGATAACTATGCAACTTATGCCTCTAAAGATATCAAAGATCGTTTAGACAATATTGTCGCCACTAAAAAAATTAAAAATCCTGAAACAGGTAAATACGAAGATCAAGATGTCTATTTAAAAGACTACTCTGTTGGATATATGTGGGGAACATTAGGTATCTTATTTAACCCTGATTACCCAGGCTTTAAAGTTGAAAAAGAAGAGCTCATCGAAGATATGCAATCTTTCAGTGCATTATGGGATAAAAAATATGAAGGTACAATTAGTATTAAAAACTCGATGAGAGATACTTACGCCCTTGGATTAATGCACACTTTCGAAGAGGAATTCAAAGAATTAAAAGATAAATTCGATAGTGGAGAAATCACATTAGAAAAATACCAAGAAGAATTTGCAAAGATTTTTAATAGATGTGATGAAAATAATGTTGCTAAAATTCAAAAGTCACTCGAAGAGTTAAAACAAAATATCTTCGGTTTAGAAGTCGATAGCGGTAAGCAAGATATCGTCACAAAGAAAATCGGAGTCAACCTCGCTTGGAGTGGAGATGCGGTTTATTCAATGGACCAAGCTGAAGATGAAACCCAAGTCGGTTCTAATACTTCTGAAATCTATTATTCAGTTCCTGAATTAGGCTCAAACCTATGGTTTGATACATGGATTATGCCAAATTGTCCTAGAAGTGACGCTCAATATGAGCTTGCTCATTTATTCTTAGATTTCATTTGCGATCCTGCTAACGCTGCTCAAAATATGGAATATACTGGCTATACATCATTTATCGCTGGAGATTCTATTTTAGAACTCGTTAGAGATTGGTATGATTACCGCACCGCGGAAATCTATGAAGAAGAATATCAAATCTATTCATATAATGAAGCTAGTGAAGAATTTAAAGCGATTGATTATTCTGATTTCTTAAAGGAAAATCGTGAAGATTCTAGACAAGACGACAAACTCTATTATTTTGTTCCTGAAGGTGAAAAAGAAGAACCTGAGTCATTTGATGATCTCAAGGATAATATTGTCTATAAGTTAGATGAAGAAGACGAACCAACCGAAGAACAAAAAACATATGGAGATTTAACTATTGTTAATTCTAGCGATAGTGAAATTGAAGAAGTCGATTTAAAATACTTCTTCACTGGTACTTTAGATGAATATACCGATGATGACGCAATCTTTTATAGCGATTGCTATCTACCATTCACTAAAGAGGGTAGCGAAGAACCTAACATTTCTGTTGGTAGACAATTCTTCTGTCAATACCCAAATAAAGAAACCCTAGATAGATGTGGAGTCATGAGAGATTATGGCAAAAACAATACCTATGTCATGAAGATGTGGGAAAACTTCAAAAGCGATCCTCTTCCAACATGGGCGATTATCACTTTAGCGGTCTTTGTTACCGGTATAGTTGGACTCATTGGATATTTTGTTACTAACAAAGTTCTTAAAAAGAAAGCTCTTAAGAAATATTCACAAAAAAATTAATATTCAATATTGAAACTCGATGGTTGAGATGCTATTATTTATCACGCCGCAACAAGATTTGGTTCCATAGCCAAGTTGGTAAGGCAATTGACTGCAACTCAATCATCGGGGGTTCAAGTCCCTCTGGAACCTCCATTAAGTTTATTCAATTGTTGCTGCAAAAAGTGCGCTAGTAGCTCAGTTGGATAGAGTACAACACTACGAATGTTGGGGTCAGGGGTTCGAATCCTCTCTAGCGCGCCAATAAAATTACATATCGGGTTGGATGAGTTCCCAAAACTGATACTCTCCAATCTAATAACACCGGGGCGTAGCGTAGCTTGGTATCGCGTCAGTTTTGGGAACTGAAGGTCGCAGGTTCAAATCCTGTCGCCCCGACCACTCAAGATAACAAACCTCTTAGGAGGTTTTTTTCGTGGTCGTGGCTAAGGACTTGAAACAAGAGCTCCCTTCAGTTTCTAAAAATATAAAAAAACTAATTTAACGAGTTATATCGAGGACACTCATTGACAAATGTCTAGAGCCATGGTTTACTATAAATAGTTGTGGGACCCTAATCCTTAGGGCCTTTTATTTTTGTTAAAACTGCAAGCAGCAACAACAATAAAAGTATCAATTCATTGTTCATAAACTGACCCCTCCCTTCTATTTATCTCGCTCCAGCGTTACTCCGTTAGGATTATCGCTAGACCAGAAACCATAGAAAGAACGAATAGCGAGCTCTCACTAGGAGACCACGCTAGAGATCGAAAGTTGGACACTTTTAACTGAGTGTCCTCATTTATTAATAGGGCGATTTTTTGGAATTTTTAAAAAATTTCCCAAACTTTTTTTGATAAAGAAAACTGACTTATAAAATAAGTCTAGATTATTTATAGATTTTATCGTTTTAAAGAGTAAAAAATACAAATTCTATTTATATTTATTTCTTGGTTATGTAAAATTTATATCTAGGAAGATATATATGCCTATTTGTAACAACTGCCACTCCAGAATCGATAGATTTAATAAAGATCGTTGCCCAATTTGTGGACAATTAAATCCTTTTGAGGGTGTCACAAATGAAACAGTGGAAATTACCACAAATATTGATGTAGATTCCGTTAAGCTTGATTATCATCCAAGAAAAAGAAGTAAATTGCTTCTATACTTCATTACTTTAGGGTTTACCGGATTCCCATTTTTCTATCTATATCAAAAAGTGGCGGGAATTATTTACGCTTTAATTAGTGTAAGTTTAATTGCAGGATTATCTGTAGTGTTCGCTGTTCCTTGCAATATCCATGTTGTTTTAGCAATCATCATTGCCCTAATCATTGATACATTAATAAATTCTTTGGTTGGACTATTTTTCTATAAAAAACAAAACTTAAAAGACGGAAGAGGAGATTTCCTCATCTAATATGCAAAGATATTTTGCAGAGATAAATAGCAACATAGTCACCCTATCTCAAGGTGATTATTTTCATTTAACGAAAGTGATGAGGGCGTCTATAAATGACCATATCGAAGTAGTAGATCAACATCATAAAGTGTATTTATGTATCATCAGCGGTGTTAACCCACTAATAATTGAAGTTCAAGAAGAAATTCTTAAACATAGCGAATTAGATAAGGAAGTCACTTTACTATTTGGGCTTGCTAAAAATGACAAGATTGAATTTGTTCTTCAAAAAGCTACTGAACTAGGAGTTAAAAGAATTGTTTTATTCCAAGGACAACGTTCGGTTGTGAAATACACCGATAGTGACTTTAATAGAAAATTGGACCGCTTCAATTCAATTATTAAAGAAGCTAGCGAACAGTGTCACCGCGAATATCTACCAGAAGTTATTTATCGAAAGTCTATTAAAGAAATTGAAGATGACTTATTAGCGGATATTAATCTATTTGCTTACGAATTAGAAGCTGGTTCCACGAGTAGTCTAAATATTGAATTAGATAAAAAATATCGCAAAATTGCGGTAATTATTGGACCAGAAGGCGGTTTTTCGAAAGAAGAAGCAGACTTATTAGTTGCTAGAAAATTTGTTCCTGTTTCTCTTGGAAGAAGAATCTTAAGATGCGAAACTGCAGCGGTATACGCTTTAAGTGTTATCGCTAATAAAATTGAAAATGAATAAGACATATACATACATTTCTTTAGGCTGTAAAGTTAATGCCTATGAATCTAGCGCTTTAATTTCTCGATTAGAAGAAAAAGGCTATAAAAAAGATGACAATAATCCTGGCGTTGCTTTTATTAATACATGCTCGGTGACCGCTACTGCGGATCAAAAATCAAGGCAACATATCCGTAAATTATTAAAGAATTACCCTAATGCAATTGTTGTAGTTATGGGGTGTTATTCTCAAGGACAACATCAGTTTATCAAAAACGAGATTAACCCACACATTATCGTTGGAACGTCTAATAGAGAAAAGATACCGGATCTTATTGATGAATATCTTCGAACCGGAAAAAGAATTGATTTAACAGAAGACAATACAAGACTATTTAAATATGAAGAGCTTGGCATTACAAATCACTGTGAAAATGTTCGTGCATATTTAAAAATTCAAGATGGCTGTGATAATTTCTGTAGTTATTGTCTAATCCCTTTTAGAAGAGGTAAATCTAGAAGTAGACCACATGATCAAATCATTGAAGAAGCAAAATATTTAGTTAAACAAGGATATAAAGAAATTGTTTTAACCGGAATTCATATCGGTGGATATGGTAAAGATTTAGAAAATGATTCATTCTCAAACTTAGTGGAAGATCTTTTAAATATTGATAATCTTTTTAGATTAAGAATCTCATCGATTGAATGTAGTGAGATTGATGATAAGCTTATCGAACTAATTAACACTAGGACAAACTTAGCGTCCCATTTCCATATCCCATTGCAATCTGGAAGTGAACATATCTTAAAAGAGATGAACAGGAAATACACTAAAGCGGAATTCTTAGAAAAGCTTAATAAAATTAAGAAGGCTTGTCCTGATGTTGCTTTTACCACTGATGTAATCGTTGGGTTCCCAGGAGAGACAGATGAAGAACATCTAGAAAGCAAAGAATTTATTAAAGAATGTGGATTTAATATGCTTCATGTCTTCCCATTTAGTTCTAGAGAAGGAACAAAAGCGAGCAGGATGCCTAATCATATCGATCCAAGAGTGAAGAAAATGAGAGATTTAGATTTAATATCTTTATCTAATGAGCTCTGGAATGAATATGAAAATAAGAATATTGGGAAAGAAGTAGAAGTCTTAATAGAGCAATTTGATGAGAAAAACGATGTATTTATTGGCCATACTTCAAATTATTTGGAAGTAAGAATCCCAAAAGATCATCATTTTGTTGGTGAAATCGTTAAAACTAAGTATAAAAAATCCTGATGTAATCAAGAAAAAATAGGATTTTTGAGAACATGTCCAAAAAATATTGCTAATTTAATAGTATATCTATTATAATAATCACCGGAATTTAGGAGGTAATACCTATATGGCAGTCCCACAAAGAAGAATTAGTAAAACACGTAAAAGAATGAGAAGAACTCATTTCAAACTCGAGGTCTCAGGTTTAATTACCTGCCCAAACTGTGGAGAAATGATCAAATCTCACCACGTCTGTCCAAAATGTGGATATTACGCTGGTAAAGCACAATACGTTGAAGGAAAACTCGTCAAAGAAGAAAAGAAACCTGCAAAAGCTCCTGCTAAGAAAGCGCCTGCGAAAAAGGCACCTGCAAAAGCATCTTCTGAAACAAGTGAAGAGAAATAAGGTTTAG
This sequence comes from uncultured Caryophanales bacterium, assembly GCA_946612115.1. GTDB lineage: Bacteria > Bacillota_I > Bacilli_A > RFN20 > CAG-826 > UBA2450. The sequence continues at coordinate 1,190 of CAMOEI010000005.1, read as the reverse complement.
GCCTTATTTTTTTGTTATAATAAGAAATAGGAGAAAATTATATGTCATACAATAAACTCATCGATCACACTTTATTAAAGCAAGACGCAACTCCAGAGCAAATCGTTAAACTTTGTGAAGAAGCTAAAAAATTTGACTTTATGTCTGTTTGTGTCAATCCTGCTTATGTTCCTTTAGCGGCTTCTGTATTAAAAGGAAGCGATGTTAAAGTTTGTACAGTTATTGGATTTCCTTTGGGAATGAACTTAACTAGAACAAAGGTTGATGAAGCAGCCTTATGTATCCAACAAGGAGCAAGCGAAATTGACATGGTCATTAACGTTGGAATGCTTAAAGCTCACGAAGATGAATATGTTAAAGAAGAAATTAAACTTCTTAAAGCTGTTGCAGGTAAATTAGTCCTCAAAGTTATTATTGAAACCTGTTTGCTAACTGATGAAGAAAAAGTTAGAGCGTGTCACTTAGCTAAAGAAGCAGGTGCGGACTTTGTTAAAACTTCTACTGGATTCTCTACTGGTGGAGCAACCGTCCATGATGTCAAGCTCATGAGAGAGACTGTTGGACCTGAAATGGGAGTCAAAGCTAGTGGAGGAGTGAGAACTCATGAAGATCTCCTCGCCATGGTGGAAGCAGGCGCAAACCGTATTGGTACCTCTAACGGAACTAAAATTATCTAAGTTTTACTTAAAGTAATATCTAGGAAAGGCGCATAAGCGCTTTTTCTTTATAAAATAGTTGACTTAATTTATTAAAGTTGGGTATTATTGTTAAAGCGTTATCGCTAAGGAGGTGAAAGCAATGCCAAAAGTCGTAGTTCGTGAAAATGAATCATTAGATGATGCACTTCGCAGATTTAAAAGACAAGTCAACAAAGCTGGTACCATCCAAGAAGCGAAGAAAAGAGAATTCTACCTTAAACCAGGTTTAAAAAGAAAACTCAAGTCTGAAAACGCAAGACGCAAAAATCGTAAGTAATAATGCGTCAATCCTGATAGCCTAGACGAGCTACCAGGCGATATCGCGGAGTAGAGCAGTGGTAGCTCGTCAGGCCCATAACCTGGAAGTCGAGGCGTTCAAATCCCTCCTCCGCAACCATTCAACAAATTACGAGATTATACGTTAAAATCTCGTTTTTTTGTCTGAGCCAGTCTGCAAAGGCTGAGCGAGTTAAAACCCCCAGATAGTCTGGG